>JAIBBM010000109.1 GCA_019694685.1 Leptospirales bacterium
CCAGACAAATTGGAAACACCGATTGCCAATTTCAAAGAAAATCCTGGAGCCCAGGATCAACCTGACATTTCGCACTATGGAACATCAAGCTACGTGAGGAATCAAAATCGCCTAACGTGCTTTCTGACGACGCGGCAGCTCTCCTGCTGGATGTCTGGCTCCTGCCCTCATCTTCTGATGGATGACCCGGGCATGCTCACGCAGATTTAAGGACGGATCGCGTTCCGCAGAGGACACAACGATTTCCACTCCCGCAGGATCCACATCGTGAAATGCACGCACATAGCTGGTAAGAGCCCATTGGCGATAAGAATCATCCAACTCTCTTCGAGTAACTTGCTGCGCAAGGAAGGCTTTCGTGGCTGGACTTGCAGAGAAATGTCCGAGCAACCCATAAGCGCGCAAACGCAATCCGGGAACGCTCGTGGGCTGACTGGCAAGCGCGATCAGATACGCATCCGTATTTACGGGGGCGATGGACTGCGCCATCTGCAACATATCCACCTGATCTGGATGGCGAACTTGCCCGAGTGCGGTCCTCAGTCTGTCCATTGTGCCAGGATCGAGTGTCTGGCTGTGAGCGGCAGAAACAAATCCAAAGAAAAAGAGACCCGCGAAGATCAAGCGGGGCATTTTGTAATTGTTGTTCATGTTCACCTCAATACGCAAGCGGATGTCTGCGAAGCACAAAACCCTGCTCCCCCGTCAGATCTGATTGGTCAAATCCAGCCGTGCCGGCCCAGAACATAACATTGCGCGATCCCGCATTGTTCACAGCGGTAAAATCGCAAGCAGCGAGACCCACACCCGCGGCCGTACACAAAGGTGTTTCAGAAATCGCATCGCGATTGTAGTTATTCTGCGTAGTGTCATAGTTGCTCTCTACTGGATGAAAAAGCCCGAGCCAGTGACCGCCCTCATGGGCCATGGTTTCGCCGATCAACCTTTGCTCCGCAGAACTCGGTACGGCGCCCGCACTTGCCAGATGCCCGTCGAACATAACAACCATTCCCGACTGCCTGGTTCCCACTCTTCCTGGTAGCCCGGGAATTCCAGTTGATATGCCCAGAACACCGCCAACTGCAGTTTCGTTTTTCACGAATATGATATTCAAAGCGTCTGCACGCTGAGCCGATGCAGTGTTTACCATCAAGCCTCCGAGACTGCCGGTTGCAGTTGTATCCGTACTCAAACTCGTGAGAGTGAGATAGGACGGTAATACAATCGTCGTTGAAGAGATGACCGGCCGAATCCTAACTGTGTTTTGAGTGTATAGATCCGTCATCCGAGTAATCGCTTCCGCGATCCCGGTCGTGGACGCGGCAGGATTGGAACCAGAGATGAAAATCAAATTTACATTGAGACGCTTCTCTGTGGACCAGACTTTGCTCATTCCGCGAAGCTTGTAATTGACTGTTGTAGAATCCGGTGAGAAATTACTTTCTTCCGACGAAGCTGGAATCAGAGCGCGAATCCGGCGATATGTCATGGGAAGCGAATTGCTTGGAGCAATGATTGCGAAATTCAAGGTCTGCGTACTGGAAGCCGTCGCGGTTGTGGCAATAGAAGTATAAAGGTTCGGTGTGGCTCCGTAGAGATGAAATGTACTTCCGTTTTGCGCAGAGGCAGACAGAGGCGCGTTTCGGGAGAAAAACCATCCGCTGCTATCTACACGCTGCTGAAAGTCAATGTAAGCATTGGACACTGCATGATTCTGTTCCGCCTGAAAAATCTCAGATGGATTGAATGGGCCGACTGTGGATCCAGACACAACCACGGAATACCCGGTAATCCCCGCACCATAGTAGTTTGCATTCGCCGTAGTCGGCGTCACCGTTGTTTCCTGGAATTCGTATCTGGGCCCGGCAGGCTGCAGAGCCAGAATCCCCAGCAGCATCAGACTGAGATTGTCATCATCTGATTTGGAACCAGGTAATTGTAGCAAACCAAGAGCACAGGATGTGCAGGTGAGCAATACAAGCAGGGCGGCCAGCACAATCGATCGACGCATGCCTCATGCTGAAGGACAGCCCCCGACCAGTCAACACACAATGGAACCACTCGCTAAAAAACCATAAACTTTCTAAAATGAATCTTGACTCCGTCCCGTGGGCATCCCGACTGAAGAATGACCTCAAAATCCGTCTGCGGGCTAGCGATCGCTGTTATATTCCTTCCCTTTCTCGGAGACTGCGCTACTCAATTCTCCCCGACAACCCTGTCCATTGTATCTGACAAAAACCTGGAGCAAATGGAGAAGCCCGTTCTTCTTGCTTCCGCGACACAATCTCAATGTCGCGTTGTGCTGCAGCAAAGAGTAGGATACGTACTCTTCCACTTGCCGTTCAATGAAATCACAAGCGGACAAATCAAATCCGCACTTCAATCGCAAAAGGAACCATATTCCATTCGCTACAGGGAAATGCTCACGCCGGCAGATATTGGTCTGAACATCCTCGGTTTTCTATTTAGCGTGCTGACCGTGACCAAACAAGTAGAAGCATGCGCAGCACCTGAGATGGTGGAAAGCTCCGACCAGGCAAAAAAAGCAAGAATCTACTCAGAATTTGAGAAGGAAAGAAAAAGGTTCTCGCGGTTTGAAGTGCCCATCGGTCTTACCACAACAATCGAAAAAAAAGTCCGCCACAGAGTTTATCAAAAACCAGAGGACGGAGAAGCAGCTATGATCTCCAGGGAAGGATCGCTCACGATCAAGTCCAACAAACTTCAACTTGAAACGGAAGAGGGTACAGTGGCAATCCCCGAAGATTCCGTTCTCATGATAGAGGTCATGATTCCGGAAGGCTAATCAATCAATGTGAAGTAAGAATCCTTTGAGGTAGTCACCTTCGGGGTAGAAGATGCTTAAAGGATGGTCCGGGCTCTGGCGATGGGATTGAAGGATCCGAACATCCCTCCTTGCCTCCAGTGCGGCCTGGAAAATGATTTTTCTCATGAGATCACTGTCCACAGGATGAGAGCAAGAACTGGTGAGAACCAGACCGCCTTTTTCGATGACCTGAAATGCAAGCCTGTGGATGTCGCGATACCCGCGCATTGCCTGAGGAAGATCTCTCTTCGTGCGAGCAAAGGCAGGTGGATCAAGGACGATGATGTCAAATTCTTCTTCCACGGACCGCAAGTATTCAAAGACATCGGAAGCCTCAAATCCGTGATTGGCCTGCGAAATCTGATTGAGAGAAAAGTTCTCCTTTGCCAGAGCAATTGCTTTTTCTGAACTATCTACGGAGACAACGCGAGATGCTCCACCGGATGCAGCATACACGCTGAAGCCGCCCGTATAGCTAAAGCAATTCAAGACCCGCCTATTTCTAGAAAGAGTGCGAAGGTAGGCGCGGTTCTCTCTTTGATCCAGGAAAAAGCCTGTCTTCTGGGATCCCTCAAATTCAACGCGAAAGGAAAGACCGTTTTCCTGAATCGTTACAGAGTCCACACCGCTCCCATAAATCCAGGCGCTTGACTCCAGTGTTCCAGGTTCGGCAGAAGTACGCGGCACAACCTTTTGATACATGCCTTTGCACTTTACTCCAGCTTTCGCGGATGCAGATCGAAACGCAGATATGAGATGCTCTTTGTTTCGCTCCATCCCGACGGATGAGATCTGAATGACCCAATATTCCGCATAACGGTCCAGAGTGACTCCTGGCATACCGTCTGATTCTCCAGCCACAGCCCTCCACGCATTGCCGTCTAACGGTAAAGAAGTGCGCAGGCCCAGGGCCGCCACAAAGCGATCCACGGCCCACTGCTGAAAATCAGTGTCCTCCGGAGATTCTGCAAACCAGAGCATCCGGCCGGCAAGAGAAGCACCCTTGCGAAATTGGCCACATCCCAGATACTCGCCGGAATGACTTTGTACGTTTAGAAGGTCCCCATCTTCGAATGTAGGCCACTTTGCCACCGCACCCGAAAAAACCAGAGGATGCCTTTGTTTGATCGACTTCTCTCTGCCGGGTTGAAGCACGATGCGCGGATTGCTGTTCACTGGAACAAAGAGCTGGACAACGCTCGCACGTCAAACGAATGCGTGTGATGCCCAGATTGACTCGCTATTTTGTAAAATCCGCGTTCATCTGCCTGGTTCTGTCTTTCATGACCGGAATCATTCTCCATCTGGACTTTCTGATTCCAAACGCAGGTGTGCTTCGCCCTGTTTTTTATCATCTATTCCTGGTGGGATTCACAACTCAGCTGATTTTCGGAATCTCGTACTGGATGTTTCCCACTCTTTCGCGAGACAATCTAAGGGGCAACGAATCGCTCGGATGGATTTCTTACGTCGCTCTGAACGGAGGCTTGCTGCTTCGCGCCACGGCTGAACCGGCAGTAGCACTTTCTCCGGTGCCGGCGCTGCGAATCACTCTGGCCGCGGCCGCGTTCTTGCAACT
>JAIBBM010000012.1 GCA_019694685.1 Leptospirales bacterium
TTAAAACACAAAGTATATAAACGCCCCGCCTTCCGGAGCTGCAAGCTGTATGAGAGCAAGGATCATAAACGGATAGAACGCGAATTCAAGCCAGATGGGAACTTTGACCTGGAATTTCTTTTTCTCGAAGTACCAGTAGCCAAAGAGCTGTCCAAGCAGAACCACGACGGTTGAAATCAGAATCGGACGATAGATCGATGGCTGTGGCGCCAGCCCCTGACTGGAAAAAGAATACATTGTCTTGAGATGAGTCCATGCAGCAGAAAGGCTCGGGCTTCTAAACACTACGTGGCTGCTGGTTGTAAAAATAAACATGTAGAGCCACAACGTTAGTTGCACAGGCACAGATATGATTCTTGTAAAGGCGCCGGGTTCTGTGACTGGCTGCCCTTCTTCGCGTTTCTTCTTCCATTCGCCCAGTGTGTTTTCAATGACCAGAATGATTCCCTGGGCTGTTCCCCACACTACATACGTCCAGTTCGCTCCATGCCAGAGGCCGCTGATCACGAAAGAGAAAAGAAGATTCACCTTGTGACGTACAAACGAAACGCGGTTTCCACCCATCGAAATGTAGACGTATTCGCGGATCCATCTGGCAAGAGACATGTGCCATCGTCTCCAGTGGTCCGTGATGGATCTGGCCATGTATGGCATGCGAAAGTTTTCGGGCAGATCAAATCCAAGCCATATGGCCGATCCCCAGGCCATGTCGCTGTATCCTGAGAAGTCTGCGTAGAGCTGGGCAGAAAATCCAAGTGCAGCAAGCCAGGCACCGCTCGAATTATGGAGGAACTGTCCCGCAGGATTTGCGAAGAGCATGTCCACGGCAGGCGAAACGTTATCTGCAATCACTGCCTTCTTAATAAACCCAAGTGCAAACCATCGCGCGCCGGAGCGAAGTCTTTCTAGATCCAATTCCTTATCCGCATAGAGTTGCGGTAGAAATTCGCGAGCAGTGACGATTGGTCCGGCCACCAGCTGAGGGAAGAATGACTTAAACAGCGCGAATCTGAGAAATGACTGCTCCACCGGAGTTTTACCGCGCCAAACATCGATCACATAACTCAGTGCCTGGAATGTGAAAAATGAAATGCCCAGGGGAAGAGCAATTGTATGGAAAACCACATCCGGGTGATAGCCCACAATCCCAACAAGAGTCAGTAGATTGCCCAGGAAAAAGTTATAGTATTTATAGTATCCGAGCAGTCCAACGAACGTGACAATCACTGCCAGAAGAAGCCATCCTCTCAGTTTGTCGCGCGAACCACCCGGCTGGAGATAAAAAGCAGAACCGTAGGCAGTCAGAGTGAAGAACAAGAGTAAGAATGCGTAAATCCATTCATAGGATGCAAAAAACACATACGACGCGATCAGCAATGCCGCATGACGGGCTGTGCGAAGATGGCGTGGTGGAACGAGTCCAGGCAGGATCGCCCAGTGCATGGTGAAAACTGCGGCAAAAAAGAAAAAGAAAAGTGCGCTTGAGAAGATCATGCTTTTCTAAATCGCCATATGCCAAACAGGCCGCACGCAAAGCAGAGCGCTATGATCCAGAGAGGTATGGTTTCTGGCCACAGTATGCGCTGCGAGATTACAATTGCGTTGAGAGTAGCGTGAGCCACGAAAGCGGATAGGATCCCGCGCGTGGAAATCGCAATGAAACCCAGAAGCAGACCGCCGGTGAACGCGAAAGGGAGTCCTGCCAGGCTGAAATGACTCACGGCGAAGAACACTGCCTGTAGCACCACCGCTCTGGCATTTCCCCCGAACCGATCCAGTAGCAAACCTCTGAAAAAAGCCTCTTCGCATAGGGGGCCTAACAGGACCATACTGAAGAAAGCTCCCGGGAGGTCTACTGGTTCGCGCAAGAACCCTGGCAGCGGTTCTGTCATTCTGCTCTGGGCCGCAAACAGAAAAAGGCCGATGAATGCCGCACTGAGAGGACGAAAACTGCCCATTTGTGCCGGCATGATGCGTGAAGCAAGTGCGGCGAGGATCAGGCAGACTGTGGTGGAAAGAGCTCCTGGGAGCGCGGCCGTCCAGGCATTGAGTGGGATGAGGCTCGAGGTAATGAACAGAACACCCAGGTAAATGCCGCAGAAAAGGAATGCGCTCGACAAATCTGATTTCATGCGGGAAACAACATGCATGATCCAGCTTCACAGGCTGAACAAGAAAGCTTTTTTTCTGAACCATCGCCAGATTGAAATCATGGAGGCGAATCCGCATACGGTCATCACTCTGGCCAATGAGAACAAGTATATTGTAGAAGAATCCATTTCTGATATCATTGCCCTGATTCGCGATTACGAACGCCAGATCGTCGCAGACCCTGGTTCCGGAATTCACTCGCGTACTCTTTCGCCCTGAACGGGCTGCTTTCGCTGTAAAAAAGAAGCGATGCCTCTGCCAAATTGACCGATTATAAATCAGGACTGCCCGTGGGCGGAGCAGTCGGAGGATTGCATGGCCGGTGAAGATGTCATGGACGAAGAGGAAGGGGGGAGTGGCGAAGCTCCCGCTGAAGCCGCTGGCTCGCCTGCAAGCGGTCTAGGTAAAGTTGTAAAAATCCTGATCTATGTTGCCCTGGGCGCAGTAGGTCTGGTCATTATGGCAGTCATCGCGTACTATGTTGCCTCTTTTGCCGCAGCCCGTCAGTACAAAGAGGTTGCATCCATTGCAGTGGTTAAGCCACCTCCACCGACTGAAAATTTCAATTTCACAGATGACTTTCGCGTCAACACTGCAGATACCGGAGATCCTCACTTCGTAAAACTCAGACTGAGTCTGGGATATGAACAAGGAAATCCAGCGCTTACAGCAGAACTTGGTCAAAGAAGTCCACAGTTAAGAAATATTATCAACTTGATTCTTGCGGGCAAGACGCGCGAAGATCTTCGCACAGTAGAAGATCAGCTTGAATTGCGCGAAGAGATCAAAGCCTCCGTCAATCACGTTCTCGCGGAAGGTAAAGTCTCCGAAGTGTATTTCAACGAATTCATTGTCAACTGATGCGTCAGATTACAGTCTACGCTCACCGCGGCAGCGCACTACAGGCCCGTGAAAACACTGCCGCGGCATTTGACTCCGCTCTTCATTTAGGTTTCAAAGCGTTCGAACTCGATCTGTTGCGTCTTAAAGACGGCACGATCGTAGTCTTTCACGACTTCACTCTGCGCAGACAGTTTGGTAAACTCAAACGAATTCGTTCTGTCACTCTCAAAGAATTCAGAAAGATCAATTCTGATTTGCTTACGTTCGATGAGTTCGTGGATCGTTATGCGAAAAAGAAGATCACAGTAAATTTTGAAGTAAAAGACGATTCTAAAACTCTTCGCGCCATGCTTCCAGGAATTGCGAAATTTCACGATCCTGTCATTTCCTCTTTCCGGCGCACTGTCGTGGATGCTGCCCTCTGTGAAGGGCTTGAGGCCGGGTATCTATTTCACACTATGCGTGCTTTCAGAGCCGGTCAGAAGAAGATGAAGGGCAATCGCCTTCATATTTCAAAGAATCTCCTTCGCTCTCGAAACAAGCCAACAAAGGTTTTTTCCTCTTACAATACTCACGTGTACACGGTCAATGATCCAATCGAGGCTTTGTCTCTCTCAGCATTTCCGTTTGTTCACGGAATCTTTACAGACAAACCAGAAGTCATGCACGCCTTTCAGCGGAAATAGTCCTTCTGTTTTGTGCCAGGCGCGCATCCTACAGATACCCTTTCAGGCGATAGGCGATGATCCCTGCGTATTCTTTGAGAGCAATACCGCTTAACGTCATTCCTGCCGGGGCCGGAAAGAACGCTTCAATCCCTGGGAATTCATCCAGGATGTAGTAATCCACTGGATAGGGAGTGATCTCGAAGCCCTCTTTTTCAAAACACAGCACACTGCGCTGCATGTGAAAAGCGGAAGTCACCAGGATGATTTTTTTAATTCCACGAGCTCTTGCGATTTTGGCTGTTTCAACTGCGTTTTCTGCCGTGTTCCTGGACGCCTTTTCTGCAATCACTTTGTCCGGTGCGAATCCGTCTTTGATCATCCAGTTTCGCAACGTTTCTGCCTCCGGTGTTCCGATCTGCGAAATCAGCCCCGAGCCGCCGCTGATGATAAGAACAGGCGCTTTTCGCGCGGCAAGGAGCTCTCTTCCTGCCAGAATCCTGTCTACGGCGGCGGAAAACTCAGGTCTTCCTTTCGCGCGCGTGAGCGGCGTAACCATTCCGGAAAGAACTACGATGGCCTCCGCGGTGGGTGTTTCCTCCACTGTCAACGGCGCATAACGGTTTTCGAGGCCACGCATGAGAAACGCGGCAGTGACATAAGTAGATGCTACGGTGACAAGCAGCAGTGCCAGTCCGAACAATCGCCGCAAACGACCCGGTTGCATCTTCCTCAGAACGATTCCAGAAAGAATCAAGAAAAGCGGGTAAGGAAACAAAAGGCCTGGAAGAACTTTTGAAAGAAAGAAAAACATTCAGACAACCTCCTGACGCACCATTTTGTGCGATGCATTGATGGCAATACAGTAATAATACTTTAGAACTACATACTGCAGTCGCTTCGGAAGCAATTCTGTTGACTGCGTCGCAGTTTTCTCGGGCGCGACCTTTTTTTTCTTGCGTCAAGTATCGACGTCAAACCCGGGACTTACGCGCCGCTTCGAGTATAACGGACAGTGTAGTGAAGAGCGGCAAGGAGGCAGGCGGATTTAAGATCAACGAGGTGGGCTTTGCCTAGCGGGACTTCGCATTTGAACTTGTGCCTCTGAAGCTTATGGAGGAGAACAAGGACGGCCTCAATCTGGGCGCACCATCCATTTGTTTTCGGACACCTGATTTGTCTAAGCTGCGTTCTCGGCTCATGGATTAGAAGGTAACGGTAACTGGATAACAGACCATTGCGGAAGTTCTCTTTCGCATTCCAGGACAATGACGGAAACTGGTTCGCCGCAACTAATGTGCCGCGCAGGTGAACGTCCTAGTATTGTCGAAACTGCTCATCAGTCCACGAGGTGACGCCACAGAATGTATATTCCGCAACTTGGTTTTGTGGTTGATCAACCTAATCTACGACGATGCAAGCTTGCGGATGCCTCTTGTGGATTTCGGTAGCTCATTTTGACAATGAAATCTGGGTTCAGAATATTTGAGACAGGAGTTTGATTTTGGTTGCTAAACCCCGGACGGGCCTTAATTCGAGTCCCGTGACAAAAAGCGGTCTAACTCTCCCAAGTGCCCCAAGAAAGGATTTCAGACGTAACTTCATCCAGGTAGCGGTATGCGAGTTGCGATTCCCAATTGTTTTGGAGCTGGAGTCGAAGCCACCTGCACGGTTGCATTCTCAGATCAGACAATCATACCCAAACTACGAAGTCCGCACGAGTTTGACGATTGAACCGCAATCGGAAACAAGAGAGCCCGTGTACACATTTTCATCCCGCGAAAAAATATGGACCATAGCGATACGTCCCTACGCCATTGCACTCGAAACTCGCAACTATACTTCTTTCACCGATTTCATGAAACGGATGAAGGCTTTGATAGTTCCGGCGGCCAAAGAGTTTGACACGGAAATGTACACTCGGGTCGGGCTGAGGTTCATTGATCACATTCCTTTCAATGGTGATCCAGTTAATTCCTGGGTCAAAGAAGACCTCGTTCGTTCCGTAACAGATAGTCATCTTCAGCCCGAATCCTTTTGGCAAGTAATTCAAGGAAAAGCCTCGAAGGGGAAGTACACCTATCAGCATGGAATTCATCCGCAGCAATCCGGGACTTACGTTCTTGACTTCGATTTCTACAAAGAGGACGTGGATCTGGACGTTACAGAGCGATTAATAAAGGACTTGCACGAACAGAGTCGGGATCTCTTTTTTTGGTCGCTGGGTCAGAAAAGCTTGGACTTCATGGCATCAGAAGGGTAGCCGAGTGTTTCCAATCGACGTATCATCATATATTACAGATCGAGAACCGCAGAGGTTCGAACTTACAGAGAGGCAATTTCCGGTAAGGAGAGATCGTCCGATTTGGGAAACTGTTACCGGTGGTCAAGCCTTCCAGAGCTTTTCAACACCGATGGTGACGGGAGCAGCCTATGGGCGGGTCGTTGATTCAACGCACAACGTTTTAGAAAGTTTACCGGATCAAAGGGTCGAACTCTTGGTTAGACAGTTTTCAGGCGGCCTATCGAGAGAGGAATTTCGTAGACTCGAACTGCTAAATCAGCGCCTGACGAAACTTCATCCACCGGTTACAAATGACGAGTATGTGCAACTCGAGAAGATTGTTGATCTCACTGAAAAAGCGCAGAAAAACAACGCCGCCATACGTAGACGGCTGAACCTGGATTGATGTCGAAGCAAGTGGCGTTTCTCTACCCGAAGTGGAAACATCGCCGCCAGCTATCTCCCGAACATCAAAGCAACTATAAGGGGTACAAGCCATTTCTCCAGGAGGAGTTTGCGTGTCACTGTGTCTATTGTCGAACGCCAGACACGATGAAGGGATACGATGCGTTCGGCGTTGAGCATTACTTGCCCAAATCTACTCATCCCGAACTTGAACTTGAATACTCCAACTTGTACTATGCTTGCAATTCGTGCAATTCCCTCAAAGGGGACCTTGTTCCCACAAGAGACCTATTTATTCCCAACCCGTGCGATCACATCATGTGGGATCATTTGCGATGCTGGCAATATCATGTTGAAGGCAGAAGCCAGGCGGGTCGTTTTACGATCGAACTTCTCAATTTGAACAATGATGAGAGAATGATGTTTCGGAAAGCTGTTATCGATTCGATTGCAGCCGTGAGACACAAATTAGCGAGCTTGAGAATCACAGAAAGGGAGATTAGAGAAAAAATGGAACTTCATTCAAGTAGGAAGCTCAACAAGAGTCTCATCGTAATCTTGAATGCGATCGATGAGTTGGAGAATTCTCTACTAATCCTGCAAGGTGAGAGACGAGCACGATTCGATAGCGATAACAAGCCCCCCCATGACATTTTGAACCAAATCCGTGGAAAGTTCCAGAGCTTGCGGTCTTGGTTCTATTGAAAGCGATAGAGGTCGGCGGATCATCCGATTTCGCATTACTCCTGGTGAAAACACATGCTTTTAGAACTTAAAGTAAATAAAGGATCCAGTTACATCACCGTAAAGATTTACAAGTAAACCAATAGAGAAAGTGAGCACGATGACCATCGCAGTGGAGAAGCGGGGCCTCGCGCTGATCCATTCGCGAAATACGGGATAGTACTGAAACACATTCATCGCATACCCCAGCACAGAAAGGCCGATCAGTGTTTCAATAGCTCCTCCTGGAATTCCACGCTGCCACGACAGTACACCTTTGATGATTGCGAAGGTATGATGCATACTCGGCGATGCGAAGATCAGACAGCCAATGGAAAATACTACGTAAGTATATAGTATTCGCAGAAAGTTGAATCTACCTTCCGGTAGGAGTCTGAATCTGGAAAATCCCCACATGCGCTCGAGTGACAGGACAAGGCCGGTGTACAATCCCCATACGATCGTATTGTAGGCTGCTCCGTGCCACAGTCCACCCACAGCAAACGTGATCATGAGATTCATATACGTGCGAAAGGGAGTAACTCGTGATCCGCCCAGCGGAATGTAGATATAATCGCGCAGCCAGAAAGAAAGAGTCATGTGCCATCTCTGCCAGAGCTCCTGATAACTTCTGGCAACGAATGGTCCGCGAAAGTTCTCCGGGATGTGAAATCCGAGGAGCTTTGCAATTCCTCGCGCCATGTCCGTATATCCGGAGAAATCCCCGTAAATCTGGAAGGCCCAGACGAACGGAATGAGCAGCAGGAAGATCGCATCGTATTTTTCAGGATTGTGCCAGATCGCAGAAGTGGCGGCGCCCAGTCTGTCTGCGATGAGCACTTTTTTTACAATGCCCATCAGGATCAGGAGGCAGGCGTTCAGCATTCTGGTTCTGTCAATGCTAGGGTTGTCTATTTGCGGAATGAGATCCGGCGCTCTCATAATGGGCCCGGCTACAAAGTGCGGGAAGAAGAGAGTGAACACGTAGAACTTCATGGGAGTTACTTTTTCCCGGATCATTCCTGTGTAACAATCTGTGATGAAGGCGATCACCTGAAACGTGTAGAAGCTAATCCCGATTGGAAGGATGATTTCAAACTTATAGTCCGCGACCCAGCTGTTTCGCAGATCAATCAGATAGGCGCTGCCTGTGATGTGCCCAACCGTTTCAGCCAAAAGGTAAAAATACTTAAATATTACCAGGACCATCACATCGACTACGATCCCGAATATCAGAACTTTCTTGTTCTTCTTGTCTATGAGGCTCATCCCAACATAGTAGTTGATGATGAGAAGTGCCAGGAACATGAGCAGAAACGGCACACTGTACCAGCCGTAAAACAGAATGCTCGTGATGATGATCATGTACTGCTTCGCACGCACTGGCAGGAGCCAGTAAAACGAATACACTGCGAAGAACAGCAGGATGAAGATTCCTGAGTTAAAAAGCATGGCGCTGGTTCGAGCAAGGATCAGGACACGCGCTGATTTGCAAACTGTAAATTCTGGTGGACTACGGATAGTCCAGGCATACTTGAAGCCGTGCAAGAACTCTCTGAAAAGCCCGGCCTCCCTGCCTGGGATCTAAAAGCAATCTATCCGGATTCATCTTCTCGCGACGCGGATGTCGCACTGCTGCGCAGCCTCGTTGTCAAGTTCGTGGAAGAATACCGCGGCCGCCTGGGCTCTCTGGACGATGATGGTCTGGTCCGGGCTTTTGAAGCTCATGCAAAGATTTCTAACACATCTTCGCGCATCATGGTGCATGCATATCTGACCTTCGCAGAGAACACGGCAAGCACTGCCGCGCAAGCTCTTCTGGCAAGTGCGGAGGAACTCAGTGCTGAAGTCTGGGGCCAGCTTGTGTTCTTCGAGCTCGAGCTGGGGCGATTGCCGGGCCAGTTCTCTTCTCGCATGGATGCGTACGCGTACTTTGTTCAGAAATGCGTACAGAGAAATGCGCATAACCTTACGGAGGAACTCGAAGCCTACGGAATCGAAAAGAATCTGACCGGAGTTCAGGCAATGACCGGCCTCTTTGATGAGGTGATGGGATCTCTTTCTTTCGAAGACAAAAATGCGTCGGGAGAGGATACAACCTTCACCCAGGAAACCGCGCTCTCTGTGCTCCATCATGCGGATCGCGCTTATCGCCTTCGCATCTACAGTAGATTTCTCGAGACTGTAGGTTCGCAGAAGACTGTACTAACCAGTATTTATAACAACGTCTTACTCGATCACAGGCTAGATTGGAAGAGGCGGAACTACACCGGTGCGATGGAGCCTCGCAATCTATCCAACCAGGTGAGTTCGCGTGCAGTCGATTCGATGCTCGAGATTGTTCAATCCAGCTATCGCATCGTCAGGAGATACTACACCTGGAAAGCACGTTATGCGAAGATTGACCAGTTTACCAACGCGGACATCTATGCTCCCGTTCTTCCGCGAACCAGTCCATACGATTTTGCTCATGCGCAGGATTCAGTGATTCGTGCTTACGCCGGATTCGATCCTCAGGCAGGTTCGATCGTTTCTGAATTTTTTAAGACAGCGAGAGTGGATGCGCGCGTCATTCCGGGCAAACGTCCGGGTGCTTTTTGCTACGGTGCTTCCCCTGAGCTGGATGCATTCGTGCATCTAAACTACACCGGCGATCTTCGCTCCATTCAGACTCTCGCGCATGAACTGGGACATGGATTGCATCACCAGCTGTCACGCAGTCAAAACCATGTGAATTTCGGAACCCCTCTTGTGACCGCTGAGACTTCCTCTGTGTTCGGAGAGATCTTGCTCAACGAGCTTCTGATTCAAGAGGCAAGATCAAAGGAAGAACAACTGGCTCTCCTCTGCGCGCAAATGGAAGGAATTCTGGCCACTGTATTTCGCCAAACAGTGCTTACGCGTTTTGAAGAAAGAGCTCACGCAGAGAGAGATTCAGGACGTGTTTCCGCGGATCGATTCAGCGAACTGTGGCTGGAAGAAAATGGAAAGCTCTATGGCGACGCAGTATCCATGGTGGATGCGTACAAATGGGGATGGGCGTATATTCCGCATTTTGTTCACACTCCATTTTACTGTTACGCCTATTCATTCGGGCAACTCCTGGTTCTCGCATTGTATCAGGAGTTTCGCACGCACGGAGATTCGTTTAAGGACGGTTACATGAAGTTGCTATCGCTTGGTGGATCAAGAGCGCCTGCAAAACTTGTAAGCGAAACAGTGGGTCTGAACATTGAATCAGACGATTTCTGGCTTCGCGCTGTGAGTTTCATCGAGAACATGATGGACAGAATTGAATCGATTGGGCCGGGCCCGGGAGTCGCGTGAGCCATGTCTGCTAAAACGCCGCGCTCTTCGTCTGTAGAAACTCGTCATTTGGTAATGCCAGATCATGCAAATCACTATGGCACGTTATTCGGCGGCACTCTCATGGGATGGATTGATATGGTCGCGGTGATGGTGGCCCAGCGCCATTGTGGGCGCGAAGCCGTCACTGCGAGTGTGGATCGTCTAAATTTTCTTTCTCCCATTTCTGTGGGCGATCATGTCCTTCTTCGCGCAAGCGTGAATTACACCGGTCGCACTTCTATGGAGATAGGCGTTCAGGTGTCGCGTGAAAATCCTTATACAGGGGAAGTGGTTCGCGCAACCACCGCGTACTTGACCTTTGTTGCTCTGGACGAAAACAAGAAACCAGTGCCCATCCCTCCTGTGGAGCCTGAAACAGAAATAGAGAAAAGACGATTTCGAAACGCCATCCTGCGCGTAGAAGCAAACAGAAACCTGGTAAAGAAAATGAGGGAGGAAATGCAATCTTCGTCCGGTCCTGATGCTGCTGGTTCTCCGCCTCAAGACAAATGAGACATATCGTGGCTCTCCGGGTGCGTTCTGCGGGCCAAAAAAGGGGTTGTCATCCCTAAATCCCCTGTCTAAGTTGATAGCGGTTACTGCCGATGGAAGACCAGAAGAAGTATGGCATGTGCAAGCGAGAAGTGGCGGAGCTGCTTCGGTCGCATGACATCAATCCTACTACGCAGCGCATTGAAATCGCGCATTTGATTTTCCAGAAAGCCCAGCACCTTTGTGCAGATGAAATCCTCGCAGAACTCAACAAAGAATACGAGCAAGTCAGCCAGGCAACAGTATACAACACTCTGAAAGTATTTGTAGATAAGAAAGTAGTCCGCGAGCTAGTATTTGCGCCGGACAGAATCTACTATGATTCCAACACAAGCCATCATCACCATTTCATAGATGTAGACACCGGTAAGATTTATGACGTTTCCGGAGACTGCGTCAAATGCCCTGAGCTCAGCTACGTAGATCACCTCAAAGCAGAGGTGCTTGAAGTGAGTTTGATCCTCAAGGGTCGCATGCCTCAGGCATAATCACTCACGCATCGTCTTTTTGTTTTGACTCTGAAACACGCTTCCAATAGAAAGCGGCATGGATGACGCGCTTTTAATCGCCCGCCTGCAGTTCGCGTTCACCATCACGTTTCATTATCTTTTCCCCCAGCTGACCATGGGCCTTGCACTTTTGATCCTGGTGCAAAAGGCAATGTTCATGTTCACCCGGCAACTCTCCTACAATCATGCAGCGCAATTCTGGGCTCGCATCTTTGCTGTAAATTTTGCGATGGGCGTGGTGACCGGAATTCCAATGGAATTCCAGTTCGGAACAAACTGGGCCAGGTTTTCTGTCTTCGCGGGCGGAGTGATTGGCCACGTTCTTGCCATGGAGGGAGTATTTGCGTTTTTCATAGAATCTGCGTTCCTGGGTCTTTTTCTTTTTGGAGAAAGACGCCTTGGGCAGCGTGCTCACACCTTCACAGCATTCATGGTATTCCTTGGATCCTGGATGAGTGGATACTTGATTATCATTACGAATGCCTGGATGCAACATCCCGTTGGTTTTGAAGCTGCGTCAGGTAAGCTTGAGCTTGTTCGATTTGCGGATTTGTTTTTCAACCCCTGGGCTGGCTGGCAATATTTGCACACTATGTTCGGTGCAGTGGTCACTGCATCTTTCGTGATGGCGGCCACGGGTGCGTACTACCTTCTCTCAAATCGCGACATCAGATACGGCGAAATCTTTCTGAGAGTTGGGGTCACGTGCGGGCTGGCTGCCTCCGTGCTTATGATTTTTCCGACGGGCGACGGGCAGGGAAAGAATGTGGCGCAGTATCAACCTGTTACTCTCGCCGCGATGGAAGGACTCTTTGAAACCGGGAAAGCCGCAGAGATGATTTTGATCGGCCAGCCGGATATGGAACGCCTCCGCATTGACAATCCAATTCGCATTCCAGGAGTACTCAGTCTCCTGACGTATTCGCGCTGGAACGCGGAGGTAAAAGGGCTCCAGGAATTTCCGCGCGAACTCTGGCCAACGAACATTCCTCTTCTCTATTATAGCTATCACATCATGGTTGGTCTGGGCACATACATGGCCGCGGTGATGGCGTTGAGCGCTCTGTTTTTGTTTCGCAGGCATCTCTTCGACCATAAGTGGCTTCTGTGGATTTTGATGCTTTCTTTTCCGGCGCCTTACATCGCGAATACGGCAGGCTGGATGACGGCGGAACTGGGGAGACAACCCTGGCTCATTTACGGAATCTTGAAAACTACCGCTGGCGTTTCGCCTACTGTGTCCGCGGGAAATAGCCTGTTTACTCTGATGGGATTTCTTGGAATGTACGGACTCCTGGGTACTCTTTTCTTGTTTGTGATTGCGCGCGAAATCCAAAACGGCCCGGAACACGGACATCATTGATATGCAGATCGAAACTTTCTGGTTCATCGCTCTTGTGTTCACTCTAACCATGTATGTGGTTCTTGATGGCTTTGATCTGGGCGTCGGCATTCTTCACCTGACGGTGGCAAAAACAGACGATGAGCGTCGCACTCTGTTCAATGCGATTGGTCCACTCTGGGATGGAAACGAGGTCTGGTTGATCGCGGCAGGCGGAGTTTTGTTTTTTGCCTTTCCAGTGGCGTACGCGTCTAGCTTCAGCGGATTTTATCTTCCGCTGATGATGATTCTGTGGCTTCTCATGTTTCGAGCTCTCGCCATTGAGTTTCGTCGTCATATAGAAAACGAATTGTGGCAACAGTTCTGGGATGTCGCATTCTGTGTTTCCAGCCTGGGTCTGGTTCTCTTGCTCGGAATGGCTCTCGGAAATGTTCTTCGCGGTGTTGTTTTCGGAGAAGATCATTTCTTCTTTGCCCCGCTCTGGACGGACTTCACTCCCACCGGTGAACCCGGCATCATAGACTGGTTTACACTTTCGTTTGGACTTCTGGCGGTCAGTGCTCTCTCCGGTCACGGAGCTGCGTTCGTTGTTATGCGAACGGAAGGAGATTTGAGAGACAGGGCGGCTGGAATTTATCGAAAAATGTTCATCAGCACATTGGCGCTTTCCGCGTTGTGTCTGGGTGCGGCTTCCTGGATCCATCCAGAATATCTGGATCGGTTTACTCATTTTCCGCCTTCCATGCTCCTTCCTGCGGGATCTCTGGGTTGTTTTGTGGCCAGTCGCTTTTTCCTCTTGCGATCGGATCGACTTCCATTTGTTTTTTCCTGTTTGATGATTGTTCTGGCTGGAAGTGCAAGTGCGGCGGCTCTCTTTCCAAAGCTTTTGCCGGGTTTGTCCTCTACTGGCGGTCTCGACGCGTTCAATGCTTCGTCGGCTGCCTACGGACTTCAGATCGGCCAGTACTGGTGGCTCTTCGGAATGGCACTTGTATCAGTTGCATTTGCGTATCTATACTTTGTTTTTCGCGGCAAGGTAGGCAGCCAGAAGCGCAAGCATTACTGATTTCAGGATTTCCTCCCGGTTAAAACTCGCTGGCTATTTCGATGCACCCAGGAAAACATTTACCCGGGATCGAATTTGGATCAGAACCTTGACACTCTCCGGTCTGCGTTTGGCGAAATCAAAGATCTGTACGATCACGCGCCCTGCGGTTATCATTCCCTGGATCCAACCGGACTGATTATTAAAATCAACGAGACGGAGCTCAACTGGCTCGGGTATTCGCGCGAAGAAATTGAAGGTCGTGTAAGGCTCTGGGATCTGGTGACTCCTCAAAGCAAAGACACATGCACCACGTATTTTGCGGATCTACAGAAGTACGGCTCTGTCAAAGAAGTGGAGATTGAGCTTTTTCGAAAGAATGGCAGTGTCATTCCTCTCCTGATCAACGCTGTCGCTCTCTATGATGAAAACGGAAAGTTCATTCAGACCCGCGCAACTGTCTTTGACATCACGGAAAGAAAAAGAGCTGAAAAGAAACTGGAAGAGAGTGAAGGGCGACTTCTTGCATTTATTTCAAACATTCCAGCCGTCATCTTCGTGAAAGACACAACAGGACGTTACCTCTTCGTCAACGAAGAGTTTCAGCGCGTCTTTGGTCTCGAAGGCGGGCAAATTCTCTTTCGCACAGATGCGGAAATCTTTTCAGCCGAGCAGGCAGAATCTTTCAAAAAGAACGATGAACTGGTCATCAAAACCGGAAAGAGAATTGAGTTTGAGGAAACGGCTATCTATACAGATGGGCCGCGCACCAGCATTGTGCACAAGTTTCCAATTCGAGACGACTCTGGCGAAATAGTAGCGTTAGGCGGAATTGCAACCGATATCACAGAGCGCCAGAGAATCAGTCGGGCTCTCGAAAGAGTCAACCGCGCGCTCAGGGTTCTTTCGGGAGCCAATGAGGTGATCGTTCACGCTGAGACAGAAGAATCTCTCTATTCGTCTGTGTGTCATGTGATTGTTACTCGTGGATCTTACAGAATGGCCTGGATTGGCCTGGCTCAGCATGACGAAGAGAAGCTTGTGCGCCCTGTTGGTCATCAGGGTGGAGATAAGGATTATCTAACTTCTATTCGCGTAACCTGGGACGATTCTGAACACGGCATGGGGCCAACCGGAATGGCAATCAAGACGGGGCTGTGTCATGTGAACCAGGATGTGTACACCAATCCAGCCATGGCACCCTGGAGAAAAGAAGCGATTTCCAGGGGTTATATTTCTACGATCGCCTTACCGCTGCAAGATGCTTCCGGCACGTTCGGGGCACTGAATATTTACGCGGGGGAAGCCAATGCCTTTGATGATGATGAAATAGAACTGCTGCGCAAGCTCGCGGCGGATCTGAGTTTTGGAGTGGAGGCGCTACGCACGCGCGAAAAAAGACGCCGCGCAGAGGAGGCCGTTCACAGGCTTGCGTATTTTGACACTCTCACAGGTCTGCCCAATCGAACGCAGCTGCTTGCGAGTTTAACAAATGGAATTGCGGAGTCCGCACTCAAGGCGCAATCTCTTGCTCTGTTATTCTTTAATATAGATCATTTTACCGAGTTTCAGGATGGGCTGGGAGTTCGTCAGGCGGAAGCGCTTTTGCAGAAGATCGCTCTTAGACTTCAATCTGCCGCAGGATCCAATTTCCTGGCCAGACTGGATGGAGATCGGTTTGCGATGATTCATCCGAATGCCACCGCAGACTCCATCTCTGCTCTGGCCGTGCGCGTTCACAGAGCCATGGAAGAATCCATTGTCCAGAGTGACGTTCGCATTGATGTGCGCATCAATCTGGGTGCGGCTATGTACCCCGACCACGGTGCAGACGCGGATTCCTTGCTTTTGCGCAGCGATATAGCATGCCGTCGCGCGAAAGCGCTGGGCGTTTCGCATATGATGTACAGTGGCGCCACGGACCAGGAAAGTCCTCACAGGCTTTCTCTCATCGCAGACCTCAGGCGTGCCATTCAATCCGATCAGCTCATTTTGCATTTTCAGCCAAAGATCGATTCTCGCACGGGTGTCATCAGTGGAGCAGAAGCACTGGTTCGCTGGTCCCATCCAGTTCGCGGACTTATATCACCTGCAGAATTCATTCCGCTTGCAGAACACACTGGCCTGATTGCTCCTCTGACCGATTGGGTTTTGCGTGCTGCGGTAAGAGAGAGCGCAGCGTGGCTTGCAAAAGGAATTGCAGTTCCCATCGCAGTCAACGTGTCTCCACAAAACTTGCGCGACGACGATTTGATTGATCGCATTTCTACACTGCTTCAAGAAGCGGGCGTCCCGGCTGAAAACTTGCAGCTGGAAATCACAGAAACTACTCTGATGGAAGATCCCGCTCGATCCTTTGAATTGCTTTCGCGCCTTAAGAAGCAGGGCATTCGAATCTTCGTGGACGATTTTGGCACTGGCTACTCTTCTCTCAGCTACATTGCAACCCTTCCTTTGTATTCCCTGAAGATTGATCGTTCCTTTGTGGTCAAGATGACCAGGAGCAAAGAACACCGTGCGATTGTGGCCGCGGCCATTTCTCTGGCGCATTCTCTGGGTTTGCGAGTGGTGGCAGAGGGTGTGGACGCTGTGGATCAGCTGGCTGATTTGAAGGAACTTGGATGCGATGAGATCCAGGGATTTCTATTTTCAAAGCCACTGTCTTCAAAAGATTTTTTGTCCTGGAGTGTCGATTTCTCGAATACAGCCGTTAGGAGATGATCATGGGAACAGTGTATCGTTCGTGCACGCTATGCGAAGCAATTTGCGGGCTTGAGATCAAAGTAGAAGACGGAGTGATCAAAGGAATTCGCGGAGACAGCGCGGATGTCTTTTCGCACGGACACATTTGTCCCAAGGGCCCTGAACTCAAAGCAATTCATGAGGATCCAGATCGTCTGAAATTTCCACTGAAGAGAGTAGGAGACAAATGGGAGCAGGTCGCGTGGGAAACTGCATTTTCCGAAATTGCGGCCAGATTGCATGTCATCCAGACCGCAAGCGGACAGGATTCCGTTGCCTACTATGCCGGAAATCCAAACGTACATAATTACGGTTCTCTTCTGTTTGCACCGCGGCTCATGAAGGCGATCAAGACCAGGAACATCTATTCTGCCACTTCCGTAGATCAGCTTCCGCATCACTTCGCTGCTCTCAAAATGTTCGGGCATCCTCTTCTCGTCCCTGTGCCAGATGTGGATCGAACAGACTATTTTCTGATTCTGGGTGCTAACCCAATGGCGTCTAACGGTAGTATGATGACTGCCCCTGACATGCGCGGCAGAATGAAAGGAATTCAGAAGCGCGGTGGGAAAATTGTTGTAGTAGATCCGCGCAAAACGGAAACGGCGGACCTGGCAGACGAGCATGTCTTTGTTCGTCCGGGCAAAGACGTTTATTTCTTACTTTCGATTCTTCACGTTGTGCTTGCAGGAGAAAAGAAGAAGACCTCCAGACTCGAAAGCATCTTCCAGGGTGCCGACTTTGTGCGAAGCCTGGTTCAGGATTACTCTCCAGAAAAAACCCAGGCTCACACAGGAATTTCTGCGGAAACCACGAGGCGGATTGCCACTCAATTTGCGCAGGCAAAATCAGCCGTGGCTTATGGCCGAATCGGAGTTTCGACTCAAACGTTTGGCGGTCTCTGTCACTGGCTCATCAATGTTTTGAACGCTATCACTGGCAATCTGGATGAGCCAGGTGGAGCGATGTTCAGTTTGCCGGCCGTGGATACCATTGCCGCAGAAGGAAAGCGGGAGTCCTTTGGAAGTTTTGATTCATACAGGAGTAAGGCTCGCAATTTACCGGAGTTCGGAGGAGAGCTTCCTGTGTCTGCCCTGGCAGATGAGATCTTGTTTCAGGGAGAGGGCGGCGTTCGCGCTTTGATTACTTCCGCCGGCAATCCCGTGCTTTCTACACCTAACGGCGGTAAGCTGGCGCAGGCACTTGAATCACTGCAACTGATGGTGAGCATTGACATCTATCTGAATGAAACAACGAAGTACGCTCACTACATTTTGCCGCCTACTTCTCCTCTCGAACACGATCATTACGACATTGTATTCAACATGCTGGCAGTGAGAAATACCGCTCGTTACTCCCCTCCTGTATTTGATCCGCCCGCAGGCACCATGCATGACTGGGAGATCTTTACTGCACTCACAGCAGCTATGGAGGAAGCTCGCAGCGGCGGGGCAAAGAAGGCTTCGTCAGCAAGAGCGAAGATCAAACCCACTGATTTCCTGGATCGTATGTTGAAATCCGGACCTTACGGAAGCAATGGGCTCAATTTTCAAAAGTTGGTTGAGAATCCGCACGGAGTTGATTTCGGACCTCTAGTGCCCGTCCTGCCAGCTCGCCTCAAAACAATAGACGGCCAGATTGATCTGGCTCCGGATTTGATGAGGCGCGACATAGAGCGTGCGCGCGAAGCCATGAAGGAAACGCCTGCCGGAATGATTTTGATCGGCAGAAGGAACCTTCGCGACAACAATTCGTGGATGCACAATATCCCGCGCCTGATGAACGGTTCACCGCGATGCACTCTTTTCATTCATCCAGAGGATGCTGCGAAGTTTGGAATTTCAGACGGCCACGAAGCGATTGTTCGATCTCGTGTCGGCGAAATCAGGCTGCCCGTTGAGATTGTAGAGGAAATCATGCCTGGTGTCGTGAGCATCCCGCATGGGTATGGACACAAGAAATCTGGCACAAAGATGAGCACGGCTCAGAAGCACGCTGGAGTGAGCATCAATGATTTAACGGACGATTCATCCCTGGATGAGCTCACAGGCAATGCCGCCTTTAATGGTGTACCTGTGGAGATCCGCGCTGCTTCTGTTTCTTGATTGCGTTTTGCTGGACGGGAACTGCGAATCATTCCCCATCGCTCTATGCCGTCATCTGAAATGGATTTTACATTCATGAAGCAGCGCATTGAAGATGCGGTCACGGACAATCTAAAGACCATTACGAATCTCAAGGTGGATGCAGGAGCGGCAGTCAAAGAAATTCTCTCCTATGTTTTCAGGAACGTGAATCCTGATTCTGTGCTTGCGGATCATGCGCGCTACGATTGGTACTATTCTTTACTTGGAAAGACAATCGCCATTGCTCAGGGTTGGAAAATCAACCATGCGCCAGAAGTGAAATCTGCAGCGGAAACAACTGCGAGCGTTCGCGAATACATTGGAAAAACGTACGGAGAGAAACTTTAACAGCCACACTGAAGCGCTGTGATTGTATACACTGCCTCATCGCTGTCGTTGCTGTTGATTGTTATGGTGGCGTTTCCGCCCGCTCCGTTGAAATTTCCCGCAAGGAACGTTGTACTCGAGCCTGCCGGGATTGAATTAGACACAGGCTGGAAGATTCGGTAATTTGATAAGTTTGTAATAGAAACACTCGACACAGTCAAGGTGCCGCGTCCCAGATTTTCGATCGTGAAGGGTAGATCAGCGGCGGCAGACCCCACGAAAGAGAAAGTCCCACCGCTCAAATAGGTCACTCCACTCTGCCTAATGTTGATTTCAGGACCAGATGGAGCAGACGCAAGAATTCCAAGTAGAAGCGAGTCCCTGGTCTGCGTGTCCGTTTTTACTTCTTCCAATCCGAGCGCATTGTTCAGAATAGAGCGATTCATGGCGGGCACGGACACAAGGCAGCCGCTGGCAGAAATAGATAGCAAAAGCAAAGAAAGAATGCGAGCTGCGATCATACAGGTTCTCCAGATCTCAAATTGAACGGCTTGCGGGAGCTTTCAAGCCTTTTAATGGAAAGAATGCTAAGCCTCTGGTTGGCCCTCAGCTTGCACCCGTTAGACGATTCTCAATAAGAATCGATCCTTATAGAGCGGCCACTCCTGCGAGTGCTGTTTGAACATCATTGGCAGAAAGAGAGCCGGAAACTCCAATTGCTCCAATTATCTTTCCGTCTTTGATGAGAAGCTCGCCACCTTCGATTGGTAGAACACCTGGAATGACAAGGAGCCTCATCCCTGCGCCGCCCTTCGTAACTGCTTCGTCCATCATCTTCGTTGGACGTTTGAAATTGTTGGCCGCCGCAGCTTTGCGTTCTGCTACTTCCATGGACCCGAGCTGGGTTTGATCCATGCGATGAGCGAGCACTAGATTTCCACCTGAGTCTACAACAGCGATGGCCATATTCCATCCGTTCTTTTGTGCTTCTTCTGCGGCCGCCTTTGCAACTGCAATGGCCTGATGTAGCTGGATGGGTGTACCGTATTCAAGTGGCTGGCTCATAGTAGTGTCGTCCACCGTGTGCAACAGAAGTCAACTAGAACGCTATAAACTGAATCTTTCTGCGATTTCGAGGAGATCTGTGTTCTCGAGAATTTCTTTGTCAGATCCATTTCGTGCAACGTGAATTAAAATGCGCGCAAGTACATCTGAATCAATGACGAGAGACGGTGCGATCAGCCGAAAGAGCGGGAAAAATGGAATGAATATCTTATTCACAAGGGGTGCGTTTGGATTTTTGTGAATGGGTCGTATGCCTCCCGGTCGCGCAATGACGTATCGCTTGAAGTTGAGCATGCGCAGTGAATTCTCTGTTTTGCCCTTCACTCTGCCGAATATCGTGTTCGTTTGCTCTGAGGAATCGGCACCCGTGCCGCTGAGAAATACAAACGTCCCGGCTGGATTGGCCAGAAGGAGCGCCTTACCCGCAGCAACTGCATAGTCATGAGTAATGACTTCGTACTGTTCCTTGTTTACCTGGGACTGGGACACACCCAGGCACCAGATGATCGCGTCCACTTCTCTGAGATTCACTCCACTGTAATCGAGGAAATCAGTGTGGGTGATGGAATGGATCTTTGCATCCACAACCGGTCCGGGCCGGCGAGTCAGTGCGATTGCCTGCTCGATTCCTTTGTCTTTGATCGCTTCGCGCAATACTTCCGCGCCCACGAGGCCTGTGGCTCCAGTCACCAGTATCTTCATATCATAGATAATCGGCTTACCGGGATGAGTTTTTCTGCCGTTATTCAAAAGGTGCCCACAGATCCCGAAAGTATCCGGCGGTTTTTGCGCGGTGTGCCGCTCTTCGAAAAGATTTCCCCGGCCAGCCCGGCTCTCTCTGAGTTTGTAGCGTCGATTCAAGGGCTACAGATGCACAAAGGGGGGATCGTATACCGTCAGGGCACTTTGCCTCAGTCCATCTATCTCGTGCGCGACGGAGAGATTCGGATCACAGCGGAAGACAATGGACAAAAGAAGCTCATTGGAATGCAGAGCAGGGGAAGCCTGTTTGGAGAGGTCAGCTTTCTAACAGGCGAATCGCATTCATCGAGCGCTGAGGCCTCTCTGGATTCTACCTTGCTTGTGATTCCTGGTCCTGCCTTTTTCAAACTTCTTTCTCAAGAGAGTTCCGTCGGAGAAGGTCTGGCAAGACTTCTTTCCCAGCGTCTTCGCAATCGAATGCGCCCCGAGTCATCAACTGACTCGACCACTGCTGTGGCCGTTCTTTATCCAGACAGCCCGCGAAACGGAAGCGAGCTTTGCGCCGAGCTTGGAGAGGCCATGCTCGAAACAGGAGCGGACCAGATTCTCATTCTATCCTGGAATCCTCGCGGAGTATTCGCAGATCGCGGTGCCGGCGATCTTCGCCGGTTGATTCGATCCTGGCCCGATTTGAGGCCGGAAGGCGAGGATGGATACGTTACTGTCTATCACGCGGCACTCGAAGGCGAAGATAAAAACAAATTGTGCAGCATCCTGGCAGGCTTGATCGCTTTGCTCAAGAAATACTATGCCGCCGTAATCATAGATCCAGGTATAGACCACTCTGATTCGCTCGTAAGAGAAGCACTCGAGCAGGCAGATCGTGTTGTTCTAGTCCAATCGTGTCGTGACCCCTCTGTTCTTCGCAGCAAGGTATTTGCTGAAACTATTTCGAGCTGCGTAAAAGCAGACTCCGATTTCTTCTCCCGGGCCATTCTGGTGACACATGAATCTCCGGGGGAAGGAGCATTGCCGCATATCGTGGAAGGAAGATTCGAGAGACATCTTCGCCTTCGCGGAGTAAGCGAAAGAATTGAGGAAACAGATAGAACCACGCGCAGCGGCGTACGACGAATTGCTCGCGCACTGCTCGGAGTATCAAGAGCTCTCTGTCTGGGGGGTGGAGGTGCGCGGGCATTTGCACATATTGGAGTCCTTGAAGTATTCGAAGAAAACGGAATTGAGTTTGATGCTGTGGCGGGCACTTCCATGGGCGCAGTCATGGCCGGAGCGTATGCTCTTGGTTTGAGTGCGGAAGAGATTGAATATAACGTCAGGCGAATATTGCCTCACTCTTCTGCGATTCTGGACAAAACGATTCCTCTCGTAAGTTTCTTCACGGGCAGAAACTTGAACCGGACCATCCTCAGGTTTTTCGGAGACTTGAAATTTGAAGATCTCAGTTTGCCGTTTTTCTGCAATGCGGTGGATCTGAATTCAGGCAAAGAGATAGTTTTTGAAAAAGGGTATCTCGCGGCGGCCATTCGCGCAAGCGTCAGTATCCCGGGAGTGTTTCCTCCTTTCAGACATGGGCCCTACGCTCTCGTAGATGGTGCTGTTTTAAACAATCTGCCTGGAGACATTCTCAAATCCAGAGGATACGATATTATCCTGGGAGTGAATGTTTCCCCTCTCGAAGACCATCGTCCTGTTAGTTTTGGAATCCAGACTAGAAAGGGATGGGTGCGTGGGATCAGAGATTACTTTTCTATTCCACCCATTTTGCGCATCATCAACCGATCGATCGCCATTGAAAGCCGTCAGCTATTGAAGATTCATATGGAGCAGTTTGAGTATTTGCTTCATCCAGAGGTTTCAGACTTTGATACCTTTGATTTTGAACGAAAAAAAGAAATCATTGATGCGGGTCGAACCGCCGCGCGCACACACATCGGAGAGATCAAAGATACATTTACCCGGCAGAGCCTGGGGCGGCGCGAACACGAACGTTAGGCGCTATTGCGGTAGAAACATTGGCCCGGCCACGGCAGCCTTCTTCTCTGGACCAAGCAATTGTTCCACAATGTCCAATGCAAATTCGAATGCTGAACCGGCCGCGAGGCTGGTTGTAACATGCGCGTTTCGCACGACTCTTTCCTTTGTGTAAAATCCGCCATTTCCGCCCTGAACTGAATCTGGATACATGGTAAAGCGATCCTGGCCCTGAATCACGTTGTGTCTGCGAAGTGCATTGGGCGCGGCACAGATGGCGCCGATTCTCTTCTTTTTTTCGTGGAATTCTTTGAGAAGTTGTGCCACTCTTTCGTCCGCTTCCAGGGCTTTGGCGCCTGGTCCGCCTCCGGGTAGAACCAGCATGTCGAATTCCTGGCTCAAAGCCTGGTCGAGCGTAGTGTCTGCCAGATGCTTTGTTCCGCGCGCTGCCGTGATTGGTCCGTCTTTAAGAGAAGCGGAAACTACCTCAATGCCTGCACGTCTGAGCACATCAATGATGATGATGCCCTCCATTTCTTCGAAGCCATCTGCAAGTGGAACGAGAACTCTTGGCATAGAACCTCAGCTGAGCTTTTCTGCGATTTGCACCGCATTGAGAGCGGCGCCTTTCAGCAGTTGATCTCCGCAGCAAAAAAGATCAATCTCTTTGCCACTTGTGGATCCTATGTCTTTACGAATTCTGCCCACCAGGACATCGTCCTGGCCGGATGCTTCAAGAGGCATGGGGAAGTGATTGTTCTTTCTGTCGTCCTGGAGTCTCACTCCAGGGGAAGAAGAGATGGCATTGCGAATCGCATCCAGGTCCGCGCTACTTGTCAGCTCCAGGTGAACAGATTCCGCATGAGCGCGCATGGTGGACACGCGAATGCAAGTGGGAGAAATGGGAATGTCTGAATGCAGAATTTTTCTGCACTCTTCGATTACCTTGAGTTCTTCTCCGTTGTACCCGCTTTCCAAATCCATGCCTGCGTTGTGACTGAAGACGTTAAACGCTATTGGAAATTGAAAAACCTCTGGCACTGGCGCGCGGCCTGCGAGCACGTCCGCTGCCTGCTTCTTCAGTTCTTCCATTGCTTTTGCGCCCGCCCCGGATGCGGACTGGTATGTGGATACAATGATCCTCTTGATAGGATTGATCTTGTGGATTGGGTACACTGCCATGAGCAAGATAATCGCACAGCAGTTTGGGTTTGCGATGACACCTTTGTGCAGCTTGATGTCTTCCGGATTGATTTCAGGTACGACGAGTGGAGTTCCCGGATCCATCCTGAATGCGGAAGAGTTGTCTACGACCACGGCCCCTGCTTTGACCGCGGCAGGCGCGAACTGCTTGCTCATGGTGGCCCCCGCGCTGAACAAAGCAATGTCTACGCCGGCGAAAGATTGTTCTGTGAGTTCCTGGACGACCACGGCCTGGCCACGGAATGTCATTGTCTTTCCAGCGGAACGTTTGCTGGCCAGAAGAGTGAGCTTTGAAACCGGAAAATTTCTCTTTTCGAGAACGTGGATCATTTCCTGACCCACTGCACCTGTTGCACCGACAATAGCTATATGCTTCATTCTTTCTCTCCTGGCACCTGCTCGCGCAAAACGGGCATCCAATCGGATTTTTTGTTCCTATGAAGCAGGTCAAGCGAGAACGAGCGGGCTTGCTCTGGCGCCTGTTGCCAGCTTCTGCCAGGCGAAAGATCGCGGCCTATCTGACACTTTCCGAGCTTCAGGATCTAAATGAATCCTATCGTCAGTATACCAAACAGGACCCTGCCCGTCGACGAACTGTGCAAATGGAATTGAGCAGTCAGATTCGCACCCGAAGATCCATTTGGCCGGCGGCTGTCAGTCTCACACTCACCTTAGTCTCAGTTTTTCTCTGGATTGTTCAGGGGAAATTTGGAATGAGCGAATCCCTTCGTCTGGCTTTGTTTGGACCGCTTGTGATGACAGCGGCTTCTCCTTTGAGCCTGTACTTTCTATCCCCGGTTCGGCTTCGCATGCTGTTTCGACTTCCGCAAACCTTTGAAAGTGTGGCTGTGTGCATAGTAACGATGGTATTTTTGATCTGGCTTTTGTATTTGATCGGAGAAAGCGGCGGTGGAGTACTGCGTGTAGATCGCCTAACGTTCATTGTTTTGATTCTGGGTGCCATGGGTGCGCCGCTTCTGGAAGAAGTTCTATTCAGGGAACTCATTCCTTCTATGGCGCCTGACATTCTGGCCGGCCATGCTCTGGCCGTGCCGATATTCGCCATTGCACATTTTCCAGATTCTCCTTCCATGTTCGCTCTCTATATTCTTGCAGGCGGTTTTCTATCGATGCTTCGAATTCAAAGCGGTGGATTGCTTTTGCCTCTGGTGGCCCATGCCATGGCGAACGGCATTGTAACGGCCGCGAGATTTGGTTGATGTTCCTGATGCCACAGTTCAATCTGCAAAAGAACAATGGCAGAGAATCTTGACATCGTAGTGTTCGGAGGATCTTTTGATCCACCGCATGCAGGTCATGAGCAAATGGCGCGGCTGGCCCTTACGCGCGCGAGTCGTTTGATCTTCATGCCTGCGCATCGATCCCCGCTCAAACATGCGCAACCCGCGCGTTTTGAACAACGTGTAAGGATGCTTGAAATTGTGTGCGCGCGCCTTGCGAAGAATGGTCTTTCGGTGTCCGTTACGGATATGGAAGGGAAGAGGCCGCCTCCGAGTTATACCATTGAGAGTCTTCGCGAAATCCAATCGCAGAATCCCAGCCTTCGCATTTCGCTCCTGGTTGGATCAGACAGTCTGGCCGATTTTGCATCGTGGAAGGATCCGGACGCAATTGCGCGCGAATTTGATTTGATGGTAGCATACAGGATCACGGACAAAGAGGCTGAGTCTTCGATCCGGAAAGTGGAATCTGAATTCAAAGCGCGCATCACAGCTCTGCCCGGAGAAATTCCAGGGTGCGCAAGCAGGGATATTCGCCGCTGGATTCGATCGGAGGCGTCTGGTTTGGTAAAGGAAGGAGGTGAGGAGAGCCTATTAAAGGATTGCATGGCCAGAGACGTTCTCGACTATATCCGCGCACAGGGTCTTTATTTGAATGTCTCGAATTAGCAGAATTTTACTCGTTGCCTCCGCGATCTTTGTGATCGCTGCATCCTTTCTTTTTGTTCGCAGATTCTTCTCCAACCAGCTGGAAAAGAGAATCCTCGATCGCGATGTAGTGCCCATTCGAGTCATCGTGCGGGATCAGGACAGAATCGAAACCCTGGCGCAGATGATCTTGTTTCCGGAACAAAAGTGGGTGTTGTTCTACTTTGTAAATACGGATGCCCGTCAGCCAGAGGGTTCTAAATCCATTGCAGATCAGACTGCGATGTTCGCAGACAGCTTTGATAAGTACTCAGGTCTTAAATCCATCTACTCTGTAGAACTTTCGAGGGATTCCTTTGCCCGTTTGATTGATCTGGGGGAAGGGCTTCCCATGTACCTGGAAACCGCACAGATCTTTCCCAATTCTAACTTTCAATATCCAGCAGGGCGAATGCGCTTTTCAGGCCAGCAGGCGGCCGAGTATGCTCTTTCCAGAAGAATGCAGCAGGGTCAAGAGCAGCTCAGCGGGCTGGAAAGAATGCGAAGGATGGAAACGATCCTTCTCAATGTGGCCTGGAACTCCGTTCAATTTGCAGACAAGATCCATTCCAAAGATCTCAGACAGTTTGCTCTTGGACTCATCGAATCTGATCTAACAAAGCCTGAACTTGCCAGTCTCTTTAATTTTCTATCAGACGCAAACATAAGCATTCTGGAAGTTCCTCTGGAGCAGGGTGCAGACAGAGCATTGTACGTGAAAGATAAGCGAGCGCGAAGCGTGTATTCTGAGTTCTTCGACAATTTGAGATCTGGTAGAATGAAGAAAGATGTCTTCTCCCTGGAAGTGCTCAACGGTACAGAGGTGGGCGGACTTGCGCGCAGAGTGAAACAATTTCTGCAGGATCGTGGCATTCTGGTGCTGAATGCTGACAACTATCCAATCAAACCCATCCCCAAAAGCGTAATTCTTGTGAGAGCCGGCAAAACGGCCCTGGGAAAACATGTAATGGAAATGACGTCGTTGCCAAGAGAAGGTGTTTTCTTTGATAGAAGCACTCAGGACGTAGATTGTACGATTCTACTGGGGACTGATTTCGAGATTAAGAAGCTTCAGGTATTTGAATAAGAATGGCAAAGAAAGCAGTCAAAGCAAGCGCTCCCAGGAAATCTCCAACAAAGCCTGGCCCCTCAGAAAAACTTGTAAAAGAAGTCACGGAGCTCCTCCAGGAAAAGAAGGCAAGTCGGATCGTCTGGATGAATCTCACCGCGGTAAATCCGTACTTCGATTTTTTTCTGCTGGCGTCCGCTGGATCGAGAGTGCAGCTCAAGTCTCTTGTAAAAGACATAGAGAAGAAGTTTCCGTCTCTGGAACGTCGCAATAGTTCCATCAGCGCGGACGATATGGATTCAGGCTGGCTGGTTCTGGATTTTGGGGATGTTGTAGTTCATCTTTTCCTGGAAGAGCAACGTAGATATTACAACCTGGAAAGACTGTGGGGTGATGCGGTCATCACTGAGATTCAGGACGAGTCGACACGAGAGTCCAGACTCCTGTCAGAGCAATCAGCAGAGTCATAATCGCAGAACCAATTGGCAGTCCCAGCGCCAGCGGAAACGCGGCCGCGGGAATGAGAAATATCCATCCAGCAATCTTAAGAAGCTTCATTCCTCTCTCTGTTTTACGCAAAAAGAAAGCGGCAATCGGAACCAGAGAGAGGGACAATAGAACAAGAGAGAATATCAGGGCCGGGACTATCTGAGTGTTTGCCTGTGTTTGCATTTTTCCGGTGAGTGCGAGCCCGGCTGCAACGAGCATTGCGAATGCGGGCAAGAGCAGCAAGGTTCCGCAAACCAGGGCGAGAATGAAAGTGATACGAAGAGATTTTTGCATCATTCCGCTTCTGCAAGTTGGCCAGTGCGTTTCAGGACTTCAGCAATGATCTGTAACACAACCAGTGCGCCCACAATTCCCCACAAAACCGTCATCGCCTCGAGCGGAATGCCGTATCTCAAGTGAAACTTTGTAATGTTGTAGAGACATGTACCTGCGAAAATAACGAATGTGCTTCCGTGTTCCTTGCGGATCAGTCTCTTAAAAGAAAATTCCATTTCCTTCACAGTTTCAGACCACCTGCCCATGTCTCCTGGTAGGAGACGATTGACTTCTTTTGTGTACTTTACGTAATCCTCTCCGAATTTTTTTCCCAGGAATTCTTCTTCTGCCACAATGATTGCGTAGTAGATGAAGTAGAACAGAGGAAGTGCAAGTGCGTAAAACGCAATGTTGTTGATGGAAACAAGTGCGCCGGTTACAAGAAGTAGATTACCAAGATACATCGGGTTTCGTGTATGCGCGAAGACGCCTCTTCTCTGGAGAGTTTCCGCGTAGATCTTCTTGTTCAGACCGCCGCGCTTGATGTACGCATAACCGATCGTTATGCCCCGGACAAACTGGCCTGCCAGGGCAATGATCAGTCCAATGATGGAGGTGCGAACGTCCCATTGAAAGCCGTCCGGATTCAGGACTGCGATGCCTGCAGTCAGAAATGCTGTCAGAAATACGAGAGAGAACGCGGTGTCTCTCCAGCGAAAAAAGAAATTACCAAATGCAAGTACGAAGGTTTTCATTTTGATTCCGTTTTGAGTATTCTTGTCTATTTAATGGCGAGTGTGCCTTCGAAATTCAAATAGCGCATGATTGTCATGCAGTCTTTGAAGCCGGCTCTGTGAAGCAAGTCGATGTTCCCGGCGGTTGAGAACGGTTCAAGTACACCTTTGAGGCTGCGGGCTTTTCCAATGATTTCCTCTGAGGAGTAACCCTGTTCCAATTTGTAGTCATTGTAGAGTCCGGTGAGTATGTCCTGGAAGCGCGCATCCGGGCCTCTCACTTTTTCAAACATCAGGAATGCTCCGCCCCACTGCAGTCCTTTCCAGATTCTATTGATTACGTCCTGGCGAAATGCCGGTCTTACGAATTGGACTGTGTAGTACGCGAAGACAAAGTCAGCGGGCTGCATTTCGAATTCAAGAAGCTCAGCACATTCGAATTGAATGCGCGGATCTTCTTTACATTTGTCGCGAGCGACTTCGAGCATTCCTTCTACCCTGTCCACTCCGATCAGTCTGATATCTTTTCCAGCGTGCCGCTCTCCGATTTTGCGGAGCAATTCTCCCGTGGAACATCCCAGATCATAAATTGTGGAGCCATCTTGCACAAAGTAGTCTGAAACCTTGGCGATGATTTCGTGCCCCTCTGCGTACAGAGGCACAGATTTGCTTACATGAGCATCAAACGATTTGGGAACATCTCCCCCGAACGTCCAACTTGAGTTTTCAGCCGAGATATTATCGCCAACGGAAGCCACAGGCCAGAATTGCACACATCTGCTGTACGGAAAAGTGTTTTCACCGGCCCCTGGTCCACATTTCTTGCAAGGCATATGAAAAATCAGCTTGAACAGGCAGTCCGGGAAGCCCTCGGAAAAATCCAGCATCCAGTTTACAAAGAGAGCCTGCTCGACATTGGCGCATTTGATCGAATTGATGAGGACGATGAGTCATTCAGCGTCCATTTGAAATCACCAGACGCAGACAGAAAACAGCAGATCGCCTTTGAGGCGCAGATCCGCGGCTTTCTGACAAAGATCAATCCTGGAAAGAAAGTAAAGATTCGCTTCGCAGTCGATGAATCGCTTAAACCTCAAGAACAGGGTAATAGAATCAAGGGCGTCAAAAACGTAATCGCCATTGGCTCTGGAAAAGGCGGTGTCGGAAAATCCACAGCGGCGGCGAACCTCGCGGCGGCATTGAAGCTGAAAGGATTGAAGGTGGGTTTGATCGATTCGGACATTTATGGTCCGTCGATAGGAAAGATGTTCGGTGTGCCGTCCAAGCTTCCTCTCACAGGAGACGGAAGCAATAAGATCCTTCCTCACGAAGTGCAGGGAATCAAGCTGATGAGTTTCGCATTTATGCTGGCTGCGGACCAGGCAGTCGTCTGGCGCGGCCCGATGCTTGGAAAAGCAGTAGAGCAGTTCCTCTATGAGGTGATCTGGGGAGACCTCGATGTGCTCTTGATCGATCTTCCGCCTGGTACTGGAGACGTTCAGCTTTCTCTGGCGCAGCTCATCGACGTAGATGGAGCTGTGATTGTGACAACTCCGCAGAACGTCGCACTACAAGATGCGGCCCGGGCTGCGTCCATGTTCCAGCAGGTGAAAATCCCGATCCTTGGTATCATTGAAAACATGTCAGAGTTCCAGTGCCCGAATTGTGGGCATATCACGAACATTTTCTCAAAGAATGGCGGCTCTGCGATGGCGGCGAAGATGGGAGTGCCCCAGCTCGGATCCATCCCTGTGGAAAAGGAGATTATGGATTCCGGGGAGGCTGGTCTCCCGATTACTCTCAAAGATCCATCCGGCAAAGTTGCGGAAGCATATAAAAAAATTGCAGACAGGATACTCGTGGAAGTTGAGAAATTCAAATAATGCGTCAAATCGTGGGTATGCGATTCTTCCTCCTGTTGCTCCTGATCGGCTTCTCATCTCTGGCTGCTGAAACCGTCTACTTGCGAGATGGTCGTGTTCTCACTGGAAGAATCACCAGTCAGACTCGCACGGATATCACGATTGTGACTCCTCAGGGTCCCATGAATATCCAGAAGGACCAGATTCGTCGCATTCAGTACGACACAGCTGCGGAAGATAAAGCCCGCGAAGATGCACGCAAGGCGGAAGAGGCGCGCAGATTGCAGGAGCAGCAGCAACGCCAGGCAGAAGAAGCACGAAAACTGCAAGAACAGCAGCAGCGTCAGGCGGAAGAGCAGAAAAGACTCGAAGCGGAAAAGAAAGCGCAAGAGCAGAAAGTAGCAGATCAGAAGAAAGCAGAGGAAGAGAAGAGAAAAGCGGAAGAGGCCAAACGTCAGGCAGAGGGCGAATCCACTGCCAGTGCGCAGGAACGCAAACGCATAGAAGAAAAGCTTCGTCGCATGCGCGAATTCGATGAACGCGCACGTTTGATGGGGCCAACGTGGTACGGAGCGGTCGCGCGAAATGTGGCCATGCCTGGCTGGGGCGAAATTTATCAGGGAAGAAAGATTGGATATCTGTATGCAGGTGCCTGGGCCGGACTTGCCACATTTGCTCTGTACGAAAAAGATCGCTATCTTAAGGCAAAATCAGTGTACTCTTCTACTACGCGCGGGTTCCTGTATGGGACGCCGTATGTGGCGCGGACTTTCCTCAGCTATTCAGAGACGGACGGCCAGGCTTCTTTCTGGTTCTTCAAAGGCTACGGGCAGACCAGTGCCGCTCGTGCCAGAATGCAAAAGCATGCCCTGAGATTGCGTTTTGCTCAGGGAGCACTGGTTGCATTATATGGATGGACCATCACAGACGCTCTTCTCTTCAAACCTACGCCCAAAACTGCGGTAGGCTTCAGCAGCACCGGAGACGGAATGCGGCTGGCAGTGAGCACCGAGTTTTAGTCAGGGCAATAAAAAAGCCGCGGTGTTCCGCGGCTTACTTCCCCAACACTTTTTGGTTAACTCAAGAACCCTGGGATCCCTGGAATGCCTTTGCCACGCGGTCTGCGACCTGGCCTAGCATCTCGTCAGAGAGTTTGTCATAGTCGCCACGGGCGAGTTTCTCTTTGACTTCCTTCAGCTTCTCAACTCTGGATTCGTCCGGGGTTGATGCGAGCCTCTGGACTCTGGCGGCGTCGGATGCACGGAGTGCTTCTTCGGAAATGCTGACATTGTCCGAGGCCCTGGCCGGTGTTTCTGCCCGGTATGCTGGCTCCGATTTTCTCGGGCCCTGATTTGGGGATATGCCGCCAATTTTATCAATCATAATATGGACCTCTCTATGCTACCTTATCGGTCCTATTGCAGATGAACATAAGAAAAAAAAGCGTTCCCGGGGGGGAGAGGGGACTTGTGCAGGAAGTACACGGCGATTTCCCCGGAATTCGGCCAATTTTTTTACGGATGGGGGGAGGGTGTATACGTGTAGACAAAAGATCCATCCCTCTGCTCTCAGGTAGAGATTTGCCTGTAATATGCGTGGAAAGCGGATCTTCAGTTCAGTATCAGTTGAACTGCAAGATATAAGCTCATGCACGCGATCGGCACGCTCAGCAGAAGCCAGAGTGCCAGTCCTTCTGTATCTGTGATCTGCATAATCGTAGAATAAGACAGTACAGAATCCATCCAAGCAGAAAAAGCGAGTTATTCTAAAAATGATTGCCTGGAAATTGGGCATTTTCGCGTAACAGCGGTTTCATTTTTTTTGGAACTGAAAGTTGTTTTTTTTGAGCTCGCGTCGTATTTTTTACGGCGCCCCGCGATTTTTTTTATTGGATCTTCGCCGTGATATCCGTCGGTGCGGAAGCGACGCTGAACTCGAATCGAAACAGATAGGTATTGGAAAGTAGTACGCCACAGCTCATAGAAGTGGTTGTGCTGCTGCAAGTAGAGAGGGCTGCCGGAATGCTCGACGCACTGGCAGTGGTGCATCCAGTTCCAGTGGTGGCGGCAGGAAGGACAGGGGCCGGATTCAAACTCGTTGTGGTTGAATTCAGGATTAGATTCTGTCCACCCTGAGCTCCGCCCACTGCGAAGGCCATTTGCGTTCCCGCAGAAGTTGTTCTGAAAGTAAGTGCAGTGGCAGTCGTGGAAAGAAGCGGAGAAACAGTGCAGGGATATCTCGCTGAATTCACATATTCAGAAGATAGAAACGCAAGAAGGCTTTCTCTTTCTGGATCCCCTGAATGCCTGCAAGATGCGAAGGCCAGGCAAACGCAGATGCATAGCATAAGTTTGTTCATGATGGAAATCATAGGTTTCAATTTCCGTCTGACTTTTCAAGCAGGATTCAAACACATAGAATTCCCTGTGAGCGCGGTCCCAATTTGAGGCGATCTACGTCAGTCCGCGGTGTGTGCGCGTCCGTCAGGCGACCAGGAGGGGAGGACGGGCACACACTCGGACCGTGAGTCGCCCTAGTGCCCCATTCTCTTTCTTTCTTCTACAAGCTTCTCTACTACGGACGGATCCGCCAGGGTAGAAATATCGCCCAGAGAACCGAATTCAAACTCCGCTACTTTTCGCAGGATACGTCGCATGATTTTTCCAGACCTGGTTTTAGGAAGTCCCGGAGCCCAGTGTATGATATCCGGGCGCGCAATCTTGCCAATCTTCTCAGACACAGTGTTGAGGATCTCGTGTTTCAATTCCTCTGATGCTTCAATTCCATTCTTGAGAGTCACATACGCGTAGATGCCCTGACCTTTGATGTCGTGTGGATAACCCACCACAGCTGATTCTGCAACGGCGCGGTGCTCTACGATGGCATGTTCCACTTCCGCACTGCCAATGCGATGGCCGGACACATTCAATACATCATCCACGCGGCCAGTGACCCAGTAGTAGCCGTCTTTGTCGCGACGCGCTCCATCTCCCGTGAAATAATATCCTTTGAATTGAGTGAAGTATGTCTGGTGAAAACGATCTGGATCTCCGTAGACTCCTCGCATGATGGAAGGCCACGGAAATTCGATCGCCAGGTTTCCTGAGCCTTCTCCTTCTATCTTCTTTCCATCGCTGTCCAGGAGCACTGGACGAATTCCGAAAAACGGGAGCGTAGCACTTCCGGGTTTAAGTGCGAAGACGGGGAGAGGAGAAATGATGATCGATCCAGTTTCAGTTTGCCAGTAGGTATCCACGATCGGACATTTTTCTTTTCCGACGTGCTTGAAATACCACTCCCACGCTTCCGGATTGATGGGTTCGCCGACGCTCCCGAGGAGTCGCAGTGATTTCAAAGATCTTTTTTCTACATGGGCCGGCCCTTCTTTCGCAAGAGCGCGAATGGCAGTGGGCGCAGTGTAGAAAACATTCACCTGGTATTTATCTACTACGTCCCAGAATCGACCCCAGTCTGGATATTGTGGTACACCTTCAAACATGATGGAAGTGGCACCATTTGAAAGCGGTCCGTATAGAATGTAGCTATGTCCGGTGACCCATCCAATGTCTGCTGTGCACCAGTATGTATCTTCTGGTTTGTGATCGAACACGTAGAAATGGCTGAGGCTTGCGCCAAGCAAGTAGCCCGCAGTGGTATGCAAGACTCCTTTTGGTTTTCCTGTGGAGCCGGAAGTGTACAGGATGAACATTGGATCTTCTGCGTCCATTTGCTCCGGTTCGCAAACTGCAGTGATCGAAGGGTCACGAAGAAGGTCATGCCACCAGTGGTCGCGATCTTCATACCATTTGTAGAATTGTTCTTGTCCCACTCGCCTAACAACGATTACATCTTTCACTTTCTGGGCCGACTTTTCGAGTGCCGCGTCTATGTTGCGCTTCATGTCAATGGTCTTTCCACCGCGGTAGCCAGCGTCTGAAGTGATGATCATGACTGGTTTGCAATCTTCGATTCTGCCAACGAGCGACTCAGGGGAAAAGCCGCCGAATACAATGGAGTGAACTGCACCGATCCGCGTGCATGCCAGGGCGCTGATGGCCAGCTCTGGAATCATGGGCATGTAGATTAAGACTCGATCTCCTTTCTTTACTCCGCGTTTTCTCAATACGTTTCCTACGCGGCTGACTTCGCGATGAAGTTCCTGGTACGTAAACGTTTTGGATTCTTCCGGATTGTCCCCTTCCCAGATGATGGCGGCTTTGTTCTTGAGAGTCGAACTCAAGTGTCTGTCCAGACAGTTGTAAGAAACGTTCAGCTTCCCGCCCGTGAACCATTTGCTTTTCGCGTTTGCGAAATCATGTTCCAGGACTTTATCCCATTTCTTGAACCAGGTCAGACGATCCGCCATGCGCGACCAGAATGCTTCCGGGTTTTCTACAGATTCCTTGTATAGAGCTTCATATTCTGATTTCTTAACATTTGCCTGGGCCGCAAAATCCGCGAAAGGCTGAACGATTCTTTCCATAGTAATGCTGGATTTCGATTGCGAGGCGGATTGGGTCAAGAAAAATCGAACCATTCGACAGTCTGCCCCGTCCTTCCTAAGAGGTATCTCGTGAAGAAACTAATTGCAATCCTATTGACCGCTTCGAGCTTCCTTGCTCTGCACGCGGAAGAAAAAGCACTCGCTCTTGTCGTTCAAACGGCAGGCAAATCAGACCTGGTGCGAGACGGCAAAACTCTGGGCGTAAAAGCCAACGATCTGGTTCGTAAAGGGGACCTTCTTCGCACATCCAAAGATGCAAGCATGTCCGTGCAGCTTTCTACAGGCGCGATCTTTCGCATGGGGCCGGACACAGAAGTGGCCCTCCAGGATCTCGTGCGCGATGGCACAGGATTTCATGTAAAGCTGGATGTGAAGAAAGGCCAGCTTGCATCCAAGCTCGATCAGTTGAGCAAGAAAGACACTTACCAGGTGCAGACTCCCACTGCTGTGGCCGGTGTTCGAGGCACTTCTTTCATAGTTGAAATTTCATCTGCAGTGCAGAGTGCAGAGGTTCTGGTAAGTGATGGCGCCGTTGCCGTCACAGACAACAAGACGGGCACAGAGCAAGTTTGTCCCAGCGGAAGCAAGATTGTAGCGGATGGAAAAGCAATGATCCAGAGTCTCGTGGACGAGCATGAGAAAGAGAAATTCAGAATCTTCGCAGATATGAAAAAGTTTCAGCGCGAAAATTTTGAACAGCTCATCGAACAGCAGAAGCGCAATCAGGAAATGATGCGTCAGCAGCGTGAGCAGATGAACATGGACTCGGTTCGCCCATGAGGAGATTGGCCCGAGTTTTACTCGCAGCCAGTCTAACATTTTTTACAACCGGGCTCTTTTCCAAAGAGCCCATTTTCCCTCCTGGACTCAAAGAGTCCGAGTTCAAGAGAATGCAGGAGTTCTACCGCGCGCTGGATGCAGGGCTTGTACCCACCCTCGATGCTGTCGCGGAAGAAACAAAAGCAGAACCTCCCACAAGAAACCTGACGGATGCAGATGAGAAATCGATTCAGGAAATATTTCCCAGAATCTTCTTCGTGGATGCCGCATCGCGCGGATCTCTGGATATTCAAGCTCCCGTTTTTGTAATCCCAAACGGAAACCTGGCTCAAATTACGAGTTCGTGGAATCGCGTGCTCCTTCATGGCAAGAATATTCTTCGCAAACCAACAGCGGATGAGATAGAGGAAGATACAACGTTTCGTCGCGTGGATCAGGTGGATGCTGGAAATTTTAGAACTATCATTCGCACTTCGCCTCATGATTCCGGGCCGGTTACCGCAATCGGTCAGGTAGTACTGGAATTGCCGCTGACCTTTCATACAGCCACGTTCGACTGCGAAAAACCATCCGCAGCAAAAGTAGGAGTGTATGAATTCCAATTGAGAAGATGCACCAACGACTTTGTTGAATTCATTCAGAAAACTCCTGAGGCCCATCCTCTCGAACCCACCATCCGCATTTACGGGGCTTCGCGCGACCCCCTTGTTGTGGTGCAGTCTTCTGTAGACGCACTTTTCCCTGGAGGAAAAGGGATTCTGGACGTGGATTTCAAATCGTTGCCGGATCGCATTGAGGCAAAGCGCTATCGATTTCTGGTCAAAGGGAAAGCAAAGCGAATCGTTCTCTCCTACAATGATCGAGTTCTAAAAAAGACTTTTTCTGTTACTGCTCTTTCCGAGCCGGACTACCAGAATCCAAAATCATCGCCTAACAATCGTTTTGTGAAGGTGTCTCCTGTTGCGTCTCAGATGATTTCTGAAAGCGAGCTGCGATCGTCTTTGAAGGTTGCGGCCGAGCGGAATTCCGCGTATTTTGGCTTCAATACTCCCCGACTGATTTTGGAAGCTCCTGCATTCAGTGGACTCAAATATGCGAAGGTAGAATGGAAAGACGTTCAATTGATCGATCCAAAGGGACAGCCTGTTGCTTTCTCCCTCTCTGACTCTGCCTGCGACTTTGAAAAACATTCGTGCACAGTTTCTCTGGAAGACAAAACAGGAGATGGGTTCCCCGCCTATTCGCGCGCAACGGGGAAAGTCGGCATCCGGCTGCCTCGTTCCGTACTGGTTTCGCGTGGTCCGTTCGCAGACAAAGTGGCCATCAGTGCGCGCGGGATGAGAGTGGATGTGAGTCTACCAGGTTCGCCGCCGGATTCGCCTTTGCTTGCGCCAGGAGGAGTGATCGCGTCCGGTAGAACCGGGAATTTTGTCGGGCCCCTCCAGAAGCTGGCGTTCGAATCTACAGAAAGCGAAAGTGAAAACGAAAACGGAGAATCATCGGGTCGGCCGGGTGATCGCACGGAGACGCGCACCTTCTATTTCTGGGGGGATGTGACAGACGTTCAGCTGGTCTTGACGCGAGATTGGACTCAGGTAGAATTATCGTTTGATCTTCCGGCGCCACAAACGCTATCTGAAGATCAGCGAGGGCATTGATGTTTACTGGAATTGTAGAAAGCCTGGGTCGCGTGGTTGCGATGGTGGGGGATGAAAATCAGAAGACATTCACGATTGAATCTACTTTCGCACAAGAATTGATCCCGGGGCAAAGCGTCTCGCACAACGGAGTGTGTCTGACCGTAGAGAAAATCGATGCGAAAGCATCTGTATACAATGTGACATTGATCCGTCAGACTCTGGAACGGAGTTCGCTGGGAGCCTTGCGAGTTTCTTCGAATGTGAATCTGGAGCGTTGCGTGAGAGCGGACGCTCGTCTGGATGGACATGTAGTGCAGGGGCATGTGGATTCAGTTGGAACGATAGTTCTCGCAGAGAATGAACCGGGGCAGAAACGTTTCAGGATAGAATTTCCGGACAAATTTGCATCATTGATTGTTCCCAGGGGAAGCATTTGCGTGGATGGGATTAGTCTAACCGTGGCGAATTCGGGTCCAGGTCAGGTTTTTGATGTTTGTTTGATTCCGCACACTCTGGAAGTGACGATCGCTTCGCAATGGGAAGTGGGAACGACCGTGAATCTAGAATTTGACATCATTGGAAAGTACGTAAAAAAATGGATGGATTTGCGAGGCTGATCTCTTTTCTCTGAAACCAGAGATGTTTTCAAAAATCAAAGAAGTCTATTCTCGCATCGCGCCCACTAGAACCTTTCGCATCGTGCGCGCGCTCGGCCTTGCATTGATCATTGGCGGTATCTGGCTGCAATTCATTCAGCCGCGTCTGCCGGGCAAAAAGGACATGCCCGATTTTGAGCCAGAACTGGCGGCAGAAACTGGAAAACCCAATGTGCTCGACTGGAAAAACTTACGTGAGCTGAATCTTAAAACAAATCAACCATCTGCAAAACTTAAGAAATCGGACGGACAGGTGGTGCGAATCGCCGGTTTCATGGTTCCCCTGGAAGATCAGGCGGAGCAGGTAAGTGAATTTCTACTGGTTCCGTATCCGCAGGCATGCATCCACGTTCCTGCACCACCACCCAATCAAATCGTTCATGTGAAGATGGCGGCCGGCAAGAAAGCAAACATGGTATGGTGGGAGCCAATCTGGGCAGAAGGAAAGCTGAGAATCGTTCGCACTGCGAACATTTACACTGAATCCTCTTTTCAGTTGTCGGGCCTGAAGACAGAACCATACCAGGACGACTACGACGCTCCACACTGAGCACTATGATGAAGAAGATACTGATTGCCCTGGTCGTGATTGCGGCCGGCCTGTACTGGTTTACCCATCGCGCCACGTCCGTAAACTCCACGGACGCACCGGGTTTCAAACCTCTGCGCGACGACGCACTGGCTCAGAAATACAGGCCTTATTTGCTCGCATCTGAATTTGGAAAGCCGCAGGCACTCTACTACAGGGCAAGCAGATCCGGAGAGAAACTATATATTACGTATCATTATGTTTGGGATCGTGAGGTAAACAACGCAGAAGGTTGGAAACCATGGTTGAGTCGCAACCTTTATACAGGTGGTCTGGCATTGCAGCGGACCATGTTTGGCAAGGGAGATATTGAAATGGTATCTCTGGTCCTGGACGGCGAAGGCAAAGTGGAAAGCGTTGTATATGAAACTGCACTTGGACACAGTCCTTCTGATTTTTCTGTAAAGCATGAGACCATTCGCACCGCGCGACCGGCTACACCTCTCGTATTCAAAGTGATTTCGTGGAACCATCTTTTTCTGCTACAGGAAAAACCACCAGATCCATCCGCATGGTTGGACCTGGATGTGGAATACTTCACTCAACCTTTATGGGAAGAGTACGAAATGTTCAAAGAGAAAGAAACCGTTCTTAAGAGGAACCGGGCACACGAGATCTACGAGAGAGCACCCGCTCACTGATCCAGCCAACGGCCATACAGAGCAGAAGAGCAGTAAAAGTAGAACCCAGTATTTGAACGGTCCACGCGGAGTGGACTTGCAAGTTCAATACAATCGTCGCGCCCACACTCCCTGCCACAGCAAGCACTATGGAAGCCGGATGAATGAGCCTGGGAAGAAACGTGTAGGTAATTAGAATCGCGATGAGTGCGCCGTGTATGTAACTCATGGAGCCAAGCGCAAGATCCAGGAAGTCAGATCTTCCGAGGAGTGCAAACAGAAGCGCTGAGATGACAAGGCACTCAAGAGAAAACACAGACCAGAGTATTCCAGGATAGTTGGATTTTGTTATGAATTTCCAGATAGCTCCCGTAGAATTCGTGGCAGAGTCCAGGGAAGACATCCCAGTGGATAGAAGCAACACTACAAAACATCCCGCAAGCCAAGGATGATTCAAATGAAAGATATAGTCTACCAGAGGTGATTTTGCATCCAGCTGCCCGTGTCCCGCTTCGCGCAAGAGCACACCGATAGCGAGATACGTTAGAATCACAATGCTTGCCCCGATGCCTGAAATGAAAATGGAGCGACTGGCTCGGCGTGCGCTTTTTGTCGCGAGGATTCTCTGGATCATGTCCTGGTCCGCTCCGTGCGATCCAATTGAAATCACCATACCACCAAGAAGCAGAGTCAGATAGTAGTCGCTGTTGGTAAAAGAAGCGCGAGCATCTGTGAGTCTGAGTCTCTGCAGGATTCCCAGAGCGTCCGCATGAGCGTAACCTGCCTGGCCGATTTGATAGATTTCATAGCCGAGGTAGGCTACGAGGAATAGACCCATGGCGTAGATTACACTTCCCTGGATTTGATCTGTGATGACTACTGCGCGAATGCCTCCAGTCAGACTGTACACTGCAACGATCATTGCCACCACGACGATCCATCCAGCTATATTCCAGCCGAGCAATTGCTGCAGCGCGTAACCCGCCATGTAGAATCTCGCTCCGTTTGCGATGTATTTTGCCATCACATATGCGAACGCAAGAGGGACGCTTCCAGTTCTAGTCCCGCCAATCGTTTCGTATATGGAAAGCTTGTGATTTTCGTATAGCTTTCGCATAAAGAAGACTGCCACCAGGGTTCGTCCCAGGATGAATCCGAGACAGAGCCACACCAGAACGAAGTCGGACTTGAACCCTGCTGCAGGAAAAATCATCACTGTGGCAACGGATGTCTCATTGGCTACGACGGAAAGGATCGCAGGAAGCGATCCGATCGTGCGGCCTGCCAGAAAGTATTGGTCGTCCTGTCTGTCCTGGTCTCGAAGCAAATAAGCAACGAGCAGGAGGGAAAGCAGATACAATACGGGCGGGACGAACATAGCCATGGCTCCATGGATCGTTTTTCGAATTAAAAGGAAAGGAAATTTGACACGACCATCCTCGGTCACGGGATGGGCGAAGATGGACAAGGATCCAAAGGAGCTCGCGCGAGAGGAAGAGTATTCGTTCAGGCGGGATGATCCGGCTGCCGGCGATCAGATTGAAACTCTCCTGGATCAACACAGAGACATCGAACTCGACGAATTGCTGGTTGAGCTCTATGATGCAGACGTAGCTTACCTGCTCCAGCACCTGGATCAGGAACAAAGAGAGAGGCTTCTTCTACGTCTTTCGCCGGAAAGACGCGGTCTGGTACTCCTGGAACTCGATGATGAAGAGAGAAAGGATCTACTTGAGACTCTCACTCCTCGCCAGGTTGCGGAAATTGTTCAGGAGCAGGAGTCAGATGTCGCCGCGGACATCATTGAAGATCTTCCCGAAGAAACCACAACGGAAGTCATCTCCATGCTTCCTCAGGAAGACAGACGAGATGTTGCGGAACTTCTTTCTTATCCAGAGAATTCAGCCGGCGCGCTGATGACCAAACAGTTTGCTTCCGTGCTTGAAACAAGTACTGTGAAGCAAGCAATCCAATCGATTCGTCGCGCAACCATGCAAAGCGACGACATCTACACTGTATATGTTGTGGACGCAGGTGGACACTATAAGGGGCACCTGGCACTCGATAAGTTGATTCTTGCCAGTTCGCGCACTCGCGTGAAGAAGATTATGGAGACTGAGCTGCTTCCGATTCCAGTGAACATGGACCGCGAAGAAGTGGCTCAGATGTTCACGCGTTATAATTTTATTTCCGTACCCGTCGTAGACGCGCAGGATGTGATGGTTGGCCGCATTACTGTGGATGACATCCTTGAGGTTGTAGAAGAAGAAGCGTCCGAGGATATTCTGCGCATGGGCGGTGTTTCTGCGGATGAAACACTCACTTCTCCTATCTTCCAGTCGTCCGTTAAGCGAAATATCTGGCTCTTTGTAAATCTGCTCACCGCTTTTCTAGCATCGAGCGTTGTGAGTCTATTTGAAGCCACCATCGAGAAGGTGGTCATACTCGCAACCTTGATGCCCATTGTTGCTGGCATGGGAGGCAATGCAGCAAGTCAGACTATGGCCGTAATCATTCGCAATATCGCTCTGGGCGATCTTTCACCCTCAGGTCTTCCGCGTGCGCTCGTTCGCGAAGCGACGATGGGAGCCATGAATGGAATTCTTCAGGGACTCATCACCGGACTCGGAGTGTTTCTGTTTACGGGCAAGATTGTTCTGGCCTGTGTGATTTCGGCAGCGATGATCATCAACATGATGATCGCGGCCACAGCGGGAACGGCCATTCCATTGGTTCTAAAAAAACTCAATGTCGATCCGGCCATCGCATCCAGCATTTTTGTTACTACTTTCACGGATGTCTGTGGTTTCATGAGTTTCCTCGGACTGGCCCGACTCATGTTGCCCTACCTTGTTTCGTAAGACGGAGGAAGATCGTATGACGGTAAATCAGTATGACGCAATTGTAATTGGAAGCGGGATCGGCGGTCTCGCGGTCGCAAGCATACTGGCGCAGAAAGAAAAGAAGAAAGTTCTGGTGCTGGAAAGACACTTTCGCGCTGGCGGATTCACTCACGAATTTACGCGAAAGCATTACCACTGGGATGTTGGCGTTCACTATGTCGGGGATATGCAAGAAGGCGGAATGATGCGTCGATTGTTCGATGTCATCACGGACAGCAAAGTAGACTGGGAGAAAATGAATGAGCCTTTTGAAAAGTTCGTGTATCCCGATTTCACGTTTCCTGTTTTCGGAAACGAAGAACGATTCATTGCAGATTTGATAGAAAAATTCCCAGCAGAAGAAGCGGCCATTCGCAAGTACGTAGCGGATGCCAAGCGTGCTGCTTCCTGGTTTGGTCGCCACATCACCATGAAGTCTCTGCCTCCTTTTTTGGATAAGCTCACGCATCTGGTGGATTCACTGGGGCTTTCTTCCGCACTCATGACCACGAAACAATACTTCGAGGAACATTTCAAAGATCAGAAACTCCGCGCACTCCTTGCGTCTCAGTGGGGCGATTATGGCCTTCCGCCCGCAGAAAGCGCGTTTGTAATCCATGCGATGATTGTGGTTCACTACCTTGCAGGTGGCTACTATCCTGTGGGAGGCGCGGGTAAGATTGCGGAAGCAGTTCAGGAAATCCTTGAGAGAACCGGAGGCGGGATACTCGTTTCTCACGAAGTCACAGAAGTGATTGTAGAAGGTGGACGCGCAGTCGGTGTTCGCGCAAGGAAGCTCCCGGCGCGCGCAGACTCAGAGCAGGAGTTTCGCGCCCCTGTGATTGTTTCTGACGCGGGTGCCTGGAATACTTTTCTGAAACTTGTTCCGGAATCTGTGGAGCTGCCATTTCGAGATAGCATTCGTAGCTTTTATGATAGAGTTCCGGTCACAACCAATGTGACTTTGTATCTCGGGTTGAAAGACGATCCACGCAAACTAGGATTTCGGGGCGAGAACTACTGGATCTATTCATCTTACGACCACGATCAGAGTTTTGCACAGCGGAGTTCCTGGATCGAATCGGGCAAACCTCCCGGTGCGTATCTTTCTTTTCCATCCTTGAAAAACAGAGAGAGCAAAAGCCACACGGCGGAGATCATAGCCTTTACGGACTATGGTCCGTTCGAGAAGTGGAAGGACGCCTCCTGGAAAAAAAGGGGGGAGGAATACGAGGCCATGAAAGAAAAGATCGCCCAGTCTTTGATTGCTTATGTGGATGAACGCCTTCCTGGTTTGAAATCGATCATTGATTTTCATGAACTATCTACGCCCATTACTAATGAACATTTTACAGCCCATCCTCGTGGATCGATCTACGGGCTGGCCTGCGTGCCAGATCGATTTAGAGAAGAAAAGGTTGCATTCTGTCGGGCAAAAACTCCAATCGAAGGATTGTTTCTGTCTGGCGCGGATGTTTCCTCTCCCGGGATTGCCGGCGCGATGATGGGTGGGTTTGCATGCCTTACGCAGATTGTGAGCGGGTTTACAATTTTGTCTTTGTTTCGCTCAAGGAAATGAGATTCGCATACTTGCTGTTAGTTGCGAGTTTCGCGCTAGTTTCTCCTGTCGCAAGTCGCGATTTGCAGAACCACGAATTGGAGATTCGCTACGGGCCGGCGCAAACATGCGGAACATGCGCTGGACAGCATCTGTGGCAGCCCATGGCAAAAGCGGATGCTTTGTTCCAGGGAACATTGAATGTTTCCGATGACTGGATCCTGGGCGGTTACGGCAAGGCTTCTGTCTATGATCACATCTTCCAGGGAGCAAGTGGCTTCTTGCTTGGCTGGAATCTTGGTTTGGTGGAAGCGCGGGGTTATGCTGGAATTGCCTACGCGGGTGGAGTGACGGAGCGTGTGCGAAGAGGATTCTTTGTCTATGATGGGCAGACTCGGGCCACCTACGATTTGGGTGTGTCGCTTCGCTACCCGGTGGCAGATCGATGGCGCCTAACGTTGAACTATGCGCACAATTCCAACGGAGAAGATATAGGAATGAATTTTACCGGGCTGCGAAGAAAGAATCCTGGGATTGATTCCATTTCTTTTGGTGTATCTTACGTGCTTGGCCAGACACCGGCGCTCCTTCTACCCTGACGCGCCTTTCAGAGGTCGCGCGCAATGATCTCAGTCAAATCTTCTGCTCTGCGAGGTGGGGAGAAAAAGAAACCCTGCGCCATATCGCATTTCATATCCGAGAGAGTGTTGAGCGTCCTTTCGTCTTCCACACCTTCTGCAATCACAATGAGGCCGAGGGTATGAGCCAGGCGAACGGTTGAATTCACAATGACCATGTTTCTTTCACTTTCCATCATCTGACGTACGAATGAAAGATCGATCTTGAGCGCATCAATGGGCAGGCGCGATAGATAAGCGAGCGAAGAGTACCCCGTTCCAAAGTCATCAATCGAAAGATCCACACCCAGCGAATGCAAACGATTCAATACGCTCAGAGCTCTCTCTGGATCCGCCATGATTGCGCTTTCAGTGATTTCGAGCTCAAAGCAGCTTCTTTCTACTTTATGTTTCTTAAGTATCGCGTCTACTGTGAGCGGGTATTGCTCATCCATAAGGTTTCGCACGGATAGATTGACTGCGATCTTTACCGTATGACCCGCGTTCTTCCAGACTCTCCACTGACGGGACGCTTCTTCGAATACCCAGTTTGTAAGCGGAATGATCAGGTTTCCAGTTTCCGCCAGAGGAACGAATTCTCCAGGAGAAACCATTCCGTGCACTGGATGATGCCATCGCACTAAAGCTTCTACTCCAACGAGTTTTCGATCGTGCAAACTGTATTTGGGCTGATAATGAAGAGTGAGCTGGCTCTCGCGAATGGCAAGACCGAGCTCTGTGAGAAGTGCAAGTCTTCTGCGCGAATAACGGTCCTGATCCGGGGCATACATGGCTACGCCAACGGACTTCTTCTTTGCCAGATACATGGCAACATCCGCACAACGCAAAAGGGAAATAGGATCCTGACCATGGAACGGATATACAGCGACGCCAATGCTGCAGTCAATTTCCAGGTTCATTCCCTCGAGCAGGAATGGTTCGCGCAAAAGGTGATGCAATGTCTGTGCAATGCCTTCCGCTTCCGCGGGTTCGTCTATTCTGGGGAGAAGAATTCCGAATTCGTCTCCACCCAGACGCGCCATCTCCGCTCCAATGGATTTCAGATAGGATTCCATGCGCGGGCCAATCCTCTTGAGCAGAAGGTCACCTGTGAAATGCCCCAGTGTGTCGTTGATTTCTTTGAATCGATCCAGATCCATCAGGAGCAATGCCAGCTGACGTCCCTCTTTTTCTGCGCGGCCAATTGCTTCGAGCGCGCTTTCAATGAGAAATTGCCTGTTTGGTAGATCTGTCAGCGAATCGTGCGAAGCCTGGTGTTCGAGCCTTGCCACATCCTTTTTTCGCGCTGTGATATCTGTGGCTACGAGCAAGGCCGCTGTAATGGCCCCTTCATGGCGAATCGGAACAATCCTGCTTGCGTAGTGACGTTCTTCTCCGGGAGAACCCGCTGCGGCTTGTTCATATTCGATTTCCAGGCCGCGCTCAAATACGTCTGCGAGGCGTACTGGTGTTAGAGTTTGTTCTTCTGGTGGCATGAAATCAGCGATTTGCTTTCCGATGATTTCTTCGCGCTTCCAACCAGGAAACAAATGGTTGATGAATAGAATTTTTCCCTGACGATCTACGAGTAGAATGAATGCGGGAACGTTCTCGGCAATCAGCTTCCATTTTTCTTCCGAGTCGCGCAGCGCGATTTCAGCCGCGAGTCGCGCTCCCATTTCTCGAGCGATTCCCAGAGTCAAAGCGGGTGTGATCGGGCGCGCATTGATTTCTGCCTCGAGAATTGTGCCGTCTTTTCTTCGCAGCTTGCGCCGGACGACCACTCCCGGTTGCTCAAACATATCCTTTGTTCGCAGTGGATTTTTTTCCAGATCTTCTTTAGAGACAAGGTCCGCGGGGCCCATGCGAAGCAGTTCTTCTTTCGTGTACCCGAGCATGTCCAGGCCCGCTTGATTTACGTCGACGTAGCGAGGGGTTCGATCCGCGAGAAACAGACCATCTCCGGCGGCGTCAAAAATCGATTTGTAGAGCAGTTCATTTTCTTTCGCACGTGCTTCCGCTTTCTTTCGATCTGTGATATCGCGCACTACTACGAGCACTGCAGGTTTATTTCTCCATGTGTGCGGCGCACCGGAGGCTTCTACATCTATGAGGCCTCCATCAAGGCGAACCAGTTTCTCTTCGCGAAGAGGGGCGATTTTGCCTTCTGAAAGTATTCCTTGAATTCTATCTTTGATCTCTTGCTGCATTTCTGGCGCAACTAAATCAAGAACCCTCCTTCCAATCAAATCAGCGGGCCCGTGAGCACCCAGGATTCGCGCCATGGCACGGTTCGCATAGACGAGCACACCTTCCTGATGAACCACTACGCCATCCGGTGAAAGCTCAATGAATCCGCGATACTGCCTCTCATTGTCTCGCAGCGCTGTCTCTGCCGTCTTGATCGCGGAGATGTCTGTGAATGTGCAAAGAACCTGGACTACGGATCCATCAGCGGAAATTTCTGGAATTGCATTTACAAGCAACCATGCTCGATCCTGTCGTGCGGGCCGGAAGACTCCCATCACAACGTTCTGTACCGCTTTCTTCTCGCGGATTGCTCTAGGAACTGGATGATCCGGAGGCGGAAAGTCGCTGCCGTCTTCGTGCACTACATTCCATGATGGATCAAAACTTGTTTTTCCAAGAATCTGAGAGTTGGTAAGCCCGAGCAAATCGAGAGCCGCAGGATTCACAGAAAGAATTTCAGACTCGGGTCCCTGGACGATGATCCCAACGTGAACATGATCCACAAGGTGGCGGAATCGTTTTTCACTTTGCTCAATCACAAGCGCTGCTGCCTTGCGATGAGTGATATCTACGACAGTCCCAACCATTCTTTCTGGCTGACCGCTCGAAGATCGTAGCAGCATGCCATGACATTCCATCCACAACGTTTGCCCGACGGCGAGCACACGGTGTTGAACAGAAAAAGAACCGGGCGGCCCGAGGGCCAGAGTGATGGATTGCTTCAGCGCGTCGCGATCTTCGGGGTGAATGAGTGCGAGAAAGGCTTCGTATGTTTGAGTAAAGGATCCGCGCGGAATGCGGAAGAGATCTTCCGTAACGGGAGACCACGTTACCTTGCCTGAAGCAATGTCCCATTCCCAGAGACCCATTCTGGCTGCCTGGAGCGCCAGGTTTAGTCGTGTTTCCGCCTCGCGGTATCCGGTTTCTGCGGCCTTTCTCTGAATGACCTCTTCGCGGGTACTATTGAAGGCAGCTCGCATCTTCATGGAGCTGAACCCGACAATACCAGCGCAGAGGAAGAATAGAGTGCTCTCTCCGGCCCACGAAGAAAAAAGATTCAGCCAGTCGTCGTGGGATGCATGATTCGTTTGAAAGTAGAGCATCACTCCTCCGGTGATGCTCGCGGCCAGTGCGGTCAAAAGACCGATTCTCATTCCCAGAAGGAGAGATGCGGTCACAGTGAGGACCGTATAGCCGGCAAAGCCAATGCCAAGTACTCCCCGGTTTTGGAAGCCCGACAGTGCCAGTGTGAATCCTACTCCAATGACAGTGATTTGACTGGCGAGGCGCAAATGTCCCTGCCTGAGAACCAGAGTCACAAATGCGAGAATTACCAGAGTAGTGAGAACCGTTTGAATTCTGCGTGCAGCAACGTGCTCAAAGCCGATCACCAGGGCCAGGGCGACGCCATAGATGGTCAGCATCACGAAGCCAATTCCGATGAGAGCAAAGAGGATCTGAGAGGACGTTTCTTTTTCTACGTCCTCGAAGCGCGGTGGCCTTATAATAGAGAGTAAGCGCTTCAAATAAATTGCCTTTCGGCCCTCCGTTTGTCCACCCTGGACCAGCTCGTTGCAATTGCAATTCCCTTCATGAATTTTCCAATTTGCCGATATAAAATGTATGGCGCGACTTCCACTTTTGCATTCTTCCGTCGGTGTTCCATACCCCGCAAATCCCAGGAAAGAGCAGCGACGTGTGCGAAAGAAGAGTCTTCCATTTGCGCGTCCAGACATTTCGCAGCGCGAAAGGGACGCCGTCGATCGCGTACTGAGATCCGGATGGCTCACTTCAGGTCCTGAAGTTCACGCTTTCGAAGAAGAATTCGCGCGATCCGTTGGTGCAGATCATGCGATCGCCGTAAATTCGGCCACGGCCGGTCTTCATCTTGGACTCCAGGTTCTTGGAATTGGGAAAGGAGATCTCGTAGTACTTCCTTCGATTACATTTACAGCGACTGCAGAAGCAGTTCTCTATACTGGCGCGAAACCTGCGATTCTGGACGTCGGAAGATCAGATTATCTGTTGAATGCTGAAGTAATTCTGAAATTCATTCAGGATCGATGCGAAACGCGCGAAGGGAAAATTTTTGAAAAGGCCTCCGGTCTTCGCCTCAAGGCGATCATGCCTGTGCATCTGGGCGGAAGACCTTGCGACCTGGATGCCATTCAAGCGATCGCGGATAAGCATGACTTGCATGTAGTGGAAGATGCGGCTCATGCATTTCCAGCAAAATACAAGAATCGCATGATTGGCAACATCAGCGATATGACCGCATTCAGCTTCTATGCCACCAAGAACCTGGCCACAGGCGAAGGCGGAATGATAACGACTAACAATGAGAAGGCGGCCGGAAGACTGCGCAGACTTCGTCTCCACGGCATCAAAGGCCAGACCTGGGGTCGCAAACGCTGGAAATATGACGTGGTGGAACAGGGTTATAAGTACAATATGACGGATCTCGCGGCAGCCATGGGTCGTGTCCAGCTAGCGCGCATGAACGAGATGCAGGAAAGACGTATGTCGATTGCAGCTCGCTATCGCGAGGCCTTCGCGGATATCAAAGGAATCCAAATCGTACCCGATCCCGATGGGTCTTCTCAACATCTCTTTACAATTGAGATTGGTAAGGAAGCGCCGGTCAGTCGAGACCGATTCGTTGAAGAGATGTACGCCCGCGGGATTGGAACGAGCCTTCATTTCATTCCGCTCTATCGCCACACTTTCTACAAGGAAATGGGCTATTCACCCGCGGATTTCCCCGCGAGCGAAGAGATTTACAGACGCATTGTATCTCTGCCTCTTTACAGCGCTATGACGGACGATGACATGGAAGATGTAGTGTTCGCAGTGCGCGAAACGTTCGCAATTTCCAGGTAGAAATCAAGCCGCTGTGTGTTCGGACTTACCTGATCCGCACACAGGGCATGCGTACGATTCCGGAAGATCCTCAAATGCGAGTCCAGGCGCAATCTGCGTAAACGGTTCACCGACTTCAGGGCTATATACGTTGCCGCAGAGGGTGCAGACAAATTCGCCACTTCTTCCAGGTTCCCTTACACCCGGATTCAACTCAGCATTGGACGCTTTGACATCGGGCTGTGCGTGCACGGAATCGCTTTCTGCTGCATTTTCTCCGGATCGTTGCTTTTGATTGCGAGCTCTTTGATCACAGATGATTTGAATCTCGCGTGCTGCGAATGCTTCGAGGAATGTACCGTGCTTGTCCCATGGTTCGTTTAGATTGTCTCTCTTGTAAATGATGCAGCGAAACAAACTCGTTGGCTCGATTCCAAGCAGTGCCGGCTGTCCTTCCAGGTCTTTTCCCACAACGAATGGAATCTGCCCTGTTGATTTGTCAGTGGATCCAAGCTGGTGAATGATCTTTCTGTGAATGCGATTGGATTGATTGCTTCTGCCGTTTGAGAATCTCCAGTACAAAGAAGAACCTGCGTGGCGAGTTTCGATTCCTTTTCGCAAAAGAAAATTTCGCCAGAGGTCTAACTGTTTTTCTTGTATCCCTTTGATCAAGAAGGAGTGCCAGGGAGTCATATGAATCTTGCCTATGCTGCTCTGGCTGCAAAGATAGGCGAGCTCTTCGAGCATCTCGCAGTCGTACTGTCCGCTGGAGACGAAGAACCCGAGTGTGCCACGTTTCGCGCTGAGGCCTTCATATGGTGGCGCCGAGGGTTCAGGAGGGAGAGGTTCGGCAGGCATGGAGGATCGGGTCATCGTGCTTCGAAAGAATGCCGTGAGTGCGTCTGTGCCTCCCTTTTTAGAGGCGGAATACCAGCGTGCCGCGCCAACCACATCGCCTGTTGCGATTCTGCTCCCCAGATCGATCCTTTTTCCCTCTGGAGCAAGCACAGGTTGCCAGAACTCGTCCTGCTCACAAGAAACGAAGTTCAATTCGCTCAGAGTTCTGCCCACCAGACCCTGCTGTGCATCTATGAGCGAAATACTCACGTGCGGATTCAAAGAGGCCACTTCTTCTGCCATTTCCAGAAGCTGACTTTCTCGAACCCAGTTTGAGGAGTCAAAGCCCGCAGCAGGCGCAGAAGAGATGACGTTAGGCGCCATCTTAAAATCAATCCCGTCTATCCTTGCAAGAATTTTTGAGACACCGGCACCGGCCGGTATGACTGGGTTCATTCTTGGTCCAATTTCAATCGAGCGTACATCCGCCTGCAGACAAATGCTTGCCGTTTGTCTCAAACGATCTGCAGAGATCGCACCACCCGGAGCAAGAATCTGTGCAAAGTGCTTCATGCAACTCTCTCCTCGTTTTCCTTTGGTGCTTTTTCATTTTCAAGAGACGCCGCCAGAATCCTGGCCACTTCAGGCCGACAGCTTCCGCATCCTGTTCCAGCCTTACATTTTGCAGTGAGCTCTTTAAAGTCGGTGATTCCGGCAGAGATACAGTCTTCGATGTTTCCTTTTCCTACGGAATTGCAGGAGCATACTAGATCTCCTTTCAGTGGGGCGATTTCTTCAAATCGCATCAAGAGAGAGCGTCGCAATTCCCCGAGTTCCGTGCGAGATGCAATGAGAGCGCGAAACTGTTCCATTTCGCTCAAATCGCCGAACAGGATGCAGCCTATGAGACGATCGCCCTCCACGACGCACTTCTTGTAAATGCCGGCGGATTCATCCGTATAGACCAGTTCTTCCTGGCCAGGATGTGAAGCTTCCACGCGGCCGATGCTTGCGAGTCGAACTCCTTCCACTTTGAGAATGTTCATTCGGATTGATCCGCTGTAAACGGCCCCTGGATCCCCGCAGAGCGCGCGCGCAGCCGTGCGCCCCTGATCTTCCGCCGCAAGAGTAGTGCCGTATAACGTTCCGCGATGCTCCGCCGCCTCTCCGATGGCGTAAATGTGCGGATCTGAGCTCTGCATGCGGTCATCCACGCACACTCCGCTTTCGCACGCCAGTCCCGCATCCCGCGCCAGATCAATGTCAGGTTCGGTGCCCGCAGCACAGATCAAAGTCTCGCAGTCTACAATTCGTCCGCTCGTCAACCTGACTGAATCGATTCTGTCCACACCGCGACATGCAGCAATGCTATCATTGACGATCGTCTGGATTCCGCGATCTATCATGGCGCTTCTAAGAAGCCGACCGGTGGTTGCGTCCACCTGCCTGCTCATGAGCGCAGAGCTACGATGAATGACGGTCACGGAAAGCCCGCGTTCGCTGAGTGCTCCCGCCGTTTCCAGGCCCAGGACTCCTCCACCGAGTACCACGACCGGGCCCTTTGCATCTGCCAGGATTTGCTCTGCGTCCGCAAGCTTGCGAAGAGTGTGCACTCCACTGAGTCCGGCCAGGCGTGGAGGTAGAATTGCCCGACTGCCTGTTGCGAGAACAAGAATGTCGTACGGATGCGATTGACCCCTCGAATCGAGAACGGTGCGAGAAATCCGATCTATGGAAGTGGCCCGCGTTTCTGTCGCGAGCTTGAGTTTCCATTCAGTCACTTGCGCCGCGTCCACAAGCGACAGACTATCCTTTTCTTTTCGGCCGGAGATAACATCCGGAAGGAGGATTCGATTGTAAAAAGATTCCGACTCCGCGCAGATCAGAGTGATGTCATCTGTCTGGTTCATTCTCCTGTATTCTTCGAGGAAGCGAAATGCGGATGCGCCTGCGCCAATGATTACCACTTTTCGCCTGGTAAAGACTGGCTTTCGCACCTGCACTGCGGCATATTTTAGATCAGGCTGTTTTGAGAAGTCATCCAGGGCGGGAGAAGTAACGTTATTCGCCCTTGTGCCATCGTCTCCAATCGTGCTTCCCCAGTGCATGGGAACAAATACGAGCCCAGGTCGAATTCTTTCATCCAGGCGGGCTCTGAGCCTGACGCTTCCTCTTTTGCTGTGAACTTCTGCCAGATCCCCTTCCGCAATGCCACGCGAAAGAGCGTCTTCGGGGTTGATCTCTACATACGGTTCTGGGATATGAGTGCCCAGTTTGTTTACTTTTCCCGTTCGGGTCATTGTGTGCCATTGATCTCGGATTCTTCCAGATGTGAGCACCAGCGGGTACTCTGCGCTGAGTGCTTCTGAACGATTTTCAAATCGAAATCCATGGATCTTCGCGCGACCGCTCTGTGTGTGGAATTTCAGGTCTTGAAAGAGGCGCGGAGTGCCCGGATGATCCGGATGAGGAACGGGCCATTGCATGCTGGATTGTTTGAGTCGATCGTAGGATAGTCCGGAAACGTCTATGTTTGTTCCTCGAGTGAGGGCGCAGTGCTCCGCGTAGATTTCTTCGGCGCTTTTGTATGCGAATGCATCTGCATAACCCATTCTACGTGCAAAGTCCCCCCAGATTTCGCTATCAGGTCTCGCTTCCCCCGGCGGTTCGATGAGCTTTGGAAGATACGTTATGCGGCGTTCAGAGTTGGTCATCGTTCCTTCTTTTTCCAGCCAGCCTGCCGCAGGGAGAACGAGATCTGCATATTTGACTGTTTCTGATCTTTCAGAAATATCCTGCACCACCACAAATCTTGCTTTCTCAAGTCCTTCCTGCACTGCCATGGAGTCCGGAAGGCTAACGATCGGATTTGTGCATGCAATCCAGATCGCTTTCATCTCTCCGCTTCGCAGAGCATCAAACATCTCCGTCGCGGTTCTGCCCGGCTTCGGGGAAATGTCTTTCGAATTCCAAAAGGTTTTCACTTCTTCGCGATGTGCCTGGTTTCCAATGTCGCGATGAGCGGCGAGCATGGTGGCCAGTCCGCCGACTTCGCGTCCACCCATCGCATTTGGTTGACCTGTAAGAGAGAACGGGCCGGATCCAGGCTTGCCGATGTGACCTGTGATCAAATGAAGATTGATGAGAGATAGATTCTTGCGAACTCCCTGCGCGCTCTGGTTGAGTCCCATGGCCCAGAAGCTCAGGAATCCGCTGGAGTCTGCAATCCAGTCCGCGCATTTCTCAATATCAGACGCGGACAGGTCGCATATTTCCGCCGCTTCGCGAACGCTGATCGAAAGCGCCGCTTCTTCGAGAGTGGAATAGTTCTCCGTATGATTGGAAATGAAGTTCGAGTCTATGTTCCCTTTTTCTATTAGAATTCGTGCGATCGCATTGTAGAGTGCGACGTCTGTTCCCGGGCGAAGCTGAAGATGAAGATCTGCCAGGGAGGCCGAATCCGTTTTTCTTGGATCAATCAAGACTACTTTTCGAACTCGCTCTCCCTTCTCCTCCATTCTGCGAAATAGAATTGGATGACACCATGCCGGATTGGCTCCTGCGATCAGGTATAGATCTGCCAGTTCAATGTCTTCATAGTTGATAGGTACGCAATCTTCTCCGAATGCCATCTTCTGTGCTGTCACAGCCGAACTCATGCAAAGGCGCGAATTCGTATCTATGTTGTTCGTCCCAATGAATCCTTTGGTGAGCTTGTTTACGATGTAGTATTCCTCTGTGAGAAGCTGGCCGGATACATAGAAACCAACGCTGTCCGGGCCGTATTTTTCGGTGATGGATCTAAAAACATTTGCTGCGCGATTGAGCGCTGTGTCCCACGTTACACGACTTTGAGAATGACCACGACTCGCCCTGAGGCGCGGATAGAGGATACGATCTGTTTTGTCCGCAATTGTGTAACCGAGAGTGCGGCCCTTGGAGCAGAGCATCCCCCGGTTGACAGGATGCTCTGGATCACCTTCTACTTGTAAGGTGCCTTTGTGCTCGCGGACTACAATTCCGCAGCCAACGCCGCAGTAGGAACAGGTAGTCCGCGTGCCACTCAGCATGGGTATGCTGCTTTCTTACGATAGTAGAAGTAGTATGTCGCCGCCAGACATCCAATGTAGAATGCGAGGAAGAGAATGAGCGCTCCGGAAGGCCCGCCGGTCAGTTCAATGGAAGTTCCATAGCTTTTAGGTACAAAGAATGCTCCGTATGCTGCGATGGCCGATGTAATTCCGACCACCACTCCGGACTGACGGTTTGCGCGGTTGAGACTTTCGGTGGTTGCGGTTGCTCCTTCATGCGCATTGTTCTTTCTCATGTAGATGATAGGAATCATGCGATACGTGGAGCCGTTTCCAATTCCCGCCGCCACAAAGAGAATGAGGAACATCGCAAAGAACCCGTAGAATGCACCTGGTTCAGTCTTGATGCTCAAGAAATAGATTACGCCACTCACTGCGAGGCCCATCACTGCGAAATTCCAGAAGGTGACGCGCGCGCCTCCAATCTTGTCTCCCAGCCATCCGCCTACGGGACGAATCACGGATCCAACCAGTGGACCAATGAATGCGAACTGGAGAGGATTGACGTTGGGGAATTGCGATTTGATGAGGAGAGGAAATCCTGCAGAATATCCAATGAAAGATCCGAATGTTCCCATGTAGAGAAGACTCATGATCCAGGCGTTTTTGTCTTTGAGCATGGTCAGCTGTTCTTTCACTGAAGAGCGGCTAACGTGTAGATTGTTCATGAAGAACCATGTGGTACCGAACGCGATGACGATAAACGGAATCCAGATGAGGGCTGCGTTTTGCAGGAACAGAGTTTTCGTGCCTGCCATCTGGCCTGAACCGCCAAAAGATCCAAAGATAGAAAGACCAATCACAAGAGGAGTGACAAACTGCACTACACTCACTCCAATGTTTCCGCCGGCTGCGTTGAGACCCAGGGCAAATCCTTTTCTTCTTTTAGGAAAGAAGAAGTTGATGTTTGCCATGCTTGAAGCGAAGTTACCTCCGCCAAATCCGCACAGAAGTGCAAGAGTGAGGAAGACCCAGTAGGGAGTCTCTGGATTCTGCACCGCCATCACAATGCCGACTGCCGGGAATAGCAGCAGCGCGGTTGAAATCAAAGTCCAGTTTCTGCCGCCAACAATCGGAACCATGAAGGCATACGGCATGCGCAAAGTGGCACCGGTTAGACCAGGCAGTGCCGCGAGCCAGAACAGTTCATTCAGAGTGAACTTGAATCCCACTGCAGGGAGCTGTGTAGCTACCGCACTCCACACCTGCCAAATTGTGAAGGCCAGGAACTCTGCGAAGATGGAGAACGCAAGGTTGCGCAGAGCAATGGCGCGGCCCGTAGTTTTCCAAAAGGATTCATTTTCCACATCCCAGTGTTCAATGGTGCGTGGGTTTGTTTTCACTTCGGGCATTTTGAATTCGAGCGTTGATTCGCTCTGCATGGTAATTGCTTCTCTCGACATGGGATGCCTTCAGCAAGAACGGTGCCACGTGATGTTTTGTTCTGCTGGCATGGCTGGCCGCAGTGTACTTTCGCCTAACACCTTCCTTTAATGGAAGAAAGACGCAAAGATCAACAGAAAGTCGGACGAATTCTGCAAATCGCCGAGCGGGTCGCAGTGTGTGTAAACTTGAGGCACTAGGGTATAAAATCGGGCGGTTATTTCACGGATTCATATAATTGCCTGTTATGTGGGCGGATTGTGTCCCAAACTATCCGCTTTGACCTGCTTCTGTCATTGGTATGCTTATTGCTCTAGATAAACCATGAAACGCAAGGTGATAGTAGTCGGTCACGGGATGGTGGCTCATCGGTTTATAGAGAAGCTCTCTTCTGCCACGGACGTAGAGATCACAGTATTCGGTGAGGAAAAATATCCAGCGTACGATCGAGTGCACCTTTCCAGTTTCTTTGATACGAACTCTCACGAGGGGCTCCTCCTGGCTGACCCTGCTGCCTATGCAGAAAAAGGAATTCAACTGAAGACTGGCGTTCGCGTGGATTCCATTGATCCCGCGGCCAGGACGATCGTAGATTCAAACGGTACTTCTTATCCCTACGATATCCTGGTTCTTGCGACGGGTTCCACTCCTTTCGTTCCACCTCTTCCAGGAAGACAGAAGACAGGAGTGTTTGTTTATCGCACGATTGATGATGTCATGGCCATGCGCGATTTCAGTAAGAAGGCCACAAGTGCGGCTGTCATCGGTGGCGGCCTTCTTGGTCTCGAAGCTGCGAAGGCTTCGCTGGATATGGGCCTGAAAACGCATGTCATTGAATTTGCACCCAGGCTTATGCCCAGACAGATTGATGAAGATGGTTCTTCTTTCCTCTGCGACAAAATCAAATCGCTTGGAATTGAATTGCATCTCGGTGCGGAAGTCGGGGAAATTCACGGAGACGATTCTGTATGCGGAGTTGGACTCAAAAGCGGTGAGCAGCTTTCTGTTGAAATGGTGATTATCTCCGCGGGGATTCGTCCCCGGGACGATCTTGCGAAAAGTTGCGGTCTGACTGTCGGAGAACGAGGTGGCATTGCAGTGGATGACTCCATGCGCACTTCTGATCCAAACATCTTCGCGATTGGCGAGGCGGCTCTGCACAGAGGTTTTGTGTACGGTCTCGTGGCTCCTGGATATGAAATGGCGGCAGTGGCAGCAGACGCTATTGTGGGCGGTGAGCGGCAATTCACTGGCTATGATTTATCCACGAGCCTGAAACTGGTGGGCGTAGACGTTGCGAGCTTTGGAGATCCATTCGGTAATAAAGAAACGAAACCAATTGTTTTTGCAGATCGCTATTCTGGTGTATACAAACGTTTGAATCTGTCCGCGGACGGTCGCAGGCTTCTAGGCGGCATTCTAGTGGGTGATGCATCCGACTACGGCATGCTCACTCAATTCACTTCTGCCGGGACAGTTCTTCCGGAAGATGCGTCTGCACTGCTATTAGGCGGAAAATCCGCGAAAATGCCGGAGCTTGCCGGGACGGCTGAAATCTGCAAATGTAATAATGTGAGCAAGGACACAATCGTGGCTGCTGTTACAGCAGGTTGTACGGAGCTGGGTGCCCTTAAGAAACAGACATGCGCCGGTACTGGATGCGGTGGATGTTCGCCTATGGTTTCTGAAATTCTAAACAAGACTCTAAAGGATCTGGGTCAGACGGTGGACATGAGGTTGTGTGAACATTTTCCACACACCAGACAAGAGCTCGTTCACATCATTCAGATCAGACAGTTGAAATCTTTTAGGGAAGTTCTCAGTGCCTGTGGCCAGGGAGTTGGATGCGAAATCTGCAAACCAGCGGTTGCATCCATTCTCGCAAGTTCCTGGAACGATTTGATTTTGCGCGATGATGTAGTTCAGGACACAAACGATCGTTTTCTGGCAAACATTCAGAAAGGCGGCACTTATTCTGTGATTCCGCGAATTCCTGGTGGAGAGATCACACCGGAACGCTTGATTGTCATTGGACAGGTTGCAAAGAAATACAATCTATACTGCAAGATCACAGGCGGACAGAGGATTGACCTTCTGGGCGCACGCGTAGATCAACTTCCTCAGATATGGGAGGAATTGATTGATGCTGGCTTTGAAAGCGGGCACGCGTACGGCAAGGCTCTTCGCACAGTGAAGAGTTGCGTTGGGTCTACCTGGTGTCGCTTTGGAGTCCAGGATTCAACGAGCTTTGCGATTCGAATCGAGGAGCGTTACAAAGGGATTCGCGCGCCGCACAAACTCAAGTCGGCCGTTTCCGGCTGCATTCGCGAATGTGCAGAAGCGCAAAGTAAAGACTTTGGTTTGATCGCTACAGAGAAGGGTTGGAACCTGTATGTTTGCGGAAATGGTGGAGCGCGTCCGCAACACGCAGTTCTTCTGGCGTCTGACATTAGCGAAGATCTGGCTATCAAATATCTGGATCGATTCATTGTGTACTACATACGAACTGCGGAGAGACTCACGAGGACCAGTGTCTGGTTTAATTCTCTGGAGGGTGGAATTGATCACCTTCGCAGCGTGATCATTGATGATTCTCTGGGGATTTGCGCGGAACTCGAACAGCAAATGGAGCTTCTGGTGAAGAACTACAAATGCGAATGGAACGAAGTCGTGTCGAGCCCGGCGCTTCGCGCGCGATTCCGGCCTTTTGTAAACACGGATGAGACAGACGAAACGATTCGCTTTGAATATGAACGCGGACAAAAGAAACCCGCTGAGCCCGTCGGGGCAGGGGTATAAAATATGAACAACGCAAATTTGAATTGGATGCGCGCTGGCGCGGAAGCGGATTTTCCTCGCGACGGCGGAGTTGTAGTCAAGCTGGGAAATCGTCAGATTGCAGTGTATCGTTTTGAGAATGAAACAGACACATGGTATGCATGCGACAATGTTTGTCCGCACCAGAACGAAGCAGTACTCGGTCGTGGAATCATTGGAGACAAGAAAGGAGAGCCCGTTGTTGCCTGTCCCATGCACAAGAAAGTGTTTTCCCTGAAGTCAGGGAATTGCATCAGCGATGCCGGCTATTCTGTGAATGTGTATCCTGTGCAGCTTAAGGACGGCTCTGTTTTTGTCATGGTTCATGAAACTGCATCGAATGCGGAATCTTTGCCCGCTGAGCAGAAAGTGCGATAGTTGCGCGTTCGTTTGACAGCGGCCGGTGATTTGTCTCGCTGGGCGTTGTGAAGGACATCGCGGCTCGAATCAATACACTCAGAATTGCAACAGCATCGGCGCGGCTGAAGTATTCTCCGGACGTAGAGGAAATTGTTGCCAGGGGAATTACTCCCAAAGGAAACATTTACGAGATTTCGAAGACGGCGGCATTGATTGGAGCCAAGCAGACGCCCATGTTGATTCCGTTCTGTCATCCTCTGTCTATAGATGGAATGTCTGTGACTTTTGAAAAAGAGCCCGGTTCTATCATAGTGAGAGTGGAGGCGAAATCCATTGGTCGCACCGGACTCGAGATGGAAGTACTCACCGCGGCCTCCGTGGCTGCTTTGAATTTGTATGATCTACTGAAGCCTTACGATGCAGAAATGAGCATCGAGAAAATTCAGTTGGACAAGAAGACAGGCGGCAAATCGGAAAAATGGAATCGCATCAAGGAAGGCACAACGGCAGCAGTGCTAACTGTTTCTGATACAGTAGCTGCAGGCAAGAAACCGGACGGGTCCGGGACAGCCATCAAAGATCGCCTGACGTCTCTCGGAGTAACAGTGGCGGACTACAGAGTGGTCGCGGATGAACCGCAACAGATCCAGCAGTGGGTGGAGAAGTGGATTGCAGAAAAGATTCCCTTCATTTTTACCACGGGCGGAACCGGACTTGGTCCGCGCGACGTCACGGTAGAAACACTTAAGAAACTCATACAAAGACCTGTTCCGGGAATCGCAGAGGCAATGCGAGTTCATGGTGGGCAGAGGACTCCTGTTGCTATGCTTTCTCGTTCCGTCGCGGGCACCGCAGATCAGTCTATCATTGTAGCGTTTCCAGGAAGCACCCGTGGGGTGACAGAAAGCATGGATGCAATTTTTCCGGCTGTGTTTCACGGTGCTGGAATTCTGCGCGGCGGCAGGCATGATGATTGATTCTGCTTCCGCCTTGCAGTTGTTACTCGATCGAACTCCTACAACTGTGAGAACTGAGTCTGTTTTGCTCGAACACTCTGCCCGCCGCGTTCTGGCCCAGGACATTCTGGCGGATCGTCATTATCCTCCCTTTCATAGATCCGCCATGGACGGGTTCGCAGTCAGGTTTGATGATCTCATTGCTTCACGCAGTTTGTCTATTTTTGCAACTATTCTGGCGGGCGATGATCCACCGACATCTGTGCCACCTGGTAGTGCCGTTCGAATCATGACTGGTGCTGCGGTTCCTGAGGATCTGGACACTGTAGTCAAGGTAGAAGAAAGCCAGGTGACGGGGGATCATGTGGTTCTCTCTCCCGCAAAAAAAATCTGGCAGAATATAGCGAAGAGGGGAGAAGACGCGGAGCCGGGGGATCAGATCGTTCTGGCTGGACGAATCATAGACGCATCCGTTCAGGCCGCGGCTGCTTCCTGTGGACAGGATAGTATGAGAGTGCTTGCTCCCCGAATTCATTTGATCACAACTGGAAACGAAATTGTGGAACCGGGTGCAGTTCCTCGCGCTGTGGAAATCCGAAACAGCAATCGTTACACCATTGCGTCTTTGTTCTCGTACTACGCCTTGCATCCTGCCACTGTCTCACACGTGGCAGATGATCCTGCAGAGCTTAAAAAACGGCTCGAGAGTTCGCTTGATTCTGAGTTACTTGTATTGTCCGGTGGAGTTTCTGCGGGAGAAGCAGACTATTTGCCTGGTGTGATGGAGAAATGCGGTGTGGAGAAATTGTTTCACGGAGTGTCCATTCGTCCGGGAAAACCAGTATGGGCGGGCTTTTTTGATTCCTGTATGGTAATTGCGCTTCCCGGGAATCCAGTTTCTACTCACGTAACTGCCCGGTTATTCGTAGAACCAGTTCTGCGCAAGATCCTGGGTTTAAGAAGAGAACAGTATCCTTTCAAACGACTTGCGAAATCGATTGCAAAGAATCACAAGCTTCAGGAATATCTGCGAGTGACTCTGCGAGAGGACGATACTCTAGAATCAGTGCCGCATAACGGAAGCGGAGACGCATTTGCATCTGTGCGGGCTACTGGTCTGGCTGTTATGCCTCCACAGTCCTCCAGTATTCCGGTTGGCAGCCCCGTTGAATACATTCCCTTTCTGTGGTGATCATGACAAAGCAATCATTGGCTGAATCTTTGATCGTGTCTGGTGCGGGACCATTGATTGCGGATGCAATGGGACGATCCTTTGCGACGTTACGATTGAGCGTTACAGATCGCTGCAACTTCGCCTGTGTCTATTGCGCGGGAGACTCTCCTTTCAAAGCGGACTCCCGCCCTTTTCGCAGTGCGGAGGAAATTTTCTCAAGCGCCATGCCGCTTATAGAAATCGCTGGCATTAAGAAGATTCGAATCACGGGAGGAGAGCCCACGCTTCACCCTGGACTCGTAGATCTGGTGGCTCTGTTCGGGAAGGCAGGACTCAATTCGATTCACCTTACAACTAACGGTTGGAATTTAAGGGAGCTGGTTCTGCCTCTGCGAGATGCCGGATTGACTTCTTTGAATGTTTCTCTGGATGCCGCAGGAGAAGAAGGGTTTCGTCGCATGGCACGAAGGGGCGGATTCGCTGGAGTCTTGCACGGGATTGACGTGGCCCGTGCCTTGTTGCCGGTGAAGATCAACTGCACACTGGTGCGCGGACAGAATGAAAACGAGATTTTGCCGGTTTTTAAATTGGCAAGATCTCTGGGTGTAACCGTACGATATCTGGAGCTCATGGCTATGGGACCATTGCGTAAAGATGCAAGGTCTCTGCTCGTGAAGGAGCAAACCATCCTGGATGCAATCGCAACCGAAGAATCTTTTACCCCCGTACCTACCGAGAAATCATCTACCGCTCATTACTTTCGCCTTACGGACGGTTATATGTTCGGAGTGATCGCAAATGAATCCATGCCTTTTTGCTCTGACTGCAACCGTCTTCGAATGGATGCGCGTGGGAACATATACGGTTGTATCAGTGACGCGAGGGGTATTAATATAAACGGGCTGCAGAAATCGGAACTAGAGAACGCTCTTCGCACAGCACTCTCGAGAAAGCAGCCAGTCCGATTTGTAGGGAGCGAGAAATCCATGCAGGAGCTGGGAGGATAAGCATGGAAATCAGGATCCAATTTTTCGCATCCCTCAGGGATACATTTGGTGAATGGCTGGATTTGTCTGTGAAAGAAGGGGCATCGGCCGCAGACGTACTGACCGCACTGGCAGATCTGAATCCACAGGCTGCGTCTCTGCTCGGTGTTTCCTGCTGCGCGACGGACGATCGAGTTCTGGGCAAAGGGGAGCAAGTTCCGGCCACAATTTGCGTCTTTCCGCCCATGAGCGGAGGTTGATGATGACCGGTTCACAGGCTACACAATCAATTCATCCGCGTCTGCTCACAGATGAGCCCATCGATCTGGGACTTTTTACGAAGCAGTCCGATTTGCGCGCGGGGGCCCAGGTGATCTTTGCAGGTCGAGTTCGAAATCACCACGGCGGAAGAGAGGTGAATCATCTGGAATACAGCGCGCACCAGAAGCTTGCGCCCATCATGATCAGCCAGATTCTTCGCGAAGAGAGCGACAAACTGCGGTTATACGAAGCTATGGCCGTGCACAGAATCGGCAGAGTTGGGCTTGGAGAAATCGCAGTGGTTGTGGTTACTTCTGCTGCACATCGCGCGGAGGCCTATGAGGCCAACCAGAGAATCATTCATCGCATCAAACATGAAGTGCCCATCTGGAAAAAGGAATATTTCGCGGACGGAAGCTGGGAATGGGGAACCTGTGATCATAGTGCCGGACCTGGTTCATTGTAGTTTCTGAGTTCAGCCGTCTGATTTTCGTCTGCTTGAATGAAGAGAGTGCGAGATCGTTCGAGCAAGCGTTCCAGGCTGAATGTTTCTGGATGATGATCGCGTAGTTGCTTCAGGATGTTTTTTCCGTAAATCGCGCATAGAGGCTCCACTCTCGCAGTCCGGTAGGCCAGGCAATCGTAGTCTGGATTTTCTTCGCGTAGTTGAAGAAGATGGCTCAGGCTCTGTCTCAGATCTGGCATATCGCAGCCAACCAGCAGGATGTCTGTGTCGCATTTCAAAAAGGAGCTGATGAGTCCACGCATCGGTCCCTGCACTGTGTCCACAGAATCTCCAATCAGAACTTCCGACGAAAACACCTTCTCGTAAGTCGCCCGTTGTTCTTCTCGTATGGAAACGAGTACATTCTTTAGAATAAGGGAAAGAGAATCATAGATGATTCTGGCCCACGGAATTCCGTTTCGTTCGATGAGGCCTTTGTCCCGTCCCATGCGCGAACTGTGACCGCCGCAAAGCACCACGCCTGAAACGTGAGAAGCGTGAGCTGACGAACCTCCAGGGGATTCTCGCGAGTTCATGCGCTGGAAGATTCAAGTAGCTTTGCAACATGAACTGCGGCCGGAAGTTTCATCGCATGTTCTTTCGCGGATTCAGACATTCTGCGAAGAGTCTTTTGAACAATGTCTATCATCTTTTCGCGACCCTGCGTGGGCGCAAAGTCCATGTAAAACATTTCAATGAATACGAGGCATGCGCAATCTTCTAGAATTTGCGTTTCCGGATCTCTCCCGAGGCCCTGTTTCTTCAGCAGCCTGGAAACTCGCGCAATGAATTCATTCGGAAATTTCATTTCTTCGAGAATGGCGGCTGTGGTTTCCGCGTGAATTTGCAGCAGAGCCGCCTTCCACTTCAGATAGCCTGTGCGTCCTTCCGGATATGTTTTGCGAGGATGTTTGAATCTGGCGATATGCTGCGCGAAGACTGCGACGCGAAGTTCGTCGGATGCATTTGGAGCGAGAACGTTTAACCAGTGCGTCATCCTTTTTGAATAGAGTACTTCCTGTGGCAGAGATGTGCCTGTTTCTGGATCTACGAGTCGTCTTTCATCCTCGGAGTTGATCAGATTGATTCGCTCGAATACCTCTTGCAGATTGTGCATGAATGCTCCCGATTAAACTTTTAGTTTTCGCGCGATGATCCTATCTTTTTCGAGACGTGATTTCAGATCGTCTACAGATGAGAATTTGATTTCGTTTCGAATGTGTTTGCGGAAATGAATGCGAAGTTGCTGCCCGTAGAGGTCTCCATCAAAGTCGAGCAAATGCGCTTCTACAGAGACGGATTTTCCTTCAAACGTTGGGTTGGTTCCAATGTTCACCATGGCCCTGTAGTATCTGCCACCCCATTCAGCCTTCGCCGTGTAGACTCCTTCTGCGGGGATCACTTTGCTTCTAGGCACTTCCAGGTTTGCAGTTGGAAATCCAATCAAACGCCCACGCTGAAAACCCCGAACCACAGTGCCTGTGAGAAAGTAGTCATGCCCTAGCAGGTTGGCGGCTTTTTCAATGAGGCCTTGCTTGAGATATGTCCGAATTTGCGAACTGGAGATGACCGGTCCAAAACCCCGAACCGCTTTGACACGGTCGACTTCGAAGTCGTATCGCCTGGACATTTGTTTAAGAAATTTATAATCTCCCTTTCTTCCGCGCCCAAAACATTGATCATACCCGATTACAATGTTTTTTGCCCGGAGCTTGCCCAGGAGAATCTCTTTGAGATATCGCAGCGCCGTCATCCTGGCGAGTTCTACTGTGAAAGGCAAAAAAACGACCGCTTCGAGAGGATAACTTTGAAATAGAGACAATTTCTCTTCGTAGGTAAACAGCTCGTATCCTTCCGGGTCTTTGCGTTTTCCGAGCACCAGGTCTGGGTGTGGATGGTATGTGACCAGGATGCGCGCATCTACCTTCTTTTTTAAGAGGCGTTGAATGAGAGCTCTATGACCCCTGTGGAGGCCGTCAAATACTCCAGGTGTCAGAGCACACGATGTCCATGGCGGCTCAAAAGTGCTCAGATCGTGGATTATGTGCATAGAGAGTTGAAAGACCTGCCGAAACGTGTATTGTGGGCCAGTTTCGCCAAGCTGAATTCCGAGGTAGCATGAAGTCTCTTCTATTCTTTATCATGATTCTGGGCTCTCCATTGTTGGCTGGCTCTCCTCGTGAAATCAATTTTGGCAGCGAGGCTCGATACGGTAGATTCATGTCCTTCATTGAGCTGGAGAGCTGGGCGACCGGGCGAAACCTCACTGTGCTTCGCGACTGTCCGTTCAGAGATCTGGACGATGGTGAAGCTGAGATCATTCCCGCAGAAGGAATGGACTTCTCTCTTTCGTCTCCGCGCGACGGGAGAGTGTATCTTTATCTAGACATGGTGGTGTTTCGCCCCGCTGCGTCCTACAATCCTCTCACAGACGCGATTCACTGCCAGACCGGCGGCGAAGGCGTGCGAATGAACAACGATCGCACTCAGGAACTCAAGCAAGTGCGCTGGCTCTCAGTGGAAGTGAATGGAAGAACCTTGAAAACAGTGTACGTGGGTGGCGATGTATATCTGCGTTCTCCCATTGTGATCCCTATTGAGCGAGAGGTGGCACGCGGAGGCACTTTGAATGTTCGCCTGACGGTGTCCCCCGGAGACGGTTTCTTTGCGATCTGGGATACGTTTGTAAGTGTCAGCCCGGATGGCTGATCACATAGGGTAGCGCTTTTTCAGCTCTTCGCCATTGAGGATCTCAAAGTAAGAGATCAGACCGCTTACGCGGAACACTTTTTCGATGGGTGGCTTTAGGTTGGCTACAATGAGCTTTCCGCTCAATCCCTGGACATAATTCAGCGCTTTGATCACAATGCCGATTCCACTGGAGTCGATGTAGGTGAGCTTTTCCATGTCCAGGATCACTGTGGTTCCCTTGGCTTTTACGTTTTCTTCCAGAGAAGCTTTCAAATCCAGAGAAGTGTAGATGTCGAGGCTTCCTTCGAGCTCAAACAGTGTTACCTGGTTGTTGCTTTTCAGCTTGATCTGCATCGGCATAGGGGCGATATTCCATGTTGGTCTGGGGTAATCAATGAAAAAAAGTATCTGCGGCGATGAGAATTGCCGGGTCGGACGTAAGAATTGCGGTGCCCAGGCCGAAAGTAAGAGTAACCGGGGACGGCTATGAAGATTTATCGCGTATTTTTTATCATTCTGACTCTGGCTCCACTTTCTCTGTTCGCCATCGACGGCTTGACGAGAGTTCCGGAGCCCACGCCTGAAGAACAGGCCGCTTACAAGGATGTCATCAACCATATCGCCGACATTCAGAAGGACATAGCTGCTTATTACACGGATCTAAGCGAAAAAGGCCGGATTCTTCGCACCCGCGACGCATCTGGTAAAGAGGTCGGTGGGCCGTATTCCGAGTTCGAGATTACTTCAGAAGTGCAGACTTACTACGGCCAGCGCGACCGGTACGTTTACACGGAGCGCATTCATATTGATTGGAACCTGCAGCCCGGAACCCAGGCGGGAAGTGTAGTCGCCAGCGTAAAGTCAGTCGTACTGACGCAGCGCCGGGGTAGGGTCGGTCATGGCTATGTTTTGAAACGCCGGATTGCCGCAGATGTATTGCCAAAAGTGGAATCAGAGAGCGACGCATTGCCAGTGAACCTGATTGTAAATGAACTGCTCGATTCTGGCAAAGGCCTCCTTGTCAACTTCCGCTTTCCAGAAGCCAAGGATGTTCGCGATAAGACCGGCGAAAATGCAGAAGTCATCGAAGTGGATGGCCAGAAAAAGAAGATCGATCTGATTTATGTGCGTTCGCACGCTGAAAAGATGCGGATGCTGCGCGAATATCGCGACGCTCTAAAGCTCACCTGGCGCCGTGTGGACTGGGAAGTTCGCTCAGAAAAGGCGCGCAATGCGCGTGAACTCGAGCGCATCCTGCGTCGACAAACAGACTCCTGATCTCTCCTGCCTCCCGCGCGGGGGCAGACTCCGCCCACCCCCGGATGTGGGTGGTTATGGCGGTGGGTGAACTCCGGCCCGGCAACCCGGCGCCACCTATCCATCCAGTTCACAGAAGTCAACAGAGCACTGTCTCACTTTTAGCGTATGATAAAATAGAGGAGACCTGCGCCCGTTTTCGCATTTGGTTCGGACGGATCCTCACTTCTGGGCGGGGGAACGTAGCACGCCGGTTTTTGCAAATTCTTCGCCTGCAGGAGTCATGCGAAAGTCGCCATGCCCAATGTGGCAGGTCGCACAGCCCGTTTGTTTTTCTGCTGAAAGTGCAAGCATCTTCTTTGCTATAGATCCGCGTGAAGAAATAGATTTGAAGTTCCACCAGACCTCGACTGGATCTGCGCCATTTTCCCAGCGGGTCTGAATTACATCTTCGCGTGCAATGGTTCGTTGTTGTGTTTCGCCGCCTAACGTTATAGTACGCAGATCCTCTTTGACTACGGTTCCATTTGCTTCTTTTTGCCTGTCCTCATTCCAGTAGGTGACTGTAAAATTGCAGTTGTTCTTTGCCGGAAGATGGCAGTTTCCGCACGATCTCAGTGCGTCTGTGCACGGATCCCCTTCCATAAAGTCTGCCGAGCGTTGCGCTGTCTTTCCGTGAATGGACGCTTCAATTCGTTCCATGCATGCGTCAGAGACCGGCGCATTCCCCGCAATTTCTCCGGCTAACTTGAACATGAACTCTAATTTCTGGCGATCATTCTTCCATGGTCTGAGATCCGAGTTTGAAACTGCCTCATCCACGCGCTCCAATCCCGGCCGCAATCTGCCCATGCCGCGCATCAGGGCAAAGCCATGCACGAAGTGGCGACGATCTCGCGCGTCTTTGCAGGCTACCTGTTCTACCAGGGACCAGTTTGTGTTCGGGTCTGTGAATAAATCCGGATGAGTCAACTGGAGAGTGCTCAGACTCCGTTTTTGCCTGGCTCGAACCGCGCGATCGTCTTCTCCGCATCGCGCGTAAACATATACAACAGCGTGAACTGCCCCGGAGGCAACCGACTCCCCGCGAAACTCGCCGCCGTCGTCTGTGTGAGTGTTAAGAATCGAGTGTCGTCCTTCTTTTCATACTTCTTGACGATCTTTGGTTTGGATGCAAGCAACTGTTCGATTCTGGCCGCTGCCTGATCTGCGCTCAGAGCGGATCGTATATCCTTCTGTGCAAGAAGGCCGCAAGTGAAAATCAAAACGAGCAGAATGGCAAGGCGCATGCTTCAATTTCGATGCTTTCAGCGAAAACTTGAGCCGGGGGCAGCCCTCTCCGGCAAGGCGGGCAAGCCTCTTAAAAAACTGTTGCATCGTCCCCCTTGTGAAGAAGTCTGAAGCAAGTGTCGGCCATTTTCATTGATCACTATGCTGCGCTTGAGATTCCCAGGACTGCCGCGGGAGAGGATGTGCGTCGTGCGTTTCGCAGACTTGCCAGAGTGCATCATCCGGATCGTGGCGGGGATGCACTGCGTTTTCATGAAATCTACACTGCTTATCGGCTTCTATCAAATGAAGACGATCGAGCGCGCTTTGATCGCCAACTTGTCTTGCGTCACGTTCGATCCATCATGGGTCAGAGAAAATTCATTCATCCGTCGCGAATCGTAGTTCCTACCACCATGGCCGCGCTCGCAAAGCGAGGATTGTTGCGAAAACAGTTTCGCGGCCGCGATCGGCGTATGCACCTTCGCGTTGACTATGATCTGGAATTGCCGTTAGGCGACGATGAACTGAAACTACCTTTACTCGTTCCCGTTCCAGTGACACTCAGGAACATATGTCCGGAATGCAGGGGCGGAGATACTCATTGCCCCGTGTGCAATGGGCGTGGATCCTACAAGAGCGGCGGAATGTTCCGACTCAACATTGACGGTGGACTTGTGACCGGCCAGATCATAGAGATTCGCCTTCAAGGAATGCGCCCGGCCCCACTGCAGTATTATAAGAAATCAACAATTCGAATCAAGGTAACCAGAGCAGCATGAGACACTTAATCTTCTTGATCGCAGCAGCCGGCGTGAGCTGTGCGCGACTATTCTCCAATCCAATCGACGATCTGGCGAAAACGGCGCCTGCCGAACTCGTCAAGCAGATGACACTGGAGGAAAAAGTAGGCCAGCTCATTCACATTGGAATGGCAGGGAAGGCCATGAACCCTGCTCTAAAAGCGGACATTGAAAAATACCATGTGGGTGGAGTCATTCTGTTTGAAATCAATCTGGGCAAAGGACCAGAGATCAAAGCATTGACTGATTCTATTCAGGACGTCGAATCAAAGTCGCCTAACGCTATTCCAATCTTCGTAAGCATTGACCAGGAAGGCGGCCGTGTTGTCCGCGTGAAAGACGGAGTGGAACAGTTTCCAGGAGCCGCAGCAATCGGCCAGACTGGAGATGAAGCGCTGGCGCACGACGCAGGCTTCATCACAGCTCAAGATTTGAGCGCACTTGGAATTCCGTTTGTTCTGGCACCCGTTGTAGATGTGAACAACAATCCTGCCAATCCAGTGATCAATACAAGATCGTACGGCGGTGATCCAAACCTGGTTACGCGCATGGCGCTTGCCTACGCGTCCGGGGTTATGGACGCGTCGTGCATTCCTGCGCTGAAGCATTTTCCGGGTCACGGAAACACTGGCACAGACAGTCATACTTCTTTGCCGACCGTGAAACAGGATCTGGCGCAGATGGACGCCGTAGAACTGGTTCCATATAAAGAAGGAATCAAGCGTGGCTTTCCTGTGATCATGAGTGCCCACATCGTTTTCCCGGCACTCGATCCAGCTGAGCCGGCCACTCTCAGCCCAAAGATCTTAAAAGATTTTCTTCGTACGAAGCTGGGCTTCCAGGGTCTCATCACTACGGACGCTCTTGAGATGAAGGCTGTGGCGGATCGGTATCCTCCTCCTGTGCTCGCCAGAAAGGCATTCACTGCGGGCGTGGATGTGTTGCTCCTTACTTCGAGCGGTGAGCGCACGCGATTGATGTTCGAATCTCTGGTGGATGGATTTAAGAAGGGCGAGCTGCCAATGCAAGATCTGGATCGCGCTGTGGAGAGACAAATTGAACTGAAGATTCGCGCGGGCCTTTTTCACAAATACAAAATGAATCGGCCTGCATGGTCGACTAACGTGCAAGAAGCGTTTCAGGTAAGAGAGGAAGCACAGAAGAAACTTCGCTCTGAAATTGCAGCCAGATACAAGGACGGACTCAATAGAACGATTTCACGCGCCTCCATTTCTTCTCTCAGAAAAGCGTATAACGGTGTCGGACAGAGAGCGGACGCGAAGCTGTTTCTTCGCAGCCCCGCTTCTGTGCAGCAGGCGCAGGAACTGGGTCTCGAAAAGCAGGTGACAGTGTCCGGTTTCCCGGTTGGCTCGGCGGCCGCAGTCATCGCAGGGTTTTGCAGGCCCGGGGCGCAGTGCCCGGCCGCAGTCATAGTGGAGCTCGCAGACTTTGATTTGTGGCGATGGAATCAGCTCGTTGCGGAAATGAACGATGCTCGCAAGTCGAATCGCACGGTACCGGTTCTGGTCGGTTTGTATACAGGAAATCCTTACCTGAATGTTCGTGTTCCTTCTGACGGTGCGGTGATTGGTTCATTTTCTCCTACGGAGGAATCTCTTCGCGCACTTGTGTATCGCGCGTTTGAAGGTGGCCCTGTGAGAGAAGCAAGACTGGTGCTTGCGGAAGAGAAATGAAACTGCCTTTGCCTGCGCATGAGGATCTGATCGTTCGCAGGCAAGCCGATCAGCTGGGCATCTACGTTCACTTTCCATACTGCATTCATAAATGCTCTTATTGTGATTTCTATTCTGCAGGTATGGACAGAATGCCCGGTGGTGGCAAGACAGTGCCTGTTTCGGATCTAGAATCTTTCGCGGCTCAAGCGCAGCTCGAGTACCAATCCAGACGTGATCAGTTCAAAAAGTTCGGCCGCGTGAATTCGATTTTCTTTGGCGGAGGCACTGCCTCTCTTCTCCCGGCAGAGTATGTTGATCGCCTTCTAGAATTGTTTCGCAGTGATTTTGACACAGAAGGCGCAGAAATCACAGTGGAAGGCAATCCGGAGAACTTTTCTCCCACATACATTGAGAGTCTTGCAAGGATTGGAGTGAATCGCATTCACGTAGGAGTTCAGTCTCTCCATGAGCACACGCTTCGAGATCTCGATCGATACTATGATAGAGACCGTTATTCGGCATTGATCGAAACTCTGGCTCACTCTCGCATTGGAAACCGTGGTGTGGACCTGATGTATGGCGTTCCAAACCAAACGGAAGGGCAGTTCATGGCAGATCTCAGACTTCTGCTTTCCACCGGCCTGACTCACGTTTCATTGTATTCACTGACTGCGGAACCGGGCACTCCGTATGAGGCCGCCGTGCGCAAAAAGAAGGCCCCTTCTCCAGATGAGGATCTCCAGGCAAAACTCTTCCAGGAATTGCCCGAGTTTCTTTCTCATGAGGGATTCATTCACTATGAAGTTTCAAATTTCGCACGGCCGGGATTTCTTTGCAGACACAACCTCCGCTACTGGCTTTACGAGCCCACACTTGCGATTGGTCCCGGGGCACACGGCTTTGACGGAAGCTTGCGTTACGCGAATCCGCGAAACGTGATTGCCTGGCAAAACTCTCCGGCCACGTCTCCTATGACAATGCACGACCCGTCACTTGAAATCCCACTCTGCATTTTGAGAATCCTGGTTCCGATCGCCCGAGAGGATCTCGAGTCTTTGTTCGCGCCGCTCGATCGCGGAGAGCAGGGAATGATGCTGCTTCAAAAATGGGCCAACCAGGGACTCGCCGATTTCACAGGCCACTTTCAGTGGAAATCCGGCGCTGTTCTGTTTTTGGATGATCGCATTATGGAAATGCAGGAAGTCCTTTCGCCTGCTTGACAACTTCGCGCACCAGGAAACCTTCCGGTTATGAATCTTTCCAGGCTACTCTCCCTGATCGCTTTCCCCATTCTCGCGGCTATAGCCAGCCAATGCGGTGGCGAAACTGGCGCGATAGACCAGGATAGAATGCAATACTTTAAATCTACATACGACGAAAGCCGGGCAGAGTTTCGCTCCCTGTGCAAGGGTTTGAAAGGAGCCGTTGGCTCGAGCCTTGCGGTTGCTTCTACAAAAGAATCTGACCTCACTATAGACACCTGTAGCGTGGGCGCGCGAGTCCCTCAGAAGCTGATCATCATCACAAGCGGGCTTCATGGAATTGAAGGGTTCACCGGGAGCGCCGTGCAGCGTTTCTGGATGAAAGAACTCCTCTCTAGCGTGGATCACGAACGGACAGGCTATTTATTTATTCACGCCATCAATCCGTTTGGTTTTCGCCTGGAGAGGCGCGTCACTGAAAACAACGTAGATTTGAATCGAAACTTTGACGTGACTCCCGCTTTGTTTTCTTCGCATAACGACGGTTATGTAAAGATAAATGAACTTCTGAATCCGGACGGAAAATTAAACATTGGAAGCATGGGCAATCGGTTTTTTCCTGTTCGCGCGGTATATAACATCATCAAGCATTCCATGCGGGCCCTGCGCCAGGCGGCCCTCCAGGGGCAATATGAATTCCCGAAAGGAATTTACTTTGGTGGAAGCAAGTTTGAACAGCAGAAGTCATTGATTGAGCCGTTGTTAGTGAAAGAATCAGCCCCGTATTCCTATGTGATGGTCGTTGATTTGCATACAGGCTATGGCGAAAGGGGCAAGTTGCACTTCTTCCCGAATGCAATCAAAGACGCGACCATTCGCAAAAACATTGAAACTGTGTATGCAGGGTATCAGGTGGATTACGGAGACACGGCGGACTTTTATACAACGACGGGGGATTTCTCAGAGTACGTGGGCAAGCTTCTCACCGCAAAGAAATACATTCCTATGGTATTTGAATACGGAACTCTCGACAGTCAGACCACCTCTGGATCTATTAAATCCATTCACAACATGATCGTTGAGAATCAGGGATACTGGAATGGATATGAATCAGAAGGGGATCTAAACGAAGTGAAGCACAGGTTTCGGGAGCATTTTTATCCTTCTTCTCAGGTGTGGAGGACAAAGGTAATCGCTATCTCTGCAGAAGTATTTCCACTTGTGGTGGATCGATTTTCTAAACTGCAGTGACTGCTACAATGCCGTCTAACGTCTTATTCCAGGGGTAGGCCGGCATAGATGTTGAACTGGGTCTGCGTCAGTTGTTTGTGGGGTGGAATGGGAAGGGTTCCTTTTCTGCCCATTTCAAGAAAGGACATCTCCAGTTCTATACCTGTATATACAGATCGCGTCAGAACACGTAGTCCCGCATGCAATGCAGGGCGAAGAACGTTGGTTGGAAGCTGCGACTCGCGTCCGATTCCGAGTGAAAATCCTGCGTAAGGATCGAGCGTTCCATTGAGCGGATGAAAGCGCATCTGAAAGTTCACAGTGGTGGCGTGAAGGTAAGGAAGCCGATTGACCCGTACGGTTGGATCTAGAAATTCCAGGTTGATGAGTGCCTGGTTGTATGCAGCCGAAGACGCAGAAGGATAAGCAGTGGCGAGTGCTACAAGTGTGGTCTGGTCAGAAGAGATATTGCTTCTGATGTTGCGCACATTCATTCGCTCGTCTAGAATCGAAAAACCGATTCCAAGATAATTGAAGAGTCCGTATTCGAATCCGAATCCGAGATTGCGGGAAGTAATGGAAAGGTCGGGTGCGCTTGAGTTAGCAGCCGCGTTTGCGATGATCTGGTCAGAGTTCCCTCGCAGGAAAGTGGTATAGCCAAATTCCTGGCCCGTGAAAGAGTCTTTCTGGCCATTTTCCAGGTCTCGCATTACGCTGCCGGATCGTTTCCAGACCTGTCCGCCCCGCAGGTCCAGGTAGATGCCATCTTCGTGAAAACCCGCCGGCGTTTCCGCCAGAACAGCGCATGAGGCGAAAACCATGGACATGGCAGTGAATCCGCGCAACATAAGGCCGAGTCTACCGCACGCCGCAGCGGGGCAACCGGATAAAACAGATTGACGCCCCCCTTTCCCGTAAAATTCTCTTCGAAACCATTTTGACCATGTTATCTCCATCTAAACCGATTGATCGATATCGCGCATCCGGCTCCGCCTGGGTGGCATCCTTTTCCTGCTCGCACCTCAACGTGCTCATTGTTTGCCGCGGGCCAATCCGTAAGGAAGCAATGGACGTGTTTGAATCACTCGGTGCAGGCTATGGAATTCTGCTGTCTGAAAAAGACTCAGTCACGTATCCACACACCATCGCTCCTGAGCTCCGCCATCTCAATGATCAGAACCGCATCCACCGGGTCGCAGACTACGCCGGGGCCAACGCAGAAGAAAAGAAGATTCGAATTCAGCAGATCATCGACTTCGCAGTCAAAGGCAATTATACTCACATCTTCTCAGGCTACGGCTTCATGGCAGAAGATGCAGAGTTCGTAGAAGAGATCGAAAAAGCGGGCATTGGATTTATGGGGCCGGCTTCCGGTGTGCACAAGCAGGCCGGTGCCAAAGACATGGCAAAGAAGCTCGCGCGTAAGCTTGGCCTTTCTGTTACTCCTGGACTGGACAACATTTCAGCGCTCGCTCTTCTCACAAAGGCCGGCGGAGAAAAGGGTCTTGAGAAAATCGCCAAAGACAATGGAATTGATTTTGCCGACGCGCAGAAACGCGCGGGATCAGAAGGTCCAGCAGAAGTGGCAGAGCAGATTCTCGAGGCAGCGTACGCGAAGAGAGCTCCTCTTCTCAGCGTAAAGGATCTGCAAACAGAAGCGTCTGTTCAACTCAACAAATTGTTCTCTGAAAATCCTGGAAAACGATTTCGCCTCAAATACATTGGCGGCGGCGGTGGAAAAGGACAGAGGATCGTTGCTAAGATTTCTGAAGTAGAAAACGCGGTGCAAGAAGTGCTCGCAGAATCAAAAGCAACCGGTGATGCAGATAACAAGAACTTCCTCATTGAACTCAACATTGAAAAGACAAGACACAACGAAATCCAGCTTCTAGGAAACGGACAATGGTCCATTGCACTTGGCGGCAGAGACTGTTCGCTTCAGATGCATGAACAAAAGCTCGTGGAACTTTCGTTGACGGATGAACTGTACGCGGCTGAAATTCAGATCGCGGAGTCCAGAGGTAGAGCGGATCATGCGAAAGCCCTTGGTGTCGATCGTGCACTTCTGGCGCGTATGGAAGAGCAGGGCGAGAAGTTTGGTACTGCCACAGGCCTCAACTCTGCTTCCACGTTCGAATGTATTATTTCAGGCCATGATTTCTATTTCATGGAAATGAATACTCGAATTCAAGTAGAACATCGTGTAACGGAGATGGTCTATTCACTTCGTTTCGAGAATCCGGCAAACAAGAGTGACTTCTTTGTGGTAGAATCTCTGGTAGAAGCAATGGCACTTTGCGCAGCGCATGGTCCACGTCTTCCAAAGCCTGAGAGAATCAAGCGCAATGTGGCAGGCGGCGAAATTCGTCTCAATGCACAGAACGAAGCTTTGCAGCCGTCTTCGGGCGGTCTCATTGAATTCTGGTCACCACCTGTAGCAAACGAGATTCGAGACGATCAGGGCATCTGCATGGTGAATCCTGACACTGGCCGATTCATCCATTACTACCTCGCAGGTGCATACGATTCCAACATTGCTTTGATCGTGAGCTATGGCAACGGTCGTCGCGAAAACCTGGAACGTCTCGCGGACATTTTGCGCCGCATGGAGCTGCGCGGATCAGATCTGTCTACGAACCGTGATTTTCACTATGGAATCTTGAATTTCTGTCTGGGTCTTCATCCAATGCTCAAGCCGGATACGAAGTTTGTGCTTCCGTACCTTGCATCCGTTGGTGCCCTTGCAAAAGAAATTGAAGCAACCGATCCAGAGGCCGCGTACGCCTCTCTTCGCAAACGTTATTCGCAATTGTATGGGAAGCCTGGAGATCTTGCGGTCAGCCAGAAGCTGACTCTGGTTGCAAGGCCCGTAGAGCAATTGCTCTCTCGTCCGCATCTTTGCATGGGTTGGCTCGTGCTCAATCATCGCAGATCTTTCAAAATTGAAAACGGAAAGGTTGTCTGGTTGCGAAATCCCATGTTCGTTTTGAGAGACCTCTATCACTACCTGCGCCTCGAAACTCGTGAGAACGCTCCTCCATCGCATGTAATCTGGGATCACGACCTGGTACTGCTCAATCAGGCCTGTTCTTTCGCGGCAGAGCTGGAAAAGGCTGCAGGAATCGACGCAGAACAGGCTTTCCAGGATAGTCTCGCGCGATCCGAAGAGAATTCATTTACGAAGTTCATTGATCTGGACCGGGACCTTCGCGCGGCAAATGGATCGTCTGCTTTCGCGCAGGCAATCAATCGTCGCGGTGCTGGCCTCTTTGAAAAGGCATGTGCGTCCTACGTAGGTTGGACTGCAGGCGCAGAATTGATGAGTCTGGTTGTGCAGCTGGGCGTTCGTTGTGGCGCGTTTGAGTTTGGAGTGGACGCAGAGCTTTATCCGATCACTCCTGAGAAGTTCCTCAGCGCAGAGACGCAAAAGCAACTGACTCGTGCTCTCGCGCCACCACCGAAAGCGTCCGCGGATCAAATTGTAGCTGTAACCGGCGGTATGTTCTATGCTCAGGAATCGCCCAGCACGCCTCCTTTCCTGACGGTCGGTCATCACTTTGAAAAGGGAGACCCGATCTACATTGTTGAAGTCATGAAGATGTTCAATAAGATCTACGCTGAATTCTCAGGGACTGTGGAAGAAATCCTGGTGAAAGGATCTGGAACGGTTGTGCGAAAAGGACAGCCACTTTTCCGTGTGAAACCGGATGAAGTCATTCATCTCGAAACAGATGCGGAGCGCGACGATCGTAGGCGCAAGCATACAGATGAGATACTCAAGAGCGTCTAACGTCTTTCGGAGATAGTCATCGCAGAGCACGATCACACGCATTCGCCGGATCATTCTCATCACCATGGGGAGGGTCACGGCGAATCGCTGAAGGTGGGAGCCCCCGATGCTGCCACACAAAAAGCCCTCGATCATTGCACTTCCAGATTGAACCACTCCCTGGAAGAACTCAAAAAGCTGGTTCGCATTCCTGGCGTCAGTTTTGACGGATTTGATCCATCTCAAGTAAGAGACAGTGCCAGCGCCGCCGCAGAACACATCCATTCTTCTGGAATGAAGAACGTGGAAGTGATCCAATTCGGCGACGTGCATCCGTATGTGTTTGCGGAATGGATGGAACATCCAGATTTGCCAACGGTGCTGTTGTACGCGCATCATGACGTTCAGCCTCCGGGAGACGAAAAAGGTTGGAATTCTAAACCATTCGATCCTGTGGAAAGAGGCGGGAGACTTTTCGGGCGAGGCACTGCGGATGATAAAGTCGGGATACTTGCTCATACTGCTGCCATATCTGCCTATCTCAATACCGCCGGACGATTGCCGGTGAACGTGAAACTTCTGATCGAGGGAGAGGAAGAGATCGGCAGTTCGCATCTTGCGGAGTTCGTGCGCAGACATCGTGAGAAACTCCGTGCAGACTGCATGATCTTAACCGATTGCAGCAACATCGACACTGGCATTCCGAGCATCACGACTTCTTTGCGTGGACTGGTTTCCGTGGATGTGGAGCTTCGCGGATTGCCGCAACCGGTTCACTCCGGTTTCTGGGGTGGCGTCGTTCCTGATCCTGCCATTGCTCTTGCGCAACTTCTAGGAAAGCTGACGGATGAAGAGGGAAACATTCTGATTCCGGGTATCCTGGATGACGTTCGTCCTTTGTCTGTTGCGGAAATAAAAGAGTTCTCTACGCTGGATCTGGAGAAGATCGTGCGCGCTGGAACGCAGCTTCCGGATCATTTACCGTTGAGAGGCACCAGTGAAGAATTGGCAAAGCGCATGTGGAGAGAGCCGAGTCTGAGCGTTCTTGCTTTTGAAAGTGGTTCGCGCAAGATGGTTGCCAACATCATTCAGGATGGAGCCTGGGCGCGCGTGTCCATGCGAATCGTCCCGGACATGAAGCCTCAAAAGACCCAGGACATCCTCTCTGATTTTCTCCGCAGTCATTGCCCGCGTGGTTTTGAAATTACCATCACTCCAGAAGCGGCTGCAGACTGGTGGACAGTTCAGGATTTAAACGATCCGATTTTTGACATTGCGGCGCGTTCTCTTGAGAAAGGGTACGGGCAAAAGACTCGTTTCGTGGGTTGCGGAGCAAGCATTCCGTTTGTGCAACCGCTTTCGCAGGAGTTAGGCGGAATTCCTGCTGTTCTTCTGGGCGTTGAGGATCCGTACAGCAATCCGCACTCTGACAACGAAAGCCTGCATCTGGACGACTTCAGAAAAATTCTGATCAGTCAGGTGCACATGCTCGGCGAGCTGGCACGGTATCGTCGCGGCTGATCGGGCTTTCGTTGCCAGGGCATCCTGTTCAGCGAATCGATTCGACAGAGGCTATTTTTCCACCTGACTTTTCCATGCTTTGTAGCCCTTCTATCGTTTCTGCATCCGTTTTGCCCGCGACGAGCTCTCTGAGCACTGTAACTTTGTAACCGCGCTGCAGAGCTGCCTCTGCCGTGCGGCGAATGCAATGATTCGCACCGGTACCACTCAAGTAGAGATGCGAAATCTTGTTCTCTCGAAGATAGGCGTCAAGGGCCGGTGTTCCGAAGCTGTCGCTGGTTTGTTTCGTGATGATTGTGTCCGGCTTCACCGCAATTCTTGGATCTACTTCGCTTCCTCGCGTTCCTGGTCGTAAGGAATGATTCGTAAGTATTTGAAGAATCCAGTTTTCCTCCCACTCATGCCGAATCATCACGAAGAGAGTGCGGCGTTTGCGCAAGGCTGGCGTAACGGCATTGAGGTTTTCTATGATCCGATCTGTCGCGGCCGGATTCATGACCAGCCGCCCAGATGGCTCGGTGGCATCCCTCTGCATGTCGATGATCAGGAGCGCAGATGCTTCTGTTTCATAGTTTGGAATCGGCACTCCCTGAGATACCCGAGTAATTCTCAGATGTCCGTAAATGCAATAGATCACTAGCGTCAGGCAGCTAACAGACGCGGCGATCATAAGAATAGTCACTGTTTTGTTCATGGCCCAAGTATACCCGGGTAAGAACTGGTTTGTCCTTAACCCTGGTTAATTCTATCAGATCAGATTCATGCGTTTTCTCAATCTCGAAAGGGCGACGTCCGTGATTCCAAGGTAGGAGGCAATTTGGTAGTTGGGGATCTTATAAGGAAATGCAGCGTAGTCCTGGAGGAATTTTCGATAGCGTTCCGCGAGAGACTCGAACGTGAGTGCCTCTCGAGATTCCAGCGCAATCAAGGCCGCCTCTGCACTGATTCGTCCGAGCCGATTCCAGCACTCGTGACGCGCATACAGCTGCATTACGAATTTTCGTCGAAGTAAAACAGCTTTGACCGGGACCATTGCCTGGATAAAGAGATGAGAAGGCTCAGCCGCGATGACACTGCGCATTGAGGCTGCAATTCCTCCTTCCGCGAGGAACGCACGATTGTATTCACGTCCACCGCGGCTTACGTAGTACACTCGCACTGCCCCTTCCAGGAGCACAAATGATTGCATCGGATTCTCACCCGCGCGCAGCAAGAAGCTGCCAGCCGGGTAATCGTTTGTTATGAGCATTTCTTTCGCGTGTTGCCATTCAGAATCTGGAATCGCCGAGATGCGTTCCAGAATTTCTCGAGTTCGTTTTTGTTCTGAATCGCTGAGAGGTCGCACGGATCCTGATCGAGTCCCGTTGGCCAAAGACAAGTAGAAAGCGAGCCCGATTGGGATCGCGCCGCTCGCCTGGAAGCGTGGTAAGTCCGGCAAAACGGCCAGGCTAATGCGACATTCGCCGGATTATGTCACATTACGGGCCGCAAAAATGGTTTGACACGGAGGAAAAAGCCGCCCTCCGAAGAGACATAATCCGGGCGAATTATGTCTCATAAATTATGCTGAATATTGAATTTACTTAAAGTTAATGAAATTTATGGATTTTCCGGGAATCGGATTCGTCTGATTTCTGCGGTTTGCATGTGCGGAATGCTGCGATGCAAGAAAGGAGAAAGTCCGGCGCAATGTGCCAGAAGAATCTGGCAAACGTCTCCATGTGCCACGAGAAGTACCGGTGTGGGTGCAAGGATAGACGACTCTATGGTCTCAACCAGAGATAGAACTCTTCCCAGCACGGAGAAAGGAGATTCCACTCCGCGGCCGTGTTCGATGGAAGCGCTATCATCCGCCCAGACTCGCTGGTACTGTGTGTCTGGTGTTCCATTGTAATCGCCAAAGAAACGCTCGCGAAGCAATTCTGTTTCAGTCACTGGCGCCTTCTGCAAAGCCGCGACGATCTCTGCGGTCTCCCTGGCTCTTCTGAAGTCGGAAGAATAGATTGCCCGGGCTTTGAAATCAGAAGAGCGAGCGCTTTCGAGAGCTTGCTTCTTTCCGGCTTCTGTGAGGCCGTAGCGTGCAACTCCAATCGCAGGATCGGACACGATGATTCCTTCTACGTTAGCCTGGCTCTGGCCGTGTCGCATGATTGCATAGGTGTGTTTCATCTTGCCCTTCCAACTTTATGCGACCAGGCCAAATCGGCACATCCTAAAATGGATTGCACGGAGTGGATCTGTGTTCGATGTTACGGCGTGATTGGCCCGCGTAGGATCGTTTGTCTAACAGAAGAAACAACCGAGCTTCTGTATTTGCTGGGGGAAGAGGAGCGCATCGTTGGAATTTCCGCCTACACGGTGCGGCCGCCTCAAGCACGAAATGAAAAGCCCATTGTTAGCGCGTTTTTGAATGGCAGCATTCCTAAGATCAAGGCACTTGAGCCTGATTTGATCATCGGTTTCTCTGATATTCAGGCGGATCTCGCTAAAAGTCTCATCGCAGAAGGATTGAATGTGCTCGTGACCAATCAGAGATCCATTGAAGAGATCTTTGAGACCATGCAGATGGTGGGTGCGATCGTTGGGAAAGGAGAAGATACCGCTCGTTGGATTGGCTCGTTTCGTGCGAAACTGGATTCAGTGCAGGTTGAGGGCGAGAGGAGATTTCGTGTGCGATCGGCAAAGCCCCGTGTATTTTTTCAAGAATGGGACGAGCCCCTCATCACAGGGATTCGCTGGGTGACCGAGCTCGTGGAGGTGGCGGGCGGCGTGGACATTTTTCCGGAATTTCGCACGGCACCCATGGCAAAAGATCGCATTACGACCGCGAAGGAGGTCCTGGCCCGAAATCCGGACGTGATCATTGGTTCGTGGTGTGGAAAGCCAATGGAAAGAACCTGGATCGACCAGCACCTGGGAGAACTTGCCTGTGTTCGAGCGGGCAACGTCCATGAAATTGATTCATCGATCATACTGCAGCCGGGTCCGGCTCTGTTTTTAGAAGGAGTGGATGCACTCGCACGCGCGATCTTCAACGAGAGATTACACCAGTAGAACGAAGCGCGTCAGGGATGGGTAAAAAAAAGCCGTAGATTCAGACCGAATCTGGCTGAACCTACGGATTATTTTGCGGGAAGAAGAAGTTTGCGAGCGTTTGCCCCAAACGGCTTATCCACTCCGAGATTTTTCAGATTTGTCGCTTCGAGACCCTTGTTTTCAGGCATCGCTTTGAGCTTCGCAATATTCTGAATGTTCAATTCAAGAATTTCCTTGGCACGCGTCTTATCTTTGAGCTCGGATTCGGCTATTGAGGTCAGTGTTTGACCTTGTTTAGTCGTGTATTCTCGTGTAGTCTCTGTTCCTACAGAAGCAGGCGCGCTGATTTCAGCACTCTGAGACGATGGAGCAGGAGATTGATCATGATTCTTTCCTCTGAAGAGGAAGAAGATGAGAACCACGGCGACAACGCCGCCGAGGCCCACGAGAAGAAGGGGGGAAGAAGACTTCCCTTCTCCCCCCGCTGTGTGTTCAGAACTGACAGTAGATGAAAAGGTGGGGACCGTATCTTCTACGCCAGAGTACCCCCCTTCGGTTTCAACCGAAAGGGGCGAGCCGGGGCCTGTTCGGCCTCGCTTTTTCTTTTTGCCGGCTTTCTTGCCTGCTTTTTTACCGGCTTTTTTGCCGGATTTCTTACCAGATTTTTTTGCTGCCATGGGCCCAATACGACATAATCCTAAATTGAAATCAATCATTTTTTTATACTATTGGGTTCTAAAGTGAAAAAAATTTCAAAATTTGTGTTTTGAATCATCTTCGCACGCATTTCATCGCGAAATTTCATTCATCAAGTGCGCATTGCGCGTTCGAATGCGATTATCATCGCATGAAAAATGATTTTTGATGATTCAATGTGCATTTTCGAGGCATGCACGTTGCGATTTTCAGTAAATGAATGATGTTGAAGTGATGCTGAAACGAATTTTGGAATGAAAAGTGCGCGTAGCGAGCATCAAATGATGCAATCACATCCGCAAAATCAAAAATCAGAACTCATTATCGAAGAAAGTTTCTGGTTGAACTTCAAAAACTTCACATAGAGCACTGATTGTGCGCGCAGATGCATGCTCTCCGGATTCAATTTGATGAACTCTCTGTCTCGTTTTGCCTTTGAATTTGCCCGTCTCCCATAGTCGACGGGCCATTTCTATCTGTGTCCACTCTCTGGCTTCACGCAATTCGCGGACTTTGTTGCCCAGGAACTTCATTTCACAGTCATAAGACTGCAAAAATGGCATGTCAAACGTTTTGCACGAATGATTAAAGGATGCCTGGTATCAATGCGCGCCTGTTAGCCGGGAATCCGGATACGTTCTCTTTATACCAGCTTACGGTTCGAAGTGATCTGCCCGTAAGATACAGAGACATGATGAATGCAATTCCAAGCATGGGAAGGAAGCCAGACATGGCTGCGTAACCAAACCATGCCATGATCTCACCCAGATAGTGCGGACAGACTACTTTTGAGAATAATCCACCCTCTGGTACAATGTATGCTGTACTGTCTTCTTTGCGAAGGGCCGCGAGTAGAACATGATGATACAGATTGATTGCCTGGCCAATAGCAAAGATGATTCCACCGATCACTAGAAAAGGAATCACTCCGCTGGATTCTCCTACTTCTTTGGAGACCAGAGAATGCAGAGTCCCCGCAGTCCATCCGATCGATCCATACAATGAACCAATCAGCAATACAGTTCCAAATCCCATGGGTCGCGAATACTTGTGAACGAACAGAATCTCAAGGCATCTCTTGCCAAAATGAAATAGAAAACAATAGAACAAAGCATCATGATAGGGCGAGTTCTTCAGTCCGCCGGACATACTTGCCACGGTGTAAATGATAGGGGCTGGAAAGTAGATCAGGAACATGGCCAGCCTGGGATTCATGTTTCCGCCCTTGCGAAACTTGCTGTAAGATAGCTGGAATTTGCCCGTTTTTTCCGCAAAAAATAGCGCAAAACCGAATGCGAGCTGAACGATAAATGGTAGTAGATCCGATGCCTTATAAAACACGATTCCAGCGGGCCCTCGTGAACGGAAGGGTCAATAGATTTTGGAGTGGATCATGCAATACTGGCTTATGAAATCCGAACCGGACGTCTTTTCCATCGATCACCTTGCGAAACTACCAGGCAAGACTGGAAGCTGGGAAGGGGTCAGGAATTACCAGGCGCGCAATCATCTGCAGGCAATGAAGAAGGGCGATCTTGCACTCTTCTACCATTCCAGTGCGGACATCATAGGCGTGGCCGGGATTGTGACGATCGCAGGAGAAGCGGAGCCTGATACATTCGCTCTGGACAAGAAATCGATCTACCATGATCCAAAAGCAACCCGGGAAAAGAATCCATGGGTATTTGTTCGCGTAAAGTATCAGAAGAAGTTCAAGGAAGTAGTGACTCTGGCAACTCTCAGGCAAACAGCGGGCCTTGAGGATATGCTCGTTCTAAAGAAAGGAATGCGTCTCTCCATCCAGCCAGTGACTGAAAAGGAATTCAAAATCATAGAAAAGATGGGTAGCAAGTGAGTAAGAAGTATACACTCGGGCTGGATCGACCGGCCCCCGGGATCCTGGAACGCCTCGGGGCAAAAGCGTTTCGATCGTTTGCATCGAGGCGCATGCTCCATCGTCCTACACCTTCTGATGATGTTCTGGTCAAGGAACTGAGGGTGATCACATGGATCGGCGCCTTCCTTGCGTTCGCTGCCGGCTCCCTTACCACAGTCCCGGCCGTCTATCTTCAGGTGATTCATGATGGCGATCCGTTCGCAGAAAGAATGTTCTGGATGTTTGTTCCGACGATCGTCATGACAGGGGTGGAGTTTGCTCTTTTGTTCTATACAACTGTCTGGTGCGTGGTGCGAGTTGCGGAAGAAACGGGCCATGGACCGGACGAACTCGATCGTCCGCTGTTTCTGGGAAGTGATTCATTGCCGAATCTACTTTCCCGCGCGGCTCTTGAAATTCCGGATCCAGTGTATCAGTTTCTTGGAATTGATCCGACCAAGCTCGTGCCACAGAAAACACTTTTGATCATTGGGATCATCTACAAGATCAAAGTGATGGCAACCAATGCACTTGTGAAGCTCGTGCTGATGCGTTTTCTGGGCAACACTGTGATGCGAATGAGCGTAGCTTACGTTGCAGTCGTCATCACAGGTATTTGGAATTCTATAGTATTATGGAGAGTGCTTCGAGAGACTCGTCTTCGTCTATCGGGCCACATGCTGGTTCGATTTTTGACTACTGAAATCATCACCCCCGAACGCATCCATTCCATGCCTCCCCTGGCCCGCGAAGCTACCGTCCGCGCAGTGGCCAATGCGGTGGTTTTGACCCAGAATTATCACCCCAATATGCTCCTTTTGCTGGTTCGGCTGTGCGAAATCACGGGAATAGACAGCCCCGGTGACTATGACGAATGGGACCGATTTGTGGAGATCCTGGGGCAGCTGGAACCGGAAGATCGCGAGTTTCAGCTGGATTTGTTGTCCATTGCCGCTGCTTTTGATGGGAAATTGTCCAAATTCGAAAGGAATTACCTGCCTCAGGCGTTTGGCCCTCAAACAGACTGGTATATGAATAGAATTCGTGTCTTGAGTCGTTTGATGGTCCAGGGGCGGATCCGTGCTGCCATCTCCCATTGCTTTGAGGATTTCAACACGGATGTAACCTTCACCCGTTGAAGGTTCGCGATCAGACTCGGACGCTTGTGACCAGGCCCAGAAGATCCAGTTGCCAGTCTGGCGTCCCTGATTCCAGGATTCGGATCTTTCCTTCTTTTTGACCAATCTTCTCTAATAGAAGATTGGTTACCCATTTCGC
>JAIBBM010000055.1 GCA_019694685.1 Leptospirales bacterium
TTGACCTGGACTTTCATTCTACTTTCCCAAAACCCCGCATGCTACGGGCGCCTGATTCAGGAAGTTGCCGCTTTGAGTTCGATTGATTTTCAATCGCTCTATTCCCTGCCCTACGCGGAAGCTGTAATCAAAGAATCTATGCGTATGTTCCCGCCGGCCTGGAGCATTGGACGCGAAGTGGTGGAGGAATGCGAAATCGGCGGATTCCGCCTAACGACGGGAACGCAGGTAGGGATGATGCAGTTCATCACTCATCGTGATTCCCGGTTCTTCGAAAATCCAGATGAGTTTCAGCCAGAAAGGTGGTTGGACGGAAAGGAAAAGAACCTCCCCAGGTTTGCTTTCTTTCCCTTCGGCGGCGGACAGAGAATGTGCGTCGGTTCCAACCTGGCCATGATGGAAGCTGTATTGTGTCTGGCGCAAATCACAAAGAGAGTGAAACTCACTCTGGACCCGTCATCCGACGTTCGACCATTCGCGTCGATTACACTCAGACCAAGAGGACCAGTTCATATGAAGGTGGAACAGCTATGAGAGAAGAACTCAGGCCCATGATGGAAGACGAAGGAATCTGGGACGTGGACATGGAAGTGCGTGTCCCCGGTCAGCCGGTGAATCGCGGCAAGGGAGTCAGCACTCATAGAATGGCTTGCGGCGGCGAATGGTTGATCGTAGACTTCAAACACGAAAATGGATTTGAAGGCCATGCGATGTACGGCTTTGATTCACTGAAGAAGAAATATACGGGCATCTGGATAGACACGATGCGAACGTTTCTTGTGACTCTGGAAGGAGAGTTCGATAGAGAAAGGAATCATCTAGTACTGCACGGCAGTTTTGAAAGACCGGAAGGCCCTTACAAATGGAGAGAAGTGACAGAACGGCCTGACAAGGACACGCGAATCTTTCGTCATTTTTCGCCGGGCCCCGACGGTGAGTTCGAAATGATCCACGCCGTTTACAAGAGAAGACCTTGAAGAAGACATTTTGCTTTCGAGCGTAGCTGCCGGAGGTATGGTCCTCCACGGAGCCCTCCGGGGATGGATCTTAACGTTATTCGACTTTGCGATAGAAGGTATGCTCCTCGCTGCCTTTGTATTTGGAATCCTGACCATCCTCCGCAGGCGCGGAGCTCCCGTGGGCCCGGGTGTCCTGGCAACCTGCCTGCCTCCTGCTCTCTATCTCGCGTGGATTCTGGTCACAGGCGAGTCCTGAGCCAGAAAATGGCCATTCTGAGGTCGCGGCCGGCCGCCCTAAAAAAAACCGCGCGTCTGGATCCTGGATGCCGTTTTGGCTTGACTTGTGCGGCGCACCAAAAAAAATGGTGCATCGCATTAAGCGAAGGAGTCAAAGATGAACAACGCTGAAAACACTGCAATTGGCCTCGTAAACGCCGGAATCGGTGCACTGAAGGCAGGGGAAGAAACTCTGAACCAGGCTGTAGCTAACATTCAGAAGAACTTTCAAGAAGCAGTGGCTAACGCTGAGAAGACATTCGAAGGCTTCAAAGCAAAAGGTGCCGCGGATTTCTCAGACCCGGCCATGAAGACTCGCGAGTTCGTAGCAACTGCAGTTCGCACTGTAGCTGGCGACAAGTAATCGCTCCCTGGCCGGGCATCCGCCCGGCCGTGATTTTTTTTCTACTGCAGGATCTGTTATTTTTGCCTGGCACACCGCACCCCTTCTCACTTTCTTACCAACGTGCACCCAGACCAGCTTCGAAAACTCATTTCACTCTCAGATTGTTTCGCTGAAGTCCGTTATCACAAAAAGAAATCCAGAACCATTTCGGTCCGCAAGGGAGAAGTGGTAGAGATGAGTCTGCGTCAACTCGATGGAGTATCCATTCGAGTTCTCAAAAATGGAACGTTTGGATTCGCATCCACTTCGGACATGACAGACGAAGGTCTCGCACGTGCATTGAAGTCTGCCATGGAAATGGCTCGTGAACTTCAAACGCGGCGTCTTCACCCTGTGACTCTGGCACAGGCCAATCTTGCGCGGGGCACTTTCGCAACAGACGGCTACCAGACTCTCGATCAAATGCCTGTAGAAGAAAAGCTTGGCATTGTGCGAAAGTGCGAAGAAGACTTGCGAAAATCATCGCACATCCAGGGCGCGCAGTGCCAGTACGCCGAAATCTTTGAAGAAAAGCACATCGTAACTACAGACGGCGCGGATTGTATCGTTCAAATTGTTCGCCCGGAGCTTCGCTTCTCCGCCTTCGCAGAAGAAGGTGGAAAGATGACCAGTGGATTTGATTCAGTGGGTGCCACGGGCGGCTGGAAATGTTTGTTCGAAAACAGATCGATTGAATCCTACATAGAAACCGCCGCAAAAAGCGCAGTCGATCTACTCGGAGCCCCCGTGGCGGAAGGCGGTAAGCACACAGTAATTCTCTCTCCAGCAATGGTTGGGCTCCTTTCGCACGAGGCAATCGGGCACACTGTGGAAGCAGACTTTGTAAAAAGCGGCAGCGTAGCTCAGGGTAAGATCGGACATATGGTTGCCTCCGAGCTCGTAACGTTATGCGACAGCGGTCTGAGCGAATTCAAAGATCATGCAGGCGGTATGCTGCCCGTGGACGATGAAGGAGTCGTTACAGGAAACACGACGATCATAGACAAAGGCAGACTCGTCAGCTACTTGCACAACAGACAGAGCGCAGCCGAATTCGGGGCCGCACCCACAGGAAATGCAAGAGCCTGGGAATACTCGGACGAACCTCTCATCCGAATGAGAAATACTTACGTTGCGCCCGGGTCTTCTGAACTCGACCACATGATTGGCGAAATCAAAGAAGGCTTCTATATAGACGGACCGGAAGGCGGACAGGCAGATGCAACGGGCGAATTCATGTTCGGTGCGTCCCGCGTTCGAAAAATCAAGAATGGAAAACTAGAAGGCATGGTGCAAAAAGTGTCTGTTTCCGGAAATGCATTCGAAGTGTTATCCAGCGTGGACGCAGTCAGTCGCGACTTCCAGTGGGATCTGGGCAGCGGCCATTGCGGGAAAGGACAGCCTGCGAAAGTAGACGCGGGAGGCCCGTTCATTCGCTGCAAAGTGTTGATCGGCGGAGAACAATGACCCCCGAGCAGCTCCATCAAATAGAAAAAGAACTACAACAGGCAGCCAGAGAAGCGCTCGGCGAAGTGGGACGTGCGGACGGAGAAATCTGCTGCGGGTATGAAAACAAGGCCAGAATCATTTTTGAAGGGAATGAGTTTTCACTTGGTGCTGTGAATGAAGAACGTACGTTCGGAGTGCGCGTAATCGACCAGGGACGAATGGGATTCTCTTCCACAAACCAGCCCGATCATCTATTGTCCACAGCGCGCGTTGCATGCGAAATCGCAAGACTCTCTCCCGCTTCCGAATTTCACTGCATTCCAGACGGAACGCCGCATAACGTTGTATCTCTCATAGACTCGAAGCTCATGGAAACGGACTCCCGCGATGCTGGAAATTTACTGGAGATTCTGGTGAAAGCTGCGTCCTCTGATAAGAGAGTCACGATCGACAGAGCCGAAATCGCATTGAGTACTCGCATTCAGAGCGTCTTAAACTCAAAGGGCGTCTATTCGTCCTATTCCATTACAACAGCAGAATATTATATCATGGGCATGGCACGGGACGGAGAAGAGGTCACCTCCTTTGATTATGATGGCGGGGTTTCCGCACAGAGAGGTGATCTGGAATCGCAGATAGAAACCACTGGTCTCGAATTTCGCTCGTCTGTCATAGGGAGTCTCCATCCCATCAAAGGAAAATCAACCAGAGGAGCGGTGTTGCTTCATCCGCGCGCCGTTTCAGATCTATTTGGAAGCGCTGTCTTCTTCAATACAAATGCACGCATGCACCAGGATCTAACCAGCAGCTGGAGGGACAAACTGAATCAATCGGTCGCTCATCCCTCCCTGATGGTCACGGAGCATCCGCTGGCCCGCGACCGCGCAGAGGGCTTCATGCCTTTTGACAGAGAAGGAGTGCCCGCATCCGATCACGCCATCATCGATGGAGGTCGGTTGAATTTCGTTGCACATAACTCCTTTACCGCCCGCAGAGGAAGATCGGCTCCGACTGGAAATGCATCCGGAAGTCCAAAATCTATGCCAGGAATCGGATTCTCGAATACTTCTTTCGGACTAAAAAGCGGTTCTGTGCCCATCCAGACAGAATCGGAATGGTTGGACGATCTCAAGCACGCTCTCCTCCTGGTGCGCTTCAGCGGAAATGACGATCCTGTTTCGGGCGAGTTTTCCGGGGTTGCCAAGAATTCAAGCTGGATAGAACATGGAGCATTGAGGCCCGCAAGCGAAGTGATGATATCCGGAAACGTATTTGATCTACTGAAGAACATTGCCGGCGGCACTGCGCAGGTTTTCCCGGTATTTGGCGGAAGCCATGCACCCTACATTCTCGTGGAAGGTGTAAGCATCACGGCAGGAAATGAATGAGCGAAAAGCAAACAATCAACCTCCGCGTACTGGATGAGAAAACAAAGGGAGTGCTTCGCACTACTTTTGACGATCTTGAACGTCAGCTGAAAATAGACAGTCTTGGACTCACGTTGTTCTACGTGGTCATGGAACTGGTTGGAAACGCAGTCAAAGCAAACCTCAAGAGAGTCTTCTTTCGCACGCACAGCTACAACCTGAGTGATCCAGACGATTACAGAATCCATATCGATGAATTCAAAGCGTACTACAACGCCGTCTCAGAGGAAGAATACACTCGAGCATTCGACGATCTTGGACTGAAAGTCACCATTGACATTGACCTGGACCACAGAAGACTCTTGATCTTTGTAGAAAACACTGCTACACTTCACCCGGAAGAAGAAAAACGCATTCGCGCGAAGCTCGCAAGCACGCGCGAAATGAAAGATATTCTTGAATTCAGTGTTCAATTCGCGGATGAAACAGAAGGCAAAGGCCTCGGGCTGGCAATGATTGTTCTTTTGATTCGCGATCTTGGATTTGACCCGCAGTACTTTCGAGTCTACAAAACGGAAGATAAGACAGTGGCGCGCCTGGAGTTTCCTCTCTCCGCGGATTACACGCCCATCCGGTTGCGTCAGAGCACTCTTTCGTAAACGGAAATTTCTTTTCCTTCGAACGTCTCCCCTTTGAAGAAATATTTGCGCGCTCTTTCGCTGAGCTGCTCCACAAGAGAAGATGGCATGAGAATCGCATTGCTACGCGGATATTGAATGGCCAGGTGTGCGGCGAGATTGAGCGCGTCACTGTGCACATCTCCCACGTTTCTGCGATATACAGTCATACCGGAAGTAAGTGCAAGATTGGCTTTGATATTTTCGTATATATTCTCAGTCGTAACGTTGAGCATGCTGATGAGACCGCGCACTTCGAACGCACACAAAAGAGCTGCAAGCGCCTGAGCCGCCGGAAATACGAAGATTCCACCATCTCGTCGCCTCACCCACACTTCCCCGCCGTAGCGCGCTGGAACGGACACAATCTTGTCGAGTGCTTCATTGACGACCTTGCTTGATTTGTCGTCTCCTGCGCGTGCGAGAGTTTCAGGGAAATGAAGTTGCAAAAACACGAAGATCAGGTTGTAGGACTTGCCTTCTTCGTACGTTCCACCCAGATCCTGGCCGGTTTTGATTCGCATTCTGCGAACTTCTGCCTGCTCCTTGCTGATGGATGTACGAAGGGATTGATTCATCCGAATAAATTCGGGGCGAACAGGCAGGCGAGAGTACAAATCGCGAGTGTCCATCCATCTGTCTGCTTCCAGCAAAGCTCGACGCACTACGTCGAGAAGAAGCCCGAGTTTAATGTTTCTTTTGGAAACAAAATCTAGAGCTCCCGCTTTCAGACATTCTACGACCAACCGCTCCGTGCATTCTTCGGATACAACGATCGAAGGGATCTTGCGCGAAGATAGCTCGTCGATCAATTCTACGACTGCAGGGTTTCCCATGGACTCAAGAATCACTAGATCGCATGGTTGATCCGAAATACGACGCCTGAGTTCTTCTCCGGTCGCAAAGAAATGCAGAGTCAAGCCGCGCAGTTCCGTTCCCAGAAGGTTGCGATAGTATTCCTGAATATTCGAGTCCGGTTCGAGAATATATGCCTGCATCACACCGGCCTGTAAACGTAGATTCGATTTGCGGAATGTTCACCAGCCGGATTGAACTGGCGACGCACTTCAGGAGGAAGAGAATTTACAGTGCGTTCTGTTATTGCGATTGTATTTGTTTCCGCGCAGTGCTTTTCCACTTCTTCCGCGAAGCGAATGTCCGGACTCAGGATTTTTTCCGTGTCACTTCTGTAGACTGCGAGGCCTGCGTGAAGACCGATGCGAAGCGAAACATCGTTCTCAGGTCTCAGTTCGTTTTGAGTCAGATTAAAAATCGGCAGATAGGCCAGAATGGCAACAGATGAAATGACTGCTCGCGATGCGGCGTCCGCGCCATAAAAGGCCATCACGCCTCCATCGCCATGCCAGTACCAAATGCGTCCGTTCCTGGCTTCAATTTGATCCTGCAAGTAGGCGCGCATACGAACGAGAGTATTTTCAACGTCCACGGGAACATTGGTTCTGGCAAGAGCAGAACTCCCAACAATGTCTATGGAACCAAACACGAGCGAATACTCACTTCCTTCCTGGAGAAATCCCCAGTCAGCGGTACGAGTCTGGCTCTGGCTCTTGATGAATCTGCCTGCAGATGGATCATAGATCCACTGACGTTCGCGCAATTTCTTAATGATTGGATCTGGATTCACAAAGTGAATCACGCCGCCGCTTGCGTTCTTGCCTTCCATGAAAAGAAGAGTCGCAAACAGATGGAGAAATGCATCTTCTGTTGCAAAATAATCTACAATCACGTCTGCGGCGGTCTGTCGCGTAACAACGATACTGTGACCAAAGCCGGAAACCTTTCCAAGATCAAAGCGCGGGTCCGCTTCCTTGGCGACGTAATTCATCTGGTCCGTATTCAAAGACTTCCAGAGAAACTCTTTGACTAGCTTACGTATGTCTTTGAGATTCTCTGCTGCCATAAAGAGTTCGAAGAACTTTGCGAACACATACCGTTATCTGAAAAGTACTTTTTCCCCTGCTCTCGGGCAGGTTTGGCCTGTGGCGGGCACTCGATTCGGCCTGATCTTCCGTCCAGGCCTGGATTCATCCGGGCTGGTCTCAGGGTATCGTCAGGGAAACCGTTAGGCGATCTTGAGATGCGGGTCTCAAAGACCAGGGAGAGTCAGTACGGCAGGGCCTGGAGTCCTGTGATCTGGCAGTAATCTGGTTGAAGGAAAGAAGCCGACTCGACTCCGAAGTCTTGCACTCATTCGGAAGTGGTTGGCTGATGAAAGTGAATGTGGAGACTACCGGGATCGAACCGGTGACCTTCTGCGTGCAAGGCAGACGCTCTCCCAGCTGAGCTAAGTCCCCATTATGACCCAGGAGCGGCCAAAATGTATGAAATGCAAATGGGCCTTTTCGTGTAAAGCAGATTTTAGAGCTGAGACAGTTTTTGACTTTCCTGCGAGAGTGATTGTGGAACTCTTCCACCAGGCATGAAAAACAGAGTCTATCTGGTGACGGGAGCCACGTCGGGGATCGGTCGAGCACTTGCGCTACGCGCAGCTCAGGCCGGAGACACTGTATTTGCTGGAGTCAGAGAACTCTCTCGCGCTCCTTCGTCTGAGAACATAAGGCCCATCCAGCTGGACGTTACCAATCCAGAAGACGTGCGCCGCGCATCCGAAACGATCCTCCAGCAGTGCGGCAACATAGATGTGCTCGTAAACAATGCGGGCTTTGGTGTATATGGTGCGTTCGAAGAACTCAGCGAAGAACAAATCCGCGCGCAAATGGAAACAAATTACTTCGGTTGTCTGGCCATGGCCAGAGCTGTTCTTCCTTCCATGCGTGAGCGCAGATCCGGCACCATCATCAACGTGTCGTCCATCCTCGGAAGAATTACGATTCCAACTGGCTCCGCATACACTGCTTCCAAGTATGCCATCGAAGCATTCACAGAAAGTCTCCGCCAGGAAGTGAAGCCTTTTGGAATTCAAGTATTCGCAGTGGAGCCAGGATTGATTCGCACGAGCTTCAAGCAAAACATGGTGAAATCGCACGCAGTTCAAAAAAACGATTCGCCTTACGCATTTTTGAACCGCATGATCCAGAAAGAATACAGCGGTTTTTCCACGTCACAGGAAAGAGCCGCGGATAGAATCTACAAGCTGAGCCAGAAAAAAAGACCGGCCAGAAGATACAGAGTTGGCCTGGATGCTTCTTTCTACTACACACTGTCTCGCATTCTTCCAGATTCCCTACTAGACAATCTCGTTGCGCTCGGAGTCAGGCGCGAATTCAAAAAGACATCTTGATTTATGGCAAAAAAGACCCAAAAAAAACCAGCGAAGAAAATCGAAAAGCCAGCTAAGAAACCGGCAAAGGCACCTGAAAAAAAGCCCCTACCGGTAAAGAAAGCATTGCCTGTTCCGGCAAAGAAACCAACGGCTGTGAAACCTGCTCCTCCCACACGGCCGGCGGCCAGGGAAAAGGGAGACTTTGTAAGCACGTGGATCGCGCGCGGACAAACGTTTGAAAGCGTAGAACAGCTGTTTCACGAAGCGGCTATCTTCCTGAGAAAGAACTTTGGATTCACTTCTCTCAATCTATTCTCTGGATCTGGATCCTCCCCGCTTCTGGCCGTCCATCACGATGGAACCAGCTACGTCTCAGAAAACCTGGACACAACGGGACACGCACCGGATGCCGGGACCATCACTAAAGAATCTAAAGTATTCATCATTGCAGAAAACAAACCTTCTTCTGTTTCCATTCAGGGATCCATTGCTTCTGCCTCTGTGAATGCACCGGGCCACCAGAGCGGAATCCTTGTGGCCGCTTCCGAAGATCCGGCACCACCCTATCTCAAAAGTGATCTGGCTCTGCTGCAATCTTTTGCCCAGTTTCTGGGGCCCGTACTCAGCCATTTCCAGCTCATGGCCGTTGAGACGAAGAACCGCGATCTGTCCGCAGAGCTCAAAGAAACGCAAAAGAATGCCCGCGAATCACAGAAGACTCTGACCGCAGATTCCGCACGAAAAATTGAAGAGCTCACGGCAGAACATGAATCGCGCCTGAGCGCCCAAAAAGAATCCCTTTTAGCAGAAGCAGAGGAAAAGACTAGAGCACTCGCAGAAAAGCTCGAGGCCCGCATCGAAGAAAGCAGCCAGACCGCACTGCGTCTGCGAGAAGAACTGCAGACAGCTCACAGAGAAAGAGACGAAGCGGCCGCCACAGCGCGCAAGGAATCCAAGGACAGAATCGCGGAACTAGAGCTCGAACTCGACGATCTCAAATCTAGAGCCGCAGAACAGAAGGCAGCGGCCATCCAAGAAATCGAAACTGCAGCCGCCGCGGAAAAAGCAGATCTCCGTGCGAAACTTGATGCAGCAGAGAGAGAAAAGCAGTCTGCACTGTCGCGCACGTCTGCTCTGGAAGCGAATCTAGAAAAAATCCAGAAAGAAGCGCACGACCTCAGAGCAGAAATTGAAGCGCGCGACGCACTTCTAAGCGAAACTGGAAGCGAACACACGCGCAAGGAAGCGCAGCTCACATCGCAAATAGAAGAAATCAAAAAGCAGCATGCGGCAGAAAAACAAAAGCTGGAAAACGAAAAAGCATCCATCCTGGAATCAAAAGCCGCAGTAGAGAAAGCTCTGAGCGATTCACACAATCAATCAGAATCGGCAGTGGCAGACCTGCATAAGAAAATCGCAGCTCTCGAACTCCGTCTGCGTGAAGAGTCAGAAAAAGCTCAAAAAGAAATCGCATTCCAGGAAGCAAAGAACCGCGAAATCACAAGTCATCTCGAAGATGAAAAAAAGAAACTGCAGGCAGACAAGAAGAAACATGAAGATGAACTTGCGCGCGAAAAAGATGCAAGAGCTCAGCGCGAACGAGAACTGAGCGAAGCGCGCAACGCCGGGGATAGAAAGACAGGTGAACTGCAGACAGAAATCACCAAACGTGAATCTCAAATCTCTTCTCTGAAAGAAGAGATCAACAATCTCAACCAGGAAATTCACAAAAGAAATAGCAGAATCGGCGAAATGGAACGCCAGATTGCAGATCAGAAAAACAGAATTGTTTCTCTGGAGGCTGAAGTCGGCAAGAGAGATAACACCATAAAAAAACTGGAAGCAGACCTGGAACTTGCAAGAAAAGAATCCAGACGCATTTCAGAAGAAAAAGCAGAAGCTCAGAAACAAATCAAGTCCCTCGAAGAATTGCTGCTGGTGCGTGACCGCGAACTGAAGAATCAGGCGGAAGAAATCGCACTTCGCGATGAGGAACTGGCCCGCCTGGCAGGTCAGATTCAATCTCTGAAAGAAAACAAAGAGAGCCAGGACACGCGCATTGCTGGACTGGAAAAAGAAATCGCTCACTACAGAGAACGCGAATCCAGACTGGAAAAAGACATTGTGACCCTGCAGGATGAGAAAAGAGTTCTGGGCGGCAAGATCGAAAGCCAGAACGAAGAAATTGCTTCGCTCAAAGGCGGAGTGCAAAAAGAAGTTAGAGAAAGAGAATCCGTTCAGGCAGAGCTTGCCAGTGTGCGCACTCGCGAAAAGAAAATGTCTGAGGAACTTCAGTCCGCATTGAATCGCGAAAAGGGATCGCGCGAAGAGGGCGTCATTCTGTTCAACTTCGCGCGCGCCCTATCGGAAACAGAATCTTTCAAAGGAAAACTGGAAAGGCTGGCGTCCGGGCTATCCGCTCGTTTAAATATTTCTCGCATCTTCGCATACAGTCTGAAGGGAGAAGATCTACTTCTCCTGGAAGAAGCGCTCCACGGAAAAGACTGGCTCAACCAGTCCAAAAAGACTCACATCCGCGTCAGCGAAACGGTCATGGGCAATGCACTGGCCAGTCTCAAACCGGACGCACTGCAACCAGGTGTAAGCGAGATCCCGGAAAAACTACTGCACGACATCCTCGGAAGTTCAAACGGGAGCGCAGGCAAAGGAAACGGAATCGTTCTGCCTCTCACTGAATCTCTGGAAACTCTCGGAGCCCTGTGCATTTTTGCAGATGGCCCCGTTGGTGAATCCGATGTGCGACTTCTCGCAAATCTCGCACCACTGATGGCAACCGCTCTTCGCATGCGCCTCGAAGAAAGATCCAGGAGATCCGGCAAAGAAGGATTCGAAAGAAAAAACGCGATCATTCATTTCCTCGAGAAGAAGCTGCACAAGCAGGGAATAGAAATCGACCCGGCGCGCAAACCGGAAGAGCAACTGGCAGCTTTTGAAGTCTTCGCACACAATCTGGGAAGAATCTGCCACGAAGAGGGAATCGTCACGAACCTTGAAATTGAACCGGCGAGTCTTCTGGCTTTGAGCGATCGCATCACCTCGCCAACGCATCTCCACTACATCCTACTTGAGGCAGTGGAAAATGTTCGCGCACATGCGGAAGCTACGCGCCTGGCGATTCGGCTTCGTTCTGTGGGAGAGGACATTGCTCTTGTAATCGAAGACAACGGTGAAGGACTGCTTCGCAAGGCTGGGACAGAAAATCCGGCTAAAGGTACCGGCATTGCGGCGATCAAGAACCTGGCGATGGATGCGGGAGCAAGTGTGAGTATGTCCAAAGGTGCTGAGGGACGCGGACTCCGGATTGAGTGCGTTTGGCACTCTGGGCCAGGGTAGACTCGAACTACCGACCCCTTCCTTATCAGAGAAGTGCTCTAACCAACTGAGCTACTGGCCCGGACTTGCTGGACCAGTTTTTCTACTTGCGCATTGGCGGTCAAACAACTCTTTACAGAGAACTCTCCCTCAAAAGGATCGCCTGTGACTTCCCGCATCGTATTTGTTTTGCTCTCCATCTTTGCCCTGCCTCTGGCCGCGCAATCTGAACTGGACTCCACCATGAAAAGCCTTCGCACGGATGTGCGCAGAGTGACTCTGGAAAACGGTCTTCGCATCATCATGGTTCGACGGCCTTTTTCGCCCACGGTCGCCTGCTACATGAAATTCAAAGCGGGCGGAGCAGATGAAACAGAAGAAAGCGCGGGAATCGCGCATATGCTCGAACACATGCTGTTCAAAGGAACAGAGAGAGTGGGTACTCTGGACTTCGAGAAAGAAAAGAAATACATTGAACAGAGCAACGTCTGGGCAGACAGACTCGACGACGCCAGACGCGCCCTGGATGCAGCAGAAAAAAGTGGAGATACTACTCGCATTGCGGAAGCAAAGGCGGAAGTCCAAAAGCGCAAGCAACGCTTGATGAGTCTCCAGCAGATGGCGCGCAAATACATGATCCCGGATGAAGATTCCTACATCTACGCGCAGGCCGGAGAACGCGGCTACAACGCGTACACTACAAAGGACCTCACAAACTACCAGGTGGAATTGCCTGCCAATCGCCTTGAAATATGGGCCAAACTCGAATCAGACAGAATGGAGAACTCTGTGCTTCGTGATTTTTACACGGAGAGAGAAGTTGTTCGCGAAGAAAGAAGACTGCGCGTGGACAACGTGGCTCAGGGCGCGCTTCTGGAACAATTCATCAAAGACATTTACGGATCGCATCCGTACGGGCGCTCGCTCATCGGGAGCATGCAGGTCATTCAGTATTTGAATTTTGGTCAGGCGAAATCATTCTACAACACCTATTACGCCCCCAACAATACTGTCATCGCACTGGTGGGAGACATTGACCTGGCGCAAACAGAAGCGTTGATGCGTAAATACTTCTCTCATTTGAAAAGAAAAGACATCCCGGAGAGACCTTCTGTTGCCGTGGCTCCCTCCAGAGCACGAACAGAAATAGAAAAGCCAGGATCCCCTGTGATGTTTCTGGCGTGGAACAAACCATCCGGCATGACTAAAGACAGCCTGAGTCTCGAAGTTCTATCGAGCATCCTTGCAGGTAGAAGCGACAGCAGACTTGTGCGAAAGCTTGTGATGAAAGACAGAAGCGCGGCTGAAGTTTCCGCATTCACAGGATATCCAGGAGAAAGACATCCCAATCTACTGACCATCCAGGCAGTCCCGGCCCCGGGCAAATCCTACGATGATGTCCAAAAGGGAGTACTCGAAGAAATCGCTTCTGTTCAAAAGGACGGCGTCACCCAGGATGAACTCGATCGGGTCAAAGCATCCATGGTCGCGGACTTCCTCTACGGGCTCAGATCCAACGCAGAATATGCGGACAACCTTTCGTATTACGAGTTGTTATACGGAAATTATGAAACACTCTTCACTAAGATTACAGCACTGAGCGCCATTGCGCCTGCAGACGTAAAGAAAGCAGCCATAGAATATATGACACCAGACAAAATGCATTCTGCTCGACTCAAACAGGCAAAGGGAGAAGAACAATGAAAAGATCTCTGATCCTCTTTCTCCTGCCCGCCGCACTGATGGCGCAACAGACAAGACCTCCAGCCAATCTTTCTTCCAAGGAATCGCGCGAACACGCAGAGAAGCTCATCGCAGACATTCCATCCACTCCGATTCGATTTGCGCCGCCTCCGGTACGGCAGACCACTCTTCCTTCCGGTGCCACGATGCTTGTAACGGAAGAAAAGTCCCTGCCCTTTTTGACTGTGGAACTTCACTTCAAAGGAGGCAACTCACTCGAGAAAGTGGATCATGCAGGACTCTGGGACGCAGCCACAAGCTTGCTCGCTGTGGACGGAGCCGGTTCAAGATCCGGAGATGAAATCGCAGAAGAAATGAGCCGACTGGGCGCTCGTTTTAGCATTCGCGGAGATCATGAATCCTGGGTGGTGAGCATCACTGCATTGAAATGGAATTTCCCGAAGGCATTCGCCATTGTTTCGGACATTCTACTGAAGCCAAAGCTGTCGGAAGAACGCCTGGCCGTGATCCTGGACGGAATGGAAACAGACATTGACCAGAGAAACAACAGACCTGAATCCATCGCCGGGCGAAGGCTGCTCGAAGTGATGTATCCGAACAGCAGACGCGGTTATGTTCTGCAAAAAACAGATCTAAAAAAAATCACGCCACAACTCATACGCGAAGATCTCAATCGCAGATTGTATGCTCCTGGTGTGATCGTTGCGTGCGCAGGGGATGTGAGTTCTGTTCCAGTCGAATCCATGGTCAATGGTCTTCTGGCACAGTTTCCGGCAAAGTCTGCGCCAGAACAAATTCAGAAACCGGCCGGCGCTCCACTTCTTGCCGGCAAAATCCTGCTTGTGACCGCAGAAGTTCCTCAGGCATCCGTTGCCATGGGGACTATCTTGCCCGGACACTCGTCTGAGGATTTTTATGCGCTGCAAGTGGCCAATCATATCCTGGGTGGCAATTCGTTTAACAGCCGTTTGATGAAAGAGGTGCGCACCGCACGCGGACTGGCATACTACTCCATGTCCCGCACTACGTTCTTCAAGGATGATGGCAGGCTGACTGCTGCATCCGGCACTCGCTCTGAGCAGGCGAATGAGACTGTAAAGCTCATGCTCGAAATCATTGGCGGCATGAGACAACCGGCGGATGCCGTGGAACTGAATCTGGCGCGAGAAAGCATTCTGAATTCACTTGTATTTCTATATGATGATCCTGAAAGTTTTTTACAAAGCCAGGTTCGCTTCAAGTTGCACGGGATGCCTGACGATTACCTCGCTCGCTACGCTGACCACATTCGCGCTCTCACTGCAGAAGACGTTAGCCGCGCATACGCGCGACACGTTCACTCTGACATGACGATTGTGGTTGTTGGCCCGAAAAGCCTCGCACCTGAGCTGCAAAAAATTCGCCCCGTTGTGATGGTTACACCGGAAGGCAAGCTTCCCTGAGCACGCATTGAGCCTCAGAGAATACACAATACGCAATCAGCGTTTCCTGGGAATCTCCAGCGGTGGAGTGGAAACGAGTATGATTCTGCCCACCTTCCATCTTGCATTTGATGCAGGGAGATGCCAGAATCAACTCGTCGAAATTCCAACCGTGCTGCTAACTCATGGCCACCTGGATCATGCATCCGGTATTCCGTACTACGTATCGCAGAGATGCCTCCGTCATCTTCCTGGAGGAACCATCTACTGCCCTCCAGAGCTAGAGGATCCACTTCGCAGAATCTTGCGCATCTGGTCCGAAATCGAAGACTACCAGATGGAATTCAGCCTGCAGGGCGTGGATTACTCCACGTTTTATCCTCTCTTCGGCAACTTTTCGTTTCGTGCGGTGAGAAGCGTTCACAGAGTTGCATCCAATGGATATACCATCTACGAGAGAGTGCGAAAACTAAGGAAAGAATACAGTCACCTCACCGGCCCCCAGATTGCGGAAATGAAAAAAACAATGAATCTTTTTGAGGACGTTCAATCGCCAGTGGTTACTTTCTCCGGAGATACACAGATAGAATTCGCTCTTGAAAATGAAGACGTTCGAAGATCCAAAATTCTATTTTTGGAATGCACCTATATAGACGAAGCGCGGCCCGTGGAAAGAGCGAGAAAGTGGGGCCACACTCATCTTTTTGAAATCATCGAAAATGCAGAAGCCTTCAAGGAAGTAGAGCATCTGGTCTTGATTCATTTCTCTCCCAGATACTCGAAGGACAGAATCCTTGACACTCTCAGAAAGCAAATGCCAGAAGACCTTTATCGAAAAACCACTGCATTCGTATAATGAGTTCCAATCCTTATTCTCCACCGGATACAAAAGCACCTCTGGAAGAGGGGGAGCGTCTTTTGACGCCCACGGGCATCTTGCGCTTCTGGGAAATTGGAAGAATTCCGTATAACGGCATTCTATTCGCAGAGGCAGTCTTTATCTTTCAGGGAATTCCAAAGATGGCAGAGATTGCGTTTTACGGGATCATCATAAACGCACTGTATTGCTTTGGCCCTTTTGTGGACTTTTACTTTCTGGCGATTGCGCATCATCCACTCCCGCGAATCCTGCGATATGCACTCTATGTTTTGGGAACCATCCTGTGCGCCGGTTCCATGTTTGTAATACTGGCGGCGGCTTCCGCGAGTTGATCAATACCAGCGATAGAATCGTAGACCGGCCACAAATGTGATCGCACCGGTAATGCAAAGAATCGCGCAGGACAACCATACCTGAGCCACTCCTGCTCCTTCCACAAACACGGCACGGAGTGAATCTGCAAGAAGAGTCAATGGCAAATAACGTATGATCGGAACCACTGCGTCCGGAAAATTATGATAGCTGAAGAACACACCGGAAAGAATCATCAGAGGAAGAGTCACTGCGTTTAGAATTCCATTTCCCACCTGGGTGCTTGCGGCACGACAGGCTCCGAGAATCGCGATGCCGGTAAAGGCGACTAGTCCGGCCACAATCACCATCATAAAAGCAAGCAGCGTTCCCTCTATTCTGATTCCAAAATACAATCCAGCAAACAGCAGCAAGAGACCTGTTTCCACAGTGTTCGCTATGATTCTGGTAACAAAAAAGGAAATCAAATACTGAATCCGTTTCATGGAAGCAGCAATCATCGCGCGAAGAAGCTTCTTCATGCGAAACTCAATCATCAGCCAGCCAATGCCCCACATGCATGAATTCATGATTCCAAGAGCGACCAGACCAGGGACCAGGAAATCCACATAGCGGCTCCCTCTTGCGGTGATCTGTTCTACATTCACAGGCAACTGGTTTTTGGATAGAGCGCGTTCTGCCCTGTATCTCGCGAGAACCGCTTCCTGGTTTGCAGGATCAAACCGCACTTTCACTCCAGCTGAATTCTCTTCCACGATGATCTGAGATTCACCGCGGCGAAGAGCAAGAAGAGCTGCATCCGCACTTTCTTCGCGCAGATGAATCAATGGATCTTTTTTCAGAGAGGCACCGGCAGTCGGACGAAGGGCTGCTGGACTCGTTTGCACGAGAGACACAGACACAGGGCCTTCCCCTTTTTTGTCGAATGCTGCACCAAGCACCCAGGCCATCAGAATCGGAAATGCGAAAGCCCAGAATAAGATGCCCGGCTCTCTCAGGAAACCGCGCAACTGAGCGAGAGAGAGCTGCAAAATCTGTTTCATTCGTTCAAAGTCCTTCCTGTCATATGGATGAAAACATCGTCCAGGGTACTTCTTCTGCATTCGATGTCAGTGATTCCCGCAGACTTTGCCGCGGATAAAAAAACGGGGAGAGCGTCACGCATTCTGCTTACGAAAACTCTGCCGCCACCGTCCTGTGGAATGTAGGAAAGAAATCCGGGCACGCGCCGCAGTGATTTTTCCGCGATTTTTTTCTTTGCGCGAAACGAAATGGTCTCACCGCCCATCGAGGCCAGGAGTTCACGCTTTGGCCCGTCCGCAAGAACACGACCTTTGTCCATCACAACGATTCTTTCGCACAGATGCTCCGCTTCTTCCATGTAGTGAGTGGTGAGAATCAAAGTAGTTCCTGCGTTGCGAATATCTCCCAGAATCTTCCATATTTCACGACGAGCATGCGGATCCAGACCTGTGGTTGGCTCATCTAGAATCAAAATCTCAGGGCGCGAAAGAAGTGCAATGCCCAGAGCCAGCCTCTGCTTCTGGCCTCCAGAAAGATTCACTACGAAATCCCTGGACTTATCTGTGAGATTCACGAGACCCAGCATCTCATCGACTCTCTCTTCCGTGGAGTCATGAAAGCTACCAAACAACTTCATGGTTTCGCGTACGCGAATCTTGTCCATGAAATGCGTTTCTTGAAGGCAGAGGCCCACTCTCTTTCGCAGCTCCTCCGCGGAATCTGCCCAGCTCTTGCCAAAAATATGAATTTCTCCGTCATCCGGAGCCTGGATGCCTTCGATCATTTCCACGAGCGTGGTTTTGCCGGCTCCATTTGGGCCGAGCAAACCGACATATTCTCCGCGACGAATGGTCAAATCCACGCCGTCTACTGCGCGAAGCGCTCGGAAGGTCTTCACGACTCCCTTCAGTTCAATTACGATCGGGTGCACGCTGCAATAAAATTCACGCTGGTCCCAGCGTCAGCTATTTTGCCTGAATTACTTTTGCGCCTGAGCTGGTTCTTTGCCATCCGGGAAATGTGGACCAGGAGATGGAGGCGATCCAAGGCAGCGAAGTGGCTTGCCGTCTTTTCCAATGAGCGCAAACATCTCCAGAGATTTGTGGGCGGCCACGACATGGTAGTCGATCTTGCACTCGCCCGCTGCCGGATGAAACGGATCTTTAGGAATCAATTCAGGAGAGCACCAGACGCGCTCATTGACGCCCGTCCACACGCGAAAATCAGACGGAAGAATGGCCTCAAGGCCTCCACGTATGTAGTCGTTTAACTGGCGTTCCATGGGAAGAAACGGATTTCCCCCGCCGTGAGATCCAACAAACATATCGATTCTATCTTCGCGAATATAGTAAGGCGAACCTGTATCCGTTGCGCAAAGGTATCCGTCATGAAAAGAGCCATCCTGCATGCGAATTTTCTTTTTCGCTAGCTCTGGAACAAAAAGCATGATCCCGGGGATCGTCTGTGCGCTGCAATTTGCCTTAGGCGAAAGCCTTTTACACAGACCAGGGAAATTCACAGCGATTGTGCGATACGGAAGAATCTGTGTTCTGCCGCCGGCTCCGTAGCCCCATACGTCATTCTTGTAAGTCGAATAACGTCCTGGCCCCGCATAGGCCAGACGCAAACCGGTACGCGAAATGCCGCTGCCCTCCCAGGTCACCTGCTGCAAAAACTGATCCGATGCCCGCCCCAGAACCCGTCCGTCTGCAGAAAGAATCGGAACGTCCTGTCCAGGGTAGAATTCCTCCAATGCTAGATGGTAGAAAGTGGGCCAGAATCGACCAAGAGAAAATCTCTCGGCCTGGTCCAGGTCCGTCCGTGAAATACCGGTAAGGCGATCCACTGCCATGGGAGAGTGATCCGCTTTCTGCCACGGAGAAGTCAGTACCGGAGCATAGGGCATGACTACAAGCGCGGAAGCCGGATAACGGCAGGATTTGCCGCGTACAACTATTTCGAGAAGGCCACCGACCGAAGGCCCGGTAACACGAGCCGCCTCAGCATGAAAAATCCGAAATTCACCGTTATCCGTCTTACAGGGGCATCCCTGCTCAGAATTCAGGCAAACCACCTTTCGCATGTCAGGATTGACTTCTGCCTTGCTTTCTTTGCATTGCAGGACAGAGACTGCGAAGATCAACAGGAACACATTATGGCGAAACACACTGCATCATCGCACAGCGCCTGCCCCAGTGCAAGCAAAACTGGTTGACGAAGAGTGCGGTTACAGAACTCCTGTGAATATCGCCGTTAGGCGACCATCTCAAGGCGGCATAGTATGGCAAAAAAGGCAAAGAAATCAGGATCAGGCTCTGCGAAATCAGAAGCAGAAAAAAAGAAATTACTTTCGGCAAAAAACCCTGATCAGTACATCCAGAGATCTCTGGATTCTAAACTCAGCCGCGGCGAAAAGGGCAGTCTGACGCGCGAATGGCTGGAGAAAACAGGATACACTCACGAAGACATTCTGTATGCACGCAATCGTAACCCGTACTGGAAAAAGCAAAAAGGTCGTGGCAGCTACGAGCGCACACTGAAGCGAATCAAAAAGCTGAACTTCGGTGGCAAGAGCACCGGACGCAAAGTTTGGAGCGACGCAGATCTGGGCCGCTTCTACGAACTCAATGACAAGATGGCAGACTGGCAACTGGCACAGAAATTCAAGACCAGCCTTCCTGCCGTAAACCACATTCGCCGCAAGTTCAAGCTCGCGAAGGCTCTCCTCGAGAAACAGCGCAAGACAGTGAACAAAGGTGCAGTAGTGAAACTCAGTCGCACAGATGAGAAGGTTCTTCGCACCACTCTCGCAGGAAAACGTTAATAGTTTAGATTCTTTAGATTAAGTCGAGGCCAGTCGAACGGCCTCGACAAGATCCATCCGGCCTTCATAGTAAGCTTTACCTACAATCATTCCGTGAATCTGCGGATGATTCCACTGCTTCAAATTCACTACATCCTGTATCCCGGCCACGCCACCCGACACCACGAACTCCAGCCGCGAAGCATCCGTAATCCTTTTATAGAACTCGAGATCCACGCCCTCCAGGGTTCCGTCTGAGGAAATGTTCGTAGCCACAATCAGCCTCACACCCGCCGACTCAAGCAACGCCAGGAAATCAGACGTCGAATATCCTCCGTCTTCTTCCCAGCCCTGCACGCGAATCCTGTCTCCAGCTACATCTACGCCGATTACAATTTTATCTGCGCCAAAGTTTGAAATCCAGCCTGCAATGTCACCGGGAGACCTGGCTGCCCTGGTTCCAAGAATCACTCGCGAAATTCCAAGAGACAAGACTTCTTCAATGTCTGCGCTGCTTCGAATGCCGCCGCCTGTCTGAAGACGTGCATCTCCTGAAGCTTGCACAATTTCCCTGAGTACACTTCTATTCACGCTGCGCTCGCCGTTGCGCGCCGAATTGAGATCCACGACGTGAATCCATCCGGCGCCTGCGGAAACAAATTCCCTCGCAAATGCAGGCGGATCATTGCTATAGACTTTTTTCTGATCGTAGTCGCCCTTGTGAAGGCGAACCACCTGGCCGTCCAGGAGATCAATGGCAGGAATGATTTCAAACATAACGTTAGGCGCTCAGAGAAGAAACCCAGTCCCGGATTAGAAAAAGTCCGTGATCGCCTGATTTCTCAGGATGAAACTGACAGGCAAGGATAGAATCTTTTCGCACTACAGCGGGAAACGTATCCCCCGCATAATCACAGCTGGCCACGACTTCAGACGGATTTGTGTTCTCCGCACGATAAGAATGAATGAAGTACATATAGTCCGAGTAGTACTCTTTGTCCGCAAGAGAAGAAGGAATGAGACGATTCCACCCCATGTGCGGAACGCGAATGTCTGGATCTTGAAACTGAAAGCGGCGGATGTTTCCGTTCAAAAGACCAAGCCCGGGAATGATCCCCGATTCGCATTCGCTTGAATCTTCGAACAGAACCTGAAAACCTATACAAATGCCGAATAACGGTTTGTCTTCCGAAACGTGCTGCAGAATGAGATCGCGCGAAGGAGCAAGTCCTTCCATCGCTGCTTCAAAAGCACCATCGCCAGGCAGAACGAGTGCTTCGCTGGAACGAATGCGGGCCGGATCCGAAGTGTAGGTAACATCGGAGTGAAAAAGACGCAGGGCCTTCAGGATGGAGTGAATGTTTCCCATCCCGTAATCCAGTACTGCGATTCCGGGCATACATACCGAATTTCCCGCCAGGGGGCCAGGCGTCAAAGTCGTTTCAAAATCGTGCACACCGCGCGCGGATCAAAAAAAACACAAAAATGTTATTCGAGCATGCCTTTTGTAGAAGGAATTCCAGTCGCCCGATCGTCTAATTCCGCAGCCATGCGAAGTGCCCGGCCGAGCGCTTTGAACACAGATTCATGAATGTGATGCCTGTTTTCGCCGTAGTGAACTATCACATGCAAGTTCATGCGCGCATTCATAGCAAGCTTCGATAGAAACTCATTGGAGAGTTCAGCATCGTAAATGCCAAACTTCCCTTCTTTGATTGTTTCAGGGCCCGTGTACTGAAAATGGTAACGACCTCCCAGGTCGATCGCCACAGTCGTGAGTACTTCGTCCATAGTAACAATGGAGTGGCCGTAGCGCTTGATTCCGCGTTTGTCCCCGAGGGCCTGGTGAATCAATCCACCCAGAACGATGGCAGTGTCTTCTACGGAATGATGACAATCGATTCCGATATCCCCGCGCAGTTTAAGATCGAAATCAATGCAGCCATGCTTGGAAATGTGCGTGAGCATGTGCTCGAAGAACGGAATCTCCATATCAAACTTTTGAACGCCCGTTCCGTCCAGGTTGATCTTCATCTGGATTTCTGTTTCCGAGGTCTTTCGGGCGGCCTCTGCGATTCTCGCTTTCATCTATATAATATCGCAACGGCCAGGATCAAAATCGATTGATTCCAGCCGCCAGTTTCAAAAAACTGGCAGGCCCGCCCAGGTGGTGGAATTGGTAGACACGCCAGGTTCAGGTCCTGGTGGGAGCAATCCTGTGGAGGTTCAAGTCCTCTCCTGGGCA
>JAIBBM010000013.1 GCA_019694685.1 Leptospirales bacterium
AAAATTTCTCGCGCATCATCTACAGAACGAATTCCACCTCCCACAGTGAGAGGAACAAAAACGTCGTGCGCAGCGCTGCGAATGATATCGTGCAGACTGTTTCTACCGTAGAGACTTGCAACAATATCCATGTAAACGAGCTCATCGATGCCCTGTTCGTAATACTTGCGGGCAAACTCCTGAGGGTCCCCGATGACTCGAAGGCCTTCGAGATGAATGCCTTTGATCAGGTTCGGTCCCTTTATGTCGAGACGGCCGATGAGTCGAATGGTGCTCATGGATGAATTTTGTACGGGCGTGACTTAGACCGGCGTATCAAGATAAGAAGCATATTTGAGCTGCCACACACCCTCTTTCTGTTCCCACAGGTGGGGCGATCGCCAGCTGTCGACCACTTCATGAACCTCCGCTTCCGTGATGTTGCAGTAGTCCAAAAACTCATCGAAATATTTGTGAGGAAACTCACCGTCGTATCGCTTAACGAGTGCTACACCCTCTTCGCGGGTAATTTTGCCGTCACGGATTTCATGCGCCGCATCCGAGGTCGCGCGTCCAATTCCAAATTTGATATACGCCAGGTAATAGTGAAAGCCGTCTATCTTGTCATCGAGACTCGCGTACTTTGAGTATGTGCCCTGAGAACGTTCTGGATTCGGAGTGAAGCCTGTATGCTCACGGCAGTAGTAATAGTTCTCCTGCGGATCCCAGAATTTGTAATAACTAAAGAAATGAATCTCGGTCTTATTCTTCGTAATCGACTCGTACGGGGGTGCGGCAAACGGTTTTAAATCTGCAAGGCTCACTCCATGCTCCGTCCAGAATTCAGGCGGCATGCCGGAAAAATAATGAGTGTCATGATCCTGAATATCGCGCGTTGGCCTGTGAGCGTTTTTCATATCGCCGCCGTATTCTACTTCGCCGTTTTCTCCGTACATGATCAGCTGAATGCCATGATTCACAGCCATGTGCATCGGGAAGTTCGTCTGGCCATAGATAAAGGGCTGGAATGGATCACCGAGATATCTAAACGCCAGCTCAGTCAGGCGACGAGTCGTCTTCCCATTCGGAGTGCCCAGTATATTGTCGAAACCGGATGCAATGAATGCGTCCAGATTCTTGCGCCCGATTTCAGTGGCCTTCAGAGGCGCCCACGTCACGGTAAGCGGATTCATTCCATATTTGTATTTGAGCTGATGAGCAACGAAACCGCCGTCTTTGCCCCCACTGCCAGGCACGATCACATCGTATCCACCGTCGTTGCGACGAAAGCGGTCGCACAGTTCCTTCAGTTCTTTTTCGCGCTGCGCCCAATCAATCTTTGTCTTTTTGTATTCGGCAAAGTTGCACGCGGAGCAGACGCCGTTTTCGTCGAACGTGATCCGCGGGCGCTGATTGGATACGGTACATTTCCGGCAGAATTTGACTTCCACCGGAAGTTTATACATCTTGATCGTATCTTTTCTTTCCATTTTTTTCCTGTCAGGCGTGACTGACTTCTGATCTATTGGGGCGCAGCCTTTTGTAAACGCCAAAGCACAGGTTTGCCAGGCGCGCTTTGGAGGCCATCCAGAATGTTTTGAAGCTTGCAGGGCCTGCTGGTTCAATGCTCATCGTGTAGGAGGAGCTTTTCGCGCCCTCTGGACCAACCATAACAAATCCGTCACCCATTGTATGGACACCCTGCGAAAGAGAAAGGCGCTTGCGCAACTCTGGTTGCTCAATAGAATCAAACGGAACGTGCTGCTGGATAGGCTTGAAGCGCGAGCCGACAGGAAAGCATCCCATGAGAATGATCTTTCTTTGACCACCTGACGCGGGGGCAGGAAGACGACCGTGGTACGTCTTGTTCACAAAGAACGCCACATCACCGGCAGTACCCGTGAGTGGGACGAACATCTTCTTCCAATAGTAAGAGCCGATCCAATCCAGCGCCAGACCCACCTTGTTGATGAAAGACCGCGGAAGGAGATGCGATCCTGGCCAAAAAGAAGTCACTCCCGCCGGTGTGGTCTGATCATTGATCAAATACGCCAGGTTACACTGCCCGACTGCATCCACGTGCATTCCCAGTCCGGGATCTGTGTCCATGGAGATCCTTGTTGAAATTTCCCAGATCTTGAAATCATCACCGACAACTTGAGAAAGCACTCCCTGCACTTCAGGGTGCGCCAGAATTTTGTTCAGCAAGAAATCCAGACGTTGGTCGCGACCAATAAGCGATGCGGCGCTCGGACTATTTGCAGAATAGTCAACGCTGATCGATTTGTCCGCGTGCAAGCGATCAATGATGGATTCAAACTCTTTTGTTTCCTCACTCGAGAGCACCTTCTGCGACAATTTCGCAAACCCATTTTTCTTCAGCGTTGCGATTGCGGCGGTTGCTGCTGTTCCCATAAATTCCTCCAGACTCAGCGTGTCGTTTTAAGTACGCTGCGTTTCACCAGTTTTCTTTCGCACAAGTAGAACGTCTTCAATCAAAAGAAAATCAAGACCCGAATTATCAAGCACATGAAATGCCTGCCTGTGATCATTCACAAGAGGCAGACCGTGGAGATTGAGACTCGTATTCAGAAGTGCTCCGGTTCCGGTGAGCGCGGCAAATTCCTCTATAAGACTATAGTATTGAGGATTTGCATCTTTTGTCACTACCTGCGGCCGAACACTGCGATCATAAGGATGAGTCCCTGCGCGAAAGCGTTCGTAATGTTCTGGTTTCGTATCAAACGCATTCGCCATAAATCTTGCCTGAAGACCCTTTGGATTGTGAATGTATTTGTCTGCGAAAGAATCGAGCACAGAAAGAGCGAAAGGCATCCAGAAGTCGCGCTTCTTAATCATCTCATTTATTTCTTTGACAACGTCTTCCTTTCCGGGATCTGCCAGGATACTGCGATTCCCGAGCGCTCTGGCTCCGAACTCCATTCTACCAGCGACGCGAGCGACCACATGTCCGTCTGCGAGAATCTTCGCCACATCCTTGTTCGTAACACCCCGACGCACTTCGTAGCGACTTTGCACCGCGTCCTCTTTCAGAAACTCGGTTACGCCATTTTGATCTACGGGCGGCCCCAGATAAAGATGATGCAGAGGTTTGCAGGCTGCTTCGCGAGCGCGCGCCGCCATGTATGCAACACCGATCGAGAGCGATTCATCCGCGGAAGAACCGCAAACAAAGAAATCATCCACGAAGTCTTGTTCTGCGAGAATTTTGTTGAGCTTCACATTCATGGCAACACCACCGGAAAAAACATAATTCCTGATGCCGGTTTCACGATGAATATTTGTCAGCAGCTCGGTTGCTGTTTTTTCCAGCCACATCTGAACGCCGGCCGCAACATTATCAAAACGATAGTATTGAAAGCGTTCCTTCATGAACTGAAACAGGTCCCGAGGACGATTCTGGTGAACAATCCGCATGCCGTTTACTTGCGCAATCTCGCTGAGTTCGTCTGCCACGCGCTCAGCGTGCTCTTCTTTGGCGTAAGGAGCAAGACCCATCACTTTGTACTCGTGTTCATAGGGACGCATTCCCAGATAGAGAGTAACCGTTCTGTAAACGCGAGCCAGCTCGCATTCTTTTGTATCCGCGAGGAGTTGAAACTTGTCTCCCTCGATCTTCCAGACTGTTTGATTGCGATTGTCCCCGAACGCATCTATGGTAAAACCAATCGTAGGATTTGATTTTCTTGGATTCGAATAATATCCATAGTAAATATGGCAGGAGTGGTGATCGTAAAACCGAACACGATCTTCAGGTATTCCGAGGAATTTCGAAATACATCTTTTTCGAATGCGATTGAACTCCTCAAGCTGCTCCACACCACTGAGTTTCAATAGGGACTCAGGATACTCATAGACGTCATCCTGGTGCTGGAACCTCTTCTGAGTCTTGAAAAGATTCAGATTGTAGTCTTTGTCAAACTCCTGTCCGCTCAGCTTCGGCTTCCAGTACTTCTCCATCTCCTCGATGTAGTCGCGAATCGTAAAAACAGAATGCTTTCGCATCATCAAATCGACGTAATCATGATGAACCCCGGCAATCGCGAGTTCATCAATGTCCTCAGGACGAATATTGTATGTTTTCAGGATGTGTTCAATGGTGTAGCGCGGAAATGCTTCCTCGTTCTTTCGTCCGGTAAACCGTTCTTCCTGCGCGGCAAAAACGATTTCACCGTCCTTATAAAGCGCGGCAGACGCGTTGTGATCGTCATAAATACCAATAATAATCATTTTTCACTCCAGTTTTGTCAGTATAGCATTGCGTATGAATTCGTGCGCGGGCACATCCGGATATGGCATAAAATAGGCGCGCGCGGGCCCTGACTGTTTCTCATAGTCCATGTCAGACATGTTCAGCAAATCGTCTAACGCCCTGGCAAAAGAAGAATAATCCGCCCGGTTAATATGCCAGGGTCCAGTCGTCGGAGGATCGTATTGGGCAAGACCCGAGAAATTAGAGAACAAAACTCTTTGCCCCCAGCCGAATGCCTCACGACCCGCCGTGGATGCGCTCGTCACTGCAACCAGACTCTGATCCATGATCCGATATGTGCTCCGCGAAACCGGATCGAAGTCTGCCAGATGAGTTGCTTCGCCCAGAAGACGTTTGTAATATTCCTTCTCTCCTGGATTCGGAGAGCGTGTAGCAACACAGACACGCGCTTTCGAATTTCTAGTCCAGCGCCGCAGAAAGTAATGAAGAACCAGAATCGCGCGTTTCAGTTCCGGTATCTCGAAATCCCGGTGAACTCCGGGATACCAATCAGAAATAAAGCACACATCAAACTCGCGCGAGCTTCCTGACCACGGAACGCGTTTGCGATAGTACCCCGCGATGAGAGAACCAACCGGATGAAACTGTTTCACCGGAACTTCATAACGGCGAAAAATATCGATATCAAACTGACTGTAGCAAAAGAACTCCGGCAGAGGCAGAATAGGTTCGCCGGTATTCCAGCGTTCTTCCACTGGAAGACGCGTGCCATTCTGAACTGCACAAAACGTGGCCGCCCCGGAAAACTCTGCAATCCAACGAAAATGGTGATTGTTGTCAATATGCGTGACGACTACACGGGCTCCCGATGCGCGAATGCAAGCAGTCAGGTACACGTGAAATGAACGTGATGCAATGTCACGATAGAACCTGGTTCGAAGAAAGAAGATCCTTACTTCCAGAAGCATGTACCAGAGCACGCGCGCGCCCAATAAATACTCTTCGCCGCGCACCGGCAGCACACATGCTTTTACGTCAGGCAGACAATATCCCAGAAGATACTGACTTCCTTCGCGATCAAAAATGGCAAGCTTGCTCTGGATTGGACTGCGAAACCTCGCGTTGCGCAAAACGCGCCTCAGGCGACCGGCCAGATAGAAAGCAAGTGCCACATATCTCAATAGTCGCCTCATGCCGGATTTGGGCGCTGCGAAAGCTGGAACTCGGCCATAGCCCAGTCAAGCGGAGTGTCAATGTCAATGGATCGATCTGCAGGCATCACGTATCCAAACGCGCCCGATTCAGAGAAGCCTTTCCCTGCGCGCAGATGAGCAGAGCTCGCAGCGTACAGAGCACCATTGATCACATACGCCGGTTCGAGATCCTGACGACGAGCCGGGACCTTCCCTCCAAGAATTGCTTTCATTTTTCCATCTCTGTCCAGGCGGTACATCCATTCAGGAGGAGAAGGTGCAGGCGAAAGCCCAACAGCGCTTTGACAACCAGAGGCAATAAAAGCCTGCATAAATCCATCAATGTCGCCTGACGTGCGAAGTGGCGATGTTGGCTGGAGAAGCAAAAGAATCTCGATTTCTGGAAAACAATCGATGGCATGCCTTACCGGATCCATGCCCGAAGCTTCATCCGTTGCCAGCTCGACCGGGCGTTTCAGAGCTTGAGCGCCAAGAGATTTAGCCACCGTGAGTATCTCTTCATCTTCCGACGAAACAACAATCATGTCCAGGAATGCCGCCTGACGGGCCGCTTCGATGGTCCATCCAATCAGGGGCCGTCCGCCCAGAATCTTGATGTTTTTTCTGGGGATGCCCCTGGATCCTCCGCGCGCCGGAATCAGGGCCAGAACCTTCTTGCCGCCGATCACGAAAATGTCTCGCCAAACTCTCCGTTCGCACGGCGGAAATCTTCGAGCCCTCCAATATCCAGCCAGTATTCACGCAGTGGATATGCGGATGTGGATTGGCCTGCCGTCCTGAGTTTGTCAAACAGTGTTGGCATATCAAAGAATTGACCCGAGGGAATGAGTTTTAGTGCAGCGGGGGAAATCGTGTAGATTCCAGCATTTACAAAAAACTTGTGAACGGGCTTTTCCTCAATGCCCCGAATTTCGTGACCTTCAATTCGGACCACTCCATAGGGCACCTGAAAATCGTATTCCTTCACGGCCATTGTCGCCGCGGCTTTGTTCTCTTCGTGAAACTTTAGCATGGCGCTAAAATTCGCACGCGTTAGAAGATCACCGTTCATGACCAGAATAGGCTCCTCCGGCACTTCGGGAAGAAGGGAGAGCGCTCCTGCCGTACCAAGGCTTTGCTTTTCGTGCAGATATTCAATTTTGACGCCCCATTTCGTGCCATCCCCAAAATAATCAGAAATGGTGTGCGCGAGATAGTTTACAGATACATAGAATCTGCGGAAGCCCTGTTCTGCGAAATTTTCTAAAATGTTTTCAAGGATAGGCTTTCCACCGACGGCCAGGAGAGGTTTGGGTGTATCTTCTGTCAGAGGGCGAAGTCGCTTCCCCTGACCGCCCGCCATAAGGACAACTCGATTGGGTTTCTCAACTGCGCCAATCAAATCATCCAGTGTAGCCAGCCCAACAATGCGACGGTCCGCATCCACTACAGGCAAATGATGGAGCACACCCCTTCGCATGATCGAAAGCATTTCCTCGTGCGAAGTATCTGGACGAACGGTCACGGGATTTGAATTCATCACGTCTCGCGCTGCAATATCAAGACTCTGACCTTTCAAAATCGCACGTCGAATATCTCCGTCCGTAAGAACACCTTCCAGCTTCCCGGCAGGCCCTGCCACCAGTACGAGCTGGATCCCCGTAGCATCAATCTGCTTGAGCGCATCGAGAATCGATCGCTCCGGAGCCAGAATACTTTGTTCCCAACTTCTCAAATCTTACCTCAAATCACACGCGCTGGATTTCCAACAATCGTGGCACCGGCCGCAACTTCCTGGATGACAACAGAGCCAGCTCCAATCACAGATCCAGCGCCGACGCGAGTTCCCGGTACCAATATGGCACCCGCACCGACGAAGACAGATTCCTCAAGCGTCACGCCGCCACAGAGAATTGCGCCAGGCGAAACGTAGCAATGCGCGCCCACTCTGCAATCGTGATCTACACGCGCCGCCGTATTGATCACAACGTTTTCGGCGATTCGAACGCGGTTCTGAATTACAGCTCCAGCAAGGATCTGCGCGCTGGGATCAATTTCACATTCATTCCCCACAATCGTGTCCGGGTGAAGCACACCCTGCACCGTGAAACCCATTTGAAGCCACGCGGAATACTGCGTGCGCCGTCGCTCTACATTCTTTACTGCGCCAAACCCGTTGAGTACGGAATTCCCGCTTGCTGGAAGCGACTCCAGATAAGAGTCATTGCCCAGCACAGGAATACCAAAAATGAGTTCGCCCGGAGACAAGGCGCCATCAATTACGCCATCCACGGAAATCCCGGCGCGCAAGGCCGAGTCCAGAACGACTCTCCCATGCCCACCTCCGGCGATTAGAAGCAGAAGTCCTGATTTCATTCGTTCAGCAACTCCTCAGCGCTATAGGTTCTGGTTGCTTTCTTTCCGATCCATTTCCAGTACGCCATGGGCGAAATACCATTTCCTGGTCTCTTTACACCGAGATTTTCTTCCGTAAACTCCTGGCCGCTTTGAATTTCGCGCAGGGCAACCAGACTCTTCCTGGCCACGCTCATATTCTTTCTCTCAGAAATGGTTGGGCGTTTGCGACCATCGCCTAACGCTTGTTCTACGTCACGAATCGCATGAACCATTTCCCTGAGTTCCGCGGGTTCGAGAGACGCCTTGTGATCGGGGCCATCCATACCGCGATCCATTGTAAAATGCTTCTCTATAACGCACGCGCCTCGTGCAACGGCAGCCACCGCGACGTGAATGCCACGGGTATGGTCAGAGTAGCCTGTTTTCAAACCGAAGGAAGAAGCGAGTGTATCCATCGCACGAAGATTCACTTCGCTCATGGGGGCGGGATACTCTGTGGTTGCGTGCAGAAGGATGACCCTGTTTCGCAGTTCGTCCCACGCTTTTTGAGAATCCCCGATCTCGATCAAAGAAGACCTGTCAGGATTTCCTGTCGGATTAAGGAAACCAAATGCTATGATCGCCAGAGCCGCTTCCACCTCTGAAAGATCGCTCATGCCGGTCGATAAGATGATTTTCTCAGCGGAACGAGCAATTTGAAGAAGAAAGGGGCCGTTCGTGATCTCTCCAGAAGGAATCTTGATGGTTCGAATTCCGAAGCGTTCCGTGAGGAGACGAAGACTCAGAGAATCAAAAGGTGTAGACAGAAATTCGATCCCAACTTGCTTTGCGTGCGCAATCAGATCGCTGTGAGCGGATTCATCGAGCTCCAGTTTCTTAAGCATCTCCGCCTGACTTTCGTCTCCTTTCATTGCGCGAATCTGATACTCAGCACGCGGCGCAGATGCGCTGACCAGCGCTTCTGTGCGAAAAGTCTGAAACTTTACTGCATCCGCACCCGCACTGGCTGCGACTTCGATCATCTTTCGCGCGACTTCGAGAGATCCGTTGTGATTGACGCCAGCTTCAGCGATAATGAAGCACTTGCTCATGCGAGATCTCCGGGCTTGAGATCGTAGAATGTCTTCTTAACTGATCGATTTTCGCGTCTGGCTTCCAGAATCTTCACGATCTTCTCACTCGCACCTGCGCTGCCATACGGGTTTACGGTTTGCGAAAGCAAATTCTGAAACTCATCCGAATAGATCTTTTCAATGCAAGAACGAATTGCAGTCGAGTCCGCATTGCAATCGAGAACGCTTTGCGCTCTAAGACGACCTTTTTGACGATCGCCCACATTGATCGTAGCTTTGCGAAAGGAAGGAACTTCAATCAAACCGCTGGAGGAATTCCCCACAACACCGTCCACATGCCGTAAACACGAAAGGTACCTCAGCTGCCCGAGGGATGTGAACGCCTTTGAGTTTGCGCGACGCGCCGTGAATTCTTCAATCAACCGAAAGATAACGCGGCTGTCATTGTCTGCATTGGGCATCGTGAAAATGCAATGTATGTCCGGAAAACTGTCCAGAGCGCTGAGCAACGCTCGCATCTGAGTCTCAGAGGACTCAGACTCCAGCGTAACCGGATGAAACGTGATCAGAAGATTTCGCGCACCGAGTTTAAAATCAAGCGCCTGCTCCAATTCCGACCGCCCGAGCAAAGCAATCTTAGAAATTCCGTCGAGACCCAGTCCCCCGACTACATGCACGTTTTGTGGATCTTCTCCAAGCTGAATCACGCGCCTGCGGTAGGCATCCGCTGCAACAAAGTGAAGATGTGACATCTTCGTAATAGAGTGGCGAATGGCTTCATCAAACGCACCCTCGGTTGTTTCTCCGCCGTGAATATGAACGATTGGAATTCGTGCCACAAGGGCAGCTGAAGCGGCCGACAGAAGTTCATAGCGATCACCGAGCAGTACAATGCAGTCAGGCTTCAACTCCTGAAATGCGGATGCAAATCCGATCAGCCCCACGCCCATGGATTTAGCAACACCAGAGGGCGTATCTGCACTGAGCACCATTTCAATTTTTCTATCTATGGAAAAGCCATCGCTTTCAATCTCGCGGTAAGTAAATCCAAACTCAGGGGATAGATGCGACCCGGTTGCGATGATCTGCAATTCAAGGTGAGTGGAAAGACGAATCCCTTCCATGACCCAGCGAAGAAGTCCATACTCAGCGCGCGTACCCGTAACAACACAGACCCTGGTTTTCATCACCCTAGAAGTTCCTGGACGTGCTTGATTACCGTGGACTGATCCGCATTACTGAGAGAAGTCGAACATGGAAGAGTAACAAGAGTAGACCACAGTTCATCTGTGACACCCAGCTCTTCTCTGGGACAACCGCCAAACGGAACCTGAAGATGAATTGGCTTCCAGAAAGGACGCGCGTCCACTCCCCTCTCACGCAGACTCTTCCTCAACTCTCCTGACTCCATTTTCCCGTTGCGAAGTGTGAATCCGGAAAACCAGCAAGCAGATTTGCCATAGGCCGGATCAGGAAAAGGAAGGACTCCAGACAGGCCAGTCAGAGCATTCGCGTACGTTGCCTGAATGCGACGCTTTTTTTCCACGAACTCAGACAGCCTCTCAAGCTGCGCACACCCAACGGCCGCCTGAAGATTCGTCATGCGATAATTGAATCCAATTCTATCGTGATCATAATCTGCACCGACGCGAGCTGTTGTCGTCAGATGACGAGCGAGTTGAACCAGGGATGCATCGTTGCCGCATATGGCTCCGCCTCCACCTGCAGTGACCGTCTTATTTCCGTTAAACGAAAACACAGTCAGATCCGCGCCGGTATCGGCGATCTTCCTGCCGCGATAAATAGTGCCGAGGGCCGCCGCTCCGTCCGCAACCACAGGAAGGTTATGCTCTTTTGCGGCGCGAACGATCCCATCCATGTCTGCCGCGATACCCAGAACGTGCACCGGCATAACCGCTGCTATGCGCCGCCCAGTTTGTCTGTGATAAACCTTGCCGTTTTTCTTGTCGGTACCTGAAAGCACCTTTGCCAGAGATTCGGGATCCAATGTCCAGGTGTCTTTGTTAACATCCAGTAGATATGGCATGGCGCCGCAATGTGCAATCGCATTTGCGCTCCCGATAAAAGTAAATGACGGAAGAATCACCAGATCGTCACGCTCCACGCCCGCTGCAATGAGAGCAGCATGCAGCCCTGTCGTCCCGGCAGAGGTGGCGACCGCGTACGCAGCCCCGGACAGAGCGGCTACCATCTCCTCGAGACGATTCACAAAAGCACCCACTGACGACACAAACGTACTTGTGACGCATTCCTGGAGGTATTTTGCCTCGTTTCCAGTGAGATCTGGAATTGCCAGAGGAATCATAGTGCGCTAACTCCGGATGCAGCAAATACATTCTGCTTATACCAATCGAATGTCAAACGAACTCCCTGCTCTACGCCAACCGAAGGTGTATAGCCCGTAACCCGTATGGTCTTACTCATATCTGGACAACGACGCGAAGGAGATCCGGCAACGGCAGGTTCAGCAATCAGATTCAGCTTTCTGCCCGTTGCAGAAACGATGATCCTGGCAAGATCGCCTATCGTAACTTCCGTTTCAGAGTTTCCGATATTGAAAGTTCCGCCGGAAGCAGCATCGGCAAAGAGCAACCTTTGAATTAATTGCACTGCATCGCTGATGTAACACATCGCACGCGAATGATCCGCGGAAGCGATGGCAAGATCTTCTCCGTCTCTTTTTTCATAAGATTTCTTAAGTAATTCCGGAACCACATGAGAAAGCCCCATCCGAGGGCCATAGATATTGTGGGGTCGAATGATCGTAAAAGGAATGCCCGAATGCTGACACATGGCTTCCCCGTAAATCTTAGAAAGCATGTAAGAAGTGCGCGGCTGAGCAAGATCAGTCAGAGCAAGGGGAAAATCCTCAGGAGTCGGCAGCGGCATGTTAAGATGTATCAACGATCCCGCCATCACCTCGGAGGTGGACGCAAACAAAAACCTGGTCAGTTTTTTCTGACGCCGACCAAACGAAATCGCGCGGTCGGTTAGAGCTACGTTGTCGCGCAGCACAGAATATGGTCGCTCAAGCACATGCCTTACCCCGATGATTGCTGCGAAATGCACTACGATTTCAAAATCATCCGGCAGTGCCCACTCTTGCTCTAGCAAGTCCATTTGCGTGATTTCAACGCCACGTTTCTCAAGTTCTGCGAGAAAAGGATCACGAACGCCACGTGCGAAGTTGTCAGCGATCGTCACTCTGTGCCCGGATGCTGCGCAAGCCTCCGCCAGATATCCGCCAATGAAACCGGCACCGCCGGTGATAAGAATGCGACTCACGATGGTGATCCTCTTCCAATAGACTTAACTTCATGCTGCCGGGCAACCAGGGACTCGATTTGAGCTCTTGATAGCACATTGTTTGTATCCAGAATCTTAGGCCGATTCTCTCCAATCCAGGAAGCAAAATCAAAATCCCGATACTCGCGATGGGCTACAGCAAGAACAATTGCGTCAAAACCTGATGCCGGGGGTAGCTTTTGAAGAACGACTGCATTCATCTCCGGCCAGTCATGGACCAGAGGATCGTGATAAACAACTGACGCGCCAGCCTCAACAAGAGCGCGTGCGAAGATTTCGGAAGCTGAATAACGAGTATCTCCTACATCTGGCCGATAACTTACACCCAGCAAGAGAACCTTTCTCCCTCGCAAATCTCCGCCGAACATACCTGTTAGGCGCCCGACACTGACGAGAGGCATTTGATTGTTCACCGCAACAGCCCGACGTGAGAAAGGGAAATCCAGTTCAGGGCGCTTGAAAATTGTTGTCGCAGAAAACCGCGCGAACAATGGATCCTTGGTCAAACAATACCCACCGACACCGAATCCAGGCTGACGAATATTGTTATGCGTTGGCCGCATGCGGATGGCATCAAGCACCTGAAACAAATCAACGCCAACACTTTCAGCAAAGCGACCCCACTCTTCGATGAATGCAATGTTCGTAGCTCGATAACTATTTTCTAGAACCTTGGCAGTCTCCGACGCTGTAATCGTGTCCATGCGCGACATCGGAAAATCCTCTGCATTGACCACTGTTAGCAAAAACTCTTCGCATTTGCGAGCAGCAGCTTCGTTGTATCCTGCAAAGACACGCCAGAAATTCGTAATCGAGGATAGGTACTGATTTCCGGGCATGACTCTCTCGTATGAATGAGCAAGTAGAAAGCTGTCTGGATCCAATCCGCGCTCTGCAAAACAAGCCCGAATCTCGGGCGCTACCACGTGTGCGCAGGTTCCGGGTGGAACTGTCGTTTCTACCAGAACAAGACAGTCGGGCGAAATTCTAGTTGCAAACGTACGAATGGCCGCGCGCAATCCGGAGAAATCTACAAATGGCTCTCCATCTGCAGAAGTCGGGCCAAGATCAAGATTGATGTCCACGATCACAACGCTCGCGAGGCGAAAGGCTTCCGCATCCGCCGTGGCAACAAGATTGCCGCGTCTGTATGCCCTGGAAGTTGCCGCTACAAGGTTTGCGTCGTCTGTCTCAGCTGGAAACTTCCCCTCGTTGAGAGACCGAATCACTCTTTCTCCGCGTGGACCGGGCAGGTCTATTCCTACGACATTGAAGCGTGGGTTGCCCTGAGGATCTGCGGCCTCTGACACCGCCACAGACATCGCCGCGCCAACGAAGCCCAGACCCTGGACACAGACGACGGGCCTGGATTTCCCATCTGTGCGAATGCCAGCAGAAGCAGCTAACTGCTCAAAGGTGAAAGAAGGATCTGTCATAATTTCCCTCGACGAAGTTGTTTCAGGAGATGCGACCAGGAGCTCGACCAGTGATTCACAGCATGACCATATCTAGCCACAAAGCGAGATACCACAGAAGAATTCTTCTTCATCCAGGCGTGAGGATCTAACTTGAAGCGTGCGTATTCGTCAAACAAAGTGGACGCAGTTCTGTGCACAATGCCCGCGTCCTCAAGTGCTTTGAAATCTCCTACACACCATTCTTCCTCTTCGCAGTAGAGTCTCGACCATAGAATCATAGTTGGAATTCCGCACTGAAGGCATTCCAGGAACCCGGTGCCTGGCTGATCCCAGAGAACCAGCGACGCATGATTGAGCGTTTCCATGGTCAGACCCTTGTCAAAATGTTCTGCGCGATCAAAGTATTCACCGCCCACCGTTTCGAGTTGCGCATAAGTCTCTCGCATCAAATACAATGTCAGAGCGTTGTACGGTTTGCAGTGAATGCGAACCTTTCGCTCATTGGCGTGCCGGGCCACATCGATCATTTCCGCAGAGAATGACTGCAGCACGTCGCGACGCACGGAAGAAGCCCCCTGAGGAGCGCCAGGAAAACGTTTCATCATTTGCGGCATCCAGAGCATGTCAAAGCGTCGACCCAGACCAATGCGGTATTTCGACCAGTAGAGTCTACGTTCTGACATCCAGGGACCAGGCATGGGCAATACTTGAAGTGAAGAGAATTCTGGATGCTCTGGAAGCCTTGTCCATCCCCAGCTCAAGAAGATGTCGGTGTCGGGGAATTCGACTTCCAGCATATGCGTAAAATCTCTATAATAACCGTAGTGTCCACCGTGCTGAAACTTCACGATCTTGAAACCCCTGGCGCGCGCCGCGCCGATCACGAACATAGAATGCGACGATCCATCCCCGGATGAAATCAACGCACGGGTTTGGAACTCCCGGAGCAAGTCGTCCGCGATTGCATGATTCTTACCAACGCCTTCTAAAAACTGCGCGGGAAAAAAATCGCAAAAGAATCTTACCAGAAGAGACCGCGCTATCGCTCGCTGTTCCCCTGAAAGTCCGCAGAAAGAGAATAATTTATCCGCAGCTTCGCTTCGCGCCAACGCGGTGAAGAGCTCAATGCGACGGTCCTGATCCATGGATACATCCGGCCATGTCCAGTGATCAGAAACTCTCTTGATGTCTTTTCGAAGAAAGAATCCGCGCCTATGAAATGCAACGTCCGCGTTCGCAAGTGTCAGTACAGGGATGGTTTCGCGAGGAAACAGGCGACCGATGAACATATTCCATCGCAAAGCAAGCCGCTCTCGCCAGGTAGTGACGTCCATCTGAAAGAGCCGATTGCGCGAAGGAACGGAAGGAGAAGGTTCAAATTCCAGTTCAACTTGAGATGCTTCCAGATTCCACACTGGAGCGAGATATGAAATCACCCATTGATTGAATCCAGGATCCAATGCATATGCTTCCACATCTTCTGCAATGCTGGGAGCATTTCCTACCCGGCCTTTGGGCACCGCGACATCTGACCCAGATTGATTCAATGCGCGCGAAATGCGAAGCAATCTGTCAAAGAAAAGATGGGCAACCGGCAGGATACCGCGACGCATATAGACACGCCCGGCCGAACGTTCAATTTGTTGCGTTTCGCAATATTGGGTGCAAAGCAGATCCACACCAAAAATCGTAAAATCGCGAAGACCGGCAGACAATGAAAGAAGGTCAGACGCCGGGACAATCGTCCCGCGCACTTGCTCGCTTTGAAAGAGAGCAACGCAGTCTGAATTCACTGGCTCTGCCGTGAGAAGTCTTGTGGCCATTATTTTGCGGAAGCCCAAACTCGCTCTTTGTAATTCAGGATTCGTCTTTCGATCAAAAACCAGGACAGAATGGCGAGTAGAAACACGATGGCCACATTCGCAATGTCTACAAAGAGCCACAGGAAAGACCCGGCCGGCGGTGACATACCTGATCTTTCCAGAAAACGTTCCGAAAGGCGATAAACAGGCAAATGAAATAGATAGAGCCCGTAAGATATTTTGCCAATGAAGCGCAAGGTTTTGCTCTTAAGCACACCAGGAACCAAAAATCCAGTGACTACACCGTAAAGAACTACAAGTATAGAGAGAGTCAGCAAAGGTGCACCACCCATGAAGAACCAGCGAGTCTGTTCACCCGGAGTGGCAAAACTGAACATTGCGAAGACGTACGCCAGGGCGGCAAAAAAAAGATACGTGTAGCGCCTGTACCATCCTGACGTAGTCTGATGGTTCGTCTCAGAGCGTGAACGCACAAGAATAGCAAGCCACACACCCATCCCGATTTGAGAGAAATGCCAGAACGGATTGTGGTATGCGCCGCCCTGATACTTGTGCAGCACGTAGGGCATCATACAGGCGTTCAGAAAAAAGAAAAAAAGAAGCGACCAGGAGAATCGTTTCAGGTTTTGGATCTGCCCTACCAGAAAAGGGAACACGAGGTAAAATGCTTCTTCGATCGATAAAGACCATGCGTGCGGAAACCAGTAAGGATTTGGAAACCTGTGAGTGACCTCAAGAAATTTTGGAAGGACTGTGGTGTACGTCACAAGGTAAAAATAGTTCAATATGGTTACGGCCGCGCCGTCGAAGTAGTAAATCAATGGCAATAGAACGAGTGGAACGACGGTAAAGATCGGAGGCAGGAGGCGAAGAGCTCTGCGTACATAAAACTTTCCGTAACGAATGCGACCGCTTCTTTCCTTTTCCTGAAACAACAAACTCGAAATGAGAAAGCCAGACAGTACAAAGAAAACATCTACACCGATGAAACCACCCGTGAACAGCTCTCGATCGCCAATGCGCAAGAAGAACCTGGAATAGAGGTGATCCCACATCACCATCAGACAGGCGAAAGCCCGGATGCTATCGATTTCGGAAATGTATTTCATAAAAGGAGAATCAGACAGGATTGGCAGATCCGCGAAGGAAAGAATGCAGCATACGAGCAGCATGCCCGTATGCGATCTCCTGAGCTTCGCGCGTCATTCCGCCGATGTGTTGTGTAATCACGACTTGCCTTCCGGACTTTGCGTAATCCAATAAAGGACTATTCAGACGATTCTTGATTTCATCCGCCAGAACATCCACTCCTGCCCTGGCCTCAGGATTGTTCTTCAAAAACCCAACCAGATCAGACTCGTTGATGATCTCACCACGCGCGGTATTGATGAGCAGAACATCCTTTTTCATGCGAGCAAAACTCGCCGCATGAATCATGTTCGTGGTCTCCGGGGAAACGTGCACATGAATCGAAATCACGTCACTTCTCTCGAACAATTCTTCGATCGTTGCAAGCTGGGAAATATCGGCCCTATCAACCTTCTTGTATGGATCGTAAACAAGAACTTGCGCACCAAAAGCGCGGCAGTAGCCAGCGTATAGAGATCCCAGCCGACCATAGCCAATGACACCAACCGTCAGTGAGTTCAACTGGCGTCCAATGTAGTGAGTGTAATCCCATTCTCCCTCAAGAGCACCCGCATGACTCCATAGCACTTTGCGAAGTTGCGCCATGGTCAGCGCGAATGCGAGCTCTGCCGTAGAAGAAATCCTATTGATAACCTCTCGTTGCTCTGTGAGAGAGAGCACAGTGATGTTTCGAGCTGCGGCGGCTTTCTTATCAATGTGATTCGTGCCGGTGGAAGCGGTGCAAATGGCCTTCAGATTTCCTGCAGACAGGATCTCCTCGCCGATATAGACGCGACTCTTGTTGGGGTTCGTAAAAATCGCATCATAAGAAGAGATTTGTCCGATTACTTCTGAAGGCTCGGGATCGTCCAGGTACGTGACTTCTCCCGCAGATTCGAGAACCTCAGGTACACCGGCGATGTGAAGCACAGGGGTGATAACGAGAATTCTTGGCATATCGTCAGGTTCCGGACGCGGCTTTTTCGAGTATCTTTTCTGCGATCAAGAAATCAATTTCTGTGTCCACGTTAATCGCTCTTTCAGGAGGAAGAATGTAAGGTCTGCTATGCTTTGATCCAAAGCGACGATTCTCCTCCATTAAGTGTTTGCGACTCAACGCATAAATGGAGCCACTTCTAATGTATGCATCCGGCTTCAAATCCTGTCGCCGCATCTCCGGAACCTCTGGCAGACAAAAATCGACGATGAGGTCATCCACAATCTTCTTGATACGGATCGGATGATGATCGTCAAGTTTGTGCACGGCAATGACCGAGTCCGCGCCAGTCTCGACGAGTTTTTGAATGCAAGAATCTATGTCGCCAGTTGTCTTCAACGGATTCGTACACATCATTTCAATAATATAGTCGTACTTACTATTCTCCTCTTTCTCAACCCAGCTGACAGCATGCTGCAACGCCGAAACAGACGATGCTGTGTCGGTGGAGAACTCCGCGGGACGAAGAAAAGGTGCGTCGGCACCGTAGCGAATCGCCGTGTCGCGAATCTCCGGATCGTCTGTGGAAATGATATAACGAGTCAGGTATTGTGAAGCGAGCGCAGCACGAATCGTGTACGCGATGAGCGGAACTCCAAGGATGGGCCTTATGTTCTTGTGCGGAACGCTCTTCGAGCCTCCGCGCGCCAGAGTGATGCCAAGAATTCTAGGTTTGGTAGTCATACGATTTTCTCTATAGTTTAGCTGAACGTCAGGCTGTGGCACAAAGGCGAATCAATTGTCTTCGAGAGGAAGGATCGCGACTTTGTTTCCAATTAATGCGCCGGATCGAATGAGAGCAGGAGCGGTCACAGTTCCAAGGCCATACCGCGCAATGTAAACGGGTTCCTTCTTCTCGCGACGCGTATAATCGGCACGAAGTTGCGCGTAAACCCCGTTGTCTTTCTGCCAGATATTGCTATACTCTCTGTTCGCCCAGAAAACGGATTCATACATGTCACCGTAGTAGCAATGTATAGCTTCGCGCAGCAACTCCCACTTCAACCCGGGAGAGCGCAGATTGATATAGACCACCGCGTCCGGAAAGAAATTGCGAGCTGCTTCATCCTCGATCAACTCCGCCAGAATTTCAACGAATGTCCTTTCACGATCGTCCGCCGCGTAGGGAAGAACGTCGGGCCCTACGGGAAGATCCCGCAGAAGCTCGGCCTGTGCAGAATGAACAATGAATCTGCCTGGCGGAGCGTCCTTCATCTGGCCCAGCAAAGACAGAAGAACGGTATGAGTACCTGCGTCATGGCCCAGAAAACAATAAAGCGTATGTGAATTCTCAGCACGCATGAATTCTGGAAGCTCCATCGAATAACCAAGGCGACCACTCCCAAGAATCTGCGAAATTGCTTCTGCTCGTTTTATGTTAGCATGATGATTGATGCCGTGGTGATGATACACTACAGCGCCCGGTGTGTACGCGATCCATATCTGATTCTCAATCAACTGAGCGGCCCAGAGGCGATCTTCGATGTGAGGCGTCTCTTCATCAAAGGGAAATCTCTCCCACACCGAGCGACGCAATATGCTGTTGGCGTTGTGAAAAAAGGTGTCCTTCTTCTGTACTCGAAACTCGATACCGAATGTGTTGAGCAAGTCCCTTTTGTCGAGAGGATGCGATGTGTGCATGGGAAGCTGCCGGCCGTATGCTGCGCCAATGGTTGTATCGTCCATCGCAGAAACAAAACTGGCAAGCCAGCTCTCCTCCGCAGGCACGCAGTGAGCAGAAATAATGACCACGAGTTCCCCGCTCGCAGCTTCTATGCCTGCATTGATGGCTCTGCCCGGCTTAAAGTCTCCAATTTCGAGGATTCGTCCCGATGGGTATTCCTTGCGAAAGATGGCGCACGTTGCGTCTGTGCTCTGGTTATCCACCAGAATGACCTCGAAATCCTGGTACGACTGACGCTTCAACTGCGGAAGAAGACGCGGCAGCCAGTACTCTTCGTTCTTTGCTCGAATGATAATGGAAACACGAGGCATAGGTTAGCTTAGCATTGCCTTTTCAATGAGAACGTCTTCGGAAATATCGACGACGGCTTTTTTCCCGACTACATTGTTTATCTCATACGTCGCGAAACCTGTGCCTGGCCCCCGAAAGGAAATCATCTCGGATGAAATGATTTCTCCTGCGCGAATCGCGCGCGCAGTTGCAATCGAGACGCGTTGCTGCTCTCTCTTCACAAGCTCTTCAGGAAGTAGATGTTTCTTCCCGTCACCCATCATGGACTCAATCGCTCTAATCTGCAAAACAACTTCTTTGAGATCCGCCGGATTAAGAGATATCTTGTGATCAAATCCCGGCATGTTGTTGTCGAGCGTGATGTGACGTTCCACTATGCAGGCACCGCGCGCCACGGCAGCGAGCGTAGGCAAGCTCTTCGCACTGAACTCTTCATGGCCAGAATAGCCAACAGGAACGCCGTAACGCTCACGAAGAAGATCAATCATTCGAAGTTGAACAAGCGAGAAAGGAGTCGGATAAGCGGACACGCAATGAAGCAGAGCGAAAGGACAATCGTATTTACGAATGACTGACACAGCCATGTCGAGTTCTTCGATTGTGGACATACCGGTAGAAACGATCAAAGGCTTTCGTTTCTGAGCCAGCACCTCAAGGAGCGGAATGAAAGTAAGATTGTGGCTCGCGCTCTTGATCACTTCAGGCTCAAGTGCATCGATCTCCTTCGCAGAATTCAGTTCAAAGGGAGTTACAAAGAAAGGAATCGCTTTCGAACGCGAATAATCACGAAGCTCCATTAGCTGCGATGTAGAAAACTCGACAGCCTGACGCACTTCTCGATAGGTTGAACCGAAAGCAGGAAAACGCAAATCGGGGGCATCGAGAAACGAACGCACGGCGAGACTGGGCACATGACGCTTCTGAAACTTCACAGCATCACAACCTGCCGCTTTTGCTGCATCAATCAGTTGCTTCGCAATTTCCATGGAACCGTTGTGGTTGAGTCCCACCTCGGCGATGACGAATACAGGCTGCCCGTCTCCGACGATTTTGTCGAATAGCTTAATCTGCATAGTTCCTCTCTTGATCAATTGTGAGCGGCGAATAGTTCTTCGTATTTGCCGGCTCGACGAATCTGTCCTGCGCCAAGCTCAATGACCTGATCGCAATTCTTTACAGTACTGAGTCTATGGGCAATCATCAGAATCGTCAGATCTTTACCAAGACCTTCGATTGCTTCCATCACCGCTTGCTCAGTTTCATTATCAAGCGCGCTGGTCGCCTCGTCAAAGACGATAACGGATGCTTGCTTGTAGAGTGCTCTTGCAATGCCGATCCTCTGGCGTTGTCCACCTGAGAGCCTGATGCCGCGTTCTCCGACAAAAGTCTGGTATCCGGCCTGCAGTGTTTCAATGTGAGAGCTGATCTGGGCCTGCGACGCTGCGCGCTTCACGCGATCCATGTCGATCTGATCTGCCGGCACGCCAAAAGCGATATTCTCCGCGATCGACGTATCAGAAAGATAAATCATCTGAGGCACATGGGCCACGTTCGCCTGCCACGCACGCATCGTAGTGCTATCAATGGTTACGCCATCGACAAGAAGTCGACCTTCCGTGGGGACAAGGAGTGCCAGAAGAATATCCAGCAGTGTACTTTTTCCGCTTCCAGTGATGCCAACAATTCCCACTCGAGATCCATGAGGGATTTCCATCGTAACGTCGCGAAGAACCCACGGACCTTCTTCGGAATAGCGAAAACCAATATGATCTAACGTTATGCGATCCTTAAAGGCCATTGGTATCGGTGGTGGCTCAGTAGCATAGGCCGGGAGAGGCTGATCGAGGAAGCCAAGCACTTCCCGCATAGTAGACTGGCTAATTTTCACGTTGGTCCAGGAGACGAAAGTTGCCTGCATCACAGGCAGAATCCTCTGGGCCCCGAGAGCCATCGCACCAAGGAGTGGAATATGTTGATTGAGACCTCCTGGAGAGCGCGTGAGCGCGTAGGCGAAGCCAGCAAGAAGAACCATGGCGACAGCTTCAATGGCAAACCTGGGCGTCCCCGCAAGAAAAGTGGCATTTGCGTTTGCACGATTCAAACGCCTATCTGACGTGCGAAAAATGCCACTGTAGAAATCCTGGCTGCCGTCGAGAAGGATGTCGCGGATACCGCCAAGACCCTCGCTCATAGTTTGAGTGGCTCGAGTGAGTTCGCGAGCCAGAATACGTCCATTCGTATCCAGACTATTCTTTGAAAAAATAGCAATCACGAAATATATCGTTGAGAACCCTGCGACAGCGGAGAGTGAAACGACAGGGTCTATGGTTACAAGAAAAGAAACGATGGAAACAATGACGCAGAGGGATCCAAAAATTGTGAGAAGCGGCGAAATTGTCTGATTCACGAGACCTTTCGCCTTCGATGTCGCAGTCGCTACTTCACTGGAATTGCGACCCACGTGCACAAAATACGGTTGGAACAAAGTGCGGCGATACACATCGTACGCAAGGTCCGCACCGATCGCATTGCAGAGCCGCGTATTCGCCCACAAAAACAATAGACGTGCGCCACCTGTCACCAGGGCGGCACATGCAAAGGCAATCGTCATAGGAAGAACCATTTGCTCCGGCGACTGAATCCCGGTCAGTTCCCATAGGAATTGGAGCCGAGGATGGTGAAACGTTCGCCCTGGATCTGTGAGGACTGCCAGGAAGGAGAGGATCGCTCCGATGCTGATCACTTCGGCGGCGGATACAGCGACCATGAGCCCCATCAAGAGGAACACCTGAGTTCTGCGAACAGGCTTCAGATGCAGCCAGAGTCGCTTCAGATAAGAGGGAAGCTCGGAGATGTCGCGAATATAGGTCCGGATCGGGCCTATCTTAGCCTGAGACATGTGCTGCCTCAAAGTCATGATATGCGGTCGCGAGTCCTTCGCGCAATTCTACTGTATGGCGCCAGCCCATCTTGTGCAGCTTCGCAACATCTAACAATTTCCTGGGAGTCCCGTCCGGCTTTGTTACATCGAATATGATGTCACCGCGAAAGCCAACGACCTCCCCCACAGTCTTTGCGAGATCCCGTATGGAAATTTCTGACCCGGATCCAATGTTCACAATTTCGCCGCCCGTTGAATCTCCGCGAACATCATATCGCTCCATCAAGAAGAGACATGCACGCGCGCAATCGTCTGAAAAAAGAAACTCGCGGAGAGGCGAGCCTGTCCCCCAGATGACTACCTCTTTGACATTGTTCTTCTTTGCCTCATGGAACCTGCGAATCAGCGCCGGGATGACATGCGAATTCTCCGGATGATAGTTATCTCCAGGTCCGTAAAGATTCGTAGGCATAGCAGAGATGAAGTTCGTCCCGTATTGACGGTTGTAGCTCTGACACATGACTATTCCCGCAATTTTCGCAATCGCATAGGGCTCATTTGTTGGCTCAAGCTTTCCATTCAGCAACTCAGATTCGCTCATGGGTTGATGAGCGAACTTTGGATAGATGCACGAAGAGCCAAGGAATAAGAGCTTTTTTACGCCGTGACGGTAACATGCATCTATGATGTTGTTCTGTATTTGAAGGTTTGAATAAATAAACTCTGCGGGATACGTATTATTCGCATGAATCCCTCCGACCTTCGCCGCGGCCAGAATAGCATAGTCCGGCTTTTCTTTTGAAAAAAAAGCATCCACGTCAGGTTGGCGAGTCAGATCCAATTCGGAATGGGTACGACCCATCACGTTCGTGTAACCTTGCTCGGCGAGAACGCGAACAATCGCGGAGCCGACGAGTCCGCGATGACCTGCAATGTATATCTTTGCGTTTTTTTCCATTCGTTTCAGCCTGCGGAATATTTTTTCGCGTATTCATCCAGTCCGACTTGCTTGATCTTCGAACCATTGCCCGCGCACCAGAATTTAGCGAAACGATCTGCGCAAACATCTTCCATGTTCTTCATAGCGGGTTTAAGAAAGTATCTTGGGTCAAATTCCTCAGGTTTCTTGGCCGCAGCTTCGCGCACAGCAGCAATCCAACCCAGGCGAAGATCCGTATCGATATTGATCTTGCGCACTCCGACCTTGATCCCCTTCTGAATTTCTTCCACCGGGACACCGTAGGTTTCCGCGATCTTTCCACCTGTCTTGTTTATGATGGCGAGATAGTCTTGCGGCACACTGGAAGAACCATGCATAACGATGTGTGTATTTGGAAGTTTCTTATGAATTTCTTCTATGCGTTTGATCACAAGAACTTCGCCGGTTGGTTTCTGTTTGAACTTGTAAGCTCCGTGACTCGTGCCAATTGCAACCGCAAGTGCATCCACATTCGTCTTTTGAACAAACGCAACTGCTTCATCAGGATCCGTCAGTAGTTGCTCGCGCGTAAGTTTCCCTTCCGCTCCGTGCCCATCTTCTTTGTCGCCCGTCATAGTTTCCAGAGAACCCAGACATCCAAGCTCGCCTTCTACGCTCACACCAATGGAATGCGCAACGCGAACCACGTCCGCGGTCACGCGCGCGTTGTATTCGAAATCGGCGGGAGTTTTGCCGTCTTCTTTCAGGGAACCATCCATCATGACGGAAGTGAATCCGTTGCGGATGGCGGAGAAACAGGTGGCCGGACTGTTACCGTGATCCTGATGTAGCGAAATAGGAATATGAGGATAGGACTCGACAGCAGCGAGAATCAAATGTCGAATAAAATGCTCTCCGGCATAGGCCCGCGCGCCGCGCGAAACTTGAAGGATGACAGGACTGTCCGCCCGGTCCGCCGCTCGCATGATGGCGAGCACCTGCTCCAGATTATTTACATTGAACGCGGGAATCCCGTAATTGTTTTCTGCAGCGTGATCGAGCAGCAGCCTCATCGGTACAAGCGCCATACTAGTCTCCTTCAGTCCTGATTATGTAGTCCGCCGCATCCAGAAGATCCACGGCCCTGTAGACAAGATTTTTCGGGAAATAAACAGGCGCCTCTTTTCCGGCCTGCAAAAGAATCCCACGAACGCCAAATGGGCGAGCAGCTTCCAAATCGCGTGGTTTATCGCCGATTGCGAAACACTGAGAACCTGACGCGTTCCAATCCTGGAAGAATTGGCGAAACAGGCCAGGCTTTGGCTTTCGACAATCGCATCCATCTTCATCGCGGTGCGGACAAACATAGAAGCGTTCGATTACTATTCCTTGAGCGAGCAACAATTCCGAGATTCGATCGTTGACCGCCTGCAGCTCTGGCCCACTGATTAAGCCTCTGGCTACCCCGGATTGATTGCTCATTACGAAAAACCGATAACCATGAGAACGCAACAGACTCAGCCCCTCCACTACGCGCGGGAGTAACCGAACCTGAGTCGCATCTGCGAGATAGCCAGGGTCTTCGTTGATTGTATCGTCCCGATCAAGCAGAATGGCTCTCATGCAACGATGCTCTTGAGAATCAGTCCCGGAGGAATGGGGACAGGCATTTCCGGAAGACACACAAGACAAACTCCGGTCTTACCTTCCAAATCCGCAACCGTGTTCACCTGCTCAAAAACGCGTCCGGATTCGCGCAAAGTCTCAGCAGCCAGCTGCGCCAGCTCACCCGGACCCGCGATGTAAAGAGGCGAACCTTCCGGCAGAGCAGCTACGATCGAAAGAATGTTACTTCGCACACGATCGATGAATCGTATGGAGACGGTAATGTACTCATACGTTCTCTTTACCTTTTCCGCGAAACCACGCGGCGTGAGCATGTAACTTAGAGTCCGACCATTCAGAGTCACCACTTTGATCAGTCCCTTCTTTACAAGACGCTTGATGAGAATGTTTGTCATCCCGAGGGACAAACCTGCGGCCCGTGCCAGAATCCGCTGACTGCTGCTTCTTTCGGCGAGCGCTTCTATGAGCCGCGCTTCACCTTCGCTCAATCGTTCAATGTCATGCATGATGGAGAGAAACTAAACGTTGTAGTATTGCCTGAACCAGGCGACAAACTTGCTGACGCCAACGTCAATCGCCGTATCGGGTATGAAGTCGATTTCCTTCTGTAGTTCAGAAGTGTCTGCCCAGGTAGACGTCACATCGCCTGGTTGCGCAGGAAGCATCTCAAGCACTGCCTGTTTACCGAGAGCTCGCTCAATGGCGCGAACATAGTCGAGCAATTCTGTCGGCCTGGAATTCCCAATGTTATGAATGCGATATGGCGCCGAAGATGTAGAGGGATCCGGATGATTCGCGTCCCAGCCTTCATCTGGTTGAGGAATGTGGTGCGCCAGCTTCACCACTCCGGTCACGATATCATCTATGAAAGTAAAATCACGCTGCATGCGCCCGTTATTGTACACTTGAATTGGCTCGCCCTTCAGGATCGACTGTGTGAACTTGAAGAGAGCCATATCTGGCCTGCCCCAGGGCCCATACGCGGTGAAGAATCGAAGACCTGTGGAAGGGATGCCGAACAGGTGGCTGTACGAATGGACTATGAGCTCCGATGCTTTCTTACTGGCGGCATAGATACTCACTGGATGATCTGTGTTGTCATGAACTGAGTAAGGCATTTTTTGATTCAGTCCGTAAACGGAGGAACTGGAAGCGAATAGAAAGTGGGGCGCGTCAGATCGGCAGGCTTCTAGAAGATGGGTCGTGCCCACGATGTTGGCATGCACATAGGCCAGGGGTTGCTCAAGACTAAATCGTACGCCTGCCTGCGCTGCCAGATGGCAGACGCAATCAAACGGCCCAAGATCAAATACGGACTTCAAATCGGTCGAATTTGTTATGTCCCCCTGCAAGAAGCCATACGACCGCTGTCTGGCATGGACGATCGACCCTGGCACTGGATCCTCAATACCTGCGGCCCTCAAGCGACTGACTTTGAGAGCGGGATCGTAGTAAGGATTCAAGTTGTCTATTCCAACAACTTGATGGCCTTCGGAGAGCAGCCGCTCCACGAGGTGGAATCCGATAAACCCGGCTGAACCGGTGACTAGCATTTTCATCTTAAGAGGGGGCGCGTACATGGCTTCGCCAGGTGAGTCCCAGGGGGAAAAAAGGCACCTTCCAGGGTGAGCCGGAGAGGCTTTGCGTCAATCGATTTTGTTCAACGATTGAACGATCAATCAGACGGCTTTTTTTGGCCGAAATGGTGAACCAGGTGAGAAATGGCCGACCGCCCCATGGCAAGGACCGCTTCCCGGGCGTTACCGCCTACGTGCGGGGTGCATACCAGTCCTTTCTGGGCAAGTAGCTCAAGGTCGGTTGGTGGCTCCGTCGAGTAAACGTCAAGCCCGGCCTGGATGCGACCGCTCCTGAGCGCCTCTTTCAAGGCGGCTTCGTCAAAAACGGAGCCACGGGATGTGTTGATCACAATGGCGCCTGGCGTGAGTCGAGCGATCTCTTTGGAGCCCAGCATCCCACGTGTAGCCTCGGTCAATGGAACATGAAAGCTTAAGATGTCAGCGGAAGAAAGAGCCTCTGAATAAGAGACTTGCCGTGCTCCGAATCTAAGGGCAACGCCCGAGCGATCTTCAATGTCCACAATCAGGCGCTGTCCACCAAACGCGGAAAGTAAAGAAAGCAAATCTTCGCCTACAAAACCGCATCCCACTATGCCCACGGTGAGTCCGGAGAGAAGTCTCCCGCCGTCCTTGTCCCAGATTCCAGAAGCAAGCTGCCTGCTCGTATGCACTGTGTTGCGACAGAGGCTGAGCATGAACCAGAGGGCAAGCTCGCTGACGCTGCGCCGATTCACTCCGCCCGTCCAACCCAGCGGAATGCCCCGAGTGGCCAGGACCTCCAAATCAATGTTGTCGAGACCGACACCGTACTTCGCATACATACCAATGCCAGGTAGAGATTCAATGACCCTTCCTGTCACGGGTTCTGTGCCAATGATGGCAGCATCGCACCGGGCAAGAAAAGAAATAACATCTGCTTCCGACATCTTTCCAGAGTCGTTGAAGCAACTTTCCGGAAACACCGAAAGCAACTCTGCTCTTAGAGTCTGATTTTTCGAAAAAGAAACGGATGTAACGCCGATGCGCGGCAGCATTTAGATCGCCGGGGCTTTCAAACTGCGAGCTACTGGAATCGAACCAGTGACCTCTTCCATGTCAAAGAAGCGCTCTAACCAGCTGAGCTAAGCCCGCGTCCTCTTTCAGAGATTCTTTCGACGCAGAGGTCGTCAATGAATATTCGAAGACCGCCACTTCCAGAATACGAAGCCTGCGACCGCAACCACAGCAACGATGATAAATACCGTATTGTACAACTTCAAATATACAAGTACGAGTTCCCAGTTGCGGCCGAGAGTGTAGCCTCCCGCCGTCAAAAGCCCGTTCCACAGCACAACACCCAGGGCGAAGCAAAGCATGTAGAGGGGCAGAGAGACCCTCGAAATTCCCGCCACTATGCTCACAAAAAAACGGACTCCCGCAGAAAATCGCGACACGATGACGAAGTAAAGACCATAGCGATTGAACCACAGACCCGTCTTCTCGATGCTTTCTTGCGAAACCGCTTCATGCAGACTGTTCTTCAACCAGGCCGGACGCGAAACGCTGCGTTCCATTCTCCGCGCAAGTTCGAGAGCCCTGTGTCCAAGCATATACATCACAAATGCGCCGGCCACACTGCCCGCGAATCCAGCAAAGAATACAATGGGCAAGGACATCACTCCGCGGGCGGCAAGAAAGCCCGAGAATGCTAGAATTGTGTCTCCGGGATACGGAGGAAAAACGTTCTCCATGAACGCAGAAAAAAAGAAGAATGCAAACATGACCCAGGAAGGCATGCTTTCGATCCACTGAAGAGAATGAAGAACCTGCTCATCCATGCACAACTAGAGAGGCCGCGGACGATTCCCACTCCTTGAAGAAATCCCAGGCGCACCGCGCTCGACCGGCCGTGGCGGGCGAGGATTCTCCGCTGAAGGAACAGCAGGATCTCGCGAGTCTTGCCGCGACTTTGCTTCGAGTGCCTGAATGCGCTCCTTCAGCTGAGCGTTCTCCCGCCGAAGGTCCGCAAGCTCGTGCACAACATCGTAAAATGCCTGGGTCTTATTTTCAGACATTCTATCGAACATCTGTGCGAGAGTAACGTAGATCTTGCGGGCAAGTGGCTTGAGAGGACCGCGAATGAAGCGGAACTTCCAGCTACGAAAATCCGGAGCGGGGACTGGCTTTTGAAAAAGCTCTGACGTTGCCGCGGCATCAAAACCCCACTTCCCAGAATCGAGCGGAGATAGAGAAAGGGAATCCACACGCTTGACATCAGCATCGTCATAATGGCGAGATTCAGCTCTCTCCGCAATTCGAGCCTCAATCCCCATTTTTTCCACGCCTTTGCCCTGAAGCATGAGGCCACCATTGCTCGCAGGCCGGGGACCGCACTCATTTTTGCTTCCAGGACAACAAGCAAAAGGAATGGTAAAAATAGCGAATTTGGCGAATCTGGCCCAAGGAGCGCAATCGTGGGTAAAACGGCATTGATCACGGGAATCACGGGCCAGGACGGTTCCTACCTCGCAGAATTCTTGCTTTCGAAAGGCTACAAGGTTTTTGGCATGGTTCGCCGCTCATCGAGCGAAAACTTCGACAGAATCGAGCACATACGCGACAAAGTGATCCTCCGCCAGGGAGACCTGCTCGACCAGCTCAGCCTTCTCAATTTAATAGAAGAATCCGCCCCGGATGAAATCTACAACCTGGCAGCGCAATCCTTTGTGCCGACCTCCTGGACGAAGCCACTCCTGACGGGAGAATTCACTGCACTCGGTGTGACTCGTATGCTCGAAGCAATGAGAGCAGTAAAATCAAAAGCAAGATTCTACCAGGCATCGAGCTCGGAAATGTTTGGAATGGTGCAGGAAGTCCCTCAAAAAGAAAGCACACCTTTCTATCCTCGCAGCCCTTACGGCGTTGCAAAAGTGTACGGGCATTTTATCACTGTGAACTACCGCGAATCCTACAATATGTTCGCGGTTTCAGGCATTCTGTTCAATCACGAATCCCCTCGCCGCGGAAAGGAATTTGTTACGCGTAAGGTGACAGACGGAGTAGCTCGTATCAAACTCGGCCTTCAAACGGAACTCAAGCTTGGAAACCTGGACGCGAAACGCGACTGGGGATTTGCCGGAGATTACGTGCGCGCCATGTGGCTCATGCTCCAGCAGGATAAAGCGGACGACTACGTAATCTCCACCGGAGAAACACACAGCGTGCAGGAACTTGTAGAAGTAGCATTCTCCCATGCAGGCCTGGACTGGAAGAAGCACGTGAAGATCGATCCTGCATTCATTCGTCCCGCCGAAGTGGATTTACTCATCGGAGATGCATCCAAGGCAAAAAAGGAACTCGGCTGGGTTCCAGAAGTGAGCTTTGAAGGCCTCGTGAAGATGATGGTCGACGCGGATATTGAAAGACTAAAAAACGGCCGGCCATAGTGAGAATCACAAGCCGCGGCCGCTACGGCCTCAAAGCGATGATGGAATTGTCGTCGGGCGGGCTCTTGAAAACAAGAGAAATCTCGGAAAGGCAGAACATCCCGCAAAAATACCTCGAGCAAATCGTGCACCTCCTTCGAAAGAACGGGCTGGTATCGAGCATCCGCGGCGCAGAAGGCGGTTACAGACTCACTCGCTCTGCTTCTGAAATCACAATACTTGAAATACTCGAAGCTCTCGAAGGAGATCTATCCCTCATTGATCGCTCAGACAAGACATGGGATGAATCTACGGGTGGCTTCTGGAAAGAACTGGAGTCTCGCCTTCATGAAATGCTCAGCGTATCTCTGGCAGAATTCATGGCCTCTGGTTCTAAAAAAGGCGAACTAATGTACTACATCTAACAAAAAAGGCCGCTTTCGCGGCCTTTCTCCAATCAGCTTGGAACGTCTGATTTCTTTTTACGGAAGCGATTGTACCACTTCTCTTTCTTGGCGTCTTTTTCGCTTGGAAGGCTCTTCTTGTCCTTACCTTTCTCCGGTGAGGATGAAGCTTTTCTTTCCTTTTCAGGTTTCTGCTTGCGAACCTTCTCTTTGCGTTCCACCAGTTCGATGATGCTCATCTTCGCGCTATCTTTGTCGCGTTCTGGAAGATGAATGATGCGCAGGTACCCACCGTTGCGTTCCTTGAAACGAGGCGCGATATCCTGAAGAAGTTTAACAGCCACGTCGCGATCGCGAACGTGCTTCAGAATTTCTCTCTTGCTGTGAACCACTTGCGCTTCGTTCATTTCGCCGGACACAGTGTGCTTCGCGCGAGTGATCAGCTTTTCCGCGTACGGACGAAGGACTTTTACCTTCGCACGCGTAGAAATGATTCTCTCATGGTCAAACAAGCTCGTTGCCATGTTGCGCATCATCGCTTTTCTGTGCGAAGATACGCGATTCAGTTGTTTTGTTTTGTTTCTCTTTCTCATGATGTCAGGCCTTAGTCGCGAGGCGCAAAAAAGTCGCGCATTCCGAATTCAAGATTGAGTCCCGCAAGTTTCTGGCGAATTTCTTCTACGCAGTTCGGGGAATAGTGACGTGATTTCTGAAGCTCTTCTTCGTTTCTGCGGACCAGATCCGCGAGAGTTTCGATTTCCAGGCTCTTGAGCACAGAAAGAGAGCGAACAGAAAGTTCGAGTTCTTCTACATGCTTCTCCAGATTGCGGCGAAGGTTCTCTTCGAGTTCATTTGTCTCATCGAGTTCTTCTTCCGGCTCTTCCTGGAAGTTAATAAATACAGTCAGATGTTCTTTGAGGATCTTGGCTGCCTGAGCCAGTGCATCTTCCGGCGCAATCGATCCGTCTGTCCATATGTCCAGAGTGATCTTTTCGTAGTCAGTGCGCTGTCCTACGCGTGTTTCTGATACATCGAGATTCGCGCGACGAACCGGCGAGAACAGAGCGTCCACTGCGATGGTTCCGATTTCATCAATGTTCTTCTTGAGAATTTCAGATGGAACATATCCGCGGCCGCGCTCAAACTGCACGTCCATGATCAGGTTTGCATCTTCGTTCAGAGTGGCTACGTGAAGCTCTGGATTGAGAATTTGAATGGATGAATCTACTGCAAAGTCAGCCGCAGTCAGTTGTCCTGCTCCGCGCTTTTCAATATGAATGATCTTAGGCTCATCGCGGCCTTCTGAATCATATGTGGCGCGAAGTTGCTTCAGATTCAAGATAATGCGTGTAACGTCCTCTACCACGCCTTCAATTGTGCTGAACTCGTGAGCCACGCCTTCAATACGAACCGCAGTGATTGCAGTTCCTTCAATAGAAGACATGAGAGTACGACGGAGAGAATTTCCAACGGTGGCACCAAATCCGCGCTCGAATGGTTCCGCCACAAAGCGTCCGTAGTTCGGCTGAGTTGTTTCATGGCCGAATTCAACCTGACGGGGTCTCTTCAGGCCTTTCATCAAATGCTTCAAATTCATGGTACGCTTGTCTCCTTCCAAATTTTCGAAAATCGAGGGTGATTAGACGCGACGACGTTTGCGAGGACGACACCCATTGTGTGGCAGTGGAGTGATGTCCTTGATGGATCGTACATGAATGCCTTCGATAGAGATGGCTCGAATTGCAGATTCGCGACCAATTCCTGGACCTTTCACGAATACATCTACTTCGCGCACACCTGATTCTTTTGCTTTTTCAGATGCATTGCGGGCTGCCATCTGTGCTGCGTATGGCGTAGACTTGCGAGAGCCTTTGAAGCTCATGTGACCCGCGGAAGACCACGCAAGAACATTGCCCTGCAGGTCTGTAATTGTGATGATCGTGTTGTTGAACGACGCTTGAATCAGCGCCTTCCCACGTGGAACATTGCGCTTTTCTTTCTTCTTCTGTGCTACAGCCATATTCTAAATTCCGATTAACCTTTCGTTGGTGCTTTCTTCTTATTTGCCACAGTCTTTTTCACACCCTTGCGAGTGCGTGCATTGGTGCGAGTGCGCTGACCATTTGCAGGAAGACCCATACGATGACGGAGGCCTCTGTAAGCACCAATGTCCATGAGACGCTTGATGTTCAGGTTCAATTCAGTGCGAAGGTCCCCTTCGAGGCGGCAGTTTTGCGCGATGTAATTGCGAATGGCGTTGACTTGCTTTTCATCAAGATCTCCGACCTTGATGTTCTCATCTACACCGGCTGCTCCGAGAATCTTTGCAGCCTGGCTTTTGCCGATTCCATAAATGTAAGTCAGGCCTACAACAGCCCGCTTTTCTTTTGGTAGATCAATTCCCGCGATACGAGCCATTATCCTTGCCTCTGCTTATGACGTGGGTTTTCGCAAATGACGCGAATCACACCACCGCGTCGGATCACCCGACAATTGGTACAAAGTTTTTTTACCGATACTCTAACTTTCATAGGTCACTTCTTCCTGAACGTGATTCTGCCTCGCGTCAAATCGTAGGGAGAAAGCTCCACTACCACTTTGTCGCCTGGCAGAATGCGAATGTAATGCATGCGCATCTTACCGGAAATGTGAGCAAGAACCTTGTGCCCATTGTCCAAAACGACGCGAAACATCGCATTCGGGAGGGGTTCCACAACGGTTCCTTCTACTTCTATTGCTTCTTCTTTTGCCACGGTTAAGAAATTGTCAGACTTGAGGAACGACCTGCCCTGTCAAGTCTCACTTAATCTTCTCCAGTGGGGAAAGAATTCTTGACGTTACCTCTTCTAGAGTGCCCTCTCCGGGTACCTCAACGAGCACGCCTTCTTTGCGATAGTAGTCTATGAGCGGCCGCGTCTGGCTGTGATATGTGTCCAGGCGACTCTTGATAACGGGTTCCGTATCATCCGGACGACCCTCTTTCTTGGCGCGATCCAGGAGTCTGGCAATGAGCAGGTCGTCACGAACGTCCAGATTCAGTGCGATCTGCAATGGAGTTTTGATTTCAGCGAGCATCGCTTTGAGCGCATCCGCCTGCTCGAGAGTGCGAGGAAAACCATCCAGGATGTAACCCTTTTGTGCGTCCGGTTCGCGAATGCGGTCCTTCACAATTCCAATCACAACGGAGTCAGGGACGAGTTTGCCTGCGTCCATATACTCTTTCGCCTTCTTGCCCATGTCCGTTCCATTCTTTACGGCGGCACGGAGAATCTCACCGGTAGACACCTGCGGAATCCCATAACGATCACAAATGATCTTCGCCTGCGTTCCTTTTCCCGCGCCCGGAGGCCCCATGAAGACGATGCGCATAAGACTATCTTCCCTTGATTCTGCCCTTTTTCATGAAGCCGTCGTAGTTGCGCATGATCAGCTGCGACTCGATTTGCTTCAGAGTATCGAGTGCAACACCCACGATGATCAGCAGGGATGTCCCGCCGAACGTATATGCAAGACCCTGGATGTTCGCATTCGCCTTAAATCCGAGAAAGTTGATGATCAAATAAGGAGCAAGGGCCAATCCCGCCAGAAAGATCGCGCCCGGTAAAATGATGCGATTCAGAGTAGACTCTACATATTCTTTCGTGTGAGTTCCTGGGCGAATCCCCGGTACAAATCCACCGTACTTCTTCAAGTTCTCCGAAAGCTCCTGCGGATTGATATAGATCGCAGTGTAGAAGTATGCGAAGAAGATGATGAGAATTGTGTAAATAGTGTAATACGGGAGCTGTTTGTAGAACTCGGGCGCAAAAGGATTGAGCCAATCCTGGAGAATGCGCCAACCGATCCATCCGCGTGAGTCTTCGCCGAGCATTCCAATTACAGTCTGAGGGAAAAGAAGAAGAGACGAAGCGAAGATGATTGGCATTACGTTCGCGGAGTTCAGTTTGAACTGAATGCTCTGGCTTCTTGCCTGAACCAGACGCCTTCCCTGCATCTTCTTTCCATACTGGAGAGGGATCTTGCGCACACCTTGCGAAAGCAGGATGGTAAGCGCGATTAGAATCAAGAACAAAGAGACCAGGATGACAATATCAAAAGGAGAAATGCTTTTGTCTTTCATCATCTGCGCAAGCTTGCTGGGCAGTTGCGCAATGATACCGGAGAAAATAATCAGAGATGCACCGTTTCCGATGCCGCGCTCTGTGATTTGTTCACCCATCCACATAAGTAGAATGGTGCCTGTAGTGATTGCCCCGAGGCCAACGACGAAGAACCACGTACGCGCCATACGAACAAACGGCTCACCGTTGTTTGGATTCTTCTGATCTACAGCCCAGACCAGGATAAACAGCGCCTGGATTGCACAGAGAAGAACCGTTCCATAACGAGTGTACTGATTGATCTTGCGCCGCCCGTCTTCTCCTTCACGCTGCATTCTTGCCAGCTGTGGAATCACAACTGTCAGAAGGCTCATGATGATGGAGGCGGAAATGTAGGGCATGATCCCCAGAGAGAAGATCGACAACTTAAAGAGCGCCCCGCCTGAGAACACATTCACAACGTCCAGGAATGACTGGCCTGGCGGGCGTGACTGAGCCACTGCGATCGGATTGACGCCTGGAATCGTAATGAAGGACCCAAGGCGATAAACGATCACAAGCCCCGCAGTAAAAAGAATCTTACGACGGAGCTCGGGGATCTTGAAGATGTTGATCAGTGCGTTCATGCACGTCCCTTACCAAGGCGCGTTTTGCGCTGGGCTTTTTTCTCGAACTTACGGTCTACGCGAGGAATGTAATCAGGCCTTATTGTGCAGGTTCCACCGGACTTTTCAATGGCTGCTTTCGCAGTCGCAGAGAATGCATCCGCTGTAACAGACAGCTTACCCGACACGGTTCCCACTCCGAGGATCTTCACAGGCATACCGGGGCGTGAAATCAAACCTTTGCCTTTGAGTGCTTCTGGATTCACTTCACCGCTGAAGCCGGCCTCTGTCAGGTCCTTGAGGTTTACCACCTGGTAGCGAGTCGCGAAAATATTGGTAAATCCGCGTTTTGGAATACGCAAACGAAGTGGGTTCTGTCCACCTTCGAAGCCAAGCTTCTTCTTGTAGCCGGCACGCGCTTTCTGGCCTTTCTGGCCACGACCTGAAGTCTTGCCGGCACCGGTGGCGCGGCCACGTCCGATGCGCTTGCCTTCTTTACGAGATCCTTCCGGTGGAGCAATGCTCACGGCTGCCTTTGCTCTTTTCGCCTTCGCTTTTTTACGAGCAGGAAGCAGATTGGAAAGCCCTGCGATTTCTTTCTTTGCCATTGTTAATATATCCTTACTTTTTCGCTGATTCAACCGTGATCAAATAAGACACGGTGCGAATCATACCGGCCAGCTGCGGAGTCATTTTGTGACTGCGCTTTTCGCCGATCTTCCAGAGTCCCAGTGCGCGAAGCGTTCCACGATGCTTGGGCACGCGACCAACCGGGCTCTTAACAAGAGTGATGGTGACTTGCTCGCCCATTATGCCGCTCCCTTACCGCCGAAGATGTGCTGGAGAGACACGCCGCGCTTGCGCGCAGACATGATTGGAGTCTCCATTTGTTCGAGTGCGTCCAGAGTAGCACGCACCACATTCACAGGATTCTTCGAGCCGATTACTTTGCTCAGTACGTCATGAATTCCAGCCTGCTCTACTACAGCGCGCACCGCTTCTCCAGCGATGATCCCTGTTCCAGGCGTTGCAGGCAAAAGTGTTACGCGGGTTGCTTTGAAACGACCCACAACTTCGTGAGGAATCGTGTTCTTGCGAGTCAAACGAACATGACGCAATTGTCTGCGCGCAGACTCGATCGCCTTACGAATGGCGTCCGGTACTTCGTTCGCTTTGCCCAGACCAATTCCAACGCGGCCGTGGTTGTCTCCCACGACTGCAAGAGCGTTGAAAGAGAATCTACGACCGCCCTTCACAACTTTTGAAACGCGGTTGATCTTTACAACTTTCTCGGAGAATTCCTTCTCCATTTCCTGATGCTGGTGTTGATGTCTTTCTCTTTCGCTCATAATTAAAACTCCAGTCCTTTTGCGCGCGCCGCATCTGCAAACTCAGCAATCTTGCCGTGATACAAAATGCCGCGACGGTCCAGTACGATCTGCTTGATTCCCAGCTTCAAAATTCGGTCTGCCATAAGCTCGCCCAGTTTCTTTGCCGCAGCCTTGTTCTTTGTTCCGCCAGACTTAAACGCTTCTTCCATTGTGCTTGCATGAGCGAGAGTAACGCCTTTCGCATCATCAATCAGTTGAACCGCGAGGAAGCGATTGGAACGATTGAAAACGAGTCTTGGACGCGCTTTGCGAGAACGAATAGCGAAACGGACGCGGTCACGACGGCGCCCAAGTCTTTCCTGTTTCTGTGCGATGCGATTCATGGCTTATTTACCTTTCCCCGCTTTACCGGTCTTACCAGCTTTGCGACGGATGTTTTCACCCGCATACTTGATCCCCTTCCCTTTGTAAGGTTCTGGTGGACGCAGCGAACGAATTTCAGATGCAGTTTGACCCACTTTCTGGCGGTCAATTCCAGTAATATCAAGACGAACCTGGTCGGTTACTTGCACTTTGATTCCGGCAGGAACCTGAAACTTTACTTCATGCGAATACCCAAGTGAGAAACTCAGATCCGCACCTTTCATCTGCGCGCGATAACCAACACCAACGAGCTCCAGCTTCTTTTCCCAGCCCTTGCTCACTCCGATCACGGAGTTCATGAGGATAGCGCGAGCCATGCCATGCTTTTGCTTCAATGGCATCTCATCGTTGGCTCTCTTGAGATTCACCACTCCGCCTTCTTTGCTCAGCGTAATGCCGGCAGGAAGAGGTGATTCAAGAGTCCCGAGCGGACCTTTTACTTTCAGCTTGTCGCCAGATGCTTCTACATCTACGCCCTGAGGCAGCTGAATGGGTGCATTTCCAATTCTAGACATACCGGTCTCCTGATTACCACACGCGGCAGATCAATTCGCCACCCACATTCTGTGTGCGCGCTTCTCTGCCTGTCATCACGCCTTTTGGCGTAGAGAGGATCGAAAGTCCGAGGTGATTTCGAACCGGACGAACCTCAGTCGCTTTAATATAGAAGCGACGGCCTGGGCTGGATACTCTTTGCAGCTGGCGAATCACCGGCTGACGGCCAGAGTACTTCAACATTACATCCAGCTCGGACTTCTGTTTGTCCTTCCGAACCGCATAATCCTCAATGAACCCTTCGCGTTTGAGGATGTCGAGGATCGCGATCTTAAGACGTGATCCGCCGAACGTAACCTTAGGATGTTTGGCCCGCGACGCGTTGCGAATTCTCGTGAGCATATCTGCTATTGGATCTGAAAGACTCATCTATATTACTCCAAATGTTTTACCAGGACGACTTGATGACGCCTGGAATTTGACCGAAACCGGCCAGCTTACGAAAGCAAATACGGCACATATCAAAGCGCCTCATGTAGGCACGCGGACGCCCGCACACCGGACAGCGGTTGTATTCCCTCACTTTGAAGGCTTGTTTCCGCTTGTGTTTTTCCCTCAGGCTCTTCTTTGCCATGATACCCTCACTTCTTTCCTTTGCTAAACGGCATGCCAATCGCTTCGAGCAATGCGAATGCTTCTTCGTTTGTAGGCGCCGTGGTAACGATCGTAACATTCATCCCGTGGTAATTTTGAACTTTATCCACATCGATTTCTGGGAAAATGATCTGCTCTTTCAGAGAAAGATTGTAGTTCCCGCGGCCGTCGAAACCTGATGGGTTGAGGCCCTTGAAGTCGCGAACACGAGGCAGTGCAATCGTGATGAACCTTTCAAGGAATTCAAACATGCGATCGCCACGCATTGTGACTTTGCAGCCGAGAACCATTCCCTCGCGCACTTTGAACGTTGCAATGGACTTGCGAGCGATTGTTTTCACTGGCTTCTGGCCGCTTACCTGCGCCATTTCTTCAATCGCACTTTCAAATTGCTTTGGATTGGCAGCCGCTTCGCCGGATCCGTAGTTCAGAACAACCTTTTCAAATCGCGGAACTTGCATCACGGACGAATACGCGAACTGCTTCTGGAGCTGCGGAATCACGCTCTCTGCGTATTTCTTTTTAAGAAGGGACATTACACTTCTCTCCCGTCAGGGCGAGTAACGCGGACTTTTTTTCCGTCCGGCTGGATCTTGTAACCCAGACGCACGCCCTTCTTCGACTTAGAGTCATAAAATAGTACATTGGAAATCGGCATGCTTTGCTCGAGCTCAACTGTGCCGCCTTTCGGATTTTCCTGGCTTGGGCGCTGGAAACGCTTCACACGATTCACACCCTGCACGATGATGCGCGCCTTAGCTTTGTCCAGAGACATGATCTTTCCGCGCTTTCCTTTTTGCTTGCCCGCAATGACGATCACTTCGTCGTCTTTGCGAAGCTTGGTTGAGAATTCAGCGGCCATTTAGAGCACCTCCGGAGCGAGGGATACGATCTTAAGAAATTTGCGATCACGAAGTTCGCGGGCTACCGGTCCAAAGATACGAGTACCTTTGGGATTCATCTTATCGTCGATGATCGCGCATGCGTTGTCATCGAAACGGATGATCGAGCCATCTGGACGACGGATCTCTTTGCGAGTGCGAACCACGACTGCCTTCTGAACAACCTTGTTATGAACTTTCTTGCCAGTTGCGTCTTTGATCCCGTATGCAGGAATTGCATCTTTCACGGCGACAACGATGATATCACCTACACCGGCGTAACGCTTGCGCGATCCACCGAGTACTTTGATACACATTACTTTGCGGGCGCCAGTGTTATCCGCAACGTCTAGATATGTCTGCTGCTGAATCATTCTGCTTTCTCCAGGATCTTAAAGAGGCGATGACGCTTGTCGCGGGACAGTGGACGAGTTTCGACTGCGAGCACCACATCCCCGAGTTTGGATTCATTTTTCGCATCGTGAATCTTGATTCTGTGCGATTTAACAAGAGGCTTCTTGATCAGCGGGTGCATCTTGCGCGATTCCAGAAGAATAACGCGCGTCTTGTCCATCGTGTCAGAAACGACTCGACCTTGAATCAGACGCACCTTCGCGGTTCTTTTTGTAGTATTTTCCATGATCATGCCTTAGGCTTTCGCCTTCTTTTTCTCTTTCGCCTGAGGTTTGGTCTCTGCTTTCTTCTTTTCTTTTGCTGGCTTCCCGGTAGGAGCTTTCTGCTCTGCCTTGCCAAGCTTGCGCAGATTCAAAACGGTCAACGCTCCTGCGATCGTGCGTCTGAGGTTACGAATCTGAGATGGATTCTGGAGCGACCGCGCCACTCCAAATTGAAAACGCAGTTCGCGAATTTCAACCTGCGAATCGTCTACCAGCTTGTGCAATTCTGCATCAGCCAGTTCATGTAATGCGCGTGCCATTAGATGAGCTCCTTTTTCACAAATACTGTGCGGATTGGAAGTTTGTGAGCTGCCAGATCCAGCGCTTCTCTTGCGAGAGCTTCTTCAACGCCGCTGATTTCAAAAAGAACGCGGCCTGCATAGATAACAGATACCCAGAATTCAGGATTCCCTTTACCGCTACCCATACGAGTTTCAGCGGGTTTACGAGAAACAGGAGTGTCAGGGAAGATGCGAATCCACAGCTTTCCACCGCGCTTCACTTTACGTGTCATCGCGCGGCGAGCCGCTTCGATCTGACGCGCAGTCAAGCGACCGGAATCGAGAGCCTTCAGTCCGTATTCACCGAAGGAGACATTGCTCCCGCGCTGAGAAAGACCTCTAAGGCGGCCTCTCTGTCTTTTGCGATATTTTACTCTTTGGGGCGCCAGCATATTCTATTCCGTTAACCCGTTTTTCTTCTTACTGCGTAATCATCGTCTTCGGCTTTTTCAAGACCTGGAAGTGCGTCACCATGATAGGTCCAAACCTTCACACCGATAATTCCATAAGTGGTGCGTGCTTCTGCGTGAGCATAGTCCACACGCGCACGAAGAGTATGAAGAGGAACGCGTCCATCTTTGTACTGTTCCTGGCGGGCCATGTCCGCGCCATTCAAGCGACCGGATACCATGATCTTCACGCCTTCCACTCCACCACGCATTGCGCCGCGAAGTGCTTGTTTCATGACTCTTCTAAATGGCATTCTCTGCTCAAGCTGCTGTGCTATAGACTCGCCTACGGTCTGTGCAATCGTTTCAGGCTTTTTCACTTCCACGATGCTGATATTGAGAGGCTTCGTGATTTTCTTACGAACTTCAGCCTTCAGCGCTTCAATAGAAGCTCCCTTCGGCCCAATGATTGTCCCTGGACGCACTGTGTGAATGTTGATCCCGATTTTCTCAGGGAAACGTTCGATGACGATCTTCACAACGCCTGCGCGCTTGAATTTCTTCTGCACCATTTTGCGGATCATCAGATCCTCATGCAGATTCTGCCTGTATGATTCCTTTGCGAACCAGATCGAATCCCAGGTCCGATTGATTCCTACGCGAAGGCCGACTGGATTTACTTTCTGACCCATTGATTCCTCACTCGTTACTCAGTACGATCGTTATATGACTCATGCGCTTGAGTCTTCTCATTCCACGGCCACGTGCACGAGGTCTGAAGCGCTTGAGAGTTGGACCCATGTCCACATACACTTTCTTAATATAGAGATCTTCTTCGCGCAGATCCTTCTGCAGAGAAACTGCGTTGGAACGCGCTGTTTTCAGTACGCTCTCGATGTAGCGAGAACCTTTGCGCGGGATGAAGCGCAAAATGTCCATTGCTTCCGGATAGCTGTATCCGCGAATCTCGTCTGCAACCAGACGGATTTTACGAGGCGCGGAGAGTAGGAACTTACCTGTGGATTTCGTTTCCATTCTTATGCCCCTGGTTTCGCCTTGATTTTCTTGTCGAGGCTGGTGTGTCCGCGAAACGTACGGGTCGGAGCGAATTCGCCCAGTCTGTGACCCACCATGTTCTCATGGATGTAAACAGGAATGAAGCTCTTGCCGTTGTACAAAAGGATCGTGTGACCGATCATTTCTGGAAACACTGTAGAGCGTCTGGACCAGGATTTGAACGGCTTCTTCTGATTCTCGCTGTTCAGCTTCGTGATCTTCGCCATCAAGTGCTCGGCGATGTATGGCCCTTTTTTAAGAGATCTAGACATTATTCACCAATCCTCTTGTTCTTCCGACGCTGCACAATGAAACGATCGGATGTCTTGCGTTTCTTTCTTGTCTTGTAGCCGCGCGTTGGTTGACCCCATGGGCTGACAGGATGACGACCACCGGACGTTTTACCTTCACCACCACCATGTGGGTGATCCACAGGGTTCATAACCACACCGCGGACTTTTGGTCTGCGTCCAAGCCAGCGCGCACGCCCTGCTTTTCCGAGACTCACCAGGTTGTGGTCTTTGTTTCCAACGATTCCAACGGTAGCGTTGCACGCTTCGTGGATCTTGCGAACCTCCCCGGAAGGAAGCTTGATGATGATGTATTCCTGATCACGACCCGATACGGTTGCAAACGCACCCGCGGATCTGGCGATCTGACCGCCGCGTCCTGCGCGAAGCTCGATGTTGTGAATGTTGGTTCCTGGTGGGATCTCGCCAAGTGGCAGAGAGTTTCCAGGACGAATGGGTGCGCCTTTTCCTGCAACCACTGGTTGTCCCACTTTCAATCCATCCGGACTGAGAATGTAGCGAGCTTCCCCGTCTGGATACTGGATCAGCGCGATATTTGCCGAGCGGTTTGGATCATACTCGATGGACTTTACAACGCCCTGAATGTCGAGCTTGTTGCGCTTGAAATCGATGATGCGATACATACGCTTGTGACGTCCGCCTTTGCGGCGCACTGCGATGGATCCAGAGTTTGCGCGACCTGCTCTATAATGAACGGTTTCAAGAAGAGATTTGCGCGGCTCTACTTTGCTCAGTTCAGAAAAATCAAGAACTGTCTGGTAGCGAAGCGTCTTTGTTACTGGTTTAAAACGTTTAACTGGCATATTCTATTTCCCGTTATGCTGTTCTGGCGAAGTCAATCTTCTGACCGCCCTCGAGAACAACGATGGCCTTCTTCCACGATGGCATCCGTGTTTTGCCCTGGCGAAAGCGTTTGAGCTTTCCACGGACATTGATGATTTTCACATCCACTGCCTTCACTTTGAAGAGCTGGTGGAGAGCCTGACGCACGAGTTCTTTGTTTGCATCAGGATGAATGCGAAGAACGTAACGCTCTCCTTCTTTCCCGATGTTCTTGATCGCCTCAGATTTCTCTGTGATGTGCGGACGCTGGATGACAGTATTCAGATTCATGCCGGTTTCCTTTTACGCTTCAGAGTGTAATGCGCTTCGAGGTACTTGAGCGCCCCTTCAGAGAAGAAGAGGAAATCAGAATAATAAAGCTCAGGTGCATTCAGGCGCTGCGCATGCATGATCTTCGCATTTGGCAGATTTCCGAAGGACTTCTGAAGCTTGAGATCAGATACATCCGTTACATATACAACAGTAGAATCTGCAAATCCGGCTTTCTTGAAGATGCTCACGATTGCCTTTGTGCTGAACTCAGGCGCCTGCAGCGCGTCAATGATTCCAACTTCTTCGCGCTGCGCTTTTTTTGCCAGGATAGAAACAATTCCGAGCCTGCGAAGGCGATCATTCAGACCAATGCGATAGTCGCGCGGGTTTGGACCAAATACGATCCCACCTTTTCTCCACTGAGGAGCGCGAATAGAACCCTGACGAGCATGGCCTGTGCCTTTTTGACGCCATGGCTTTTTACCGCCGCCGCTTACTTCCGCGAAGTCCTTGGTCTTGTGTGTTCCATGACGACGATTGCGGTTTTCAGTACGAATTACAGAGTGAATGGCAGCTTCGCTTACAGGAGCAGCAAAGATCGCATCCGCGAGCTCACCCGTTCCTGATTGTGCGCCCTGCGCTGTGAACTTCTTCACTTTCATTTGGTTACCTCGATACGCAGAAGGGCTGTGCGTGCACCTGGCACTGCACCCTTTACGAATAACAGGTTGTTTTCAGCATCCACTGCGACGATTTTCACGTTGCGCAGAGTGATCTGATCCCCGCCAGTGCGACCTGGCATGCGTTTGCCTCTCCACACTTCAGCCGGGAATGTGTTTGCGCCAAGGGAACCTGGCGCACGATGAAATTTAGAACCGTGAGCGGCCGGACCACCACCGAAGCCATGACGCTTCATAGAGCCCTGGAAGCCTTTGCCTTTAGAAATGCCAGTCACTCGAACGGTGTCGCCTGCATTGAAGACAGAAACATTGATCTCTTGACCGGATTGTCCTTCCATATCGCGGAATTCTGCTAGAATTCTCTGCGGTGCGATGCCGGCCTTTTTAAAATGACCGATCTCCCCTTTGGAAAGGAGCTTTTCACGAAGAGCATCAAATCCGATTTGAACAGCCGCGTAGCCGTCCTTTTCCACCGTTTTTACTTGCGAAACGACGCAGGGACCTGCTCGCAGGACTGAAACCGGAAACAGTTTCCCGGTCTCGTCGTATATCTGCGTCATCCCGATCTTTTTTGCCAGCAGGCCCGTTGCCATAATCAGCTCTTAATGTCCACACTGACTCCGGCAGGGAGCTGAAGCTTCATCAGCGCATCTACCGTATCAGGGTTTGTATTCATAATATCAATGAGCCGCTTGTAAGTGCGGATCTCAAATTGTTCGCGTGATTTCTTGTTCACGTGAACGGAACGAAGTACGGTGAACTTCTCGGTCCGCGTAGGCAGCGGAATCGGCCCGGAGATCTCTGCTCCCGTGCGACGCGCGGTTGCCACGATCTCCGCAGCTGAGCGATCGATCAACTTGTGATCGAACGCCTTGAGTTTTACTCTAATTCTTTGTGCCATGGACCGATTCCCGTTCCTTACTCACTAATCTCAGCTACAACGCCGGATCCAACTGTGCGGCCGCCTTCGCGGATCGCAAACTTGAGTCCTTTGTCCATTGCAATCGGAGTGATGAGCTCACAGTCGATTGATACGTTATCACCTGGCATTACCATTTCGCGTCCTTTTGGAAGAACGATGGTTCCAGTTACGTCTGTAGTTCTGAAGTAGAACTGAGGACGATAGTTGTTGAAGAATGGAGTGTGACGTCCGCCTTCTTCTTTTGTAAGAACGTAGATCTCTGCCTTGAACTTTTTGTGAGGAGTGATGGACCCTGGCTTTGCAACCACCTGGCCGCGCTCCACGTCTTCTTTCTTGATGCCACGGAGAAGAAGACCAACGTTGTCTCCCGCCTGACCGTGATCGAGAAGCTTACGGAACATTTCAATACCGGTTACAACTGTCTTAACAGTGTCTTTGATACCGACGATTTCAACTTCTTCGTTCACAGAGATTTTGCCCTGCTCCACGCGACCTGTTACTACAGTACCACGACCGGTAATGGTGAACACGTCTTCTACTGGCATCAGGAAGTCTTTATCCAGAACGCGCTTTGGATCTGGAACATAAGTGTCGAGAGTTTCAACCAGTTTGATGATTGCCTGAGTTCCAAGCTCGCTGTCTTCGCCTTCGAGAGCCTTGAGGCCTGAACCGCGAACGAAAGGAGTTTCAGCAGGATAGCCGTACTTAACGAGCAGTTCCTTCACTTCTTCCTGAACGAGTTCAACCATTTCTTCACGTTCGCCTTCAGCGATCATGTCTACTTTGTTGAGGAATACAACGATGTAAGGAACACCAACCTGACGAGCGAGCAGGATGTGCTCGCGAGTCTGAGGCATTGCACCGTCAGTTGCGGAAACAACGAGAATCGCCGCGTCCATCTGAGCTGCACCCGTGATCATGTTCTTCACATAGTCAGCATGACCTGGACAGTCTACGTGCGCGTAGTGGCGCTTTTCTGATTCGTATTCCTGGTGAGAAGTGGCAATGGTGATCCCACGTGCTTTTTCTTCTGGTGCGTTATCGATTTGATCGTACGCAACAGCTTTGTTCTTACCGCCGAACTTCTTTGCAAGTACAGTAGTAATTGCTGCCGTCAGTGTTGTCTTGCCGTGGTCAACGTGGCCGATTGTGCCAACGTTTACGTGTGTTTTTGACCTATCAAATTTCTCTTTTGCCATGACCTTCTCCTATCTTATCCTTTGTAGTATTCCTTTAGAAAAGTCGGAAGGCCAGATTTTCAAAATCGGGCCCAGCCGTCTATTGATTTTTGCGCTTAAACCGCCGCCTTCGCCATGATTTCCTGCGCTACGCTGTTTGGTACTTCTTCGTAGTGCTTGAACTGCATAGTATAGGCCGCACGACCCTGGGTTGCACTCCGTAGATCTGTCGCATAACCGAACATTTCGGCCAGCGGCACATCTGCCTGCACTACGCGGGCATTTCCGCGCTGCTCCATAGCATTGATCCGACCGCGTCTGCGGTTCAGGTCACCTACTACTTCGCCCATGTAGTCTTCTGGAGTTACAACTTCGACGCTCATGACTGGTTCGAGCAAGACCGGCTTTGCCTTACGGCAGGCTTCTTTGAAGCCCATGGAAGCTGCGATCTTGAACGCCATTTCAGAAGAGTCCACATCATGGTAGCTTCCGTCGAATACTTCGACTTTCACGTCTACCATTGGATAGCCGGCCAGGACGCCGCTCTGCAGCGCTTCGTTACAGCCTTTGTCGATGGCTGGAATGTATTCGCGAGGAACTGTTCCACCGACCACCTTGTTTACGAATTCGTAACCTTTGCCGGGTTCGTTTGGCATCACACGCAGCCAGCAATGACCGTATTGACCACGACCACCTGTCTGACGGATGTATTTGCCTTCTTCTTCTGCCTGCTGGCGAATCGTTTCGCGGTATGCAACCTGAGGCTTACCTACGTTTGCCTCAACCTTGAATTCACGCTTCATACGATCGACAATGATCTCGAGGTGAAGTTCACCCATACCGGAGATGATGGTCTGACCGGTTTCGCGGTCTGTCTTCACGCGGAAGGTTGGATCTTCTTCAGACAGACGCATGAGCGCCATGCCGAGTTTTTCCTGATCCGCTTTTGTAAGAGGCTCGATTGCGAGATCAATGACAGGCTCAGGGAAGCTCATTCTTTCCAGAACCACTGGAGTGGCTTCATCGCAGAGAGTATCACCTGTGGTAGTATCTTTCAGACCAACCGCAGCTGCGATATCACCCGCATATACTTCTTCGATTTCATCGCGTTCGTTCGCATGCATTTGAAGCAGTCGTCCGATCCGCTCGCGCTTGTCCTTGCTGGAGTTCATTACATAAGAACCCTTTTTCAGAACACCGGAGTATACGCGGAAGTAAGTGAGCTTGCCCACATATGGGTCAGACATGATCTTGAACGCGAGAGCAGCAAACGGCTCTTTGTCATCCGCACGGCGAATGATCTCTTTGTCTCCGTCTACTTCGAGACCCACAACAGGTGGAATATCCAGAGGAGATGGAAGGAAATCCAGAACCGCATCGAGCATTGGCTGAACGCCTTTGTTTTTGAAAGCAGATCCGCAGAGAATTGGGAAGATCTTCATCTTCAGTGTTCCCGCACGAATCGCTCGCTTGAGTTCAGGAACTGTTAGATCGCCTGACTCAAGATATTTTTCGAGCAGCTCGTCATCGCACTCTGCAGCAGATTCCATCAGTTGATGGCGATATTCTTTTGCCTGCTCTTTGAATTCGTCTGGAATTTCAGTGTATTCGAATTTCGCGCCGAGTTCCTCACCGTTCCAGATGATCGCGCGGTTTTCAACGAGGTCCACGAGTCCTTTGAACCCACCCTCTTTGCCGATTGGCAGCTGGAGAGGAACACCGTTTGCACCAAGACGTTCGCGAATGGAATTTACGCAGAAAAAGAAGTCTGCTCCCATACGATCGAGTTTGTTTACAAAACAAATGCGTGGAACATGATAGCGGTCCGCCTGACGCCATACCGTTTCTGTCTGCGGCTCTACACCGGCCACACCGTCGTACACGGCAACCGCGCCGTCGAGGACGCGAAGAGAACGCTCTACTTCTACAGTAAAGTCTACGTGGCCGGGCGTATCAATGATGTTGATGCGATGCGGCTCGCGGTCCTTGTCCGCTCCATTCCAGAATGTGGTCGTAGCAGCAGAAGTAATCGTGATCCCACGTTCTTTCTCTTGCTCCATCCAGTCCATTTCAGTGGAACCTTCATGAACCTCACCAATCTTGTAAGTACGACCGGTGTAATACAGAATACGTTCTGTAGTAGTGGTCTTACCGGCATCAATGTGAGCCATGATGCCGATGTTACGTGTCTTTTCGAGCGAAACCTTGCGAGCAGCCATTGAATTAAATCCTTATTACCATCTGTAGTGGCTGAAGGCCTTGTTTGCCTCTGCCATTCTTCTTGTTTCGTCGCGCTTCTTAACTGCGCCACCGCTGCCTTTCTGAGCATCGAGCAGTTCGTAAGCAAGTTTCTCTGCCATGGAATGATCTTTGCGATCGCGCGCGTTCTGCACAATCCAACGAACCGCAAGAGTGCGCATGCGCTCCGGACGAACTTCCACTGGAACCTGATACGTTACACCACCAACGCGGCGGGAACGGACTTCGAGTTCCGGCTTCACATTCTGAACTGCTTCGCGGAATACATCCACAGCTTCGCGTCCAGTCTTCTCTTTGAGAATATCAAGAGCAGCATAGAATACTTTTTCAGCCGTTGACTTCTTGCCATCCTTCATCATGTAATTGATGAAACGTGCAATATCTTCGTCGTTGTATACTGGATCCGGGATGATGGATCTTTTATGAGAGCTACCTGTTCTACGTGACATACCTTAAGCCTTTGGCCTCTTGGCCCCATACTTCGAGCGTCCTTGACGACGCTTGTCTACCCCGAGGGTATCGAGCGCACCACGAACAATGTGATAACGCACACCGGGAAGGTCCTTGATTCTGCCCCCGCGGACGAGCACGACGTTGTGCTCTTGAAGGTTGTGGCCTTCACCCGGAATATAAGCAGTAATTTCGATTCCAGTTGTCAGACGCACCCGAGCCACTTTGCGAAGCGCAGAGTTTGGCTTTTTTGGAGTGAATGTCATGACTCGCGTGCAGACCCCGCGTCTCTGTGGCGAACTTGCAAGTGCCGGAGACTTGGTTCTATTCTGCTGCTGTTTCCGCCCGTGGCGGATCAATTGACTGATCGTTGGCAAAATCTTCTCCCATACCGGTATCTCTACCGAATTCAGCGTTTTTCATTTTTTAATAAGCCCGGAACTTATTGCCTCATCCTGTGAGGAACAGTCTTCCCTGGCAGATGCGGTTTCCCGCGGGGCCTAAGCCCAGAACAACGCAGGGCCATGATTTTTTCTAAGACCCGCTATGACAATCGGTTTTGAATCAGTAGACAAAAAAAGCGGCGAAAACTCGCCGCTTTATGTCGCATAGAGACTCTCCGGCGATTAGCCGCCGGAGGACTGGATGTCGATTCTGGTTTGAGTCAGAAGAGCGCGCTGTGCTTCCTCTTCCTTCTCTTTGTAAGAGCGTTCGATATCGCCATAGGTTTCTTTGAAGATCTCCACGGCACGGTAGTGCTTCAGCCCAGTTCCCGCAGGAATCAAATGGCCGATGATCACGTTTTCCTTGAGGCCAAGGAGTGCATCTTTCTTGCCCTTGATCGCAGCATCCGTAAGGACCTTCGTGGTTTCCTGGAAAGAAGCCGCTGAAATGAAGGAGTCCGTGTTCAGAGACGCGCGAGTGATCCCGAGAAGGATCTGGCGCGCAGTCGCAGGCACCCCACCTTCGGAAACGACGCGCTCGTTCTCTTCGCGGAACGTGAAACGATCCACTTGCTGATGAGCTACGAAGTTTGTATCGCCTGGATCTTCCACTTCGATCTTGCGAAGCATCTGACGCACGATGATCTCGATGTGCTTGTCGTTGATGTACACGCCCTGGAGGCGGTAAACTTCCTGCACTTCGTAGATCAGGAATTCGTGCAAAGCGTTGATTCCCTTGATTCGCAGAATGTCATGCGGATCAAGAGTGCCTTCGTCGAGCTGATCGCCGCCTTTGACGTAGTCGCCGTGGCGAACGCGCACGCGCTTGTATACAGGGATGGTTACTTTGATCTTTTCCTGCTCTTCGCTGTCTGGAATGATATAGAGAACTTTCTTCTCTTTTACCACTTCGTTGAAGTCCTCTATACGGCCGTCAATTTCAGCCAGAGTAGAAGCGTCTTTTGGACGACGAGCTTCGAACAATTCTTCCACACGAGGAAGACCACCGGTGATATCCCTGGTCTTTTCTACGCCTGAAGTGATCTTCACAAGGATGGTTCCTTGCTCAATCTTCTGCCCGTCTTTTACTAGAAGGAGCGAATTCAGAGGAACAGTGTAGTCTGTGCCGCCTACCACAATGCGAGGAGAAAGTCTTTCGCGCTTGTATTCAGCAATGCGGAAGTTCCCTTCTTCGTCTTTCTTGAGGTTCTTGCCTTCCACAATGTCCTGGAGCTGAACGGTTCCGCTGTGCTCTGAGATCACAACTTCGTTGAACGGATCGAATGTAGCCATGGTCTCGTTCTTGTCGAGGATCTGGCCCGCTTCTACCATGATGGCCGCACCTGCTCTCACAGGGATGGTCATCTGTTCGCCGAGGATCATGAACTTGCCGTCGCGAATATCAATGGTTCCCTGAGATTCTGCTGTGACGGATTTTTCTTCGCCTGCGTATCCGCTTGCGATGATTTCACCAGGCACAACCGCCTGGCCCTTTTCAACACGCATGTTGATCAGCTTGGACGCGTCCATTACCTGGCTTACGCGGCAGGCGTTGATGTTCCCGCGGTTTACAAAGACCTGCTGCTTCTGCGGATTGGTGACCAGTTTGCCGCCAATGCCCAGAATGAATGCTTCATGCGGAAGCTTGTATGTGCTTTCCTTCACCTGAACGTTGGTTGCAACACCACCCACGTGGAACGTACGCATGGTCAGCTGGGTTCCTGGCTGTCCAATCGACTGCGCCGCAATCGTTCCGACCGCTTCGCCCAGTTCAACGGGCTTGAGTCGAGCGAGGTCCATTCCATAACATTTTGTACAAATGCCATGTCTGGTATCGCAGGTAAGTGCGGAGCGAATGAACACGCTTTCAATGCCCATGCTGTTGATCTTAGCACTGTGCGCTTTTGTGATCAAGGTTCCGCGAGGGATCATGACTACGGAAGTAACAGGATCGCATACATCTTCTGCAACCACGCGGCCGAATACACGGTCTCCCATGGATACGATGGTTTTGTCCCCTTCTTTCACTGCGCGAAGACGAACACCATTTTCAGTTCCGCAGTCCACTTCAGTGATGATCACATCCTGAGAAATGTCCACGAGACGACGAGTCAGATAGCCTGCATCCGCAGTTTTCAGAGCTGTATCCGCCAGACCCTTGCGTGCACCGTGAGTAGAAATGAAGAACTCAAGTACACCCAGACCTTCGCGGAAGTTAGAGCGAATGGCAAGTTCAATGATTTCGCCTGACGGACGAGCCATGAGACCACGCATACCGGCCAGCTGGCGAATCTGCTGCTTGGAACCACGCGCACCGGACTGCGCCATGATGTAGATTGGATTGAAACCGCGCTGATCTTTTTCCAGTTCAGCGAACATAGATTCGGTGATCAGTTCGTTTGTGCGAGTCCAGATCTCGATGACCTTCTTGTAACGTTCGTCGTTTGTAATTACGCCGTTCTTGTGCGCTTTCTGAACGTCCGCCACTTCCTTGTTCGCGCCAGAAATCAGGTCTGCCTTCTTTGGAGAGACGCGAATGTCAGAAATCGAAATGGACGGAGCGAAGATAGTCGCGTAGTGGAAGCCCAGGTCTTTGACGCGATCAAGCATGTGAACAGCAGCCGCTACTCCGTGCTTGTCGTAAACGTCTGCGATGATCCGGTTTACTTCTTTGTCGGAAACCGGTCTGTTTACGTACGGGTAGCCTTCTGGAAGCGTTGCATTGAAGAGCACACGACCTGGAGTCGTCTGCAGCATCTTGCCGCCGTGAACCACGGAAACCTTCGCGCGAAATCCAACTGCATTTACGCTTGTGGCGTACATGATTTCGTCGATGTCAGCGAATACTTTTCCTTCTCCAACATCTCCTGCGAGCTGAGATGTGAGGATGTAAATCCCCAGAACCATATCCTGAGTTGGAGCGCACACTGGAGCCCCGTTTGCCGGGTTCAGCAGATTGTGCGGAGAAAGCATCAAGAGCCAGGATTCAAGCTGCGCTTTAGGAGACAGAGGGACGTGAATCGCCATCTGGTCACCGTCAAAGTCCGCGTTGAATGCATGGCAAACAAGAGGATGAAGTTTGATTGCTTTTCCTTCTACAAGAACTGGAAGGAATGCCTGAATCCCAAGGCGATGAAGAGTAGGAGCGCGGTTCAAGAGAACCGGATGTTCCTTGATCACTTCTTCGAGAGCTTCGAAAACTTCTTTCTCTTCGTTCTCTACTTTCTTCTTCGCAGACTTGATGTTAGGTGCAAGTTCCAGGTCCACAAGACGCTTCATGATGAAGGGCTTGAAGAGTTCGAGTGCCATCTTCTTGGGAAGGCCCATCTGATGGAATTTAAGATCTGGTCCAATTACGATTACAGTTCTACCGGAGTAGTCTACGCGTTTGCCCAGAAGGTTCTGACGGAAACGGCCTGTCTTTCCTTTCAGCATATCTGAAAGTGATTTCAAAGGACGATTCCCTTTTCCTTTTACGGAACGCTTGCGACGGCTGTTATCAAACAATGCGTCCACTGCTTCTTGCAGCATGCGACGTTCGTTTCGAACGATGATCTCGGGAGCTTTCAGAGCCAGAAGTCTTTTGAGACGATTGTTTCTATTGATAACGCGGCGATAAAGATCGTTGAGGTCAGACGTTGCGAAACGACCGCCTTCGAGCTGAACCATGGGACGAAGTTCTGGCGGGATGACTGGAATTGCTTCGAGCATCATCCACTCAGGACGGTTGCCCGATTCGCGGAGTGCTTCGAGTACTTCGAGTCTCTTGAGGAAGCGGCGGTCTGTGACCTTGCCCTTCTCCTGGATCTTCGCACGGATTTCGCGGATCTCTGCGTCCACATCAATGCGGGTGAGCATTTCTTTGATTGCTTCTCCGCCGATCATCGCTACGAACTTGTCGCCGTATTCGTCCAGGTACTCATGATACTCTTCTTCATCGATGAGTTCGCCTTTGTCGCGGCCTGAATCCCCGGCATCCACGATGACGTACTTTTCGAAATAGAGAATGCTCTTGAGCTGGTTGATGGTCAGGTTCAGAAGAAGACCCATGCGAGAAGGCACAGAGCGATAGTACCAGATGTGAGCCACAGGAGTGGCGAGTTCCACATGACCCATGCGTTCGCGACGCACTTTGCTGTGAGTTACTTCCACACCGCAACGATCGCAAATCACACCCTTGTAGCGGATGGACTTGAACTTACCGCAGTAGCATTCCCAGTCTTTTGTAGTTCCGAAAATTCGCTCGCAGAACAGACCATCGCGCTCCGGGCGGAGTGTACGGTAGTTGATAGTCTCTGGCTTTTTTACTTCGCCGTAAGACCAGTCCCGGATGCGATCCGGAGATGCAAGTTGGATGCGAATTGATTCAAAGTCGCTGACGCTTACATTTGCCATTTCTTATTGCCTCTTAGCTCTTCTCGATGGTCTCGATCTTGATCTTGTTGCGGCGGCCGCCGCGTCCGAGTTCGTCTTCGATTTCGGACAATTCTACTCTTTCATCGCTCTGGTTATAGAGAGCGACGTCAAGAGCCAGGCCTCTGAGTTCTTGCATAAGAACGTTAAACGATTCTGGAACACCAGGACGAATGCTGTGAACACCTTTCACAATCGCTTCGTAGATACGAGCGCGGCCAAGCATATCATCTGACTTCACAGTCAGAAGTTCCTGCAAAGTATGCGAAGCGCCGTATGCTTCGAGTGCCCACACTTCCATTTCCCCGAGTCTCTGGCCGCCGAACTGAGCTTTCCCGCCCAGTGGCTGCTGAGTCACAAGTGAGTATGGTCCAGTAGAACGAGCATGGATCTTGTCGTCTACGAGGTGAGCGAGCTTCAACATGTAGATGTATCCGCAGAAAACCTTTCCTTCGAAAGGAAGACCGGAGCGGCCATCGTAAATGTCAAACTTGCAGTCTGTAGGCAATTCCGCTTGCTTGAGGAATTTCTCAATGCTCTCTTCGTCCGCGCCGTCGAATACCGGCGTTTCAAAGTGAGTACCAAGTCTCTTGCCTGCGAAGCCAAGCATGGTTTCGAAAATCTGACCGATGTTCATACGAGATGGAACACCAAGCGGATTGAGAACGATATCTACAATGGTTCCGTCTTTCAGGAACGGCATATCTTCTTCCGGCATCACGCGCGCAACAACACCTTTGTTTCCATGGCGGCCGGCCATTTTATCGCCCACCTGAAGCTTGCGCTTCTTTGCAACGAATACTTTGACCATTGCTTCCACGCCCGCTGCAAGTTCATCCCCTGCTTCGCGAGAGTACTTCTTGATGTCGATGACCACGCCTTCGGATCCGTTTGGCATGCGAAGGGATGTGTCGCGCACTTCGCGAGCTTTTTCACCGAAGATGCTGTGCAGTAGTTTGTATTCAGGAGTCAGATCTGATTCGCCTTTAGGCGTAACCATACCAACGAGAATGTCTCCGGCTTTTACTTCTGCACCAATGCGGATCACACCGTTTTCGTCGAGATCACGGAATGCCTTGTCGCTGAGGTTTGGAATGTCACGTGTAATGATTTCCTGACCGAGCTTTGTTTCGCGCGCCTGGATTTCATATTCATCAATGTGAATAGAGGTGAATACGTCATCTTTAACAATGCGTTCGCTGATGAGGATCGCATCTTCGAAGTTGTAACCTTCCCATGGCATGAATGCAACGAGCACATTCTTACCAAGTGCCAGCCTTCCGTTGTCGATGGAATGACCGTCCGCAAGAACAGTTCCCTTTTGAGTGAGAATTCCCTGGGAATCGCGAACTTCCCCTTTGACTGCCTGGCCGGCGAGGAGATCTCCCTTGGAAACAGAAGCGCCGCTTTTCACTACAGCGTGGAATTCAGTGTCATCTGTTTTCAGGAAATACTGAACTGGATCTCCCTGAGCTGGAGTGAATTCAAGAATGTCTCCTGTGATTTTCACCTTACCGTCTGCAGGTGCAGCATACACGCTGACCACTGGACGCTGGTTCACACAGGTTCCCTGGTTGGATCTTTTGAATTTCTTGAGAAAATACGTTACGTCTTCTTTTTTCCCGCCTGTTGGACGAATCACAACTTTGTTGGAATCCACCATCAGCACCATGCCGTCCTGCTTTGCGACCACACAGTTGCGCGAATCGTAGGCTGCTTTTTCTTCGATGCCTGTTCCAACAAAAGGAGCTTCATCTACAAGAAGAGGCACAGCCTGACGCTGCATGTTTGAGCCCATGAGTGCGCGGTTCGCATCATCGTGCTCGAGGAATGGAATGAGAGAAGTAGAAACGCTCACTACCTGCAGAGGAGCCATGTCCATGTACTGCACTTCTTCTGGAGCACAGAATGGGAAATCGCCGCGCTTGCGGCAGCTGATCTGCTTGGACTTGAAATGACCGTTGTCTTCTAGAGGAGCGTTTGCCTGAGCAATGTTGTAACGCTCTTCAATGTCTGCCGTGAGATATTCGATCTTTTCTGAAACTTTGCCGGAAGCAACCTTGCGATAAGGAGTTTCCAGGAATCCGTATGGATTCACACGGCAATAAGAACTCATCGAAACGATCAGACCAATGTTTGGACCTTCCGGAGTTTCAATCGGACACATACGGCCATAGTGGCTGTAGTGAATGTCACGAACTTCGAAGCCTGCACGCTCGCGAGAAAGACCACCAGGACCGAGTGCGTTGAGACGACGCTTGTGAGTGAGCTCTGCGAGAGGATTCGTCTGGTCCATGAACTGTGAAAGCTGGCTGGAACCAAAGAACTCATTGATGACAGCCATGATTGGTTTAATGGAAATCAGAGCCTGCGGAGTGATGACGTCAATGTCTTGAACCGTCATGCGCTCTTTGACAACGCGTTCCATTCTGCTGAAACCAACTTTCAACTGGTTCATCAAAAGTTCGCCCACGCTTCTTACGCGGCGATTTCCAAGGTGATCAATGTCATCGAAGTGATATTCAGGTACTTCGTTGATCAAATTCACGAAGTAGCGCATGGTTTCTACGATGTCTTCCGGACGAAGAGCACGTGTGTCGATTCCAGTGAATTCTTTCGGGTTGTGGTATGCGAACTTGTTGTTGATCTTGTAACGGCCAACGCCGCCTAGATCATACGACTTCTCAGAGAAGAAGAGTCTGTTGAGATCTGCTTTTGCGTTTTCTGGATTGAAAGGTTCACCCGGACGCATGAGAGTGTGGAACTTCTGGAGAGCCGCTTCCTGAGTCTCTGTTCCTTCTTTCTCCAGACAGTTGATGACAATGACGTCGTCTTTGCTGGTAGGGAATACAAGGAGCTTGAGTTCCTTGATCTTCATCTCTTTGAGAATGTCGAGGTTGTCCTCATTGACTTTCTCACCTGCATACATGATCACTTCATCGTTCTCTGGATTGAGAACACGCGCTGCAAGGCGTCTGCCGATGATTTTCTTGAGATCGCGCCCTGTGAGACCGGCGAGCTTCAGGCTTTCAATCTTATAGAAGAGTTTGAGTACATCTTCATCCGAGCCGTAGCCCATAGACTTGAGAAGCAGTGTAGCCGGGAATTTTTTCTTACGGTCAATGCGAGCAACCAGAATGCCTTTGGTGTCGAGTTCCAGTTCCAGCCAGCTGCCACGGTAAGGAATGACGCGTGCTGAATACACGCGCTTCTCTGCGTCGTAGAAAAAGAAAATACCAGGACTGCGATGGAGCTGTGATACAACTACGCGCTCTGCGCCATTGATGACGAACGTGCCCTGCTCTGTCATTACAGGAAGGTCTCCCATATAAACAGACTGCTCACGAACTTCACCTGTGAGTTTGTTGATCAAACGAATGATTGCTTTGAGAGGAAGAGCGTATGTGGTTCCGCGATTTTTGCATTCTTCTTCATCCCAGCGAGGATCGCCAAGAGAATAGGAAACATATTCGAGCACCATGTCTTCGTTGGGGCTCTCAATCGGGAATGTTTCCTGAAAAACAGCGTCGAGGCCCTGACTTTTCCGTTTGGCTTCTCCAGCGTCTTTTTGAAGAAACCAGTCGTAGGATTTAAACTGGATATCGATCAAATCCGGGATTTGATCGTAGTCTGTAATTGTTCCGAGACGTACGTACTTGTTCTGGGCCACGGGCTGCTCCTGGTCAGGAAAATAAACAAAAGAAAAAAGCAATCAGCAGGGCGGATGCCCTGCTGTGCTGCGAACAAAAGGAATCGAGCAATTAGCCTGCTTTGAGCTCGATTTGAGCGCCGAGTGCCTCAAGCTTCTTCTTGAGATCTTCAGCTGCTGCTTTAGCAAGTCCTTCTTTAACAACGGATCCAGCCTTCTCTACAAGATCTTTGGCTTCTTTCAGACCAAGACCCGTAACTTCGCGAACGACTTTGATCACGTCGATTTTCTTCTCACCATGGCTCTTCAGAACCACGTTGAATGTTGCATCTTCGCCTGCGCCCGCGTCAGCGGCTCCGCCTGCGGCTGGACCTGCAGCTACTGCAACTGGTGCAGCGGTGGAGATTCCGAACTTCTCCTCCATTTTCTTAACGAGCTCTGCTGCCTCCATAAGAGTCAGTTTCCCGATCGATTCGAGCAGTGCGTCTGTAGACATTGTTTTCTCCTTACCCTGGTTTCAGTAAATTTTTGCGTTAGCCGTTTTTCTCTCCGACGGCGCGGATCCCGCGAGCGAGACTCGTGATGACTTCTTTCATGCCGATTGCAATCTTCGTGGCAGGCGTGTTGAGGCCGCGTCCGATGATTGTCAATAGCTGCTCGCGAGAAGGAAGATTGGCGATCTGCTGAACTTCCGCCTTATCGAGCTTCTTCCCTTCGAGAAACCCGGTGATTACTTCCACCTTGTTGTTCTTCTTGGAGAAGTCTACGAGAGCTTTGGATATAGCGGAAATGTCCGCGCCTGCAAATGTTACAGCGATTGGCCCTTTGAGCTTGTCGCTGATTGCATCTGCCGCACTGGCGTGAACCGCTGATTCTTTGAGTGCGATGCGAAAGAGGTTATTCTTCACGACCTTTACCCGGCCGTCCTTTTCGCGCACTGCAGAGCGCAACTCGCCCATGTCCACAACGCTGAGACCTGAATAAGTGGTCACAACGAAGTTGGCATGCTTGCTCAAGATTTCTTTGAGCTTTGTTACGCTTTCTTTGTTTTCTGGACTGATTACAGTTGCATGTGCTGGCATTTTCTAATTCCTTAAGTCGCCATAGCGCGGATGTTTACACGCGCAGCGGGTCCCATAGTTGGAGACACATAGAAACTTCTAACATATTCGCCTTTCGCGTCTGAAGGGCGATCACGAGTGATGGCAGCAAAAACTGCGCGCATGTTTTCTTCAATTTTGTCCGGTGTAAAAGACACGCGGCCAATACGAACATGAATCACACCAGTCTTGTCCGGACGATATTCCATCTGGCCGGATTTGAGATTCTTCACAGCTGTCCCAACATCTGTGGTTACAGTTCCAGCTTTTGGCTTTGGCATGAGGCCCTTGCGACCAAGGATCGCACCGAGCTTACCTACATCCTTCATGAGATCGGGAGTAGCAACGCAAGCGTCGAAATCGGTCCATCCCTCTTTCAGGATCTTCTCTACCATTTCTGTTCCGCCAACAAAATCAGCACCGGCTGCTTTTGCTTCTGCCTGCTTGTCTTCTTTTGCAAACACAAGAACGCGAACTTCTTTTCCAGTGCCATGCGGAAGACGTACGATCCCGCGAACGTTCTGCAGAGATTTGTATCCGATTTTAACGGATGCTTCTACTGTACCGTCGAATTTGGAAGTGCTCACTTCTTTCATGAGTGCTGCCGCTTCCGTTGGCTCGTAATGACGAGTGCGTTCGACTTTTTCTACAACTGCTTTGTATTTCTTGCCGCGTTTCATCTCAACCCTCTACGTTTACGCCCATGGATCGGCATGTTCCTGCCAGAATTTTGACTGCCGCGTCCATGTCATGGCAATTCAAGTCCTTCATTTTGATCTCTGCGATCTTCTCAAGTTGCGCACGCTTGATTGTGCCGACTTTCGCCTTGTTGGGAGTTGCAGATGCAGACTCAAGACCCAGCTCCTTCTTGATGAGAAGAGCAGCCGGAGGCGACTTGGTGATGAAAGTAAAGCTGCGATCAGAGAACACGGTGATCACAACAGGAATCTTGATTCCCACCTGATTCTTTGTGCGCTCATTGAACTGCTTGCAGAATTCCATAATGTTCAAGCCGTGCTGACCCAGAGCCGGACCAACCGGAGGCGCCGGTGTAGCTTTTCCTGCTTCCACCTGCAACTTGACCTGTGTTACTATCTTCTTCGCTGCCATCTAGTCCCTCTATAATCTATACAATGCTATCGAACGTTAGCCGCCACCTGCAGATAATCCAGCTCTACAGGAGTGGCCTGGCCAAAGATTTCCACCTTCACGCGAAGGCGGCCTTTGTCCGGCATGATTTCATCTACGACACCGTTGAAGTTTGCAAACGGACCATCCACGATCTTGACGGTTTCTCCGACCGAGAAAAGCATTCTTGCTCTCGGTTGCTCTTCTTCCACAGCTCCCTCTGAACTCATCAGATTCTTCACTTCATCCGCTGTAAGCGCCTGAGGATCCGGTGATCCTACAAAGCCCGCAACGGAAGGAAGCTTTCTAATAGTATACTGCAGCTCATCGTCCATTTCGAGTTCAGCCAGAATATAACCCGGCATGAACTTCTTTTCAACGACTCGCTTCTTGCCAGCCTTCATCTCCGCCACTTTGATGGTGGGGATGTTGATCTGACCGACCTTGCCTGCGAGATTGCGAGTTTGCACCAGCTTCTCGAGGTTGGTCTTGACCTTGTTCTCGTGGCCCGAGTAGGTCCGGATGACGTACCAGCTCATCATTAGCCAGACCCCAACCGAATCAATGCATCGAACATTGCCGAAAACATACGATCGATGGAAAATAAAAACAGAGAAATCAAAACCACAGCGCCGAGCACGACGAGAGTGGAATTCATAACTTCTTCTTTGGAAGGCCAAACAACCTTCCTGAGTTCTTCGCGACTTTCTTTTAGAAACTTCAACATACTCTACGTTTCCTGGTTCCCTCAGGCCGGGAGAGAATCGAACTCTCATCAAGGGTTTTGGAGACCCCTATTCTAGCCATTGAACTACCGGCCTCCTGAGCCCTCTACCAGGCTTGAACTGGTGACCTCATCCTTACCATGGATGCGCTCTACCAACTGAGCTAAGAGGGCACCCGCCCCCGATCCGGACATACCTGTTCGGGAGAATGTCCATAAAATTTATCTGTACGTCTAATGTCAAGTGGAATGGAATTTGCGTTCATCCTGCCGGCGAATGAATGCGAAAGGCAGATGCCTCAGGGCCAGTAAGAGTCAATAGACGTTGTGCATTCTCCGAGGTTGCCTCCCGTTGTCAGGCTGGATGCCAGAGTCGGGCTCAGGTCTGCATTGATTTTCACAACCTGGATTACACCAGTCGCATTTGCCTTCGTAAGGAAAAGGAATTGGCCTCCTCTCTCAAAGCACCCGTTGTCGTAACTCACGCCACCCATCCCGGTGTAGTAGTTCACGAAAGTGAGCGATTTATCCCCATTGATTCTGTAGAGGCGGAGTCCCCCGCTTGCAGTGTCCCCGGCATACAGATATCCCTGGTTAGGATGGATGAAAAGCGCACCCACATTGACTGATATGTTGGAAACTGGAATAGGCATACCGGTGGTTGCATTGATGGAATAAGACATCAATCGGCCGCTCGAAGTGGTATACAGGAACATGCCCGACCCGTCTGACAAAAACTGAGCGCGAACCGGTTCTTCTGTGCCGGAAATGAGAGTGTTTCCCTGAGCAGTCAGACTTGCTCCTCCATTTGTAGTGAATGTATTTACGCCGCCCGTTCCGCTGATCGTGCCGTAAAGGAATCTACCGGTTGGATCCAGAGTCATGAACTGACTGTTGGAAGGCTCGCTTGCGTTCTGTAAAACCGCAGTCCCCATGCTTCCCGAATTCAAAGGAGCGCGGAACATGCGAGTGTTTCCTGCCTGGACCGAGTTGAAGTAAATTGCATTTCCTGCCGGATGGACTTTAACGCGGTGAGTGTTCGAATTCCCCGTATTGATGGAACCCGCAGAAGTCAACGCGCCCGCAGTATCAAATTGCGCCGCGATTACTCCGTCCGTTGTATTGTTTGCAAGATAAACATAGGACAGCGTGGGATGAATGTCGATTCCGATCCCCGAGATCGTAGGAAAGGCAGTAACCTGAGTCAGTGCGCCTGTTGCGGAATCAATGCGATACGAACGCATGGTTGTATCGAGCGCGGACACTGCGAACAAAAACCTACTGTAATTCCAGGGCGGATGAATGAGCCACACAGCCAGGACGCGCCCGTCGAGCTGTTGCTGCCCTGGTAGAAATGCAGCAGAGCATTGGATGGAACAGAGAGAAAAAAGCGAACACAATAGTATGCTCAAACGCGACTTCATCATCTTATGTTCCTTGCTTCTTAAGTAATAAAATCACCCCGGATCGAGCAAGCGCAAGCGATTACTTCTATATCAAATTGCCGCAAGCCTCTGTAGATAAGAATCCAGAGTCTGCTTCAAAGAAGCTTTTCTGGAAGGATCCGGAACAGCCAGGAGCAGAATCTGAAGTCTCGAGGACAGTGCGGCCGCCGTCCCTCCTTCATCGAAGAGCAACTTGATTTGAGGCCAGAGTCTTTTTAGATCTTCCATGAGAGCCGGGGGCGCGCTTCGGGCTGTCTGCATCAGTTGATTCCATAGCGCATGCACTCGCGATAGCTTTATGATGTGTTTATGCACGCGCTCCACATACGCAGGCTTGCATGCAAGACGAGTGGAGAGGTTGTAGTATTCTTCCGACCAGTTCACAGCTCCGCCCGCTTTCTCTTTTCTTTCGAAGTTCCTCACAGCGACCAGCACCTTTGCCTCAGATGAAGCTTCATTCGCAAGCCAGGCCCGATAAGCGCCCTGGTCGCCGCTGGCCTGGAATTCCTGAAGCCGCTTGATCACATCCAGATAAGAAGTAAAAGGAAATGGAATCGGCGCATCCACCACAGGAGTAGCCACAGGTTCTTCTTCTGCTTCCTCTTCCTGCGTAGCGAATACATCTTCTTCCGCAGAGTCGTCACCCAGATCCCTGGGAACTAGCTTTTCATGAATATCCAGATCATTGGCGAACTTCTCCACCATCTCGCGCAGAATAGAACTCTCTCTTTTCGCGGCGGGACGCTCTGCGGGGGGTGCGCCAGGTGATGCGGCAGATGCAGGTGCGGATGAAACAGTGGCTTCTTCTTCGTCTGGCTCCCCTTCAAAGATTTCAACTTCAGCAGATTCATCTCCCAGATCTTTTGGTACAAGTTTTTCCGGAATGTCGATCTGGTTGCCGAATCGCTCCAGGATTTCTTTCAGGATTGATTTCTCTGCGCCCTGAGGAGGACGCGGTGCCTGTGGGGCTGCTGGACCACGTGCTTGATCCTGAACAGGCGAAGGCGAAGATGCAGCTGGAGTTGAAGGTGCCGCGTCATAAGAAATTTCGGGAGCTCCCGCATCTCCGCTCATGAGAAAACTTTGCGACATCACTTCGCCCTGAGGCGTGATCAATTTCAAGAATCCAGACTCTGCAGTCTCGAATCGCGATCCGGCAGGAAGGCCTGACGGCGAAAACTGAATGATTTCCACGAGGAAGCTAGAGGGCTTACCGGAAGGACGCGGTGCAACGGGTGCTGCCTGAGGTTGCTGCTTTGCCACCATCTGCAGCGCCTGCAGAAAGTTTGTACCTATAAAAGTAGAGAGGGGCGCGGCTCCAACGCCGAGCATGGTTGCAAACTCCGGAATGCGAGGGATCAAATCATCCGTCGTGCGAATGACTGAATCCATATGAGCGGATAGTTTTTGGATGAGCTGTTCTTTGGCCGCCGCATCCATGGGACGCTTGGCCAGAACGGATCGAAACAGCTGAAGGTACGCCTGCTTGTGTCTTGTTAGCTCATCTGCGAGCGCCGCAGTCATGCATCCTGATTCAAGGACATGCCGGAATGGTCAAAGTCTTTTTCTGCAAGGACTGCCGCTTCATCTGCTTCCACGATTCTGTAGCGCAGATACGTATTGCAGGAAGCTTCGTCTGCATAGCGCACGAGATCAAAGTCTACCCGGGGAGACAGAAAGAAGTTAGAATTGCGGAGGCGATTTTCGATCTCTTTTTTCACATGAGCTCTGCATTCCGAACGCCTTACATACAGAGTGGGCAGGTTCATCTCATTGCGATAAACCAGCCTCTTTTCACGGTAAACTGCCACAGTCAGGCGGATTCGGTAAGATGTTCCTTCTCTCATGCATTCACAAGATCGTCCCGCGCAGAACCCGAAATAAAGAGGCAGCGATGATTTTTCGGGGTGGTTTTGGAAACGTTACAAATCAGGAGACGTAAGGCCGTTCAAAATTCTCTTCTGTAATTCACGAGAGTACGCTCTATAGTTTGCACGCCACTGATCCGACCCGAGTGGACCCACATCGTTTGTGATCGCGAGAATTGCAGTGAATGGAATGTTCTTTTTGTGCGCCACCCAGGCCAGCCCGAAGCATTCCATATTCTCAAAGTCAAGCCCTTCAAATTCAGATCCGGGTGGAATGAGAGTAACAGAATCCACGCAATTTACGCTGCCATCTTCGCAACCGGATCGCATTGCAATGCCTGCGGCGATTGGACCTCTGCGAGTTTCGATGACCAGCGGCATCAGAGGTGGTTTGCTGGATTCTCCCTTTATAGAAGAAACGTCTCGCTGAAAAAATACATTGGATGCAACCGCACGAAATCCTGCAGACTCCTGTGACTGCGAATGATACGCACCGGCAGATCCCACAAACAGGATTTCATCTGGCGTCTGGGAGAGAAGATACTCGGCCAGGCTTACTGCGGCAGCCACATTGCCGATGCCGCAAATCAAAGGCACGAGCTGCACGTCTCGCGCGACATACCATCCAAGCATTTCCTGTTCTTCTGGAATGGCCGAACATACAAGTACACGCCGCATCTTTTGTGATTGCCTCCCTGCCCGCTGAGAAATTCCGTGTGATTGTGAAGTACGCTCTGATTTTGTCTGCCATCTTTCTTGCGGCCAGTTGCAGCCGCAAACCTGCCAAAGAAGACTGCGCCAGGTATGATCGCCATCTTGCGGAACTCGCAGCTCACCCTGCCATCGAAGCGGCTCTTCGTTCTGCAGGCGGAAGAGATGCTGCCACCGCACATTGCATGGAACTCAAAAAATCACAGGTAGAATGTTCTACGGAAGCCACGTCCCTTTCGGACGCTGCAGCCTGCGAAAGCAAGAAAGGCTCTTTCTTCGACTTTTAACTAGAGCTTGAGCGCGCCCGCAGACTCAAGGGCGCTGATCTTCTTCCACGCCATTTCCGGAAAGCAATGAATGTGCATGTGCACCGGATCGCTGAACTCTGAGCATTTCATCTTGTCCTGACTCAGATCTATGTAAATACCACCCTCTCTCTTTAGTTCGCGCAGAAACAAATTGTACGTATCGCGGACATCGCAGTCCTTCTCTTTGTCGAGCCACACAGGATGCGCGGCAGGATTCCAGAATACGATCGGGATATTTTCCTTTTTCGCGCGAGCGAGCATCAAGAAAGGATATCTCCTGAGATTCGAATCCACATGATAGTGCGAAAACATGGTACGCCTCATTTCGGAAGCTACATGGTTGTAACTCATGAGCATTACAGGCGATTCCTGGCCAACCGGGATACCGGGCGTAGTTTGCTGGAACACTTTCTCAGCGGAAAGGTTGGACGTGATCTGACTGAAGAGACCTTCCCAGATAGACGCAGATACTGCAGTAGGTTCGCCCACTCTATACCTGGATAATGCAAACACACGACTTCCAACTACAGTAGATGAATGAGGCAGCGGCATCTGTCCTGCATAACGGATGGCAAAAGCGGCCGGGATTCCATTCTTGATTTCATCATTCAGCCACAGACTGGAGGAGTTCAGAGAGAAACGCGATAATTCAACAGAGATGAAATCCGGGCGGGCTCCATGATCGAGCCACTGCATCATGCGCACGTATTCGCTTACTATGGACGCCCCGGGTGCCGCAGAATTCACTGCGTCCCATTGCAACAGTTTCGCCCTCTCATTGTCAGAAAGGTAAGGAGTGGTTTTGATCTGGTCTGCGGTAGGGTTGAAGTAATAGCCAAACGACCTGGAACTTCCAAAGTTCATAAAATAGCGCATCTTACGAGCGCGAAGGCGTTCAATGGCCGCGTCCTGCGTGAAGTCTGAGTCCAGAGAAAGACGAAATACGCTTACACTCGATGCAGTGGTGCAGCACTGACGAAATGCTGGGATCAAAGCCACCTTGTCTATGGCCAGAAGAAGAACAGAAAGACCCACTACAAAATAGATATTCTTCATCTCTGCCTCAAAATTGAAAATACACGAAGGAAGTATTTCCCGCTGCCTTCCAGCTCATCAGGAACATCAAGAGCACAGCGGAAATTGCAATGACCGGTCTCTCCAGATGCGTATACTTTTCGCGCAGGCGAAAGACAGGAGCAAAGTCCTGATACTCGAGCCAGTGGAGAAACAAGAATGCAAGAAACAAGAGTCCGTGCCAGGAGTTCAGACCAAACTCTTTTGTATCCGCTTCCGGGTTAAAAATCGCAGTGAAGTTGCGCATAGCCACCGATACATCGAGGCCGGCGTTGAAGAAAATACCTCCGGCCACAATCAAACCGAAGATCAAAGACATGCGCGACAGGTTTCGCACCGTGCGAATGCTGTAAGACTTACTCGACTCCTGATCACGCCTGCCCCACGTCTCCTGAACCGAGATCCATCCTAAATCACGACAAATGCGTTCGAGAACCAGAAGAGAACCCACCAGAGTCCCCCAGATCACAAAGCCCCAGCCCGCGCCGTGCCACAGACCACCGAGTATGAACGTGATGAGAAGGTAGAGATGAGATCTAAATTTGCCCTGGCGATTCCCACCCAGAGCAATGTAGAGATAGTCTCTCAACCAGAAAGACAGTGTGATGTGCCACCTCTGCCAGTGCTCCTGGTAACTGAGCTGAAAAAAAGGCCCGCGAAAATTCACAGGAAGTTCAAACCCGAGCAAGAGAGAAGATCCACGAGCGATATCGGAGTACCCCGCGAAATCAGAATAAACTTGAATCGCAAAAAACACACTTCCAAGGATCACGAATGCCGGGTCATACTTTTCCGGGTTCCGAGTGATTTGCGCCGCCATGCCGGCAAACGTATCTGCGATGATCACTTTCTTGAACACACCCATACCAATGAGTGCCAGTGCGCGATGCACATCTACTTTTGATGGATCGCGTGGTTCATCTAACTGCTTGAGAAGGTGATGGTGTCGAATGATCGGGCCCGCAATATGCTGAGGAAAATAGCTAATGAAGAGAAAATATTTCCAGAACCCAGGCGCCTCTGTGACTTCCCCGCGGTACGCATCCACGTGAAAGGCAACAATCTGAAAAGTGTAGAAGCTAATTGCGAGAGGCAGAATGATGATAGGAAGAATCTCACCGTTGTCCGGGTTGATTTGAGAAAGCGTCCCGCGATATTCTGCCGGAACGAAATTCTCAATAGTTCGAATCATGAAATAGAAATACTTAAAGAATATTAAGTTTCCAAAATCGAGAACTAGCGCTGCTCTCATGGCCCATTTGGATCTATTCTTGAGGATGGCCAGAAAGAGAGGAAAGTTCAACGCCAGGATAATGACATAGTGCAGTAGAAAGGCGATGGACCAGTATGCATAGAAGACAAGTGACGCAACAATCAGAATTGGATTGCGAGCTTTCTGAGGTGCCTTCCAATAAACTACAAGAAGTACGGAAAGAAATAAGAAATATTCAATGCTATTGTAGAGCACGAGTTGCCTTCAGAATTAAAATGCGGTCAGAGCCGCGCGCAGGAAGCTGTTAACTGGCGCCTGCTCACGAGTATCCTCAAGACCTTCGCGCAACTCGCGCACAACAATTTGCGCGTCCGTCAAGACTGTATTCGCATTGCGATGAAGTTCATCGTCATTTACGAGAAGCCCCAGAGTACCCTTGCCCTGATTGATCTTGGTTGTGATTTCTGCAACGTTGTTTAGAGTACGACGAATGTCCGTTCTGTTTTCTGAAATCATTTCAGAAAGGCCGGCCAGAGGATCTCCTGAGCTTTCCCCCTGGAGATCCACGAATCCACCCTTCTGTCCCAGACGATGCTCGAGAGCGCTCTTGCGCTCCTTCTGCAAATCAGTAGTAGATGGAGCCAGCACACTGATTAGTTCAGGAATTTTACCATTTTCCATGGGACGAACGGACCCCGGATCGATGGCGATGATCTTACCGGATAGAATGGTTTCATTTTTAACAGCGATCTTGTAATTGCTATAGAATTTTACCGGACGACGAATCTCAGCCGTAACGGCAACTTTCTGCGCGACGATGTCTGGAGAGTCTTCTTTAAGCGGGAGCCCGGCCTTATCCACTCCAATGAGAGCCAGATCCGTCACAACCCCGGCAGGCACACCCAGAACAGTAACTCTAGATCCAACCTTCACTCCATCCGCATTGTCAAAATACAAAACCAGCAGATTGCCTTTCTTTGCAAAAGGGCCCGCTTCCGAGATGATCGTAAAGAAGCCGGCCAGGGCGAGTGCGCCAAAGAATAAGATACCGACAAGTACGTTCTGGAACCAGTTCACAGTGAAAGCCTCTTTCCAGAGTTTGCCTGGTCAAGCGAAAACACGCAGCGCATCCTCTATGCGATCCCGGAGTCCAGCCAGAGCGGCCATACGGTCGATCACACGATCCACCACGGCATCCGGGCAACTGGCACCCGCGGTCACCAGGATCTCCACTGGCCGCGACGAACTTACAGGAAGCCACCCATCTGTTTCTATGATCTTGCCTGAGGCCAGATCCAGATGACGAATCCGGTCCCGGGAGAGAATCTCCTCCGCATCCTTTACGTAGTAAGTGGGCAGCTTCTTCTCGCACAGCTCTACGAGATGAGATGTATTGGAAGAATTGTATCCGCCCACAACCACGGCCAGGTCGCCACCTGACTCTAGCAGCCCATAGACAGATTCCTGGTTCTCGGACGTGGCATAGCAAAGCGTATCGCGAGTATCCGCAAAATGAAAAGAGAGATTCCCGGCCCCTGCTCGCGCGATCACCGCGTTCTTGAGATAGTCTGCAATTTCCTGGGTTTCAGTTGCAAGCATTGTGGTCTGATTGACGACTCCAATTCTTTCAAAATCTTTTGTTGGATCGAAGCCAATCGAATAGCGACCTGGAAATTCTTCAAAAAAAGAAGCAGAGTCTCTTTCCCCTCGAACGTACGCGGCCAGACGAATCGCCTCCTGCATGTTGCGAATCATGACAGAGGGTGCGCTTCTTCTTGCATGCGAAAAAGTTGCGCGAGTCTCTTCATGGTTATCAAAACCGTGAATGATGATCGTGTAACCTTGCGAACCCATTTGCTCCGATCTGTTCCAGACTTTCTCCACAAACGGACAGGTAGTATTGTAAGTTTGTGGATCAATTCCGATTTTTGCCAGACTATCGAACATTTCCAGGGTGGTTCCAAATGCAGGAACAATTACGATATCGTCGCTTCTGAGCTCCTCAAACGGGATGAGCTTTGTTCCGTCCGTCTTCATCAAAAACTGGACACCGCGATCTGTTAGATCACGATTCACCTGAGGATTGTGGATCATTTCGCTCAGCAGGAAGATGCGTTTCCCCGGATTCTCCTCTATGGCGCGATAGGCGATTTCGATAGCGTTTTCAACGCCATAGCAAAAGCCAAAGTGTCGAGCGAGCTTGAATCTCATACTTCCAAGATCCAGCACAGACGGCGCAAAATCTCGCTTATGCCTATCCTGGTTCTTGCGCGCATTCTTCACAACGGATAGAATAGGCGATCGATAGAACAACGGAATTTCAAACTCTCGGGCCATAAACTAAGGAAGCACCGCGCGCGTGGCACTGCAAATGAAAAAAACAAGCAATCAATGGCGAACGACTTCTATTTCAGGCCAACGAATGCGGTCACCACTGAAATAAAATCGATCGCAGCTTTGCTCTCTCTCGTATCTTCCACACCTTCACGAATTTCCTGAATCAAAATCAAGGACCCGCGCAAGATTTCATTCGTGTTGTTCACGAGGTCCCCCCGGTTGAGGAGTGCTGCAATGGTTCCGTTTCCTGAATTCATTTTTTCAGTAATCTCTGCCACGTTAGAAGCGATCTTGCGAAGCGATCTGCGATTTTCAGTCAAACTGGTTGCAATCAGATAGAGCGGATCATCATAGTTGGCTGCGCGCAATACATTGGCTCCGGCCTCTGGCATGATACCGGATGTTTTCAAATTCACGAGCTCATGCGAACCAAGTAACCTGGGTTGCACCTGAAAAGCCCCATTGGTCCGCGTACCTGGATTGATTTCAACTACCTTGGCTGCCAGAGCAGTTGGAAATCGAGTGATGATTCTATAGTTGGAGTAAATGGGTACCTGACGAGTGATCGCAAGCACAGCGAGAACTTTTGTTTCACCCGAATCCTCTGGAGGAACGTAGTACATGGAATCGACTACGCCCGAAGGCACTCCCAGAATCTGCACCGAAGCGCCCACCTTGAGGCCTTCTGCTGTTTCCAGCTCCAGCAAATAGAATTCAGGAGAGCGAAGCCCCTGCTCTTTCTGCCGGGCAATTGTAAAATATCCTATCATCAGCATTCCGCCGAAGAAAAGAAATCCAGTCAGAAGAGTTAAGAATCGATGAGAAAACATCAGCCCGAGAGCTCCTTCACTCTGGCTTCAATTTTTTGCGTCAATCGTTTCACTGCATACTTGCCACCACCCTCCGGAAACTCTTCGGGCAAGATCGATTGTCCGATTTTGTAAATCACGGATCGCGGAGAATTCTTTTCCATAAGACGAGGACTTGCCAGACCCGTGTTGCCCTGAATGCAGCAGGGAATTACACGCACTCGAGCAAGCAATGCCATGCGAGCCGCAAATCCTTTGAACGGAAGAAGCTCTCCAGATGTAGATCTCCTGCCTTCCGGATAGATGGCAACGAGCTCCCCTGCCGTCAGGCGCTTCACCACACTTTCTGCGAGTTCTCTATAATAAGCAGCGGCATCACGCCTGTGCACTCCGCGATACCCTCGAATGACTGGCATGGCATCTACGTCCTGGATAAACTGGCCCGCGAGGTTCATCATATCCGCCAGTATGTCAGATGGAAACTGACGAAAGAATTCGTTGCCCTCTATGATATCAGAGATCCGCAGATTTCCCCCGGATTCAAAGAGTTCCGATTTCGCAAGAAACACGAGAGGGCGCGGAGTATACAGGAGCTGGATGAGTCCGTCTGAAAGATCCGTATGATTGCAGACAATGACCGCGCCACCTGACGCGGGAAGATTGGCCGCACCTTCCACTCGAACGCTTGCGAAATTTGCGAGCAAGCTGCGAAGAAAAACAATCCTATCCTGTCTTTTGATCTGCACTACTGAATTGCCGCGGGCAAAAGTAAGACGTTAGACGGCATATCCGAGCACCTGCTCCGCACTATACCTGGTCCAGGGCATGGACTTTACGATGGTTTCCAGGAATGCTTGATTCAATTCCAGTTCACCGAGTTTGCGACCTTCCATGGATTTCCACACTGCGCGAAATTGATCCGGATCGATGAGACCAACGTCCAGTGCGTGCACTGCGAATCCAAGTCCACCCTTGACGACGATTGGCTTTTTGATGGTTCCCCATTTGAATGCGTCTTCTGGAAGGGCTTCGCGAATCATTTTCTCTGCTTCCTCATTATCCGGAGAAGCGTACGCCTGATTGATCCATACATGTTCTACAGGATTGATCTTACCATGAATCTGGAGATTCTCCGTCGTGAGTTTTGCAATGCGAACAGAATAGTCGCGAGTGAGCGCTTCGCGGCCGTGAAATCGAAGATGATAGAGATAGTCCACAAGCTGGTCATCGCGGAGTCTGCCCGTAAGTAGAACCTGGTAGAGAGTGAAAATGAAATAGTCACTTTCCGTGTTATCTCCCATGAGAATTTCGCGCGAACCCGTAGGCTGGATCAAACGGTTTTCAAGAATCGCTTCTAATTTGTATCCCACCTGATCGAAGAGACTCTGCAGACTTGAGTTGAGGTACTTCATGGATCGATCCATGGCACCGCCGACTCCGGCCTGAAGATAATCCGTAACGTGAAGTAGACTCTCAAACAATTTCTTTCGCGCTTCTTCGAATACTCCCTGCAAATACTTCAGGCGAAGACCTGTGACTGGAATATTGTGAAACGCAAACAATGCGTTGAAGCTCCTGCGAAAGAAATGCGGGGAGGCAGAAATAAAATGCAGAGGAATATTACGATCCGTAATCTTCCTCATGAGTTCGGCCATACCGGGAAGAGGTCTTTTCTCGGAAGGCATTTCAAAGAGGGTCTGCATGAGACCGCCGCGAGAATCGAGCTTTGTATCCAGGAACGTCTGATCAATGTCTGAAGTTACAATCCATCCCGTATAGTCCCGGGGAAGAACTCGAAATCTACCTTCTCCAATGATCACATCCGTCTTCAGAGTCAGACTCTGGCGTGAAGGCATGAATGCAAAATCAGCAACACTCTGGCGAAGAGAATCAATGCCGCGCAAGGTCAGACGAACCGCATAGATTCCAGAAGAGAGCTTTTGTGCGGTCGTGGAAAAGAAACTATTGTCATTGGTAGAAAATGTATCTGAAACCCAGAGAGGTGGGCTGACTCCGTCCCGATGTTCTGGAAAAACCTCCGCCTGAAGGCGTGCCCGGCGCACTCCACCCATACCTACATCTTGTAGAGGTCGAATGGTTTCCCGGGCAATCCTGGGCAGCCCGAGGAACATGTCCCAGTCTGACTTCATTTCCTTTTCTGTTACGGGAATATCCACTACCTGGCCGCGGATAGAAACGCGATCGGGCACACCGCACGTACCCTCCATGAGGGCGATGCGTTTCTTGTCTATGGGTGCGTCTGGTTGTCGGGTCTCTTCTGGCATGCTTCGCTTTACTGTTTTACAGATTCAAGGGCCGCTTCACATTGACCGAACGTACCTCTGGCGTCATGCAAAAAAAGAACTCAGAGCCTTTGCCCATCTTCGTTTACTCGTCGGACTACGACATGGACCTGGGGCCTCACGTTTTCCCGTCCGTGAAGTTCGGCTTTCTTTATTCACGCCTCGTGGATAACTCCAAATTCAAGAAGCACAAATTCGTCGAACCGGAGCCCCTGACGCCTCAAGAAGCCGCCCTGGTTCATTCCAGAGCATTCCTGGCAGACCTCAACTCCCTGACCATGTCCAATCGCCTTCACAGAAGTGAGCTCCCGCTGAACCGCGAGATTGTGGACGCATTCTATCTCGCAAGCGGCGGAACGGCTCTTGCCGCAAGACTCGCCCTTGAATCCGGTCTGGCCATGAACCTCAGTGGTGGCTTTCATCACTCGTACGCAGATCACGCGGAAGGTTTCTGCTACTTGAACGACGTGGCCATCAGCGTTCGCATGCTTCAGAAAGAAAAGAAGATCAAACGCGCGCTCATCATCGACCTGGACGTTCACCAGGGCAACGGCAATGCGAAGATCTTTCACGGAGATAACACAGTCTTTACCTTCTCCATGCACGAACAAAACAACTACCCCGTCAAAGAACAGAGCGATCTGGACATTGGACTGGAGACTGGTTGCAGAGATGAGCAATACCTCACCCTTCTTTCGCAGGCACTCAAGGAGATTCAGGAACAATTTGAACCGGATCTAATCTACTATCTGGCCGGGGTGGATCCATACGAACACGACAGGCTGGGTGGAATCGCTCTTACAAAAAGAGGCATGGCGGAAAGAGATCGCGTTGTGAGAGATTTCCTTCCGGGAGTTCCGATGGTCACGCTCCTTGCGGGTGGATACGCAGAGAACACGCTCGATACGATTGACCTTCATTTTCAGACGTGCGAAGTGCTCGCTCGATTCAGGTAATATGGGATTTCTAGACTGGTTCAAATTAGGCAAGGAGCCGGACAAGAGAATTGAACTCTCCGGTCTAGACGAAGTTGAACTGGCAGAAGAACTGCACGGCGGCCCGCTGGTTCGAGATACTCCGGTTCCGCGCATTTTTGCGAAGTTCGCAGAATCTGAAATACACGAGCTGATGGCGTGGTCCGGGATCTTTGACGCTCTGAAAGAAAAAGGATACGATCGCACTGAGCTGGAGCTACAGTATCTCTCCGATCAGGATCAAAGAATCTTTGTAAAAGAGAAAGGCGAAATTCTCATTCACATTCGCCTCAAGCTTTCTTCTTTTCGATTTCGCCTGCATCCAGGTGCGCCGCAGAGAAAACTACTCTACATTGATTGGCTGATGACTCGCCATCCGCGGATTCGATCCTACAAAAAAGAAAAACTCTTTCCCGGGCAGGAATTGCCTGGTCTTGGAATCTTCACTCATGTCACGGACTTCATCACGAATCTGGCGCTTGGAGTTGGAGCAAAAGGTGCCTTCAACATTCCAGAATACTTTCATGATGCTCTTCTCTTTCATCGCGCGTTTCAGTTTTATGATCCGGTTCGAGAAGCACACTTTCGCGCCCTCATCCGCGACCTCAGAAAATTTGGAGCACGGGCCATTTCGCACGCTCTGGCGGAAGGAAGAATCCGTAACTCAGAGGGAGAGGTGCTTGCCTGGAGTCCTGGGGAAATGATATCCATTCTAGATCCTGAGCTTGAGGAAATGATCTGGAATCCGGAGTACTACACTCGTGTGGTTAGAGAGCTCAAACGAGTCTCTTACACCATGTCCAGTTGAAGGATTTCTGGCTTGACCGTGATCGATCCAGACCGCCGCATCTCAGCAGGCGCATCTTTGAACAGTCCTCATCCTCCCAGAGACCTTGCGAAGTATGCTTCGCAAAGACTTCTGCGCCACCTCGCAGAGAATCCAGGCAGCCCGGATGAACCGGTCTCCAGAAGCTTTGCCGGAGCGGTTCTGTTTGCAGACATGCAGAACTTCACCGGACTCGCAGAAAGGCTGAATACAGAAGATCCGGCAAACGGAGTCCAGAAGCTCGCACAGTACCTGGACATTTACATTGGAAAACTCGTAGACATCATCACTGCCAACGGAGGCGACATTGTAAAGTTTGCCGGCGACGCAGTCTTTGCCATCTGGGAAAACGAAAATGCAATGTCGCAGTCTCTACTTGCTGCCATCCACTGCGGCCTCGTCATACAAAAAGAACTGCATCGTTTCGAAGTGGCTCCAGGCGAACTACTGGCACTGCGTGTTGGAGTAAGCGCGGGCAATATGCACGAACTTCACCTGGGCGGATACAGAGACAGATGGGAGTTTCTAATCGCGGGCCTTCCCATGAGCGAATCAGGACAGTCTGCCACACATGCAGACCCTGGACAGGTCATTGTATCTCCGGCAGCAGCCAGAGTCCTGTCAGGCTCTGGACTTGCAAAAAGGCACGGAAAAAAATTGCTCGTTCGTCCCGCGTTTCCAGCGGAGCTTCCTGGTCCACTCAAGAGATCTGATATTGTAGAAGGTGCGGAGGATGCATTCAGCGTTTATGTTCCGCGCGCACTTCTTGTGCGAAGTGGAAATATGCGCGCAGAACTGCGACCTGTGACTGTACTTTTTTGCAAAGTTAGAGGATTCAAATTCTCGGCGGAAACATCTCTGGCGGCGGTGCAGGTAGTCATGCTGGTCATGCAAGAGTGTGTGTATCGTTACGAGGGAAGCATCAATCGATTTGGTGTGGATGAAAAAGGAGCCATCCTCCTGGCCGCATTCGGCCTTCCACCGCTGGTTCATGAAGATGACCCGTTACGCGGCATTCAGGCAGCGCGCGACATTCGAACAGCCCTGGCTGCCATCGGCCACGACGCATCGATTGGAGTGGCCACAGGCCGTGCGTTCTGCGGAACAGTGGGAAACAACACACGCTGCGAGTATACGATGCACGGAGTGAACGTAAACCTGGCGGCTCGCATGATGGTTCGCGCAGAAACCATTTTGTGCGACGAAAACACAGTAAAAGCGGCAGGAAGTCACGTTCAATTCGAACAACAACCGGACCTTTCCCTGAATCGACTCGGCGGAGTCCGAACATTTCGCCCACTATGATCCGCGATAAAGAAGATCGATGCCCGTGGTGCCTGAAAGATCCCGTCATGTTGAAATACCATGACACCGAATGGGGTGTGCCGCAGACAAAAGACAAGAAGCTATTTGAGTTTCTCATCCTCGAAGGCGCTCAGGCAGGCCTGAGCTGGATTACGATTCTAAAAAGGCGAGCGGGCTACGCGGAAGCATTCGCTCAATTTGATCCAGAGAAAGTGGCGACATTCCCAAAAAGAAAAATAGAATCCCTTTTGGGTTTTGAAGGAATCATACGCAATCGTCTGAAAGTAGAGTCTGCGATCACGAATGCGAAAGCATTTCTGAAAGTTCAGGAAGAATTCGGGAGTTTTAATCAATACCAGTGGCAATTTGTAGACGGAAAGCCAAAACAAAATAGCTGGAAGGCCATAGGACAGGTGCCTGCGACAACGAAGGAATCAGACGCATTCAGCAAGGATCTAAAGTCGAGGGGCTTCAAGTTCGTTGGATCCACCATCATGTATGCTCATATGCAGGCGGTAGGGATGGTCAACGATCATCTGGTCGGTTGCCCCAGACATGCAGCCGTTAGCCGAATCAGTTTTAAAATCTAAACTAATTCAATTTCGTCCTGAATTCGAAAAAGAATCGACACAACAACCTCCCGTCTTCAGGCTCATCGCGTGCTTTTTCGCGCAGCCATCCTCTTGTTCCTGGCAGCCGGCACACTGGTCGCAGCCCCTCTACCCGGAAAAGATCCGGTACTGCTTGGGCCGTATATGGGAATCGCGCATGACCGCGGACTGACAATCAAAGAAGTCACTGCACCCGATTTCGCGAGCGAATTTAAGGCTGCTCCTTCTCCCATCCCGAACTTTGGAATGACAGATGATGCATACTGGACCAGATTCGATCTGGCAAACCCCTCCCCTTCTCCCAGAAGCTTGATGGTAGAAGTGGCCATGCCTCATCTAGACGATGTTCGTCTCTACGTTCCAGAAGGGAGACTCTTTCACGAATATGTATCTGGAAGAAATTATCCGTTCAGCACTCGCGCAGTTGCACACGAGAACTATGTATTCCCGGTTGAGCTTCCGCCCTATTTTCAAGGCACGCTGTATATGCGATTCGAGCAGGAGGGCACGTTCCAGCTTCCGGTCTACCTCTGGGACGCAGATAACTTTCATCAGGCAGACAGGCTAAAGCAACTCGTCCTGGGATCTTACTACGGCGTTGCGATAGTAATGTTGATTTACAATCTGTTCCTGTGGATCGCCATACGCGAGCGCGCATACATCTACTACGTTCTTGCCATCCTGTTCACTCATTTCCTGGTCGTGTTTCATATCAACGGCTTTAGCTATGTCTGGTTTTTTCCGGAGTCGCCGGTGATTGCAAAAAGAAGCTATCCTGTGCTCCTGAACCTCGCCGGATATTTCTCTATCCAATTCGTTCAGGCACTTCTACTTACAAAAGAAAGATCTCCACGCCTGGATCGGGGCCTGGTGTGGCTTCGCAGATTTGCTCTCATCACTTCCTTCTTCGCAGTCTTCGCATCGTACTTCCTCGCGTACAAGGTGACGGTTTATCTAGCACTGGTGATGGCCGTGGCACTCATCGCAAGTGCAACGTATCGGGCCATTCAGGGAGATCGGATTGCAGTCTACTACGTGGTGGCGTGGTCTGTGCTTGTGGCAGCAACTGTTCTATTGATTCTTCGAACGGTCGGTGTGGCTCCCGTGAATTTCGCAACGGATTACGGCGTGCAAGTTGCAGCATCTTTAGAAGTGGTGCTCCTCTCTCTGGCTCTTGGAGAAAGAATCAATGAGATGAGGCGAGAGAAAGATAGAATCCTCATTGACCTGCGAGAAAAACAACAAAGCCAGCAGCTTGCCGTAGCTCTCAGACAATTGACGGCGAAGATTAGCTCCACACTCAATCACAATGAACTTATAGAACATGTAAAAGTGTCTTTGCCTGATATAGTCAGAGCAGACCAGGTGCGTCTACTTCTCAAGTCGGCCAAAGACGAACTTACAATTCCCGATGCGGAATCAAACGGTGGATCTCTGGACCTGGCAGAGATGACCAGAGCCATGGACAAAAGCGAACCGTCCATTCTTCAGACAGATCGTGCACACCTGGTCGCAGTGCCAGTGCACTCTCGCTCCGTTCCCCGCGGACTGTTGTTGCTTCGAAGGTCAGAACGATTTCCGCAGGATGAAGTGGACATTTTGCGCACGGTTGCATCCGAGATCGGCATGGTCCTTGAGAACATTCGCCTCTTTTCAGAAATGCACGAAATGGCAACCGTGGATTCTGTGACCGGGCTACTATCCAGAGCTCACTTCATGAACCTTGCATCCGTGGAATTTGAAAGATCGCGCAGATACAAGAGACCGCTTTCCGCACTCATGATAGACATCGACTATTTCAAACAGGTAAACGATCTATACGGTCATCAGGCTGGAGACGAAATACTCACACGCATTGCAACTCTTTGCAAGAGCAGTCTGCGCGAAGTGGATATCATTGGAAGATACGGTGGAGACGAATTCTCCGTGATGCTTCCAGAAACGCCTCCTCGCGGAGCACGCGACGTTGCAGAGAGAATTCGAAAGAGAATAGAAAAAGAATCACTGAAGTTCACGGGGAAAGGAGACCTTCAGGTAACGTTGAGTCTGGGCACTGCCACCGTGGACAAGAAAACGGATTCTCTAAAAACCCTTCTGTCGCGCGCAGACGCAGCGCTTCTGGAAGGAAAGAAGGCTGGCAAAAATCGCGTCGCAGCTGCCAGATAGTTCAGCTAAACTTTGGTCTTCTTTTTTCCAGAATGGAACGCATACCTTCCTGACCGTTAGGCGACATGACCGCCTCTGCCAGAAATTCAAGATCATTGGAAGCCAGTTCTGCTGCGATCACTCGTTGAGAATCTCTCAGTGCCACCTTAATTCCCGTGACGGATTCGGGTGCCATGTTTTCAAACTGAGCACACCAGGCACGAGCCCTCGGGAGCACTTCCTCGGGGGATGCACTTTCATCTACGAGACCAAGAGACAGAGCTTCATCCGATTTCAGAGCGCGACCACTGTACAAAAGATCGCGCGCGGTCCTGATTCCAACAAGCTGGGTAAGCACGTAAGCAGATGTAGAAGGAAAGTTGATTCCGATGAGAGATTCTGGAAATCCGATTCTTCCCTTCTTCTCCACTAGAATTCTGTAATCTGAAAAAATCGCAAGCACAGCGCCCACGCCCATAGCATGCCCATTCATAGCGCAAACGACTGGTTTTTTTGAAAAGAGCACTTTGCCTGACGCATCCAGGGCAGATTGTAGAACAGAATACACGTCTTCGCGGCTGCGCCCAATGAAGATAGAAGGATCAAAACCATTGGAAAAAAACTTTTCATTTCTACTTGAAAGCATCACAGCCTTGATGCCTCTATCTACTTCTGCTTCTTCTATGTTTGCGCCCAGGGCCCTGAAGAATTCGAGACCCATGGAATTTGTATCATTGGTCTGGATGTAAAGCTCCAGGATATGCCCGTTTCTGACTACGTCGATCATGTGACTCTCCGACTAATCGTCTACGACTACCTGGTTTCTTCCCGCCGCTTTCGCGCGATAAAGCAATCGATCCACTCTTCCGAAGAAATCTTCAAAAGACTCTCCGCGTATATATTCAGTGCATCCAATGGAAACAGTCGCTGGAATGGTCAGATCTCTGTACTGAGTAGGCGAATGTTCAAAATCGACTCGAATCTTCTCTGCAGTCTTGAGTGCTCCCTGAAGAGAAGTGTCCGGTAAGATCACCATGAACTCTTCTCCACCGCTTCTGCCCACCATGTCTGTTCTGCGCGTGAGCCTTCTCAGAAGCTGAGAGAATGTAATAAGAACTGCGTCTCCTGCCTGATGGCCGTATGTGTCATTCACCAGCTTGAAATGATCCAGATCCAGCACAAGAATGCTCAAGCTCGCGCCGTATCTGCGACATCTTTCTATTTCCATATCCAGATGCTCGTAGACGACTCTGCGATTCCAGATGCCGGTTAACGGGTCACTGGTTGCCAGCTCTCTCAACTTTCTTTCGTAGGTTGCTTTATAAAGCGCCGCGGACAACACAGGCGTAAGTGTCATGAGGCTTTCGCCGTCCGTAGATTCAAAGGGACGCTCTACTTTGCGAAACATGAGAATAGAACCAATGAGTTCCTGATCGGCTAGAATGGGGGCTGCGAGCATGGTCATGGCACCCGCGCGAACGAGTGCATCAATTCTCCGTGGATCTGCAGAGTATTTTGCGATGGTCACAGGCATCTTTCGCGCGAACATTTCTTCGCAAATGCTTCCGCTGAAGGGTCTGGTGTATCCGCGAAACACTTCCGGGAATCCGAGGATGTGATCGTAAGTGATTTGCTTGCGCTCGTCATCGAGAAGCCCGAGGAGTGCGAGATCCGCATTCATGAGTTCGCACACACCGCGAAGAGCTGTGTCCACTGTCTCTTCGGGGACAGTCTCTGTGAGTAGATTCTTGAGTAGATTGTTGAGAGAGACGGCAGTTTCGAGTCTGCTCTGTACTTTGAGCTGTTGATTTACGTCCGTGACCGTGGTCACAACCATTCTGGATTCGGGCGCTCCGGGAACATTGAGTGGACTCGAAGACATCAATACAAAACGCTCGTTGGGATGATAGCCCAGGCGCAAAACTTTTCCGACCACAGGTAGTCCGCTCTGAAGAGCTGTTTGAAAAGGCGCTTCTTCGATTGGGATTTCATTCCCGTCCAGGTCCTGCGCCTGCCAGAGAGTCGCCGGGTAAGGTTCTCCGCGCAGTTCTGCCTGACCGAGAGATAGAAGGCCTCTTGCCGCTTCATTGATTCGAACAATGCGACCATCCTGCCCCATGAGCATAATGCCGGACGGTAATATATAGAAGATACCGCGAAGAATTTCCTCACGTTCTTTCAGAGAACGATTCAATAAAATTCCAGGCGTAATATCGCGAAAGATCACCAGGGCTCCGGAAACCTGGCCATGCTGAATCAGAGGCACGCCTGTGATGATTACATCCATAGTAGACGCTTTGCGCGAAAGCAAGATGGTCTCATCTGTGGAGACAACGTCTCCCTGCAGAACTGGATCTAAAATTTTCTCAATGGACTGAGGTGGAATCAGAAACTCGTCGAGTCTACGACCCATGAGTTCTGCGGACGAATAACCAAGTAGCCCGCGCGCAGACTGATTGGCGTAGATGATCATACCAGATCGATTGAGGCCAATGACTCCGTCTGCGATTGCATTGAGCAACAGCAGAGTGGTTTCAACTTCAGACGCAGCAAGCAGGCCCGAAATGCCCGACCCGGCTTGCTGGACTACTTCGAGAGGAATGTGAACTTCTTCAGCTCCCCTCTGATCGCTTTGTTTTGATTCCATCTTTGGGCGACGCCTGTCTGAAAAGTCGTCGGAACTTACAGTTCCCATGAAAATTTTTGACAGCGATGGAGGCAAGAAAAAGAAAATGACAGGCTTGCCCGAACTGGCGAGTTCATCCCATGGCAGAATCAGCGAAAATTGGCATCATTGGCGGCAGCGGACTCTACGGACTGGAAGGTCTTCGCGTAGAAACGGAAGTAACGCCGGAAACTCCCTGGGGAAAACCATCGGACGCAATCGTAATCGGCGAATATGCAGGCAAACGAGTCGCGTTCCTCTCTCGCCATGGCCGCGGACATGTCTACAGCCCTTCGGAAGTGCCCTTTCGCGCAAACATAGCTGCTCTTAAAATGCTCGGGGTAGAGCAAATCATCGCCTTCTCAGCCGTTGGATCTCTTCGCGAAGAAATTGCACCCCGCGATTTTGTCCTACCTGTACAGATCATTGATCGCACCAAAGGGATTCGCGCATCCACATATTTCGAAAACGGAGTCGTGGTCCATGCAACCTTTGGAGACCCGTTCGATGGGCAACTGGCCACTCTGGTGAAGCAGGCAGCAGCCCGGGTCAACGGATTAAAACTGCATGCAGACAAAGTGGTCGTGTGCATGGAAGGTCCCGCATTTTCAACTCGTGCAGAATCACAACTATATCGCAGCATTGGCGGAGACATCATCAACATGAGTGTTTTGCCTGAGGCAAAACTCGCGCGCGAAGCTGAAATTCCTTACCAGATGATCTGCATGTCCACAGACTACGATGCGTGGAAAGAACATGAAGAGGCAGTGACCACCGAACTTGTAATCGGCCATCTCAACGCAAACGCAGAGAGTGCGCGAAAACTTCTGGCAGAACTCATTCCACTTCTTGGAGAGGGAGCCAATCCTCTCAAGGGAAGCATCAAAAATGCAGTCATCACGGCGCCAGAAAAGAGAAATCCGGAACAACTGAAGAAGCTTGCGAAACTATTGCCCGGGACTTTCTGAATGATTCGTACTCTTGTTGCCGTATCTGTGCTGGTGATGGCTCTTCCTCTCTCAGCGCAATTATCCACGGATACGCGCCCCACGACCGGAAGCACACCAGACACACCCGGTACGTCTAACAACTCGATCCTTCCAGGTGCAGGCACCGTGCCCGCACTGCAGGAACGAAGACCCACTCCCCGCGATCCAAGATATAGACCTCCTGTATCCGTTCCCGGACTCAAGGAACCATCCAATCCGGCGGCTCTCTATTTGTTCTCCGGAGACGTGGATGCGCAAAAATTCATGGATTCGCGCAACAAACAAAAGAAAGCAAGCAGATACGATGAAGCAGACTACGACGACTTGCCTGCTGGCGGGCGCGAAAGAGTCTGGAGAGAAAAAGAAATGCTCAGACAATTCGGCGTGGATCATTTTCCATATGCCGGGCCTGAACAGGAAGAACCAGAAAGCGACCTGAGACGATTCCAGATTGTTTTCTTTATTTCACTTCCCATTACGGCGGCCGCTTCCTACGGCCTGTTTCGCGCTGCCAAAGGCCAGAGCGCGGGTGGGTTTTCGAGAGGAGAAACCATGGGAGTGTTTGCTCTGGGCCTTGGACTTTCAGGAGCGATCGGGGCGTATGACTACTACCAAAATCATCTCACGCAAAGAAGTGCCAATATAGAACTATTCCACGCTGCCGTTACATTCCGCTTCTAATCTTTTCTACTTTCCAAAACCAGGCGGGCCCGTATGATCAGGCCGCGATGGATGAGCCAATAATCTACGCGGGCTCCACTGCAGTGGACGCAAGCGTACCTGAAGAATTACCTCTGGTTTTTCTCATCGAAGGGGATCCGGCACTTCGCTCGGACGTTTCCACTCAGATTCATTACAGCGGTTACAGAGTGCTTGCTTTTGAAAAGATAGAGTCCGCGCTCGAAGAATGCAGGCGCAAAGTTCCGGCTGTCATGGTTGTAGATTTGTCTCAGCCAGAAGGCGATATGGCCATGGTGCTTGCGGAAATTCAGATGCTCAATGAGCATTCTATTCCCATCATATTCTTGTCGGATCGCGGAGACATTGAAACTCGAGTGCGCGCGGTTCGATTTGGTGGAAACGCATACTTTGAAAAACCGGCAGATGCAGGTGCGCTCATTCGCGCCATCGACAATACCGTTCACAAAAAAGAAATCGAGCTCTATCGCATTCTCATTGTTCAACAGGAAACGGAGACTGCGGCAAGATACGCAGAGATCCTCAATTCCGCGGGAATGATGACGGAAATACTCACAGATCCAATGCGGCTGTTCTTTTCTCTGCAGGATTTCAGGCCGGACTTAATACTTATGAATCTTTACTATCCAGATTGTCTGGGAATGGAGATCGCAGCGGTGGTTCGCCAGGAAGAAGCAAACCAGAGCATTCCAATCATTTATCTTACGGAAGAAACTCAAATGCAGAGGATTCTGCCTGCACTCAACAAAGGTGGAGACGATTTTCTACCTCTTCCTGTGACTCCGGATCGTTTGATTTCTTCTGTGGCGGCCAGGGTGGACCGCTCGCGCATTTTACGTTCTCTTCTGGTTCGCGATAGTCTGACCGGACTTCTCAATCACACTGCTGTGCGGGAGCAGTTAGACGATCTAGTCCAGCGCGCAAAAAGGAAGAATGAAACGTTCTCTTTTGGTATGGTGGACATTGACAAGTTCAAGAGAGTCAATGATGAATACGGTCACCCTGTCGGGGACAGAGTCATACAGAGTCTGGCACGCACCATCCGCCAGAGAATACGCAGGGTAGACGCGGCAGGGAGATACGGCGGAGAAGAATTTGCTGTCATCTTTGATGGTCTGGATACAGACGCGGCTGTTCGCGCACTCGATCGAATTCGCCGTGCCTTTTCGCAGATTCGCCATCATTCAGATAAAGGAGATTTCTTCTCCACGTTTTCAAGCGGAGTTGTGAGTTTCCCTGATTTCCAGACTGGAACAGAACTCAACGATGCGGCGGATCGTGCGCTGTATGCCGCCAAAAGATCCGGGGGCAACTGCGTGGCGCGCATTGACAGGAAGAAATGAAGAAGGTTCCCGTTCTCGCGGGCTCATGGCCAATTGTCGGGCATCTATTTCAATTCAGAAAGAACCCGCTTGCGTTTATACTCGACGCGAAGCAAAAACATGGAGACATCATTCGCCTCAACCTCGCTGGAAAACCAGTATACATCCTTTCCGATCCAGCACTCATCCATGAAGTGCTTGTAGTCCAGGCCAAAAGCTTTCACAAGAGCAGAGCGCTCAAGCTCGCGAAAATGCTCCTGGGAGAAGGCCTTCTTACGTCAGAGGGAGAGCATCATCTTCGACAGAGGCGAATGATGGCGCCAGCCTTTCACAGAAAGAAGATCATGGACTACGGCCTGGTCATGTCAGGCGAAGCGCACAAGTTTAGCGGCAATCTCCAGGCTGGAGCAAATATCAATCTACATGATGCGATGATGCAGCTGACTCTGGCGATCGTCGCGCGCACTCTGTTTGATGCGGATGTGGCAGGAGATGCGCGCGAAGTGGGAAGCGCACTCCACGATGCATTGAGTCTTTTTGAAAGAGTGTCCAATCCATTTGCTCCCTTGCTCGCGAAGCTTCCACTTCCTGCCACAAGGAAACTCAACCGCGCCAGAGAAAGATTGTTCCGCGTCATTGATCGAATCATCCGAGAACACGAAGGAGTGGACCGCGGTGATTTGCTTTCTATGCTTCTGGCCGCAGTGGATGAAGAGGACAATAGCAAGATGAGTCTGGAACAGGTGCGCGATGAAGCCCTCACTCTCTTTCTCGCCGGCCATGAGACCACTGCCAATGCATTGACCTGGGCCTTCTACCTTCTTGCAAAACATCCTCAGGTGAGGCATAAATTGCAGGAAGAAGCAGACAGAGTCGCAAAAGATGGCGCGCCCATTTCACCCGAACAAATCGCAAGTCTACCCTACGCTCGGGATGTATTCCAGGAAAGCCTTCGCCTGTATCCACCTGCGTGGTTGATTGGCCGCTCTGCCATGGCGGATGTGACTCTGGGAGAATGGGATATCGCGCAAGGATCCATTATTCTGATGTCGCAATTTGCAGTGCATCGAGACGAAAGATGGTTTGCAGAGCCTCTCTCTTTTCGCCCGGAGCGCTGGCAGGAACCATCCGATCGTCCTAAGTTCGCGTACTTTCCTTTTGGAGGAGGTCCGCGCACTTGCATTGGAGATCAATTCGCGTGGATGGAAGGGACTCTGCTTCTGGCCGAAATTTCGCGCCACTGGGAATTTGAGCCGCTCGAAGAGACACTGGA
>JAIBBM010000014.1 GCA_019694685.1 Leptospirales bacterium
AGTTCTTCGTTTCGCGCAGACTGGACGTCTATACGTTTGACATGAGTTGCTCAGGTGAATCGCCTTGCGTGGCAGCAGGAATGACGTTCGGACACAAAGAATCCAGAGACGTTCAATCTGTGTATGCGCAACTTTCCGATCTATTATTTGCCGGTTCCATTTGTTGTGTTGTGCGCGCTCCGCTTTGGCGATTTCGGAGCCACTCTTGGAATTTGCGTTCTATCTTTGATCGCCGTATTCCATACTGTGGGAGGCCGCGGTCCGTTTGCAGTGTATTCTGAGAGCGGAAGCCTGTCTCTGAACAATACATTGATTCTACTGGATGCATTCATCTTTGTCGTGACGGCCACTGCCTACGTTCTGGTAGCGGTGGCGCAGGAACGTCAGGCGGCCATGATCGAATCTATGAATCATTTGATTACAGTGGAGAAAATCAAGGACCAGGCAAATCGAGAACTAGAAGCAAAGGTGATCGAGAGAACGCGCATCATCGCCATGCAGAAGCAGGAACTCGAAGACCAGATTGCTGTGGCTGAAAAGATTCAGATGTCTCTTCTGCCTGCGAAGCCAGAAAAGATTCCGCGCTTTCAAATTGATTTTCGATACCAGCCCATGATGCGGATTGGTGGGGACTTTGTGGATTTGCGATATGATCCCCGCACTCAGTCTCTTGGTCTTTTCATTTGCGACGTAAATGGCCACGGTGTTCCCGCTGCGTTTCTGGCAGCGATGGTCAAGATGGCGCTGAGCGATTGGTACGGTCACCTAGAGGATTTGCAGGGAGCTATTTATCACATTCATGGTAGCTTGAAAGACAAACTGGGCGAAAACTTTATTACCATGGGTATGGCGCACATTGATTTGTTTACTGGAAAGTTATCCACCGTGCGCGCCGGTCATCACCCATTGTTGATCATACGCGCAGACGGCAGTTCAGAGTCTCTCAATCCGAAAGGAAGAATGTTGATGGCGGATTTGCTTCCAACATCTGACGTTTCCACAGCACAGCTTTATCCAGGAGATCGTATAGTTTTGTATACAGATGGGCTTACGGAAGCGCGCGACAGAACGGGGAAGCTCATCTGTTCTGAAGAGGATCTGGCAGAGCGAGCGGGGGATCGTTCCAGGGATGTTTCTACTCTGTGCGAAGATATTTTTCAAGACGTGCTTTCAAAAACTGGAGGAATGGATTTCCTCGAAGACGATATTACATTCCTCATCGCTGAGTATACTGGTAGTTGAGCTTTCGCTTAATAACTAGTTAGGTGCAGAGGCGCTATAGTCGCAGCTGCTAACGTTTTTAGCTTTTGCGCACGGCAAAGTACCTTGTTTTACGTCTTGAAGTCGCGCCCAATCCGTGGCGGGGCAGTGGCATTGCTTAGCCACAATTTGATCGCAGCCGGTACCCACGCGATGTTTCAGATTGTCCTCGCCGGTCAGCACACAGTGCAGGACGCGGATGGGGAGCACCCGCTGAAAATCTTCGACGGAAACGAGTCTATCATGGAGGTGAGCGGGCCTTTCGAGTTGCGCGGTGGTCGCCTAACGGAACTATTTCTTGAATTTGATCCGAATACTTCCGTATTCTTTACCAGCGAGGGTTATGTTCTAGATGCAGACATTCGCGTTGCATCCGTACTATCAATGACGCCTGAGCAGGAGAATAGAATAGTGCAGGCACTCGGTCCGAAAACGAACCTGGTTGCTGACTCCGCGGAGCTTGCATTGGAGGGCCAGGTGGAAACAACCACAGTTGCTGCGGAAAGGATTCCGAGAACGCGCGTGTCCATTCGCATTGAGGACCGCCTTCGCGGACTCCCAGCAAACATGAATGCCCTTCAGCTCACGGTTCCAGGCGGTGTCGTGAATGGTTTGCGGCTGCGCGTGTATGGCATGCCGCAGTTTTCCCAGAACGAGCGAGTGATTTTGTTCTTGAAGAGAATTGGAAATGAATACGGAATTGTGGAAGGCGAATACGGGAAGGTGAGCCTATGAAACGAGCGCGATGGCTGTTCTTTCTGCCTTGTCTAGTTTCTCTTAATTTTGTGCCCGTAGAGCAGGGATTCAAATTCCCTGGAGACTGGCCAAAGATCCCATTCTATGTGAATCCATCTGTGCCAGGAGAAAGGATTGGCGGTACGGATGCGCTCATGAACGCAATGAGAGATGCTTCAGCGATGTGGTCGTCGGACGTGACCAATGTTCGTTTTGATTTCAGAGTTTCCGGGTTTTCAGATCGCGCTCAACCTTTTGCGCCTGCGGTGCTGGATTGTAGCTCCCAAACGACTGCGGATTTTGCGCAGACTGCCAAGACAGTATTTGCTTTTTATGCGTGCGGATTTGAAGAGTATGATTTTGATTCGAAAGGCAATCATAGATGAACAGAATCGTCGCTAGTATTTTGGCGTTATTACTGAGTTCGTGCACCGCGATCTTCGGACCGAGGGATAGCTGTGACGCTTTCTGCAAAGAGGCACAAGCATTTTCCCAGTTGCTTGTATTGATTCCAATCCTGCGCTGCGCACATCCACTCGGGTATAAAGTGCGTTTTTCAAGCGGCGCTGTGGACTGCATCATTCCCTCTACATCTCCCTATATCTACAATCAAAGCACTACGGCATATGCCGGATCCACAGTGACTGGCGTGGTTACTCTGGAGTGTCGCGCACCAACTGCCATCAAGGTCTGGAGCAAGATCGCGACTTCGAACCCCGCGCCGGGATCTACGGCTACATTCGTTGTGTCTGGAAATTCAACGCTCGCGAGTTACTCGGTGGGCGACACGATCTTCTGCTCCGACGAAAACCTTTTCTATCACAAGGTAACCATTCTATGAATCCAATTCGTCAGGTTTCTTATCTGGGTTGCGCGTCGCTCTGTCCCTCTGGTCAAATGCGCTATTTCCGCAGGACCCGGGCGGGATTGGACAGGCACCATCATGCGCGGACTATCCCTTTGGACGCAACATAACTGTTACCGGGCACAGCCGCGCCTACGAGGTTGCGGTGTTCACTTTGCCAGCCGACTATGGAAGTGCCATTGGGGACGCAAGGCTCCGCGATGACGCCACTGACGCGACCAATGTGAAGATTTTTGCTCCGGGAGCAGTAACCGGCGTTCAGAATCTTGCCTGGCCCGGAGCGCAGGCGACGGATTCAGCGCCAGCACATTGGGTCATGGGCTTGATCATATCTATCTTTGATTCGTATCTTCCTAAAGATAACTTCTGGAGCGTTGTGGTTCATTTGCCCGAATTCTTGAGAAACCCGATGGTTCATCTAAATTTGCAACAAACAGTTTTGGTGTGGGGGATATCCTGTTCAATGCCGCATCCGGGAACAACTGGCAAAGGGGAATCGCGCGCTGCTACACAAACGGTTCTCCATATCAAGGTTCAGATAACATCGTATTGAATGTCGGCGGTAACGATTTGTTGAATTTCTACATGCGCAAGCATACGTACCAAGCGGAGTACCTTTTCGTGCGTTACGTCTTGAATCCGAAGGGCTGGCTCAAGCTTATTTTCGATCGTGGCGCTGTAGACAGAGAGCTTGAGATTTTTTGGATGTGGAGCATGCACCTGAACAATTTCAGAATAGCACTCGCCGTCGAATCCATAGGGAATTACATCTGAGCGACTTTCACGGACCCGGCTGGGATCATGTGGGGCGCTATTCTAAGCTTCTGCTGGTTGAGGAAGCGCCTTCCCTGGCTTCATGGGTGGTCAATTTGTTTCCCGTCCCTGGCGGCGGAGCGTCAGACGATCCACCGTGGCGTATCATTTTATATTTTGCGGACCCGTAGCCATCCCGGCATTTGTGAACGCGAGGAAACGGAAGAATTTCGGCTGCGCGACAGTCAGTTGCGGCTTTTGTTGAATGATCGTCAGAAAGAAGACTGTCACTGAGGGCGGATCGAAGCTCAGTCAGGGTGCGCGCGACCACCTGTAAGTCTGCCCGCCCGAAACGCGCTGCAAACAAGCTACGTCGTGCGCTGCGTCCCGGCGGAAGAATCGTAACGAACTACCTGGCCCGCCCACCGCGGCGCAACTTCGGATGACTACGGAGTATTTGCAGAGCAATTTGCGGCATTGGGACGCGCTGCAGGCTTCCAGAATGTGCAAGTGTACACTCTGCCCATGCGTCCAATCCCCTGTTGCACAATTGTTTTTGAATAGCGGCTGCCTTGCAACGGAGTTGCGCCCCTGTCGCCTGATCGCTCCCAGGGATGAGCTTTCGCTTAACAATTAGTTAAAGCCATTTTTCTCAAGGCGGGCAATGTTTTCCGCAGGTGCGCCGATGCTTTTTGCAAACTGAAGTAGTGTTTGCCCTTTCAAATTCTTGAAATCCCGGCGGGCTCCCTGGTCGATGTTCTCCTGCATAAAGATGCTTTCGCGCCCGATTCCACTCCAGAGGAGACAGGTTGGATTCTCTCCCTTAACAAATAGGCTTGTTGCGTCAACCTGACCCGGATATACAAGCGGGAAGATTCCCCAGCGCCAGTCAAAATTAGGATAGCTGCCCGACCTGATGACGGAGGTATAGCACGCCATCACAGTGTCGCCGCGATTTCCGGAGAATTCTATTTCTGCATTTTGAACCGAATACAAGCGACGACTCTGGTAGCGAAAGCTAGCCTTGTGGCTCCCTGGCTCAGTGTAGATTGTTCTCGTGGAATCGCTCACCGATACGTTGTCGAAGGTGACAAATGAAATGTCAACGTCTCCGGCGATGACGGTTAGCCTGGAACCTGGTTCTCCGGGCTGGGTTCCAATATACCGAGCGGAAGCGCACGAGCTCAGAAAGGCGAAAATAAACAAAATATGTTTCACATGTTCCTCTGATATGGCGCATTTGCGCAATGCCGCATAACGCTACACTAGCCCGTCGCCACCGGCCCGGAACCCATGTTCTTCATTTTCTGGTTTTGCTCGAACTTTGCCAGGCTCTTTTTTCCGCTTAGATGTAGAAGGATCGCACCAACGGAAACGGCAGCGCAGAACAACGCGACCCATATGGAGTCGTGCATGAATGGCATTTTGTTTTCCGCAATGAAGACTGTTTTGCGTGTGTCCAGGTTCGGGAAAGTTTCTTTGAGCAACTTCCCTTCATCCACAGTGATCGATTCGAGTTGATTCATCACAATCCCTTCCACCTCAGGAGCAGGGGCCGGTTCTTGCGGGATTTCTTCCTTTTTTGAGAAGCGATGCGTCTTGACGACGATTGCATTTTCAGCAGCCACTCCGGTCATGGCTGGCCCGGCCGCTGTCTGGGTGATTTGAAAGTTCTGGAGAACGGATCTGTCATTGGGGACCAGTAAGTAGTACGTATAATTCAGACCTTCCTCTGTGGTTTTCCCCTGCTGTGTCCTCTTCCAGGTGGAAAGACGGAAAGTGGATAGAGAGCAAGGCCATCCGTGATCTTGACGTGGCGGTTTTCAAAACTGCTCTTGCCTGCCAGGTCTGAGAGCTTTGCGATCTTTGGTTCAAAGCTCATTTCGAGAGCTTTTTGATTCCAACCGGCATAGGCGATGACACCGCAAAAGATTACAATTCCTGCCGCAACTGGAAGTGGCAATACAGAAGGGCGCGTAGGTCCTTTGGGAAGAACGGGTGCCGGGGCTGCGCTACCCTGGGCTTGTTGGTTTAGTTTCTGTCTGAGAAATAGAATCACCTGACCGGGCGTTACATTCTCTCTGCGCGCAATCTCTGTCACCACTGTCTCAAGGTTTGCTCCGGTATTCAGTCTTTGAAAGATGGCCGTTGTTTCTGGTTCGAGTCTGTCTATTTCCATTTGAGTGAGCTGCGGAAATTTCGCGTTCGCAGGAACCGGAGGCATGGTGAGGCGAGTCAGATACTGAAAGATGTCAATGAGGATCATGAATGGATTTACGATCATGGAGATCACACCCCACCAGCCGGCGACTGCCGATATCCCGGCGTATTCGAAAAAGAGTTTGTGCAAACAACGTTTGCAAACTCTTCCCTGAAACTTCTTATGAAAGCGCATTACGAGTGCGCCAATGTTCTGGTAGTACGTTACTTCCCTTGTGGGGGCTTCAATTCCGCAATTCTGGCATAGCATGCGCCGAAGCACAGAGTACGAAACTCATTCGTAAATCACTTTTTGCAAAAGCACTTTTTCTGTCTCATGGGGCGGGTGATTTTGAGACGATCTGTTTGCTTTGTGCCGTTCGTTACCAGAAATGTGACGTTCATTCACCCCCGGAATATTTTGTTTGCGGATTCTAAACCAGAGGAAATTTTGCGCCGTGCCCCACTCAGCGCTATTACTTGAGTCCCTTTCGCCAGACCTTCTGGTGCGAATCATTGAGGAGGCGTTCATTGTTTCCATCACAGATGCGAAGGGACTGATTCGATACGTAAATGATACATTTTGTAAAGTATCTCAATATGACAGATCTGAACTGATCGGGAAGCCGCACAGAATCGTGAAGTCAGATGTTCATTCGCGGGACTTCTTCAAATCCATGTGGGACACGATTGGTCGCGGAGAATCCTGGCATGGAGAGATCTGCAATCGCAAGAAAAGCGGAGATTTATACTGGGTGGATAGTTTCATTCTGCCCATCGCCGGAGACACAGGAGCTCCCGTTGGATACCTCTCGATTCGATATGAAGTCACGCAGCTAAAAGAGCATGAGCAGACAGTCCAAAGTCAGGAATCTCTGTTGATCAAGAAAAACAGACGATTGAATAACCTTGCATTCTGGATCGCTCACGACATTCGGCCGCCCATCGCGAACTTGATTGGTCTTTCGGAGGGCATGACAGATGCTTTGAAGGGCGGCGCAGATGGATCGCAATTTGCGCAGCGCGTTAGCGAGGAGGCAATACGAGCGGATCAAATCCTCAGGAAGATCATGCGCACGGCCATCGCAAGTGACATTGTGGATGAGCAGGATTCGGAATGGTTGTCTGGCAAATAGACGACGATCCGGTTCACACTGAGCTTGTTGAAATGATCATCCGGCGAACCGGATTTTCAAATGACACTCGGTCCTTTCATTCAGCCAGGGCGGCGCTCAAAGCCCTTGATCAGTCTTTGCCGGATCTGATCCTCCTCGACTTGCGAATGCCGGATATGGACGGCTGGGAGTTCATTGAACTCACCAGATCTCGCAAGATGCCGCCTATCGTTATTGTTACTTCTTCTATTGATGCGCGAGAGAAAAAACGCGCGCTGGAAATACCGACCGTGCGCGGATGGATTGAGAAACCAGTCCGCGTAGAAGACATTGTAGATCTGGCAGTGGACGACTGATCTCAGGGCGTAGGCCAGCCAGAAGGTGCTGGCTGCGGAGCGGATGTAACTCCCACTTCAGTCATGCTAAGCCGTTGGGTAAAAAACTTATGAAAGCGATCTGTATCCGCGCCGTCTTGTGTGCGAATGCGAACCAGAGATGACTTTCCGGCTTCATCAAAGAAGACCAGCTCGCAGACTGTGTTGCGTGGTTGCAGTAGAAAAACAAAGCCCTGCTTGCCGTCCCTCTTTTCATTGTATGCTGTTTTCACCGTGAAAGTGAATCCTGCATTGCCAAGTTCGTCCACCATGCGCGGAACAAATTTGCCAATCACCTGCGAGGACCGATACGTGCGCGTTTCTGCTGACAGGCCGCCTGCAAAGATCGCCATCATTACCACAAATGCTGGAATTCCGTAGAAACGTTTCATCTCACTCTCCAGTTCGGCAAAAAAAGCATTTTCTTAACCGTTGTCCGTGCTAAATCGGCTAAATATGTCAGGACCGGCGCCCTTTTCTATAGTAAAGAAGCCAAACGACCTCTTGTTCTTTGACAATCTTGCGTTGTACTATGTTCTACAGAATACTCCACCAAGAGTTCTGGCCCGCGTTTTTCTCAAAGCGGATTCGAGGCTTTCGGGAAGTCTGCTTGGCATTCTTAGCCCAAAACAGCGCGAAACTGTACACTTCATGATGACTCAGGAAAATGATGACGACGCAGCCAAGAATCTGGATGCGCAGAATGGTCTTTGTTTGATTTCAGAAGGTCTCATCGCGCGCGGGTTGATCAAGAAACAGGGCGCGCACTTCTTTGGAGTGCCCGGTCACGAAAAAGTAGAGCCGGGCTGACCGAGCGAGTGCCAGATCGTGACTGCTACTTTTCTCTTTCGCCTCTTCTAGAACGTTCTTGCCTGATCCATGCGTGCGCCTGAATCACTGTGCACTTCAAAATGCCGGATGTTGTTTTCAGCAAGTGTGTAGAGAACTTGCATGCGCGCCTTCTGATCCGGAACATAGCAGAAACAGGTTCCGCCTCCACCTGAACCGTTGATTTTTCCGCCTGCAGCCCCTGCTTTGTTTGCAAGATCCAGAATCCAATCTATGCGCGGCGTGGATATTCCTAGAGTCCCGGACAGAATTCGGTGTTCCTCCGTGAGCATCGAGCCCAGGCTTTCCGGATCAATTGTATTTCTAAACATCCGCAGTCCTTCTCTACACAGATCGCGATTCTTGAGGTGATCGACTGCAATCTTCCATTCAGTTTTCTCGCGCTTTTCTGCGGGGATGGATCCTTCAACTTCTGCCGTGTTCGAAGTCAGCAGATTGAATCCGGGCATTTCATTGGCGGCAATTTCGATTGATTTTCGCGCGCGGTCTCCGACGGAGCTGAGAATTCCTTGCGTATCTTTAGGATCGCCTGAGTCGATCAGAATGATTCCGTCGAGCTTTGCCGGCAATTGTTCCACGCCGTAAGGGATGGGTCGAGACGAGTCCGGGAAGACGTGGATGAGGCCGCCCAGGTAGCAGGAGTATTGATCCATCATTCCACCTGCGCCCTGGAACTTTTCTTTCTCTCCGCGATAGACTGCATAGGCTGATGTTTCCGGATGATCGATGTATTTGCTTTTTTCCGGATGTTCGCCGATTTCCAGTAACAATCGCATCCATGCGGCAGACATCGCGGAAGAAGAAGAACAGCCCGCGCGCAGTGGAATGCGCGAACGAAACGTTGCCTTACCTCCGCGCGGAAATGTAAAGCCATCTTCAATCAGAACCTGTGCGATTCCCCAGCAGAAGTCTTCCGAGTTTGCCGGTTGCCTGGCATAAGGATCAAAGTCCGTGACCACGTCGGGTCCAAGATCTGGTTTTGATATTCGTATGGTTTTGGAATCAGTGAATTCAAACTGAATCTCAAAGCGAAGGTTAACCGCCATGGCAATGACGGGCAGTCCCAGATAATCCTGATGTTCTCCGAATAGACAGATACGCCCAGGCGCGCTCACAAACAGCATGCCTCGTGATGCAGGAACGCTTGAAACGGACAATTCTAATTCTATTGCTTGACGCGCTATCGCACAGGAGTCGTATCTTCAGGTCTTGTCCGGTAAGAAATATATTCTCTATTGCGACGGAGCTTGCAGGGGCAATCCAGGGCCTGCGTCCATTGGCGCCGTCATCTACCTGGAAGGGGTGGACGAGCCTGTGCTTGAGATTTCCAAAACAATCGGCACGGCCACAAACAACCAGGCAGAATACCGTTCATTGATCGAGGGTTTGAAGGGCTTGCAGAGATACGAAGGCCACCATGAGGTCCGCATGGACTCAGAGCTGGTGGTTCGCCAGATTCTTGGGCAATACAAAGTCAAAAATGAGGGCCTTAAGCCTCTTTTTCTGGAAGCCCGCGAGATTTTTCAGGGGATGAAGTGCACCATCAAGCATGTGCCCCGGGAGCAAAACCGGGAAGCGGATCGTCTGGCAAACGAGGCGCTGGACAACTCCTCGCATAGGACGAATTAGACCGATTCTGCCCGGCCTTCGTTCCCTTTTTTTTTATTTGACAACCACCTTTTTGGCCGCTTTTTCAAGTCTGCGCTGGCGGAGGGGGAATGCACTTGTCCGTCGTGCAAAAATTTAGGAGTAAAAGATGAAACATGCGAAGATACTTGCCTTCGCGCTGGCGGCCCTCTTTGCGACGGCGATCCAGGCAGAAGGCAGTTACGTTGGCTTTGGTCTGGGGATTCAATTCAACCTGGCCAGCCTCGGGAACACTATTGTAAATGACGGTCTGCAAGGTACTGCTGCTGGCCCACCACCAAACGTTCGCGCGAACAACGGTGCGGGCGGCCCAAACTGTATGCTCACTCAAACTTGTCCTGCAGATGCATTTGCAACTGACAACCAGAAGGTAGTCGTCGACGAAAAGACTCTCGTAGCTCTTTCCAGACTTACTCTTGGTAACATGGACGCGAAAGTTAGCGGTCCAATGATTGGTGGGGAACTCAAAGCTTTCTATGAGAAAGAATTTGCAAGCGGCGCGTGGGTGCGCGGTGGAGCAGGTCTCACTCGCAAGATCGCGGGTGGTAGCACAATTTCTCACGCAGCTGGTATTGAATGGTACAACGTTCAGTGGAACTACAGCCGTTTGAACATCCCTATCATGGGCGGTTTCAAAGCCGGAATCGGCGAAACTGTATCTGTATACGCTGGCGGCGGTCTGAGCTACAACAAAGGCTTCTTCCAATTGACTGGAACAAACCTCGGTAACGTACCAAGTACGTTCCTCGCTCGTTACGGAACTTCTGTTGGTCTGGTAACTACTGTGGGCGCGGGCAACCAGTTCAACATCAACCCTGTTACAGGTGCAGTGACTACTCCTACAAGTACATCTGCGAGCCTCCAGGGTATCTGGGGATCAAAAGCGAAATTTAAGGCAGAAGGCCTTGGATTTAACTTTGTAACTGGTATTGAAAAGAAACTGGAAACTGGCGACAAACTGTTCTTCGAAATTGGACAGGTAGTTGCTGGCGGCATCGGTCGTCGCGGCTTCAAAGATCCAGGTGCGATCAGCGCATTTGCTCCAGTTGCAGCTTACCCTGTTGACCTTTCCGGAACAACCTATTCATTCGGATACAAAATGCACATGTAATTGTGTTTAAACTTTGGGGAAAAGCCGCGCTCTCGAGTGCGGCTTTTTTTTTGCGCGATATTTGAAACTGTCCGGTTCATTTGACCCGGGTGAAAAATGCATCATTGTCGCTTTACGCGAAAATGATCTGATCAGGTTCGCAAGATGAACCTTTGAGTTCTTCTTTACGCCTAAGAATAAAGGTGCTGAAATGTTTGCGGGGTGTTTATGAAGCGTTTATTCTCTCTGATTCTTCTGGTCGCGGTGCACAGCCTGTCCGCTCAAACTCTGCATATGCTCATCGTGGCAGACACTGCGGATGCGAGCATCGGGAGTTCCACTCTCGAAGATCTAAAGCACATGCAAAACAAGGCGCGCGAGATCGCTGCGAATTCTGGCATGAAGCTCAACATGACCGTTTTAAAAGCACCCGAATTTAATGGTACAACCACTCTGGCCGCTGTGAAGAAGCTCGATCCAGGCCCAAATGATACCGTCTTCTTCTATTACTCCGGCCATGGATTTCGCACGCACAATTCGAAAACCAAATGGCCCAACTTGTATGTAAAGAAGCCAGAACCGGGTCTCGAGTATGCGAAGATCCTGGAAATCCTGGATAAGAAAAATCCGCGTCTGGTCATCGCACTTGGAGATATGTGCAATAGTTTCTCAGATCTCAAAAGCAGTAGTGGAACAGATCGCGCTTTCTCTGAGCCCCAGCCAGAGAATTACAGGAAGCTCTTTGTAAAGACGCGCGGCCGCATCTATGCTTCAGGATCGAAGCCCGGTCAGTTTTCTTTCGCCATGAATAGCGGTGGAGCTTTTACGAATCAGTGGATCAGAGCACTGACCACGGAGCTCAAGGCAGACAATCCAGCCTGGAAGAGGCTGATGACAGCGGCTACAAAGCCCATCAAGATTGGAAGTGCTGGACAGGCAACACAGGATCCGATCTACGAACTGGTAGAAGAGTCCGCTCCACAATAGGCGGCTTCACAGGTTGTTAGATGAGCCCCGTCGTCTGGACTCGCGTAATTCAATCGTGTGCAAGGATCAAAGCAGAGTGTGGCCCGAGTTCAATCTCATCTTTGTGTTGCAGCACTTCCCCCGTTGCGATCAGAACAGTTCCGGCACCACCTTTCACGCGAGCGGATATTGAGCTGAAGTTGAGATAGACGCTGGCCTTTTCTTTTCCATAGACACGATCAAAACTCAGGATGGACCCGGCTGTTTTGATTTCTTCCGCCACACCTGAATGCAATGCAGCGTGCGATTTGCGCACTGCCAGGAGTTTTCTATAGAACGTAAGGAGAGAATGCTCGTCTCTTTCCTGACCGGCCACCGTTCTTTCCGGTGACTTTCCGATTGGATTCCACGGCTTTGCGGTCGAGAAACCATGGTTAGGTGAACTATCCCATTGCATGGGCGTGCGACAATCGTCTCGCGTGAGGAATACTCCCAGCAGGTGTGCCAGGAATTTTGGAATAAGTTTGTTTGCTTGAGCGATTGGATCTTGCGCATCCGCAACGGCCACGTCCCCGTTTGTCATGCCAATCTCCTCTCCGTAGTAGGAGACGGGCACTCCACGTGCGCTGAATTGCAGCATGGCCAGAACCTTCCACTTTTCAATAGATCCGTGAACGCGTCCAATGGAGCGAGGCACATCGTGGTTTCCAAAAACAAGAGTGGGGAGATATGGATCGCTAAAATGCTCTTCGTTTCTTTTGAGGATGTCCGCAAAGAAGTGAGCGTTGTATTGATACTCGATGGCCGCGAAATTGAAAACCAGACCGAGTGCGTCTTCTCCATTGCCCAGAAAGCTGCGAATGGCGCGATCATCGCCGCTTACTTCACCCAGAAGAAGTTTGTCCCCGGTTGAATCTGTTGCGTTGCGCAGATCGCGCGCGAAGTCGACGCTTTCGGGAAGATTGAGGTTGTACTTCTTCCTCTGGAAGAAGCATTCATCGAGCGCGTGCGGTCTTGGAAAGTAGACGAGGCTAAACGGATTGTCTCTGAACTGATCGTCCTTGTAAATGCTGTTGAATATGTCCAGGCGAAATCCGTCTGCTCCTCGTCTCAGCCATCCTTTGGCCATTTCGAACATTTCAGTTTTGACGGCGGGGTTTCTATAGTTCAGATCAGGCTGAAATTCTAGAAAGTTTGCGTAGTACCATTCATCCGTCTTTCGATCGCGGAACCATCCTGGCTTGCCAGTCATCGAAATCCAGTTGTTGGGAGGTTGATTCCCTTTTCCCTTCTTCCAGATATACCAGTTTCTTTTTGGAGAATCCAGTGAGCTTTTGGATTCTACAAACCATGGATGCTGGTCCGAAGTGTGGTTCATGACCATGTCGAGGATAACGCGCAGCTTCCACGTATGGGCTCTATCAATGAGCTCTTGAATGTCCGCATCTGTTCCCATTCTTTCGTCTACTTCGGTGTAGGAGCTCACGTCATAGCCATGATCGCGAAACGGGCTTATGTAAAACGGAGACAGCCAGATCGTTTCAAAGCCCAGGGAAGCAATGTAGTCGAGCCGGTGGATGATGCCGCGAAGATCGCCGATTCCATCTCCATTGGAATCTTGAAACGAAAGAGGATAGACCTGATAGATGGTCGTGGTTTTCCACCAGTGGTTGCGGCTCATGTCCGAGTCTGGTCACTGGCAGCGCGCAATTCAATCAATTATTGCAAATCAGGCGCTGTCCCGGGCAGTTTATAGGAAATACTCTTCGCCTTCTCGCGCCAGAGTGAGTTCCATCATGTGCCTGTGCGGATTGTTTGCTTCCAGATATTCATGGGCCCTGGCGAACAGCTCTCGAATGGTTTCATCTGAGTGCGCCGGTTCATGATGGGTGAGGCCCAGTCGTTCTATATCCCAGTGCATGGCGCAGTCCACTGCGATGGTCATGGCTGTGTGGCCCCATCCTCTTTTTTGTTCTGCTTCCGTCAGGGAATACTGCGCGTCAATGATCAGCAAGTCGGCACCGTGAAAGAACTGATCGTATTTTTTGACGAGCATGGAAAGATCTGGACCGTAGAATTCGGTGTCCGTTGCAAAAACGAACGTTTGATTTTCCTTACGTATCTTATAAGATGCAGAGCCGCCTGGATGAATCAATGGCTGTGCTTCCATTTGGAGATTGCCAATCTCAAACTGCTCTCCCTGTTCTACGTAGGTGAATGTAGTCTTGCATGGCAGATCTTCGAATTTAACGTGATGATAGTGCGGATGCTGCTGCCGAATGAATCTTTCATGAAGATCTGGAATGCAAGAATAGAAGTGGATGGTGACTCCAGGATCGTAAGCAGGTGCGAAAAATGGAAAGCCCTGGATATGATCCCAGTGTGTGTGAGTAATGAGAACGTAGATGTCGCGTAACGCCCGTTTGGCGATGGATAAGCCTGCCCGTCTTGCGCCGGTTCCCATATCCATAACAATGCACGTGCCGCGATAGTCTACTTCCACGCAGGTTGTATCTCCGCCTATGACGCGACGGTATTGAGCTGGAATTCCTTCGTAGAGTTGCTCTGCGGTAATAGATGGGTTTGCGCGAAAATCATTCTGCGCATGGGCGAGAGCATGACCGAGGATGGTCTGGTACTCCTGCACACCCATGGGTGTGGGAAGGGAGCCACGAACACCCCAGAGCTTGATTCTCATTCGCTCTTCCACTTAAAGACAGACAACGGTTCTGATTTGAAAAATCCAATCAAAAAAATTGATCAGACGCTGGCATCCAGTAGCACGCCGCCCGTAGACTGTTGCTTGCGAGCGTGCGGATCGTATGTGGACTCTTTTTCGCCCATTTCTGTCAGGAGGCGATGGATCGTATGATTTGCTTTTTCGAGGAGTCTCTGGTTCTCTCCGGATTCTTCTCTCAGTTTTTCAGCGAGTCGAATGGCTTCCCGGGACAGAGGCTTAGGCGAAGCTGCCATTTGCCCCATCTGGCGGAGCACTTCTTCGGATTCTCGGGTCTTTCTCTGCAATTCTCGTCCATCTGCAGACAGAATGGCTGCCCGTTTTTCCATTTCGATTCCCAGTGCTTTCTGAACCAGAAAGACATCTGAGGGGAGGCTTGCTTTTACTTCGCCCATACTCTATTCATCGACTGGGCATGACTTCCCTTGAGCTGATTTTTTGTTGACCGCAGCCCGGTTTGGCACGTCCCATTGAGGAAAGCGGAGGCTTTATGTCTAAATCCATGCGAATTTCCGGTCTTATAACGCTCCTGGCGGCCTTGAGCATTTCATTGTTCGTATACTGTTCCTCAGGGTCTTCGAAAAAAGATTCTGACGATGATAAGACTGTATTCGGCGATTGTCTCGATGGCAAGATTACTGTGCGCGGTGAAGCTCCTATCTATACCAGCATGGACGCGGCAGAAGGTAAGGCAAAGGAAGACGCATGCCGCACTGCAGTTGAAAAGTGCATTGGCACTCAGATCGCAAGTTCCTCCGGCGTGGGAGATGGTCAGTCCATCGGAAATGAAATCTTCACCAAAGCAAACGGGATGTGTCGCAATGGCAAGATCCTGGAAAGAAACGAATATCCTTTTGATACATTCAAGATGCTTCGTCTTACCATCCGCTACGAGGTCTCTGAATCTGAACTGAAAAGCCAGATTGATCAGATGCAAAAGCTTGCAGGCAATCCAAAGGTAATGATCCTGATTCGCGAAGAATACAACATCGCAGGTCAGGGAAAGAGAGTAGAATCATTCACTTCTAGAAATGCAATCGCCGCGGCAGCACTTCGCGACTACCTGGTTCGCAAAGACTATACCGTGATTGATGCTTCTTCTATTTCTCTTGGAGGAATGAACGAAGAAGTGGCCGCAGAAAATCCTTCGCAGTTTCCAGAAGACGTAAAAGAACGCGCAGCGAAAGCGGGGGCGGATGTTCTCATCATTGGAAGCCTGGAATCCAACCCTCAGGCATCTATTGACCTCAGCGATGAAACCATGAAGCTCAAAATGAAGTCTTACAAAGCAACAGGCAACGTGACTCTTATGACTCTATGGGGCAAAGGAAAAGTTCTCGGAGAATTCAATACTCCCATGGGTGGTGCGCAAACAACAGATTTGTCCGCAGCGCAACAATCCATGAAGCGATATGCAGTTGGTTCTGCTCCAGATCCAATCAAATCACCCGGTGGAATTGCAAAAGAAATCAATCGCAGGCTTTCAGATCAGTGGTCCGAGCTTACAAAAAACAATGTAATTCAAATCAGCATTTCAGGATTGAATCAGAAGTCTGCGGGTATGTTTAGAGATGATCTGAAGGGCAAGACTTCAGTTCGTGATGTCAATCCACTCAGTGAAAGCGATGGAAGCCAGGAATGGGAAGTGACTTATCCCGGTCGTTCTTTTGCTCTCGCGGACACGATTTCCTGGAATCGAGACAATCCTAAAATTTTTCAAGTAATCAAAGAATCAGGCAAGAAGCCAACGGTTCTCAGCGTCACTCGCGGAGAGATCAAAATTCGATTCGATTGAAACTTTGATGCCGGCCATTGGAAACATTGGCCGGCTGTCGATCGTCTGACACGGTTTCAGCTTAAGTAGCGCGCCTTTCCGAACTCGTGTAATCCTCTTTATCGGCGCTGCGGTGTGGTGATCATTGGCGGGCACAGGTTTTCGCGATTGCATCTGGTTTCGCAAGTCTCAGTCGTGTTCTCACCTCCTATCGTGTGATTGACCGCGGCATTTGCGAAGAAACCAGTCCAGAGAAAAGCCTGACAGGTTGATTTGCAGGTCTGGCGATTTTCCAGGCATTCTTTTTGCGCAAAATGACGTTCTACCGGATCTGGCAGAGGAGTGGAGTGTTCAGTTTGAATGCTCACGTTGTCTTCAGTGCGCGGTGAATTGAAAGTATTGGGTTGAAGCTGTGGACCGCGGCATGTCGCAAATGCGAAGGAAAGGGAGTAGAACAGAATGACTCGCATAGTCTACAAAGCGATTTTGGCGCCCAGAGCAATGTCGAAGTTAAACAATGGAACAGACGCTTTTTGACTGACAAATGATCCTGAATTGACTAAAGATGCGCGCAAGGCTGCGTCCGGAGTTCCCATTGCTCCCGGATCCACTTCTAAATCGGACGCGGACGTCGTTGTACGTTCCAGGGTTCCGATCGTCACTCGTGGGCGGATGAAAAACATGTCGTACTTTATGGTCGTGGATAGGCTGACTAGCTGCGTTCGCTCCCGCCGTGTTCCATAAACATTCTCGTATGCATACAAACGCGCGGCAATACCGGTTCGATAGTCCCAACGATTGGCTGAGTAACTTCCGTGTCCGAACAGGTAACGGGCTTCAACGCTGATTTGGGCCCAGGTGGCGGGGGAATAGGACAGGCAAACCAGCGGCCCCCAGGACTCGATAGACTCGCGCCGGGTCTCGTTGGCCAGTCCTTGAATTGGAATGCCAAAGAATGAATTTGAAAACACGGAAACGTCTTCCACCGTTGTTCGCGTCCATCCGTGCCCGAAAGAAACCCCGGCATCAAGGGTTGTGTTATTTGTGGGCAGCCAGCGGCGGCCAATCGCGAATTCTGGTTGCCGCGCCTCTGACACATACCCACGTTCCATGATTCCGGGGGACAGCCCCGTTGATGTTGGTAGCGACAAGGCGTTTGTATTTCTAGAGTCCTGGGTTTCGGTGTACACAACTCGCAACCATAACCAGTTCGCGTAAGTATACCGGAAATCCAAACCGCTCGAATGGTTTATCTCATTCCAATCACCCAAATTAATTGGAAGCACATAGCCAGTGAATTGTAACAAGTAGGCTTTGGCAGCATTGGCCTGGAGTGTGCGAGTTAAATCATCGGATGATAATGTAGTGCTTCCAGTTCCCGCTCCCTGAATTGCTGAGATTTCAAAAGTATGCTGTTCATCTCCCAATAACGGGGTGCAGGACAGTGTAGCGAGCAGCAGATAGACATGAATCTTTTTTCTTGACCACCATCCTACCCTGTTGGACTTACCCGTTATGCGGAATCGATTGTTCAGGTCTTTGTTCTCCCGTAGGCTTGCATTGATTCGCATTGACCGCTTCGGGGTCAAGGACAAGTCCCAACCCGGGGAAACTGTACGGATGTTTGTTGGAGTGCAGACGCATTCAGCTGGCTGAAGACCAAGGATGACCGTGCTTATGTATCGCGCTGCAAATCTGGTTTCTGACGTCCAATCATACTTTGGAGCTTTTTTCGTTCGACGATCAACTGGGGCCGGGCAATTCAAACCAATGCTAAAGCATACACAGATTGCACGCTTCGCGGTCATTCTACTCTTTTTCACTGCCTGCGATGCGCTGCGCACTCAGCATTTGCGCACGGAAGTGATTGAACTGGGTGAATACAAAATCCGGGCTGAGATTGCTTCCACTCCCAGGGAGAGGGAACGTGGTTTGATGTATCGCACTTCGATTGGAGAAGAGGAGGGCATGCTGTTTGTTTTTCCAAAAGCATCTCCTCAGGCTTTCTGGATGAAGAATACTCTCATTCCGCTGGATGTAGGCTATTTTGACGAGCAGGGCTTCTTGATAGAATACTTCACAATGACACCGGATGATGGAGTGCGCACTTATCCTTCTTCTGAACCAGCGTTATACGCTCTTGAGATGAAGGCAGGCTGGTATGCGAAACGTGGACTGAGAAAGTACACGAAGCTTGTTTTCCCGCGTAGCCTCGAAGGTCTCTAGCAGAAATTACAGCCGCAGGAATTCTGCCGTCTCCAGATAAGAAAAAGGGCCCTTTTTTTCAGAAGTCCAACCGCGCTCACCGAGCTCCCGAGATAACAACCATAGAAAGAAGCCATGGCTGAAGAGTGCTACTTTTCTGTGGGATTGAACTCTATCTTCTAGATGATCTGCTGCCTCGCGCACCCGCGCATTGGTTTGTCTGCGCGATTCTTCTCCTTCCATAAAACCCCAGAACCATCCAAGGCGTGACATGGTAACAAGCGCCATGGATGGAAGGCGTACATTGCGACGGAATCTTGGAAGAGGTACTTCTCGAAAGAGAGGACTGATTTCGCGCGGATCTTCTCCTACAATCAGTTTGGCCGTTTCTATGGCGCGCACAAGGTCTGAGGAGATGGAATGATGACCTTCAATTCGCGGAGCACGGGGTCCATTCCAGTGAGGATCCAGACTGGCCTGGTCGTACGCATCCATTCTGCGATTGACTTCGTGAGAGTTGATCCACTGCCAGGGGCGCGAAGCAACGCGCATCGTGGGTTTTCCGTGACGCACGAGCACGATCGTAGGAGACGTATCGGGCATGCGTCAGCTTTGTTCAGAGTTCCAGGACGTCGACTACAACGATGGTGGTATCATCTGCGAGATTGCGATCTCCTGAATAGTCCAGGATTTCAAGGATTGCGTTTGTAGTGACCTGATGCGCGGTACTTTCTGCTGATCCACGCACAAATTCGTGGAATCTTTCCTCCGTATATGGTTTGCGCTCGTGGTTGATAGATTCTGTCAGGCCATCCGTAAAAAATACAAGGCGATCTCCTGGAATAAGCTGGAGGGTTCGCATTTCAAATGGTTTGCCGGTCATAAGCCCGAGAGGCGATCCTTTTGCCTTCAAATGTTGGAGTGTATTGTCGGATCTGCGATGAAGCAGTATTGGTCCATGTCCGGCCGTGCAATAGGAAAGCTGGCGACTTGCATAGTCGATTTCGGCGTAAACAGCTGTAACGTACATCGATTGTACAGCGCGGCGTGCGATGGCCACATCCATCTTTTTGAGAAGTTGCGTCCCGTTTTCCGCATGCCCGGCAGAATAGTTGAAAGCCATTTTCGTGCAGGAGGCAATGAACGCGGCGGGGATTCCATGACCGGAGACGTCCGCAATGAAGATTCCCAGATTTTCCAGGCGAGTATAGAAATCGTAAAAATCCCCGCCCACTTTATCCGTGGAAATGCAGGCGCCCTGAATGTCATATCCAGGAATCCTCGGTGGCTTGTCCGGAAAAAGACGACTGTGGATCATGCGCGCAAGATCGAGTTCACTTTCGATCACACGATTTCTATCTCGAATCGCCTTTTCCTTTTCTCTGACCAGGCGAATCAGGTTTTCATTGCTAAATGCTCTTTCTCCGAGAACGGAATAACCCAGGAATAGAAGCGCACTTACCATGATCACTCTTTCGATGGGGAAGGGCATCTGGATATTCAGTATGTAGAACGTATTAATAAAGATGATGCCGGACATGGCAGCGGCCCCGATTGTTAGTACAATCAAGAGCATTCTCTTTCGCATAACCGTATCTTCTTCGCGTCTCCTTGCTTTTAGAATATGGAAGATTCCTACTCCGTAAAATGCGGACAATGTGCTCGTGTAAGTGACATAGGCCGGAGTTGGTCCATACACTGGCCTACCGTCGACCAGTACAAACTCCGCTGCATTTCCAGAATCAGGAATTAGTATACGAACCATATAATATATAAATATTAAGAATATCCAGGCAGCGCCTGCTGCTTCCCATTTGCCGGCTCGGAGTCTGCCCAGGTGCCTCCCCAGAACAAAAAACACATACGCTGCTACAACACCGGCTACAATTTGAAGAGGTCTCACCAGAGGCGGGCCTGCGGAAAGGAGTGCGTGAAGAAAACCGGTGTATTGCCAGATCGCAATCAGGATGAGTTGCAGTGCGAGTAGTCTATTGAGAGTGTTGCGTCTGTCCTGGAAATAGAGTGCGAATGCCGTGCCAAGGAGCAAGGATAGGAAGAGCACAAGGAGGGCAACTCTGGTGGCAAATTCCGAAACCAAAATAAAATCCTCTCAGATTAGACGAGGTTTTCAGATCAGTCACCCGAATTTTGCTCAATCGCGGGTGGAACCGGTTAAAAAATACGTTTGCATGGGCCCTTTCCCCTTCACCTCGATGAGGCCTCTGGTTTCAAATGTGAAGGTAGAGTGCAGAGTTTCGTATATGTGCTGGGAAACCTGAATTTGCCCGGGAATTCCGTGGGATTCCATCCTGCTTGCGAGGTTAACGGTGTCACCCCACAGATCGTAGATGAATTTCTTTTCTCCAATGACCCCGGCGACTACCGGGCCGGAATGAATTCCGATTCTAATGCTTAGATCCATTCCTTCTCTGCGGGCCATCTCCAGGATCATTTGTTGCATATCCAGTGCCATGCGGGCTGCGGATTGCATATGGTTTTCATCTGGCTCGGGTAAGCCCGCAGCCGCCATGTAAGAATCACCGATTGTTTTGATTTTCTCCATTCCATTTTTTTCGCAAAGCATGTCGAATGCGGAGAAGATTCTGCTGAGAATACTCACTACTTCATCCGCGGGCATGCTTCCGGACATTGGTGTGAAATTTACAATGTCTGCAAAGAGCACTGTGGCTCGATCAAATCGATCTGCAATGAGTCTTTCTCCTGCCTTCAGCCGATCCGCGATTGGTTCTGGAAGAATATTCAAAAGCAAACGATCTGACTTCTTTCTTTCCGAATCCAGCTCGCTTTCCACTCGTTCTGTGCCACGGTGAAAATAGTAAAGAATACTTAACAGTGTAATGAAAGAAAGAACACCGGTGCTATAGCCAGCCAGAAGTGCGATATCTCCAGGAATCAGGATCATGGGTGCAATCTTCGCTTTGAGTTCATGCGAAACAAAAAAGAGCACAACAGAGAGCAAAGAGAGAACGTAGAGAGATTTTTTCTGATCCGGGCCAATGAACAACAGGGGTGCCGCTGCCAGGGTGAAATAAAAAAGTTCCGGATACATCTGATTGCCCAGAGCGAGAACCCAGAAGAACGTGAGACTGTTTCCGACAACGAGGCCCATCACTCGAGCCATTTTATACTGGCCGCGATAGTTGAGAAAGAAACACCCGGCCAGAAGCAAAGTGTCGATCAAGCTCGTCACAGTGCCAATGGCAGATGTGCCCAGGGCCAGTCCCAGAGGTAGAAAAGACAAAGTGACGCCCGCGGCGATCAGGAAGAGCTGATTGCTGAGCACTACACGCTTCTTTTCCGGCGGACTCATGGTCTGCTTCACGCCTATGTTTGCAAGGGCTCTAAAGAAACTGACGATATCTCTGGATGGAGCGGGGATCGTCTGCATGAAGATCAGCTGAGACTTTGCTCCGCAGATGAAAACCGATTTTTGATAAACTCAAGGGCGCCCGGGGGTAGATCTGTCCACTCGTTTGCGGCTGCGAAGGACTCCTCTACTAGTTTTCTATCTTCAAGCAGACTCGCAATTCTCAGGCCATCTACGCCATGCTGTCGTTTTCCCAAAATTTCTCCCGGGCCGCGAATCTTGAGGTCCACTTCCGCAAGTTCAAAGCCATTGTCAGAGTTTACGATCGCGTTGAGCCTCTCTTCGCCGTCCTCTGTTGTTTCACCGGCCATTAAAATGCAGAAGCTTTCTTCGCTCCCTCTTCCAACGCGGCCCCTGAGTTGATGTAGTTGTGAAATTCCAAAACGATCTGCGTGTTCTATGACCATGATGGTCGCGTTGGCAACGTCCACACCAACTTCAATGACAGTAGTGGAGACAAGAATCTGAACTCTACCGGCGCGAAACTCGCGAAAGACTCTATCCTTATCTTCTGTTTTCATTTTGCCGTGAAGCAGCTCCACTTTCAGGTCAGGAAAAATGCTCGTGCGAAGTTCTTCATACGCGTCTGTTGCAGCACGCACATCCAGTTTCTCGCTTTCTTCAATCACCGGATAAACGATGTAACACTGTCTGCCGTTTGAAACGTGATTTCGAATGGATTTGTAAAGGCCAGGACGTCTATCTTCTGCCAGCCGAATGGTCTTGATCGGCACTCTGCCCGCAGGTTTTTCCTTCAGCGTAACCAGGCTGAGATCCGCAAATTCTGTCAGACACAGAGTTCGAGGGATTGGTGTTGCGGTCATTCCAATGACGTCTGGATTCTTTCCCTTGCGACGTAGAGATTCTCTCTGTTCTACACCGAAGCGATGCTGTTCGTCTATGATGACCAGGCCCAGGGACTCAAACACAACTTCTGGTTCCAGAAGGCTGTGCGTTCCAATCACAATATCTGTTTCTCCGCGCGCCAACCTGTCGAGCACTTGAGCCTTTGATTTCTTTGAATCTGCGCTGATGAGCAAATCCACTTGAACTCCTGAAAGTCCAAGTAAATCTACGAACGTACGAAAATGTTGGCGTGCTAGAACTTCTGTGGGAGCGAGCATAGCGCACTGCACTCTGTTTTCTGTATAGTGAAGCATGCTTGCCAGAGCGACCAGAGTCTTTCCTGAACCAACATCACCTTGCAGCAGGAAGGCGAATGCGTGATCTGTGGTTCCTTCTTTCAAAATCGCAAGGATTGCTTTGTCTTGCTCCGTCGTAAGCTGGAAAGGAAGCCTGGCGCGAAGAGAGTCAAACTGCTTTGATTTTCCAGGAGCCAGTGGCCAGAGCATTCTAGGTTCGCGCAATCTTTCATCTCTTTTCTGTTTCATATGCGCTGAAAAGAGAAACAGCTCCTCAAACTTCAGAGTGTGTCTGGCAAGAGCCAGCTCCTCTTTGTTCTGTGGAAAATGAATCGCATGCAGGGATTGCATTCTATCGAGCACACGAGCAGATTTGACCAGACCATCTGGGAGCAGATCTGGCAGAGTGACCGAACTTTCCAGGACAGAATGTAGAATCCTTCTGAAACCTCTGCTATCCAATCCTTTCTTCTTGAGTGCTTCTGAACCAGGATAAACAGGTACGATTCTTCCAACGTGGATGGTTTCTGCATCTTCGGAATCCAGTTCTTCAAAATCGGGATGCACCATTTGCATCCCACCGTAAAATTCAAGTTTGCCCGAGACCACGAACGTTGCATCTTTCACGAACACTCGACGAAAGTATTGCGCGCCTCGAAAGAATACGAGAGACAAAGGCTCTCCTTGCATGGTTCTGGTTTGCACAACCAGTCTGGACATTCTGCCATGTGCCAGATACGCGGTTTGCACGGTGACAATCAGAGTGGTTTCTATTCCCGCGCGAAATACGGTACTTTCTGCGAATGTGCGATCCAGGTAGCGACGTGGAAAGAAATAGAGTAGATCTTCGAGTGATTTAATTCCTGCAGCCAGCAATAGCTCCGCGCGAGCCGGGCCAACGCCTGCAATCGACGTGAGCTCCGCCAGGGCTGGATTAGTTTTCGCGCTGGAGCCTTTCGATCTGGTCCCGGAGCTCTGCTGCTTCTTCAAATCGTTCCTGCTCAACCGCTTTTTGCAGTCTTGTTTTCAATGCCTCTAGCGGAGATTGCGTCATTGTGGAAGCGGGTGTTTCTTCGTCTTCGTTTTCGGATGCTTCGCTTTTGGCTTCATCACCGATCACCACGCCAGCCTCTTGATACACTTTGTCGTGCATATAGATGGGGCATTTCGCGCGAATGGCAATGGCCACTGAATCGGAAGGACGAGCATCAATTTCTACGATCCCATCGTCTGACTGGATCACGATTCTGGCATAGAAAATGTTTCCGATGATATCATTGATGATCACGTGCAGTATGCGCGATTCCAATTCTGAAATCATGTTGATGATGAGATCATGAGTGTTCGGACGAGGTGGAGTTACCCCATCGAGAGCACTGGAAATAGAATACGTTTCGAGAGGCCCAATAAAGATGGGAACCACCTTGTTGGATGTAGATCCAACTGGTTTCATGAAAATGGCGAATCCGACGTTCGTGATGGACACGTCTGAGATTTTGACTTCCATGAGGCCTTCAGGGAGTTTGTGTTCTTCGCTCATGGCGCTGCCGTCCAGTCGAGGTAGATTGTTTCCTGTTGTTCTGCGGAAACAGGTCCGCCTTCCAGTTTGATGTTCAATGTAACGGGGAAGAAATCTGGAGTGGGTTTTGTCTGGATGGTCCCGTATTTTTTGTGAAACTTCACAAGCATGGTTCCCAGGTAGTCAAAGCACCAGAGTCCTGAACCGTTTTCATCCCAGCGCAATCCTTCCATGTGATCTTCTGCAAACTTGTCTCCCTTTGAGATTTTGTACACGCAGTGCGCTCCGGTTCGCGTGCTTTCTTCCTGGGTGTTCAAGCCGCGCGAAAAGTTCACGCGCATTCCCGGAGTCTGTCTGGAATGAAAATACATATGATATGCGAAGTCAAACCAGGTTTTGGTTTTTTCTGCCGGCAGACTGAATCGATAGATCCCTCCTTCTGGAGGGGGAGCTGTGCATTTGCCTTCCGCGAAATCATCGCACAGAAACGCTTTTTCTAATTTGATAGGACCTCCGCAGGCACATGGGATCAGGACTGCCAGAGTGGCTACACAGTACGCGAATCGGCGCACGAGACGATACGGAGTTCTATCTATCCGTAACATGAGCCAGCCTCAAATCGTTGAAAATAGATATAACAGATTCGTATCGATACAGGTCCGGCGTATGAACGAACGGCCTGAAGGAACCAGACTCATAATAGTAGAGACTCTGCGCGAAAATCCCACCGTACAGGTAAATGTGGTGAAAGTCATCCTTCAAAGAAGTGCGCACACTTGTGAATTCTGTGACATATCCCGGGTCTATTTCAACCAGCGGTCGACCCAGTTGTTGCAGTCCGCTTTCTACAGCCAGGGTCTTTCTTCTGATATCCACGATTTCCTCGCGCGCGACCTGCCTTTGAAAACTCAAAATGCGCATAGTCTTCCTGGCTAGATTTGTATAGAGGGGCATCAGGAGTTCGGTCGGGACAGAATGACTTTCGTAATCGGCCTTGCCAAATGCGGATTCCAGCTTCTTCTTCGCGGTGAGGTAGGGTTCTCCGTCGTCAAAATAGCAGGCTGCGTAAAGTCTGGCCGGTGACGGCTGAGTCAGCTCTGGCTTCCACTTATCCGCCATGGTGAGGATTTGTGTAATAACTGTGGCGCGTAAACAACTAATTCCGGGGAGGGATTGAATGATCAAATTGAGCTGGCTGCTTCAAATCCTCTGCGCCGTCATCCTCGCGCAGACTCTGTACTTTAAATTCTCGGGAGCGCCTGAATCTGTCTGGATTTTTTCCAGGCTAGGAATGGAACCGTGGGGTAGATATTTGACCGGCGGGCTGGAATTGGTTGCAGTCTTGCTTTTGCTTGTGCCGCGAACCATCTGGATGGGAGCGACTCTCGCCGGCGGATTGATGCTTGGCGCCATCATCAGTCATCTGGCTGTACTCGGCGTAGTTGTCATCGGGCCGGACGGTCGCGGAGATGGTGGACTTCTTTTTTCCCTGGCCGCTATAGACGGGTTGTTTGCTGCTGCGGTTCTTTGGATTCGTCGGGATTCGATTCCGTTTCTGGCTCGCGAATAGCACTGGTTAGCAGGGAGATCATTTCGCGCACGGTCATTGGCTGGAATCCTTTTTGGCGATTGGAAGCTCCAATTGCGTAGGCAAGCCTCCATTGCTCAAAAAGTGCGCGATATGCGTGGATCACCGAGACTGCTGGATCGTAAATGTGAGTGGGTTCTGAAGTCACTCCGTTGAGTTCCAGTATACGAATTCCATCTGCGCGCATGAGTGCAGATTCGTCTTTCACACGAATGTCGTATCTACCCAGGTAGAATCCGCGAAAGCACTTGCTGATTCGATCGATTTCTTGTTCCAGGGCAGTCGTCTGGAGGTCAGCACCATCGAGAAAGATAGAACCACGCGCATGAGTGCCCAGCTCTACGAGTTGAATAGATTCCCCTTTTTTGGGAATATACGTTAGGCGACTCTGGTTTGCGCTGCAATAGTGATCTGCGAGTGCTACGGCTCGATGGTCGCGCAGAATCATTTCTTCAAGAGTTTGTTTTCCATCTCCTACAAGACGCGGCATGGTCTTTCGCGTAATCGAGAGTATTCGACCGTTTTCTTCATCTGGCATGCGCGCATATAGAATCCCAAATTCTAAGCCGGAAATGTATTCCTGTATGATCAACGCCTTCGGGTTTTTCAGTGCAATCGTAAGCTCTTGTTCGCTTCGAACGATTTGCACTCCGCTGCCTCTTTGTCCTTGATCTGGCTTGATCACAATTGGAAAAGTGAGTGCGTGCTCTGCCATGAAACTAAGAGCGATGGACGCGCGCTCGTTGGCCGCTTGCCCGGACGGCTCCTTCATGGAAGGAATCAATTTATATTTTGCAACTGAATCCGGGGGAAGATGGTCCAGGATGCGCGATTTGGATTCACCGATGACACCGGAACTTTCTATTCCCGGATTCGACGCAGTGAACAAAAGAGGGCCTTTAAATCGAATCGCAAGATAGATGCAGTAAAATATGATGGGCGGATAGGCAGCCCAGGATGGCCAGAATTCCCAGCGCATCCTGTACCATTTTCCGGCAAGCATTCGCCTTCCGCGAAATGTGACAAGAGAGAGCAATAGATGAACAGAGAAATACAGGGCAGCGGCGAGCACTGCGAGTATGGGAAGTATGTGAGATTCCTCGAAGAGTGCGTGCGCCTGCGATCCTAGAAAGTATGCAATACTTACGATCAGAGGCGTCCAGAGTAAAGCCGCAAGTGCGAACCAGAACAGGAACTCCACCAGATTCACTTTCAGAAGGCCAGCGGCAAAGTACGTGGGTAGCCTGGTTCCTGGAATGAAGCGCGATGTGAGAATCAACCAGTGTCCTTTTGCAGCAAACCACCTGGAGCTTTCTTCTATCTTACGCTCCGTGACGAACCACTTCAGAGGACGGATTTTTACGGCAGGTCTACCCAGAATTCTGCCTGCTGCAAATAGTAGCAAGTCCCCTGCGAATATTCCGCTGGCACATGCGATGATTCCTGGAACCAGGGCGACTTTGTGTGTCGCAGCCGCCATTCCCGTGGCAATGCATGTTAGATCTTCGCTTACGAAGGTGGAGAGTGCAATCAGTACGTAGGCGAGTCCGTCAGCCAGCAAGACTCTCTGCTCTCAAGAATTCGAGGGTGGAAGGTGCAATCCCAAAGTCAGCCGGAACAGCAAATCCTCTCTCCGCCAGGATGTAGGAAATCAGTGCGAAATGATGAACTGTGTGCGAAATCAGAAATTGGATTTCGCGCTCTCTCGTGGACGTGACAAATTCGACTGGATGCGAAGCTTCTACTTTTACCTGCACAGGCTCGTTTTCGGTCCACCGGAGCCCTCGTAGTCTTTCGCGTACCAGTTCCAGCTCTCGCCGCGCGAGATCGAGGAGTCGTTCTGATTCCGAGTTTCTTTCTCTCAGATCGTAGTCGATGCTTCCGGCTGGCTCGTCCCTGAGGAAGCAGCGGTAAAAATCCAGAATGTGTCGCATGTGACTGCCCACGGATGCACCCAGCGGAGAACGAGCCGAATAGTCCTCCTGCGTGAGTTTCGCCAGAAGTTCGCGTCCTTGATCAAGTATGTGCAACGTTACAGCCAGTCCACGGGACAAAATCTGCTCCTTTCTTTGATTGGTCTTGCCAACTGCAGTAATCATTACAGTGTTTCCGCGACGAACTGTTATGGTGCAACTGCTAATCCGGATTTTTTACAGGCTGGTGGGAAATGTGAAGGAACATTCCCTGGAGCATAGACTTTTTTCCACTATCTCTTTGCTCAATGGAGTGGCCAACATTGGGGGCTCGTTTGCCTACCTTCTACAAGGGGGAAGCGGACTGCTGCAGTTTGCGATCAATGCAGGCACAGGCGTTTTGTTTCTGGGGCTGTACTATCTGTCCAGATTTCGCGGCATCTACTATATTTTGTACTGGCCCTTTAACTTGCTCATCCTGGGATTTCTGGCTACTTTGTGGTTTCCAAACGGTGGATCGCACGGAGGTTCGAGCTACTACTTGATTCCCGCTCTCATGATTGCCACGATTCTCGCTCGAAGCGGAAGAACCATCGTCCTTGTTTTTCTTTTGTACGCGGCTGTGGCCGTTGCGCTTTTGTTCATTGAACACCAGCGTCCGGATTTGATTGCCATGCCAGCTGTGGAAGATCGTTTCCTGGACATTGTCCTGAACTATCCTTTTGTGCAGATTTTCAGTTCCGGTCTGGTCGTGGTCCTATCTAGGAACGTTCACGCGGAAAGAGAAAAGTCAGACAAGCTGCTTTTGAATATCCTTCCCCAGGAGATTGCAGAGGAACTCAAGAAAACAGATCAGGTAGCACCTCAGAGCTATGATCAGGTGACTGTGTTGTTTACGGATCTTGTTGGGTTTACTCGCATCGCGGAGAATTTGCCGCCACAGGATTTACTCAGAGAGCTCGATTCGTGCTTTTCTTCTTTTGATAGAATTATAAAGAAACACAAGATTGAGAAAATCAAAACGATCGGAGACAGCTATATGTGCGCGGGCGGCGTGCCGCATCGCAACAAGACAAACGCGATCGACTGTGTACTGGCAGCGCTCAATATGATTACGTATATGAAACGCTTGAAAGCGGATCGCGAAGCTCATGGCCTGCCTTGCTGGGAAATAAGGCTGGGGATTCACACGGGTCATCTTGTAGCCGGAGTCATTGGGAAAGAGAAATTCGCATACGATATCTGGGGAGATACTGTGAATCTCGCTTCTCGCATGGAGAGTTCCGGTGTTCCCATGCAGGTGAATATTTCCAGAGCAACGTATGAACTGGTTAGCAATTTGTTTGATTGTGAGTTTCGCGGAGCGGTTCAGGCAAAGAACAAAGGCGAAATCGACATGTACCTGGTTCGCGGTGTAAAAGCAGAGTTCAAAGGAGAAGACGGAAAGCTGAACCGAAAGTTTGTGGAAGCATACAAAGAAGTAGGCGCTGCTTGATTCATACCCTGCCGTCTGAATTGCAGGACTTGATGTCTGATTCAGAAAAGGCAGGGTCGCTTTATGCAAAGACCATGAGCCATGACACAGCTGGAAATGATCTGAGGTTGCGCGTTGCGGAAATCTATGGTACCTACGAACAGATGCGCGAACGCACTGAAATCATGGCTGCTTCTTTTCTTTCTGATTGCTACTATGGAGATCGCCCTGCGCGAGGAGCCTGGCTCGCAGACATCACAGACTTTCGTTCTATCTTGTGCATTGGTCACGACACAGAGCATTCTCCCATCTGCATCGATTTTGCGCACGGAGCCAAAGTGATTCTCTGGGACGGATACGCATGGAGAGAGGTGGCCCCGGGGTTTGCTGGATTTTTGCGATTGTTTGTGGGGTAGGGGCCCACAAACGAACGCTTTCTTGCGCGGTTGCCGCCGCGCCGTGTCACCGGGTGCCTTTTTCTTAGAACTTATAGTTGAAACTGAAGCCGAGTCCGCGATAAATACCGCGAACTTTTTCCAGTGGCACCGATATTAGGCCATTCTGAGTCAAGGAAGTCGCATTCAATGTGGTCAGGCCCGTGATCGGATTCGGAGCACCTTCATAAAATGGAAAAGCAATACGTGTTGTACCAGGGTCATAAAACTCGCCGTAAGTCACAGCAAAGAACTTCGTGTCATCGATCACGAGGCCGGCCGAGAAGCCCCACATTAGAGGCGGGCTAGAAGCAGCCTGCTTGTCCAGGCCAACTCCCACGGGAATACCCCAGAAGAAGGGAACGTCCGAATTTGCCCATTTATAGTAAGCCGTTGCGGATAAGAATGTCAATGGTTTGTAGCTACTCCTTTCCATCACTTGGACGATTCCGAGTCCATTTACCTGAGCCTTGGTCACGTAGGATCTTGACCCGCGACCCGCGATTGCTGTTATTCCGGGCACCGCAATGCCGAAGTTACAAGGCTTGTAGTACAATCCAAAAAAGCTGATTGTGTGCAGAGATCGGTTGCAGTCCTGAGACGCACTTTCGATAATCTTACGGGTCACGGTTTGGGTTGGAGTCGCGCCTTTGACTTCGACGACGGTGGTTTCCCTACTAGTAATCTTGAAGCGAACGAGTTTCGCGTCCACTTCCTTCACGAATTTTACCCAAGCATCGTAGTTTTCGCTATCAGGGGAAGGCTTCTCGTTCTGCAATTTCACCAATCCTTCACTCACAAGCTGAGGGTTTTCTTCCACGAGGCCTTTATCGAGGGTACTCTGTATAGCTCGCATCCTTGTCTCGAAATCCTCCGCCCAGGCCGACGGTACAGCCAAAGCATGGACCATCATCATGATCGCCAACAAGCTGCCTTTCTTGGTCTTTTTGCGACCCAAGCTCTGCTTGTTCGCTACGCTGTGACATAGAATCATCTGGGATCCTCCTCTGGCCAGCTCCGGTCTATCGACAGTTACCATTTCGAATATATGACATCGTTGAAATCCGAGGTGCAAGGTTCATTGCGTTCTCATGCTCTTTTCAAGAGCGCGCCCAACATATCGACATTTACAAACTTCGGTCAATAATTATTCAAAAAACGATATATTTTTTTTACTAATTCCTCAGCGATATTGTTGACCCGGATGGCAAGAACAGGGCCATTTACTGTCTACCATGAAATCTGAGCCAGGATTGCCGGTTTTGACTGGGATTGGAATTGTTTCCCCCATCGGGATTGGCCGTTCGGAATTCTGGGCCGGCCTGACAGAGGGGCGCACCGGGGTTCGAAATATATCTCTTTTCGATGCATCTTCTTTCCCAAGCAAAATCGCGGCGGAAGTGATTGGCTTTGACGCATCTCCGTATCTATCTCGCCGCGAATTGAAGTCCTATCCAAGGCAAACTCAGTTTGCACTGGTCGGGCTGATGCTTGCTCTCGGGGACGCGAAGCTCGCCGCGCTCGATCCGTATAGAACGGATGTAGTGCTGGGCGCAGCACAGATTTCCTTCTATGCAATAGAAGAAGAAATCAGGAAAGGCAGTCACGCATTGCGAGAACACGAGCCTGAACTCGATCCATTTGGTGTGCTAAAGACCACTCTGAGCATTCCTGCTTCTGCGATTGCATTTCGCAGTGGAGTGAAGGGATACGTGTCCACCCTGACTTCTGCGTGCACGAGTGGGATCGACGCCATCGGTGCGGCTGCAGATCGCATTCGTCAGGGACAGGCAGATGCAGTCATCACAGGAGGAGTGGACACACCCATTACCAGAATCATACTCAATGCATTTTGTGCGGCAAGAATGCTTTCTACTCGCAATGATGAACCGCAAAGCGCTCTGGCTCCTTTTGATCGTAGTCACACCAAATCCGTTCTGGGAGAAGGAGCGGCCATTCTGATTCTTGAGGACAAGCGTCGTGCGATCGCTCGCGGTGCTTCCATCTATTGTGAACTCGGTCGTTTTGCTCAGGAGCCAGAGAATACAAACGAATTGTTTTCACTCGATAGAAGTGGAACAGGCTGGAAGAGAATGTTGCGCAACGTTCTCGCAGAAGATGGCGCAGATTCAGTAGAAGCGATCAATGCTCATGGACCGAGCGATGATCTAGTCGATCGTGTAGAGGCAGATGTGCTCAGGGATGTTTTTGGTGCTCGCTTGCACAAGATTCCGGCTGTTTCCATCAAAGGTGGAATTGGAAGCAGCATGGCTGCCGCGGGTGCGATGCAGGTGGCTTCCGCTGCTTTGATGCTCAAGACTGGGATCATCCCTCCCACAAGAAATTATTCTAATCCTGATCCTGATTGTGCACTGAATATTTCGGCGCAAGTCAGGCGGATGAAACGACCTCTGGGATCTGTGCTCGTAAATGCGCACGGAATCGGAGGGATGAACTCGGCAATTTTACTCAAGAGGGTGAAGGTATGAGCGGGCAGAGTACTTACGTGATCTGGTTTGCGACGATGGACTCACTCGTCGTTTTGCTTGCACTGATTGCGATTCTAAGGTTGCGATCAGGCTTACTGCGATCTATTTACCTTGCGTTTCTTGCATTTGGTGCGCTCTGGGTGAATCTCATCTACACCGTGAAATGGATTGCGATGCCGGAATCTATCGCGGTCATGCTTTCACGCGCAATCTTTGTTTCCATATTGTTCACGTTATGCGCCTTTGTGTGCTTCATGATCGCGTTTTGTGATTTGAAAGAAGAATTCAGGAAGGCACGCTTTTTCGCTTTCGTTGGTGCCAATGCCCTTCTGATCCTCGGGACATTGCTCGGTTATGTGGAAAACGGAGTGCATATGACTGCGACGGGACTTGCTCCTGTTTACGGTCCTTTGCATCCGGTGCTCGTCGGATCCAATCTGGTATGGGGGGCCTACGTATTCTGGCTTGTGATTCGTGAATTCAGGAAAAGCACAGATCCGATCTTCCGATCTCAGCTGAGGATTCTGTTTGCCTGCTGTCTCTTTACATTTGCCTGGGCCGGGACAATGAACGGGATTCTGCCCGTTCTTCTTGGTTCGTCTGCATTTTCGCATCTTGGCCCGCTTGGATTCCTCGTACTTTACGCAGGCATTATCTGGATTATTCTCGAGGAACGCACATTGTTCATTGCCCGCGACTTTCGCGCACTTCTGAAGCTGCCTGCTTTCCAAACTCAATCCAACGTGATGATCATGAAGCAGCTTTTCCTGGATGTGGAGGACGCAGTCACCAGGCCCACATCTCCGTTTCGAAAAAGCTATTTATTCCACACGGGTCAGGGTGAAGCTGATTTGACTGTTTCGCACGGAACTGGAGCAGCAATTCAAGCACCTGGCGCGCTGTTGCCGGGCAACACGGAGGGATTCACGGACAATCTACGTGCACTCGAGACTCAGAACAGACGCCTGACGTTCGCATTGCTCGAAGCTCAGTCTCGATTGAGAGATCCGGAACTGGGAGCCACCATTCATTCTGTGCCGCCACGCATACCGTCTTCCGCTTCAGGTCCGTACAGACTTTCTGATTTTGTTGATGAAATTGAAGTAAACAAGCGCGACATGCGCGAGTCCTATGGATTTCCTTTTCCTTGTTTTTCACGCGCAAGGGTGGAGCTGCTGACGCGCATTCGCATGTATGCTCCGTCTCTCTTGACTCCTCTATTTGTTGGACCACCGGCGTCCGGAAGAACTACCTTTTCCAGAGTGATGCATTCCCTGCGATCCGCTTCATCATTGCGCGAAGTTTCCTGCGCGTCTACGGATGCCGGCGATCTTCGTCCATTGGTGCGCGAGTTTCTTTCTCCTTCGTGTGAAAGTACAGGGATTCTGATTCGAGAATTGCATCTGCTCGATCCTTCGGGTTGGCCTGCCATTGAACAACTGTTAACTGAAAAACGTGCCGGTAAGTGGGTGTACTTCACCGCGGAGGAAGAAGGATTGGCCGAGCTGCTCTCCGGTGCGGGAGCACATCGCGCAACAGAGCTCCTGCAATTGCAGCTTTCAGTTCCTGCATTGTGTTCTTCGCGAGAAGAGATGTTTTTTTTGGCGCTCGATTTGATTCGCACTCGAAGTCGTCTTCTTGGTCGCGGCATTGACGCCGTGAGTCGAACGTGGATGGATCGGTTGATCTCCAGGCCATGGCCAGGCAACTATGCCGAGTTTGCGGGTGTTATCGATCGTGCCTTAGTTGAAAGCGATTCCTCTATTGTAGATGGATCCCTTCCTAAATTGCCTGCGCAAGCGACAGCCAGGAAGCTTGAGAAAGCACAAGCAATTCCGGATCTGGCGCATCTGACACCGCTTGAGAACGCAGAACGTCGCACCATTTATGAGCACCTGGTGGCAAACAATTTCAATCAACGCAAGACAAGCGAAGAAATTGGAATCAGACCCAACACCCTCATCGCGAAAATGCGAAAATATGAGATTGCACCGCCCGGAGGCGCGCGGCCGGGTCGACCGCGCCTCAATCGATGACCTCGATGTTAGAGAGCGAGCAAGACGTGCAGTACAATGTCCGCGATGAAATGTGCGAGCATGGCCGATTCAAGCCCGAAGCGAAAATACAAATAGCCAAAGGCAATTCCAGCTAATCCATTGAGGACAACGGCTCGTAAAACGACCAATGGCGTTACGGGAAGAATCATGGATGTTGCAGGCAAATGCCCGAGTCCAAAGAGGATGGCGGCGACTACATTCGCGGTCCAGAATGCAGAAATCGCAGGTTTGCCGTTCTGTCCCCTGAGTAAAAATCCACCCACCCAGGCCAGAAAAGAAAGCAGACAGAGTCGTAGCAGGATTTCCTCATTGATGCCTCCGTAAAAGGAGGCGAGGAATCCTTTCCATGCCGCCGGATTTGCACGTCCTGGAAGTTTCACGCCGATGGCGCCCCCCAGGGCGGGCTGGAACACGTACACATCCAGGGCCACGATCAATACGGAGGAGACAATTCCCGCAACTGCGCTGAAGGGAAGGATCGCCCTGACGTTAGGCGCTATTGGTTCGCCTTTGAGTTTGGCTTCGAGCAACGGGAGCCCGAGCCCGATCCTGCTTGAAAAAAAGAGCCCAACTGCAATGGCAGCGGCGAACATAAGCGCCTGAATGCCGATTTGAATTGCGGCGATCAGAGGCAAGGGAAGCGGAAGTTTATCCGGCGTGGCCGCGGGGTTTAAAGCCAGAGCATAAGGAATCACTGCAAGCAATCCTGCAACGGCGGCGCACAGTAGGATCAGAAAGATTTTTGTATTGAAAGGCTTTTCCATCTCAGGGGCGCGCGGTATCCTCTTGCGAAGATTCGTTGTTCTTTTGCTGTTCGGTCAAGCTCAATTGCGACCCATGGGCCCGGATTTTAACTTTAGAATTTTGCTTACTTAAGCACTTAACTTATGTGTTTGGATCAGTACGTTCTAAAACTCAAGAAGGAGAGATCCCGTGATCAAAGTAATGGTGAAGCGGTGAAAAGATCGAGAAACAGCCGTAGTTTTTGGTTATAGATCGCCTAACGGTAACCCGTCAGACGATCTTGCCTTCTCATTCAGAAAAGAGGATAACACTTGTTAGGACTTACGATAAATTTCCCAATTTCCGAAAGAATGCGAAATGGCAACGTGACTATGTCGATAGCCATCATGAGCGGCACAAATGGCCATAGTTCCGGACGCGGTCGTTGCGGCGTCAGTATGGTTGTCCGTAAGAATTTGTCTGGCCCTGGATCTCCTTCTGGATACAAAAACTTGGCCCCATTGATCTGAAGGGTTCTACGCCTGGCAATAGGCAGGTTCACTGTCGCCGGCGTGCGCGGATTGTTCGCAAGTGCTCCAGGCCAGAAAGCCATTCCATCCCCACTTTTTTGACCGTATAGAGTGGTGAGTCGCCCGGAAGCTTCCTTGATTTGAATGACAGATAAATCTGGAGCTACCTTGACTTCAGAGATATCTTCCAGTCGATGTTTTTCGTATTCTGAAAGAGCCACCTCTTTTGCCGTACGGTTCAGGCTGGAAAGATCTGCGTAGTAGTTCCGGCTGATCTGCAATAGGTTTGAGCAGCATTTTTCCCAGGGTTCCAGGACTTGAAAATCTTTTCGTTTCGTGCACTTCTCTTCGTCCACCGCGCGCCCGTCTTTCAACGAAACGCATTGGGTAAAAGGAATATTCTGGCCGCGCGGCATGTGAACGGATGAATCCAGATCAGAGGAGCAGGTATTGTGCATCTGCCAGCCCTCTACATCGAGGAATGCGAATTCATCGGAAACGCTCGCGCCTAGTATCTTGTAACGCGTGTCAGTCGGGGCACCGCGGGCTGCCTGGATGTTTTGCATGGTCAGGCACTGAGTCAGGGGAGTCAGTGCTAGCAGTAAACAAATGCGCGCGATCACAGGCTCAATCGCTTACTCGTTGTTAGGCGGAGGCCACCTTTGCAATCATTTCGGATTCTATGAAATGAACGCCGGTTCCTTGCGCTTTCGCAAGGCGCACCATGGCTGCGGCCACTGTCTTTCCCGCGATTGGCTTGTAGCGCTTCATGGGTCCAAGAAATAGCGGGCCTGCAAGGAATCCGATGGCCTGTCCTACTTTTTCCCCGGGACGCATTTCTGCTCTATCTCCTGTAAGGAGGGATGGTCTGAAGACATAGACTGTGCGAAATCCAATTTGCTGGAGCGCTTCTTCCATGTCTCCTTTGACTCGATTATAGAAGATGCTCGAGTTTTTGTCTGAACCAAGAGCGGAAACAACCAGAGCAATTCGCGCACCTTTCGCAAATGCGGCGCGCGCAGAATTGATGACCAGATCATAGTCTACCTTACGGAATGCTTCCTGGGATCCTGCCTTCTTGATCGTAGTGCCAATGCAGCAAAAATAGTACTCAGAGGCCGGAGTCTCCGATTCCAGCTTTTCTGAAAAGTCTGTGACCTTCACCTGAATGCCCGCGGGTGCATCAAACGATCTTCGCGCGAGAGCTGTGACGGGGGTGAACGCAGGATCAGCTGCGAGGAGTTTCAATACTTCGGAACCAATCAGTCCAGTTCCACCAACTACGATGCTTCCATTTGCCATATTATTTCAACACCGGCTCTGGAAGTCCGGTCTGTTTCCATTTCCTTGTAAGATAGTAGAACGCGCCGGCCCCTGAGATGACCAGCAGAATCGAAATCACCTGAGCATATGTAAGCGATGCGAAAGCAACGTTTCTGTCTCCGCGAACCATTTCAATGAAGAAGCGATTGAGTCCGTAACAGATCCAGAATAAAAAGAAAGAACGCTGTCTGGCCCATTCTTGCTTCTCTGCGTACATGATGAAGAAGTAGGCGACCAGCATGATGCCCAGTTCGTAGAGTTGTGCAGGATGAACGCGCGGATACACAGTTGGAAATGGGACAAGACCCTTTGCCGCCAGTTCAGACTGAGAGAGGAGAGCATTTGGCGGATAGAAACGAGCCAGGTCTGCTACGGAATGAACGCCTTCCGCTTGCAGATGCTGCAGAGATTGAGGAAGAGGAAGAGCGGATAACGGCACATATTGTTGGAATATGGAAGAAATCACTGCAAGCGGTTGATCGCTGTTTGCATACAGGTGATGCAGGCCATTCCACTCTGCCATCCAGTCCAGACTCTTTTCTGAGAAACTGACTGCCCATGGAAGTGTGCTTGGCAGTCCATACGCGTCCCCGTTCAAGAAACAGCTGATTCTCCCGAGCGCCAGGCACAAACAAATCGGAGTCATGAGTGATTCGCACCAGTGGTAAAAGTTTGCGCCGGTGCGCTTACAATAGAGCCACCCGCCGAACCCTGTTCCGATGGTTCCTCCAAGAATGGCAAATCCACCACCCGGGCGAAAAACAATCAGCGGATTGGCGAGAAAGTTGGTGGTATCCCAGAACATAAAATGAAAGAGTCTCGCGCAAACAAATCCAGTCAATATGGCGAATGTGTAAGCGGATACAAACCAGTCGTTGGAATAACCCGCGCGAAGAGACTTTGCTCTTTGATAGAAGAAACCCAGCACAAGAGTGGCGAAAGCCCAGTGGCCTTCATAGCCACGAAAATGAAGGCCTAGAAAATCTACGTTAATCGGAAGCATGGTCCTGCCTATTTATGATTGAGCGCCTGTTCGAGCGTGTTCCAGGACAGAGTGGCGCATTTTACTCTTATTGGATATCTTTGCACACCGCGCAGTGCTTCGAGTTCCTCCAGGTCTTCCGGGAAGTGGATGTCTTTTTGATCTACGAGCATAGATTTGAAATCGCGGATGATGTGCAATGCCTCAGCGATCGACTTTCCTTCCACTGCTTCCGCCATGAGCGATCCAGAGGCAGTGTGGATGCTGCATCCTTTTCCACCCAGAGCGATTTTTTCTATTTTCCCATCCTTAACGATGAGTTCCAACTCCAGTTCGTCTCCGCAGCTGCGATTGACTCCGGATTCTTTCACATTGGCGCCCACAAGCGGACCGCGATGAGAGGGCGCGCCCGCGTGCTGCAAAATTACTTCTTTGTAAAGGTCCTCGGACAGTGACATCCTACAGTTAACAAAATCTTAAGCCCGCATTCGGCAACTGATTCTCGAATGACTGATTCTCGAATGTCACACTCAGGCAGAGAGTTCTCGCTCTAGCCTCCGAACGAAATCGTCTAGAATGAAGATCCTTGCGTGGTATTTATCATTGGCAGGTACAAGAGTCCAGGGGCAGCTTGCGGTTCCTGTTTTGAGGAACATTTCCTCTGCTGCCTGCTCATACTCGGGCCATTTTTCGCGATTGCGCCAGTCTTCGTCTGTAAGCTTCCAGCGCTTGAGCGGATCGTTCTGTCGCTCCGTGAATCTTCTCTTTTGCTCTTCCGGTGTAATATGGAGCCAGTATTTGAGGATGATGGCACCGGACACCGTGAGTTCTCTTTCGAACTCATTGATTTCCTGATACGCGCGAGACCATTCATCCTGCTTCGCAAAACCTTCTATGCGTTCCACGAGAACTCGTCCGTACCACGATCGATCAAAAATGCTCATGTATCCGAGCTGCGGCAAGCGCGTCCAGAATCGCCACAGGTAGTGATGCTTTCTTTCTATATCATTGGGCGCGGCAATCGAATTGACTCGAAACAGTCTCGGATCCAGGGAAGCAGTCAGCCTACGAATGGCCCCGCCTTTTCCAGCGGCGTCCCAACCTTCGAATACTACGATGATGGATCTATTTTCATCCGCAGCCTGATGGGAAAGTAGGCGAACTTTTTCTTGAAGATCATTCAGACTTGCTTTGTACTCAGGGCGTTCCAGGGAAACTGAATTGTCCAGGTCTTTGAATCGAAGTACGCTCACGCAAATTCCTCCGTTCTTTTCATCTGGCCCATGACGGCTGCGGAATCTACCCCAAGGCGTGCTTCGAGAGATTTTACCATTGTGTTCATGATTGTAAAGTATGTGTAGTATTTGTTTTCCGCGGCTATGATGTTCCAGGGAGAGACACCGGCATCCGTCTTGTCCAGGATTCTTTCGTAGTGTTCCATGTATTCCGCATAACGGTCGTTTTGCTTTGCGTCTCCGCGTGCGACAATCCAGCTCAGCCCCTGCTTTTTGGCTCGTTTCATTCTGGATTTCTGTGTGTCGCGAGAAATGTTTAGAAAGAATTTGAAAATTGTGTAATTGTCCGCGCAGATTGTTCTTTCAAAATTGGAAATAGATTCCAGGTTCTCGGAGAAGACTTGTTTAGAATCTTTACCTTTCACGTGTCTATCCACCGCGCGACTGTACCAGGATCCAATCAGGAATTGCGCTTTTCCGTAGTAAGGGAGGCTCTGCCAGTACGGATACATGAACGGATAGCCGCTATTGCCTCTCCCTTCTGTGTAGACGATGAACTTTCGCGGGTCCAACCGCACAGTCATTGTTTTGAGAGCATCTCCCTTGCCGCTGGCGGCCCAGCCCTCCAGGATTGTCAGACAGGATAGTCCGCGATTGGCGCATTCATTGAATAGAATATAGAGTCTTTCTTGCAGATCTTTTTCTGCCGCATCGTAGGAATCTTTTTCTAGCTCTGGTCCGGTTTCGTAGTCGCGCAGGCGAATCATGACCGAGAATTGATGGTCCGGGGAATATCTGTCAAACACAAAGGCCGCGAATTCGAGACTCAAAAGTACTGGATTTTAAAGGGCGCTTTCCGACCATATGGTTAGAAGAGAATTCTGAATCAAACATGAGAATACCTGAAGCACCCGGGCGAAAGTCACGAGCGTTGATTGTGGAAGGCGGAGGAATGAGAGGTTCTTTCGCAGGCGGCGTTCTTGCGTCTATGAGCAGAATTTATCCTGCATCCAACTTCGATATCGTAGTAGGAGTATCCGCAGGAAGTTGCTCTGCGGCGTATTATGTAGCATCCACTCCCGCGGAGCGCCTGGTGGAGTTCTGTCTGGACGTATGGAGATATGAGCTTACCGGAAGCAAATTCATTTCTTACTGGAACGTGCTCAAAGGTAAGACCATTCTAAATCAAGAATACTTGATCGATTATTTATTTGGAAAAAAGTATCCCATTCCAAAAGGAAGAATGGATGAACCGGACGTGACACCCTGTTATGTGACAGTCACCAATCTTCATACGTTCTTACCTGAATACGTTCGCGCTACGAGTTCGAATTTGCTGAGCCTGCTAAAGGCTGCCACTTCTCTTCCCATTGCAACACGTGGTAGAAAGAGATTGGGGGAACATGAATACACGGACGGCGCGGTTCTTGATCCAATGCCCATCGAAGCAGTGATGGAAGCGGGCTACAAAGACATCACGGTTGTATTGAATCATCCAAGAAGCCATCGTTCGGATCCTGTAGGAAAAATGCTCAGCTGGTTATCTTTTCCTGGAAACAAAACAATCAGACAGATGATTTCGCGCGAGCATCACATTCGCTTCAATCGCGCCTTTGATTTGATCAATCATCCGCCTACAGGATTCAAAGTGAACATTGTGGATCCGGACAAACCAGTCGCGGCGGGTCTTGTGACTCGCGACATGGGAAGATTGAATCGTACCGTGGATCATGGCATTGAAACGGGCCTCCGTTATTTTTCAGAGTTGCAGAAATCACGCGTCTTCGCGCGGTTTCGCGATTTCTTTACACGCTCTTCATCAGGCTCAAGGTGAGATTGTTCGGAAACTGGAAGTTTGGACGCAGACCGCGCATTGGCGTGGCCCTTGGTTCTGGCGCTGCCCGCGGTTGGGCGCACATCGGTGTTTTGCGTTGTCTTGAGATGAATCGCATTCCTGTGGACGTCGTGGCTGGTTGTTCTGCGGGTGCGGTGATTGGCGCTTTTTACGCTGCGCGCGCCATGACCCAGGTCGAAAAGTTCGCGCTGATGTACAAGGGAGTGCGCGATACATTCAAGTATCTGGACTTTTCTCCACGAAGCGGTGGACTCGTACAAGGAAAGAATTTTATTAAGTTCCTGGAAGAGCATCTTCCTGTGCGAAATTTTTCAGAGCTCAAGATGCCGTTTGGTGTTGTTGCAACGGATCTAGTTCACATGGAAGAGGTTCATATTTCAGACGGTCCACTTCTTCCAGCGATTCGTGCGTCTGTTGCAGTCCCAGGATTTCTATCCCCCCTTGAATCACGGAGCCCCGCCGGAGAAGTGCGACAGCTTGTAGATGGAGGTCTTCTGAATCCGGTGCCAGTCTCGCTCTGCAGAAAACTGGGTGCGGACATTGTGATTGCTGTGGACTTGAATTCTGAGAAGTTTCACGAGCCTGCGAAGTCGATGACGGACATCATGGCTCGTTCCATTGACGCCATGCGCGAAGTGCATAAGAGAAACAATTTCAACTTTTATCCGGCAGATGTCCTGGTGGAGCCGCACATGCCTGAATTTGGATTCTTTGATTATCACAGAACCCAGGAAGCCATTGACATTGGATCAAAAGCAGCGGAAGAAAAGCTCGATCGAATCAAGCGATTGCTGTAGCTTCCAGTTTCTCCGCTTGCGCGCATTCTTCCAGTCGATCCAAAAACTCTGATGGCGTTTCGCACGATAGTAGAGCCAGCCGTTCGTGCTGCGGGAACTCCGCCGCATAACGGGTCGCATGTTTCCTAAATAGAATGACTGCGTGATCGCCATAGAAAGTAAGCATGTCCAGAAAATGTTCTTTGATCACAGATGTGATCTGTTCGCGCGGAAGAGCAGATCGCCTTATCCCTGAAAAGATCCAGGGATTTCCCATGGCCGCTCTTCCCACCAGCACTCCGTCTACTCCAAACTGAGCTATACGATTTTCTGCATCGAGGCGCGAAGACACATCACCGGACCCAATTACAGGAATGCGAACCATTGATTTTACTTCCGCGATTGCATCCCAGTCTGCGATCCCACCGTATCCTTCTTCGCGCGTGCGACCGTGAACAGAAATCATGCTTGCCCCGCTGTCTTCAATCATGAGAGCAATGTCTCTGTAGTTGCGCGAAAATCCATCCCAACCAATTCTCATTTTCGCACTCACTGGAATTTCTGGGCCCGCAATTCGAACAAGAGAGCGAATCATGGCAGATGCAAGTTCAGGAGTACGAAGGAGCCCTGCTCCTGATCCGTTGAGTGCAACTTCACGAGCCGAGCATCCCATGTTCAGGTCGATCACATCAGGACGTCTTTCTAGAACGGCAATCGCTGCTTCTTCGATGGAACGCAGTTTATTTCCGAAGATCTGGAGAATGACCGGTCTTTCCATCTCTTCGAATCGGAGCATGTCCAGGGCCCATGGTCTTCCTGCTGCGATGGAATTCGCGGGAACAAATTCTGAGAACGACAGAGCGGAGCCCATTCTTCTGCAAATTTTGCGAAATGGACTGTCCGAGAAATTCGCCATAGGCGAAAGGATCATCCGACCGTAAATGGGGACTCGACCTATGTGAAAGGACGGCTGCACCGGCTAAGAATCAGTTGAGCCATGCGGGCGGCCAATGTTTTTCGGTATGTGCTTCCCATTCAATCGAGCGGTCACCTCAGCGGTGCGATAGTGACATGGATGCTGGACCGAAACCGAATTGAGTTTACGTTTGACGAGTTCAGAGAAATGACCGCAGCGATTCATTCCGGCGGTTTGTTTAAGTACCTGGCGGGGGAACGTCCAGCTCTCCTCTCTCAGCTCACTTCGATCGTGCGAGACAAAGTGCCGGATATAGAAGAGGTGGAGATGGAATTTGTTCTGGAGCAGGCATTGTTGAACCTTCAGTCGCGTCTGTGATTCTCTCCGGCGATTTCTTTTGTTGTTGTCATTGAATCAGAAATTGCCCGGGATCGCCCATGGGAGAGACGAATGCGCAGTTTCGCCAGATACTTGATGTTTCTCCTATTCCCTTCGCTCTGAATGATGAAAATCAAAACATAACATATTTGAACCGGGCTTTTACACGCACGTTTGGTTATGATTTAACGGACATCCCTACTCTCGCAGAATGGTGGCCTCGCGCTTACCCGGAGCCGGCTTATCGCGAACGGGTGATGAAGTCCTGGCAGGAGAGAATGGAGAAAGCGACCAGAGAAGGCACGCAATTTGAAGCCCTGGAATTGACGATTCGCTGCAAAGATGGTTCAGATCGGATTGTAATCGTGAGCGCGGTTTCTCCTGGAGATGCGCCTGAAGGTGTGTATGCGGTCATGCTCTACGACATCACCGAAAGAATGAACCTGCTGGCCGCAGCCCAGCGCGCGGATCGCCTCAATTCACTTGGTGTTCTTGCAGGCGGAATCGCCCACGATTTTAATAATCTCCTTTCTTCTATTTTTGGATACATGGAGCTCGCGCGGGGTGCCACTACAGAGAGCCGCGTTATTGAATATCTCGATCGCGGTCTGTCCGCGTTTTCGAGAGCGCGAGGACTCGCTCAACAGCTTCTCACATTCGCACGCGGCGGAGATCCTGTCATGCAATCGGGCAATCTCGGGACACTCCTTTCGGAAACGTGCGAATTTGTTCTGGCCGGATCCAATGTTCACTATCAGTGCCACGTAGCAGACGATTTGTGGCCTTGCAATTTCGATACCGGTCAGATGAACCAGGTTTTTTCTAACCTGTTGATCAATGCACGTCAGGCAATGCCGGACGGAGGAAACATAGGGGCAGTCGCTTCGAATCGTTCTCTGAATGAAACTTCTGTTCACCCGGCAGGGCCATACGTCGAGATTCAGATTTCAGACAGCGGACGCGGAATTCCAGCGGAGCAAATTTCGCACATCTTTGATCCATTCTATAGCACTCGCCCAGGAGGTACAGGGCTGGGCCTTGCCACTTGCTTTTCCATCATTCAGAAACATGCAGGATTCATCGATGTAGAATCCACTCCCGGCAAAGGAGCAACGTTTCGTATTTTGATTCCTGTTGCAAAGTCAGGGAATTCGCGCGGAGCAAGTTTCGCCAAACACAGCGCAGGTGAACAAAGACTTCTGGTTATGGATGACGAAGAACTCATTCGTGCAGTGTCTCAGGATCTCTTTGCCTCTGCAGGATTTTCCGTTCAGGTAGCGGCTCACGGTGAAGAAGCACTCATTTTGTGCGATGAAGCGGCCAGGAGCGGCAGACCTTTTCATGCTGCGATTCTGGATTTGACGGTTCCTGGACACATGGGTGGAAAGGATCTTGCCAGACTACTCAGGAAGGATCACCCGGAAATTGCATTGTTTGCGTCCAGTGGCTATTCAGAAGATCCAGTAATGACGGCCCCCGCAGAATACGGATTCGTCGCCAGCATTCGAAAGCCATATCTGATTGCGGATGCAGCGCAGCTGGTTCGCCAGGTTCTTCGCACTTAGCGTTGGCTTGACGAAGAGCGGCAGTGGTGCAAATAACGATCTAAAGGATCGTAGATTCATGAAGCTTTCTAAAAAAACAGACTATGCGCTGCGTGCCATCTTTACTCTCGTAGAGCAGCATGCGACCGGGGAACCGGTTTCCATTTCCGATCTAGCGCAAGCCAATCGCATACCAAAGAGATTTCTCGAGCACATCATGCTGGATATGAAATCGCAAGGATGGGTGTCGAGCACTGCAGGGAAGTACGGAGGATATCGACTCGCAAAACATCCATCGCAGATCACGATGGGAGAAATCGTTCGTTATTTTGACGGAATTCTCGCGCCCATTGGTTGCGTTTCCATCGCTCGTTATGAACCATGCAAGCAGGAACGCGTGTGTCGCTTTCGTCGTCTTCTGCTGAATGTGCGAAACGCCGTCGCAGGAATGATGGATCGTGCGACGCTTGAATCTGTGTTCGCAGAAGGAATCGTCACGCAGAAAGAAGTGATGCACGTGTCTTTGATGGGCGGAGATGGAATCTGACTCAGGACTTGAGCATGCTGATTCGTCATATCGCAGAGCAATGGTAAGGCGTTAAACATTTGACCTGAAGCGGTCTGCGAAAATTCTATCTTCGCATGCGGAAACGATTTTTGACAACGTCATCTGCAACGTTCGCCCGCAGTTGGTTCGCAGCCATGGAACTATTGGTTATCGTGGGATTCTCTGCGTCCTGTAAGTATCCTTCGCATTGCGAAAGCGTCTTTTGTAGTATATGGCCCGCAGCCCTTGTCTTTGCGCGTCCGCGAACTCTTCCCGATACTGGACAGACCACATGTGCGACGACCGCGGGGGCTGTGATCTCCTGCGCGGGTACAGGGCAGGACGCCGAATACGCAACGCCAGGGGCCTACATACTCTACGAAACAACTCTCGGAAATGCAGTAGGAGAGGTGCTCGGTTCAGATCTTCTCTGGCAGAAATGTAGTTTTGGGCAAACCGGAAATTCTTGCGCTGGCACTGCGTTGTCTACGGTGACTCGTACGCAGGCATTCGCCGCATGTTCCGGAGTTGCGATTGCTGATCGTGTGTGGCGTTTGCCGAGTGTAAGAGAGATGCATCTTCTTCCTTACTTTGGAGGTGCAACAGTAGCCATGCCTTCTAGTTTCTTTCCGAACACAGCTTCCGGAACGAACGTGTATCATTGGACTTCTACAACTGTTGTGGCCAGCCCCGCAAACTCATATCTGTTTGCTCAAAAATTTGGTTTCTTCGCTTCGCAATCCAATGCGCTGGCAACAGACACGTTCGCTCGTTGTGTGGCCGGTCCCGCCCAGCCCACGCAGGATTATGTGAGGCTTGGTGTAACTGAGCCTTCTGTGCGTGACAATACTACGGGCTTGACCTGGACGGTTTGCGCTCTCAAGACCGGTGGCGCGGCAGACACTTCAGCTAATTGCGCGGGTCCCGCGCCGGCTAACTTCACGCAGACGAACGCTCTCACATTTTGCGAGTCGCTCGTGTACGGTGGATTTACTGACTGGAGACTTCCGAATGTTCGGGAGCTCGCAAGCTTGATGGATTACACGCAGTCTGTGAACCCAACAGTAAATCAGACCTACTTTACCGCCAATCCGAGTGCTACAGTTTATTGGTCTTCCACCAACGATATTAGCAATGCTGCGAACGCTTACATCTTTGATGTTTCAGACGGTACTTCCGGCACAATCGCGCGTACGGCTTCGATCGGAGATGTTCGATGCGTACGAGGCCCGTGGTGAGTCTTCTCCGCCGTTGATCAATGTTCCGCTTCCCAGATTCCATCCCATGGCGCTGATTCATTGATTCGATCGAGGCGTTTGAGATACATCTCAGCCACACTGTCGCCATTGACGTTCTGCATGTGTTCACTGAATTGAGTTTTTGCGGCCGCGAAATCACCGGCGCGATAGGAGAGTAAAGCTCCCATATAAGAAGAGATATGTTTTTCGCGCGAAGCCAGAACGTCAGGTGAGAGACCATTCATGATTTCATACAATACAACGGGTTGTTTTTTTCCTCGTACACGAATCGCGTCGACTTCGCGCGCAGCAAGCTGCGGAATTTCCTGAATGAGTTTATAGACTGAATCGGATACAATGATTTCTGTACCGTACTGCTTATTGATGCTCTCTATTCTGGAAGCCAGATTGACTGTATCGCCAATCACAGTTGTTTCCAGCCTGTGAGGAGAGCCAATGGTTCCAAGCATCAATTCTCCGAAATGAATTCCAATTCCAACTCTAGCTTTGCCCGTGTATGCAACCCAGTTTTGCATTTCGATGGCGGCCTGGACCGCTCCGGTTGGTGCCGGGAAGAGTGCCATGATGGCGTCCCCGATGAACTTGTCGATGAATCCGTCGTGCTTTTGAATGATTGGTTCCAGTCCGCCGTGAAATTCATTTAGAAACGAAAACGTTCCTTCTGAGCCCAGCCGTTCGCTCATTTCGGTGAACCCTCGTATGTCCAGAAACAGAACTGCCATTTGCTTGCGAACTGCGTCGCCATGCGAAATGCTCATGATGTTCTTTTTTCCAAGGTATTCCAGAAATTCTCCTGGTACAAATCTCGCAAATGACTCTGCCGCGGCGGTCTGTTCTGCGAGAGCTCTGGCCTGTTCTTGCGACAGATCCCTTCTGGCTTCCTGTTCCGATTGTCGCAATGAGTTGATTCTGTATCCCAGCGCCAGACTCAAAAGGATCGCTTCAAACGCGGCTCCAAAAAATTGTCCATATTGAGTGATGAAGCCTGCAGGAATGAAGTTTAGATTTTGCACGATGAAAAGCAAAACTCCAATCATCAAGAACGACCATGCAGTAAGGAAGTATTTGGCTGGCTTAAATCCATCTCGCACCAGGCTGATCGCAGCAACCAGAATCACAATGATCCCGAGGACTGGCATTCCGTTGCCAATCTGCGCCATCTGGGGAATCGTCAAGAATGGAAGGGCGATCAAACCCAGAAGGTGAATCAAAGCCACAACGTTAGCCGCCATTGCCAGGCGAGGCCTCTTTTCCGGCAGGAGCAGAAATTTTCGCGAGAATATGAGAGCGAATATGGTAGCAGCCAGCGCCACAACCGGTCCAAGCGCCGGTGTTTTTCCAGTCCATGAATCGGGCACCAGGTATGCCGCATGACCGCTGATGAATGCAAAATACTCTGTTACGAACAAAATGTAAAAGACATAGTAGAGATAGCTTCTGTCTCGAATGGACATAAATAGCAAGAGGTTGTAGAGTGCCATGGCAAACATGAGGCCAAAGAACATGGCAAAAAAACCAGTGCGTAGCATGTCGCGCATTGGAAAGGATCTGGCATTCCATATGAAGACGGGCATATTGAGTCCGCCCACAGACTGCGCGCGCATGTAGATGGACTCTGGTTCTGTTACGTTCTGGATGGGAAACAGAAAGTAATGATGCGGAATGAGTCTGAGCCTGGGAGGAACTTCATCGTAAATGAGCTTATCTGCAAGGGTCCCATCCTGGTGAAGTCGATAGAAATGAACTGAGCGCGGAAGTGAACTGGCCAGTTCAAAGTACCAACTGGTGGTTGCTTTTGGATCCGGAAGAATGCGAAAGCGGACCCAGACTGCGTTGGTTGTGATTCCGAAAGCAGGGTAGTAAGCACGCACAGGAATAAAGTTGCAATTCTTTATCTCTTCCAGAGTTTTTGTGCCAGATTCGTCCACGCAATATTCCATCTGTGGCCCGGGCCTGAACATGGGCGTACTTTCATTCAATTGAATGGGGCCCTGCGGCGGAAAGATATGTGAGCAGCCGGCTGTCGCAATCAACGCCGCGATGAGAATCAGTTGCCTGGCAATCTGTCGCACGTCGCAGTACAAACGGCTGTGGGTGTTCGTCAAATGACTTCTACAGACCAAGCCAGTGTCGAATGGGGATTCGAGCAGCCGGCATCCACGCCAGAATGCCCGCGCTAAAAGCAACAGTCAGAATCATCCACTGCCTGTTCGACCATGGGAGGTCTTCCTTTCTTTTCCAGTAGAAGTAACCAAGGCAAATCCAGGCGAACACCAGCTCGATTCCAATGGCCACGTAGGGCATTGTCTTGTAGCTGTTTAGACCAATGGATGGAGAAGAATACCACATGATCTGATGCGAAAACCCGACCACATAGTCGCATAGCACATGTATGACGACGAGAGCGGCGCTCCAGAGAGCAGTGACTGCGCTTCGAAACACAATGGCCACCACGACTCCAGTGATGATTGCCTGGAATAGGGCCGGAACCAGGTTGTGACTGAACCTCATATCTACTACAATGCTATCAAACGTTGCATCCAGAATGGATGCAGGGAGCGTGGGTTCAATGCCGGCTATCGCAAAAAGCAGCCAGAGAAATTCAGGAATCTGAGAAGCAAGCAAGAAAAGCCAGAACGGTCCTCGTGCTTTGTGAGCTGCGGGAAGAAAAGCAGCCGCGTAGTGACCGGCGATCATACGCTCCGCCTTGCAAGCCGCATAAGCAGCCAGAAAAAGAACGCGTAGAACGCAATGAGCGCAAAAATGAGGGACGTCATGGATGCTCCTTACCGTTAAGCGATTTCTAAATGTACCTGAATGGTTTTGCCAGCGGAGATTTTTTCCGCTTTGCGCACTTCCATTTTAATGGGCAGAACGAACGATCCACTCTTTTTCTCTGGAAAGACAGATGTGTTCCACTTTGTTTTTCCCGTCGACGCAGTCACTTTGATGGTTCCCCATCCGCGCCTGCTGTGGCCGTAGTCTTCTTTCAGTTCTCTGGCTGTCTTTGCAGGGAGTGTAACAAAATGCCACGCTCCCTGCCCGGAGTAGATCCATACTTTCGCGCGAAATGTGTACATAACTGGCGCGAAGGGTTGATCCTATCCGTCACTCTCCTCCAATGTCTCCTGGCTTGAAAAGAGGACGGGTCAATGACTGTGATTCATCGAGCATTTCTTGCATTTCCCGGCGGAGCTTCTTGAGCAATTCGTCTAGAGCAGATTTCTTTGCCTTCTTGTCTTTTGGCGCGAATTCCGAGAGGCGGAACGGTTTTGCAAATTTCACGACCGCCTTTCTAGCGCGCGGAGATGGCTCTCCTCCGAGTGCGCGCGGCTTTTTGCCGTAGACGTAGGATTCAAATCGTGCCAGCCATTCATAAAAACGCTCCGGTGTAGGGTTAGAAACCAGGTAGTCTTTCTTGATGACGATGAAGTCGAAAGCCTTTACGCATTCACCATGTGCCCATTCCAGATCTTCCGGGGTTACTTTAGGAAGATTAGGATCTGGATAACCAATGGATATCATTTCCATGAGCGCGAATAGCTGACGCAGCTTTCCGATTGCATCCGCTTTGCGATCAAAGTTCTTAACGTTGAATCGATCTGCAATGTTGTCCAGAATCGTGTGGCGAATTCTTCCAATGCGATAGTCGAAATCTTTGTCCGGAGAAACTTCCACTCCGTACTGTTGCTCCGCGCGCTCGAGTAGAACTTTTCCGAAATGCAAGAATCGGCGAAGCAGATTTCTTCCACCCGGATCCACTCCGAGTTTCTTTTCAAGAGCTGCCATGGATTCTTCGAGATGCTCCTGTAATTGCGAAGGAGTTCCTTTATAGATGTACTTGATGAATCCAGGAAGTACTACAATGTCCGCGGCCGGATCCACTTTGCGCGCGTCTTCTAGAGCCCAGAAACCGAGCTGAGCGAGACCTGGCTGAAATGGCATGAGACTGTCGTTTTCGCCGCTGGTTGGTTCTCCTTCGGGGAAAAGCACAAGTTTTCCCCCTGCCTGTGCGAGAGAAGAGCGAGCGGTCTTGAGAGAGTCGCGGTCACTGATGCCTGCAATGACTGAGAATGCACCCAGGTTTGAAATGATTTTGCCAGTCAGACCGAATGTCCAGTCGAACACCTGACGCGATGCCATATAACGAAACCGGGAGCCCATGAGATTTCCAATGTAGTATGCGATGGGTGGTTCCGCAGTCGTGGGATGGTTTGTAAAAAATATCAAGCGTTCGTTTCGCAGGGTGCGAAGCATCTCTTTGTCTTCCGGGCGAATTTCCACATCGTCTATATTCTGCACCGCCTTGATTAGAACGGGAAACAGCAAATCCGCTGTCCAGGCGAGAGGTAGATTGAAACCGGGCGCGATGAATGGTTGCATAAGGGGTTCAGAGGTAGCCCCCTTCCTTTTTTTGGTAAAGTAAGTTTTTTTAACTTTCAAATTTTCGGCATTGGTTCAGTCCATAGTCATGCTGGAAGAAGTAAGCAAACTGATTGATTCACGCGAAACTGCGGGATCGCTTGAGAAAGCCATCGAATTGTTGGAAAAACTTAAGGCGGAGAATCCGGAAAAAGACATCATCCGGGGGAAGCTCTCCAGTGCTTTCTTCTATAAAGGACTGTTCTCGCCGGAAGGAACGCGCGAACGAGAAGATGCATTTGATAACGGCGTTAAATATGGCCAGGAAGCAATCACGCTGAATCCGCGTGCTGTGTATGGAAATTTCTGGTATGCTTCGAATCTTGGTTACCTGGGGATGTGTCGCGGGGCGCTTGCTTCTCTGGCATCCATTGATCCTTTCAAGAAATCCATGGAAGTTGTCTTGAAAGAGAATGAGAACTTTTACTTTGGTGGACCTCATCGCGCGATCGGTCGTTTGTACCACCAGGCGCCAGGCTGGCCCATCAGCATTGGAAATAAGAACAAAGCATTCGAGCATCTTGAAAAGTGCGTTCAACTAGCGCCTAACTTCATGAATAATCGCCTCTATCTGGCGGAGCTTCTCATCGACATGGGGAAGAAAGACAAGGCAGTGGAACACTTAAACTTTTGTAAGGATACAGCGCTCAACCCTGGTCACGAAAAAGAAGACGGCGTATACAAGGAACAGGCAGAGAAGCTTCTGAAAAGAATTTCTTAATTCAGGTTTTTCTACTCTGCGAAGCTGCGAAGGTCTTCGCGTGTTTTCATGCGAAGATCGCCTGACTGCGCTCCGGCTGGACTGTTTTGTTCTCCCATGATCAAGCTGCGGAATTCAGGATCCAGTTCGGATGTGTCTGCATCTATTTCAAATCCTGCGTTGTGAATCAAATTGTATGTTTCACGCGCATCCGATCCCTTCACATTCAGATAGCCCGAAACAAACAGAGAATTCCCTACGCGAAATGCTTCCTGCTGCTTGTCTTTGAGGTGGATTTCTCTTCCGGCTGCAATGCGAATCTCCGCGGATGGATTTGCTATACGATAGACACAGAGAATGCGAAGACAATAATCCGGGGAAAGAGTGGACGCATGTGCGACGTTGTGGCCGGGCACCGGAAGAAAGAAATTCACCGGAATAGAAGGCACATTCAGACTTCGTAGCCTGACCGCAACTTGCGCGAGATCTTCCGGGGATTCGCCCATTCCTGCAATGAGTCCACTGCACACAGAAATTCCAGCATCCCTTACATTCTCGATCGTCTGAATGCGATCCTGAAATGTGTGCGTGGTTACGATTTCCGCTGTATGCGATTCTGAAGTGTTTAGATTGTGATTGTATCGATCCAGACCCGCTTCCGCAAGTATCTGTGCGAAGTGAGGATCTTTGATGATGCCTGCGCTCAAGCAGAGACGCATCGGATATTTCTCTTTGATTTTGCGAATCAGATCTGCGTACTGCACAGTTTGTTTTTCCGAGGGACCAGTGCCGGACGTGACAATGCAGAAGCGATAGGCGCCAGAGCGAAACGCTACCTCAGCTTCCTTCAGTATTTCTTGTTCTTTCTTCAAAGAATAGGCAGGAATTTCTTCTGTTGCAGTCTTTCTCTGCGCGCAATATCCGCAGTCTTCCGCGCAATATCCGTTTCGAACGTTGTCCAGAATGTGCACCTGGATCTTGTTTCCAAAGTATTTGCGCCGCGGCTCTTCTGCGATCCCAAGCAATTCGGAGAGTGGAATTTCTCCGCGTAAAGCAAGTGCTAGATCCGCTTCTACGGGCATACTCTCCCCGTTTGCAACGCGCTTCAGTCTTTCTCGCAGATCCATGTTTCAGAAAAAAACTGACGACCAGGCGAACAAGCGTTTTCGAGAGCGGCAACAAGCCCCCCTCGCGCGTTTTATCACGCATAGAAAGTGCGAGATAGTACCCGCGGTTGCAGTCAATACGTCCCAGGATTGCGTGATAAATCCGGCGGCGTGGGCGATGCAAATGCACGCATATTCCGGTGGCCGAATTCTGGGAAGGATTCGCGATGGATACAGCGTTTTTTGTCGAGGCGCGATCGCGAGCGTCCGTGGTCGCTCCCCGGCGCGTTTTATCACGCATAAAAAGTGCGAGATAATACCCGCGGTTGCATGTAATGCGTCATGTGAGTGCGTGATAAATCCGGGGCACTCCGGGCTACGGAAGACCTGATCTTCTTCCCGGCAGATCATTTGCCTGCCCTTGCGCGGCATTTTCAAGTCCAGACAACTCCCGGCCAGCGATCTGAAGGGTGCGAAGCATCCGTTCGTGCGAAAATTCCCGTTATGCGACATTTCCTCATCACGGACGGACGAAGCGAATGCGGAGCCCGGAGGAGCGCGGTCCGAGCAGTCCCTGCGTTCGAGGCCGCACGAGACGCTGAATCTCCTTGACGTAAATATCTGGTAAAGGCGAGTGAAGGCATGCGCATTCACACAATGTCCTCATATAGACCATACGCCGCCCTTTGCGTGTTCGCACTGGCCTTCTTTCATGCTGCCTTGAATCCTTTGACTGCTGAGGTGGAATTGCGCGTCGCGACCCTGGCCCCGAGCGGTAGCAACTGGATGTCGGAAATGGAAAAATCTTCTATGGAGATCAAAGACAAGACTAACGGTAGGGTCACGGTCAAATACTTCCCAGGCGGCCAACAGGGAGATGAGCGCGACTACGTTCGCAAGATCAAGCTTGGCCAGCTTGATGGAGCGACTGTCACATCGGTCGGACTCTCTATGATAGATGAATCGATCCGCGTGCTCGAACTGCCGGATATGTTCGAGAGTGCTGAAGAACTGGACTACGTTGCGGACAAAATCTGGCCTCACTTTCAGGCAAAGTTCAAAGCGAAAGGATTCAGGCTGGGCGCCAGGGGAGAGGTCGGCTGGACATACTTTCTGTCTAAGAACAAAGTGGAATCACTTTCGCAGCTTCGCGCACAAAAGGCTTGGGTCTGGGGTGACGACGTCATTGCTCGCACGTTATTCGCCAATCTGGGAATGAACGGTGTGCCTCTGGGAGTACCGGAAGTGGATGCCGCTCTGACGACCGGTAAGGTTGACATGTGCTATGGATCGCCGCTTGCTGCCGTGGCTCTGCAATGGTATACCAAAATCAAGTATATAACTTCCATGCCATTGAACTTCTCCGTCGGCGCGACCGTATACTGGGAAGACTCAATCAACAAAGTCACTGCGGAAGATCAAAAGACAATAGAAGAAATAGATCGTGCCTCTTCTAAAAAGATTCGCAAAGTCGCGAGAAAAAGTAACGAAGACGCCATCAACACGATGAAACGACGCGGAGTCGCGGTAGTGGAAACTCCTGCTCAAATGGTCACCGAGTTTGGAAATCATGCAGAACAAATACGCACGACGTTGACTGGAAAGGCGTTCTCAAAACAGGATCTGGATCTGGTTTTGCGTTATCGGAGTGATCATCGCATAAAGAGGGGCGGAAAACCAAAGTAGCGCGGATTGCATGAAGGAATTTCGCAGCGCGAAATTCCTTCTGCTGGAAGGCGCACGAGACGTCAATTCAGGCGATCCATCCTCTGCTTCACTTTTCCGAGAGCCGCTTTCAGTTTTTCCTGGTCTGGCGCCAGTTCGACTGCTCTTTCCAGAGAGAGAGCGGATTCTCTGTACTTCCCAAGTTTGAAATAGACATTCCCCAGTAGCTTGAGTGCATGCACATGCTGCTGGTCGAGTTCAATCGCTTTTTCAAGAAATGGGGTGGCTTCGTTTTCGCGTCCGAGTCTTTCCAGACAAAGGCCACGATAGTACAGTGCCAGAGCGCCTTCTGCGTTCGTGTCTACTTTCTCCAGTGATGCGAGAGCCTCTTCGAATCTATGATTCTTCATGTGATCTACAAGCTCCGGAAGATTGATTTCAGGCGCCGCACTGAACTGGCCCTGCGGTTGGAACTCAATCTTGATCAGAGAAAGATCGTCCGTGATGTCTCCTTGCTTCAAAATCAATTCAATGATGCGATCCAGATTTCCTTCCGCCTGTTCGATCAAGCGAAGGAACAAGGTTTCATCTTCGTTGATCTGTCTGTTTGTAGCATCGCGTGTTAGATTGATATCATCGCGTCCGTCTGAACCAATGAACAGAACATCTCCTGGTTCCAGATTCGCCTCTGTGACCTGGTAAGATCCCTGCAATTGCGAACCAAGCTTTCGCAGATAGATGTCCTCTTCTATAAAAACCGCGCGTCCCTTTCTATAAAGGACGGCCATTGGATGCTCCGCGTTGAAAAAGACGACATGTCCTGTCGCATCGTCAATGAGTCCCATGATGCAGGAAACATACATGGAGCCGTCAAACGTCAAAAACACATTGTGAATTTCATTGTAAGTGTCCCGCAGCCAGTCCTTTGGATCGATGTCCAGATCTCGCTTGTTGGACGCAGAGCGAGACATGATCGAGTTGACCACGGAGCCCATGATGAGTGCACCTCCGGCTCCTTGCATCGATTTTCCCATCGCATCTCCGTTGACGAACATCGTATAACGTTTGCCGCGGATCTTTAGATTTCCGGTTACGCACATATCCCCGCCAAGCTCTCCTGCTTTGTTGCGGAATGTGAATTCTTTCTTTTGTTTCACGAAGAACTCAGTTTTTACGTCCTTGCTTCGATTGTAGTTCTTAAAGAGTGGGTTTGCGAGAAGGTTGGTCAGATAGTAGTCTGCATCCTGTTGGGCTTTGAGCGCCTGCACTGTTTGCAGTGTGTTCTGCAATTCGTTTGTGCGTGCGGCCACTTTGTCTTCTAGAGTGCGCGCATGTTCTCGCACTTCCTCCACCATCGCATTGAAAGTGGAGGCCAGGACACCCAGTTCGTCTCCGGTGTGGATTTCGATTTTAGTATTGTAGTCTCTGTTTTTTACTCTTTCGGCACCTTCGCGAAGCAAGACGATCGGATGAGCCAGCCAGCGAGATATCAAATATGAAATGACAATGGAAAGAAGGAGACTTGCAAGAATGACTGCAATGCAAAGATATTTTAGCCTCTGCACCAGATTCACCTGCGAGAGCGCACTCATGTCAATGCCCATCACCGCAATGGTTCTTCCGTCTTTTGACTTGATGGGAATATAGGCGGACATCCACGTTCCCCATTTGTCCTGATAGTATTCTTCGCTGGTGTGGACTTTGCCGTCAAAGGCAGCGCGAAGACCGGGCTGCTCAGATACGTTGTAGAGCTGGCCTATTTCAGTTGGTTGTTCGTCATCTGAAATCTTGCCGTCCCCGTCCATATCCACTCCATCATTGTCTCCGTCCACGATGAACTTCAGAATGCTTCTGTCTTTGGATTGGGGAATGGTTACGAGAATGTATACAAAGCGAATGAGAGGCGGATCTGTCCTGTACCAGGAGGGTACTTGTTCGAGTGGTCCAAGCGCCGTGACATCCGAGCGGCTTGCATTTTTGATTTGCCGCATAACGTTGACAATTAGTTGAAAGTCTGAAGTTGCTTCCAGTTCCTTCACCTGGTCTTCTGTCAGAGACATGGCTGTCTGGCCTGCGGAAATCCCGAGCAATTTCTCATCCCGCGGCAAGGTCAACTTTTCTGTTTTTTCGTTGAGCCTTTCGATGGCTGCTCTGTGTTCTTCCGTTAGCAGGAATTGTCCGGCACGACCAATGTCCGCGAGCCTTGCTGCGAGCTCATTCCACACATTGCGATAAACCAGCGAATAGAAATAGATGAGGCCAGCACTCGTTGTGCCGACTGCGAGCAGACAGATCGCCAGACCCATCTTCAGTCCGAACTTCAAGCGCATACGTTCCCCCCTGCCAGAAGCCTACCCCCTGGATGGAAGCTGTCAATCCCCAAATCGGTTAGGCGCTAAACTCGATGATGGTTTCTTCCAGGATTTCGTAGATGCGATCAAGCTCCGCTCGCTCTATGATGTAAGGCAAACATAGGTAAACGATGTTTCCCAGGGGCCGAACCAGAAGCCCTTTCTCCACGCATCTTTCGCGAAAGTTAGGCGAAAAGGATCCAGTGTAACCGGAATTGAGCGCTATCTCCATGGCCGCCACGCTGCCCATCTGTCTGGTCGTGCGGATGAGAGAACTTGCGCGGCCGGCGCACAGCGTTCTTAGATTTTCCTGGTTCCAGCTTTCGATCCACTTGATTTGTGTCATGCATGTGTCATCGATCAAATCCAGGCTTGCGTTTGCGGCGGCACATCCTGCCGGATTGGCGGTCATGGAGTGTCCGTGAAAGAGAGTGTGCGATCGATCATCGCTGTAGAATCCTTGATAGACTTTTTCGCTTGCGAGCGTTGCGGCAAACGGAACCACCCCTGCAGAAAGGCCTTTGCTGAGTGCCATAATGTCTGGCCAGATTTGTGCTTGTTCGCAGGCGAAGAAGGATCCAGTTCTTCCAAATCCTGTGAACACCTCATCTGCGATCAAAAATACGTCATGCTGATCGCATAACGTTCGCGCTTCCTTCAAATAGGAGGGAGAATACATGATCATCCCTCCTGCGCCCTGGATGATTGGCTCAAGGATGAGCCCGCATATTTCATGCGAATTCGATTCAAGGATTTGCCTCAGGCTCTCGACGGCACCTTCCTGATCTGGTCCTTTCGCAGTGAAGACTGGAAAGAGGAGGGGCTCATACATTTTATGAAATACGGACCGAGCCCCTGCAGACATTGTGCCGATTGTATCTCCGTGATATCCGTTTTCAAGCGTGATGAATTTCGATTTTTCTGGGCGCCCGCAGTTTACAAAATACTGAAAGGCCATTTTCAAACCGATTTCTACGGCACACGCTCCATTGTCAGAATAGAACGCACGTGGCAAATGTCCGTTTGTCTTTTCCGAAAGTCTGTGCGAAAGACGTGCCGCTGGCTCGTGAGTGAATCCAGCATACATTACCTGATCGAGTGCATTGAGCTGCTTCTGAACTGCGTTCACGATGTCCGGGTGATTGTGGCCATGGATACTGACCCACCAGGAACCAACTGCATCTATGATTTTGCGGCCATCACTTGCGATTAGATAAAGTCCTTCCGCTCTATCTATGATGACCGGGGGTGCGGATAGCTTCATTTGAGTGAATGGCTGCCAGGCGTGCTTCGCGTGCCAGTTGAGTATGTCTGCGGTCTGGTTCATAGCATCTGCTTCAGTGTGAAAAATGGGTCTGGAGAATCATAAGTAAGACGTAAGGACTCCTTCTGGATCTACAGTTTCAAAATCTTCGCGAGATTTGAATTCAAAGGATCCCAGAACTCTGGCGCCAGACATTTCAGAAACGGTTCGGACATTGTCCGCATTTTCCGGCCCACAGAACACAATTCCCGCACATTCAATTTTTTCAAGTTTGAGTCGATCCAGAGTCAATAGAGAATGATTGATGGTTCCGAGTCCGGTTCTGGCAACCAGAACTACTGGAATTCTGCATGCTTTTAGTAGATCGATCCACGTCGCAGAGCGAGTCAGAGGAACGCACAGGCCGCCGGCTCCTTCCATGATGACAGGTCCGGAGATGGACCTGGTTTTTTGAATCAAGGCATCGAGATCGATTTGGGTTCCGTCGAGTTCCGCTGCTCTGTGCGGAGAAAGAGGCTGTGTGAAGCTCAAATACGTGGGCAAGAAGAATGAATCCGCAAGACCAGTCAGGTGACGAACGGTGTCATGGTCGCCGGGATCTTCTGCACTGGCGCCTGTTTGAACTGGTTTCCAGTATCGAATGCCGCTTAACGTTCTATGTCTCCAGAGAAGAGCTGCCGCTGCATGTGTTTTTCCGGCTCCTGTATCCGTTCCGCAGACGAAGATCATGTGGCATTCAGGAACTGAGTCAGAGTGGTGATGGGCATGTTCGCATAGCCGCGCAACACACGCACCTGTCCTCCTCTGATCAGGATCAAGGTTGGGACGGATTGGATGCCCAGCTTCTGTAAATCGGGCCAGATATCATCTGAAGTCGCATCTATTTCTCTGACTTCATACGGTTGAAGCGCTGCTTTCAATGGGTCCGAGTGAAGGGTCTTTTCAAATGCGGGGCATTCCCAGCACCAGGTCGCACTTACATAGAAGAGCCTGGTTCCGTCTGCATGTTCAATTTGTGCTCGCGCAACCTTCCACGAAGCACTGGTTATGCGATTGTCTTTCCATCCAGGACGAACCAGTGCTGCGAGAATCGCCAGAACCAGAATTCCGCCCAAAACCAGAACTCTTCTTTTATTTAGCAGGAGCAGTTACCTCTGCAAGCATTGCATCTAGCTGGTCGACGGTCGTATCTGCACCGCGGTCCAGGGCCGCGCGAAGATCACGCTCTCTTTCCCAAATATTCAAAACGGTTACTCCGCCCGCCGGACCGCGTTTCTTCATGCACCACACGTAGAGCAAAACGCTTCGCGCCATCAGATTGCTGCGATCTGAATCTACGAGCGCCTTCTTAAATGCACCGGGCACGCTTAGCTTTTTGACCGTGAGTGCGGCATCGTCTGTGATTTTTGGACGATAATATTTTTCAAATTTCGAAACACAGCTGCTCCAATCGCCTCGCTCAATTTCCTCCTGAACATACCATCCGAGCGAAATTGCCATTCCAGTTCTAAACCATTCCATTCCATCTTCAGGTGCGCCTGTCATGAGCACGTAGCGCGCATATTCCGTGAGGATGTAGCGAGAGATCCAGCTCTTGTCTGGCATTGGACTGAGCACCATGATGACCTGGTCCTGCGATCGTAGCGTTCTGCCAGGCTTCTTCGCCGGATCGTATCCAAGTTGGAGGAGTACTGCATCGCGCTCTGCGTCTGTTTTTAGAAGCCAGATGACGAGCGGTCTTGGGACCGCCTTTTGCCCGAGGATCGATTGTAGTTTTTGTGCCGCAATGGCGAGGTCTGGCAGCGCCGGTTCGAGAGTGGTTCGAAGATCGGGCGAAAGCTTCAACTGCAGAGTGCCCTGACTCCACTGGGTCAGAACGGTTTGTGCCCTGGTCATGGTGAAAGGGGACATAACAATGGCGATGAAAAGAGCGCAACCGGCCCTTCGAGCACCTTTTTGCTTGAAAAAGAACAGCATGGCGTCGATCCTGATGACAGACAGCGGGGCTGCAATCATTCTCTATGCGTATCTTACTTCTATTCATTCTGGCCATAAGCGGCATCTTTGCGGAAAAACCTGTGGTCAAAGCGGTCGCGGCAACTACGGCGGCTCCGTCTCCTGGCGTGTTTCGTCATTATTTTCCAACTACTGAAATTGCTCTTCCGGCAAGCTATCCGTTCATTCAACCACAGAAGATGCGATTCGCCGGAAACGGTCTGCAGATCGACGTTTTCGCGCGAAGCTTTGCGCAGGGCCAGCCCGCTTACATTGAAATTATTAAACTCAAGCCAGCCGAAAGTGATCCTTACATCTATTTTGAAGGAAAGCAAATCAGGCTGACTCGCTATCCCTGGGGATTTCGCGGGCTGTTTGCCATATCTCCGACTATCGCTGCTCCTGGTTGGAAGAAATTCAAAGTTCAATACGCAGGCAAGACGGACGAGTATCGATTGTTCATCCAGAAAGTGAATTTCCCTGTATACTATTCCACTATGTACATTCCTGCCATTGCGAACAATACGGAAGTGACCAAACCGGACACAGCTGCCTTTATTCAAAGATGCCAGGAAAAGAAAAATCGCATTTTCTCAAGGGTGAATGCGGATACTTTTTCCAATCGTCTTTCTTTCCCGCGCGATCTATATCGTATAACGTCTCCTTTCAATGCAAAAAGAGTTTATCAGAGATACCAGATGCAGGGCAAAAAAGCAGTCGCCCTTCCTTCTCAGTTCCATTTTCACACAGGGCTGGACATGTATGCGAAGTGGGGAGATCCAATCTTCGCCATGGCAGACGGGACGGCCGTGATTGCTGAAAACATGTTCTATGAGGGCGGATTTACAGCCGTGGATCACGGAAATGGAATTTTTACAATGTACATGCACCAGAGCAAGATCAACGTTCGTGAGGGTCAGTTTGTTCGCGCTGGAGATCTAATTGGTCTGGCAGGTGCAACTGGAGCCGCTACCGGTTCTCACTTGCACGTAAGCTTGTTCATTGACTGGGTGCCCCTGGATCCAATGGGGCTGTTGTCTCTACCAATTCGCAATTAATTCGTCTGATCTATGACGACTAACGTTCCCGGAGGAGCTTCTCAAGCCCTGTTAACGTTAGTCGATTTTGAAATTCGGTTAGAAAGGAGACTTTTCAAGCAAACGCATGGTCTGGTCCCACGCTTCCGTAACCGGAAATGAACAGCGATAGTCGTTCGTGCTGCTTGCAGTCCAGACCTCTTTACCTTCTGCATCGAAGATTCGCACCTTAATGCTCAGAGATCCGCGAATTGGTTCGTCTTTTTCGCTATCGTCGCAGAAAGCAGTTTGCGCGGAGTTTTCTCTGGGGTAGTTCAGTTCTTTTTGAGTGGCTTCTACCCAGTAAACCAGATCCACTCCGTGTTTGGCTGCAAGGCTTTGCACCAGGCCTGGTTCAGGTTTTGTAATGGTGGCGCTGGATGCTCCCGTGAGGCGCAGTCCGCGTGACTGAATCATCATGGATGCACCGCGCTCAATCTGAAGACCGAGCGCTGCCTCCGGGCGTGCAGGCATGGATTCATGAATGAAGATGGCCTGCACTGGAAGCAGAAGGGCTCTCTTTTCAGAAGAGTTCGCTGATACAGTGGCTGTAAATAGAACGAGGGTCCAGACGATTCGGCGCATGTTATATCCTACCAACACTCTGTATCGCTCAATTTGCGCCAATCTTTACTGTTCCACCAGGAAAAAGCGCAAAAGTGCGTCAAACAGGCTGTTTTTTGCGGTCCTGACGGGGCCAGGGGCCCGATTGAATTTGACAGGATTGTACAGACCCCTATGATGCGACATAATTCATGGCCCGCAAGAACAAGGCACCGGAACAGCATAAAGCAAGCGGCGAGTCGGGCAGTGGGCGATGGATGCTCACATACCTGGACATGGTGACCCTGCTGTTCGGTGTATTCGTAATTCTCTACGCAATGTCCCAGGTGGATACAAACAAAATGAAGGCAGTGGCCGAATCTCTTCGCATGGGGTTCCAGGGTGGGGCCACCATTGACGAAGGAAGTCTGAGTGGCGGCAGAACCATCATCGAGGATCTTTTTCCGGAAGGTGTAAGAGCGCGGCGTGTCCGTGCGCGAATAACGGGGCTCTTTCGCCAGGAGATGCTCCAGAAATTGATCAAGGTTACTGAAGACGAACGCGGAGTGGTTGTAAGTCTGATCGGAATGGATAACTTTCGTCCAGGATCTTCCGAGCTCACAGAGGAAACGCAGCAGCTTCTTGAAAAGATGTCACTTCTTCTGGCTGAGGTGGAATATCCGGTTCGCATTGAAGGCCATACAGACGACGAAGTCCAGGACAACAACGGAGCGGGAATCTCAGCGTCTGACTGGGAGTTAGGTGCTAAGCGATCTGTGAATGTGATTTTATTTCTTGAAACGCGTGATGTGGATCCGCGAAAGATGAGTGCCGTTTCCTTTGGAAGTACTCGTCCTCTGGACCGCGAGGGAACTCCCGAATCGCACGCCCTCAATCGCCGCATTGACATCATCATTGTAACTGGAGAAAAGCTCAAAGTAAAGTAGCGGAGTCCCGAGCATGGAAATATCAACAGTCTTAGGCCTCGTAGGAGGTTTCACGGTCGTTCTCTTGACTCTCCTCATCGAGGGTGGTCACGTAGCGTCATTCATCAACTTCGGAGCCTTGATTCTGATTCTCGGTGGTTCTGTCGCGGTTGCGGTGGTTTCCTTCAGTTTGAAAGAAGTAACAGCCATACCTCAGTACTTCATGAAAGCAATTTTTCCTCCAAAGGAAAACTTGAAAGAAATGGTCGAGTTGTTTGTGAATCTTTCTGAAAGAGCTCGTCGCGAAGGTCTGCTCAGTCTCGAAGATGATCTTTCCAGTTTCAAAGACAAGATGATGCGAACTGGAATGGAACTCGTCGTGGATGGTACTGACCCGGAGATTGTGCGAGATATTCTTGAAGACTACGCAGATGCGGAAAAAGAACACGATAAGATTCCTCCTGAATTGATGGAAACTCTCGGTGGTTTCTCCCCAACTCTTGGGATCATTGGAACGGTTATGGGTCTCGTGCACGTACTTGAAGGCCTTGGCGGTGGTGGTGGTATTGAACAGCTCGGTCGAGGCATTGCTGTTGCGTTCATTGCTACGTTTTACGGGATTGGTTTTGCGAACCTTCTCTGGCTCCCCATGGCCAACAAGTTGAAATTCTTAAGTCACAGATCCGTGACTCATCGCAATATCATCATCAAAGGTGTAATGTCTATTCAGAGTGGGGATCATCCGCGTGTAATTCGCGAAAAGCTATTGTGTCAAATTTCAGATCCGCACCTTCGTCAGGAAATTGAAGAAGCGGCGCCTAAAGAGGGAGCGTAATTCATGGATCCTTTTACAGCTAACAAGTATTATGCGAAAAAGAAACTGCTCAAGCTGTTTGGCGGAGAAGTGCGTATCTATGATGAAAGCAGAACCAATCTGCTTTTCTTTGTGAAACAAAAAGCTTTCAAGCTGAAGGAAGACATTACCGTTTTCGCAGACGAATCTCAATCGCGTCCTCTTCTCAAAATCCAGGCAAGGAGCATTCTGGACTTTGGCACGACCTATGACGTGACCGACGTGGTCACGAACCAGAAGGTAGGTGCCATTCGCAGAAAACTTCTTAAATCTATACTGCGAGATGAGTGGGCCATACTGGATGCATCGGACAAGGAATTCGGAACCGTTTCAGAAGATAGCATGCTTATGGCTCTTCTGCGCCGTTTTCTCTCCAATCTAATTCCGCAACATTTTGCAATGACAGTGGGCGGAACTCAGGTGGGAGATCTCAAGCAAACCTGGAATCCATTCGTACCTCAGTTCAACGTCGATTTTTCTATGGATTCTGGCAGGCTCGATCGCAGGCTCGGGATTGCGGCTGTCGTTCTTCTGCAAGTAATTGAAGGCAAGCAAAGCTCGATGGATTGATGAAAGATCAGATCCGACGCGGCATCGTGGATCTTGGTCTCTCTGATGCCGCGCGTGCTTCCGGCGTTGCCGTCTTTCCTTTTGCATCCGGGTTATTTGAACTATTTCGCGTAGACCTTCCTTCCACTTCGCGCGCGCCTGCGCGATCTCTCATTGTAAAGTGTGTATCTTCCCTGGATATGGCGGAAGCGGAGTGGGACGGTCTGGTTCGACTTCGAGAGGCGGGTGCGGTGGTTCCTGAATTGATTGGTTTTGTAAAAACGGATTCAGGTGGACGATCCGGCGCTCTTCTTTTCCTGTCGATGGTTTCCGGTGGCAGAGGTTCCGTTCGCCTTGAGTCACTGATCCAGATCTACTCTACCCGAGGTGAATCTTATGGTTATTCGCGCGACAACTACATAGGCAGCCTGCATCAGAGAAATAGACGTTATGCGACTTTCGAGGAGTTCTGGGCTCAGGATCGTATTTTTCCCCAGCTCAACATGGCGATCTCTGCCGGGCTTTTGACCCAAAAGGATCTGGAAAATGCGCGACGAGTCCTGGACATTGCGTCTGGATGGGAATTGAGCCAGCCAGGTCCGCGACTGATTCATGGGGATTTATGGAACGGAAACCTGCTCATAGATTCAGACATGAATCCAGTCCTCATTGATCCGTCCGTTTCTTACTCTCATCCCGAGCAGGATCTGGCCATGCTTGAGCTTTTTGGCTCTCCCCTTTCTTCTTCTGATCTGGATTTGCTCGCGCGCGAAACGGGTCTTCCGGCCGGCAGAATAGAGAGGCGCGATTTCTTTCAGCTCTATCCACTTCTCGTTCACGTGAATCTGTTTGGCGCGTCTTACGTTTCGCAGGCTCGTCGCGCAATCGGACGGTATCTGTGAGCGAAGATCTGAGCGTATTCGAATGGCGCCGAAAATTGCACGAAGCCCTCCATGGTGTGGGTATTGAAGCGGCTGATCTCGAGGCAGATTTGATTCTTAGAGACATCCTGAATCTCGACGCAGCCGGTTTGATCTTGAACAAGAACAACCTGGTTCCCGCCGACAAGACAGTTCGACTTACAGCAGTAATGCACGAAAGACTCAAGCGTCGACCGCTCGCTCATGTTCTTGGATATACTGAGTTTTACGGTCGCCGATTTCGCACGGACGCACGTGCCCTGGTCCCGCGAAAAGAAACAGAGCTCCTCGTAGAACAATTGTTACTCGCTCCTCTGCCCGCCGGACCAGTTCTCGATCTTGCGTGCGGGACGGGCATTGCAGGCATTACGATTGCGCTTGAAAAGCCTGGTACTATTGTGCACTGCAGTGACCTATCAGAGGATGCCCTGTCCCTGGCCCGTGAGAATGCACTTGCACTGAAAGCGAAAGTTGAATTCTATATGAGCGACTGGTTTGAATCCGTCCCAGACGTACGTTATGCGGCCATCCTATGCAATCCACCGTACATCTGGTTACGTGACAGTAACTCTCTCGAACCGGAGGTATTATTTGATCCGGCGATGGCTCTCTTTCACGAGAATCCTCCCGCACTGTACGAGCATCTGCTTGGAGAGGCGAAAATGCGTCTGGTCAGAGGCGGGTTCGTCTTTTTTGAGCTCGGCGCTGACATTGCGCACGCTGTGCTAGAACGCGCACAGAAGATCTTCGTAAATGCCAGAATTCTTGCGGATTATTCCGGGTTGCCCCGTATGTTGATTGCAAGCACTGAGTAATGGATTGAGTGTGTGGCTCTTCGCGTCAAGCTGGGCCTGCTGGAGTTAGCTTTGAATCGTTTTGCGTCCGACTTCCTTCGCCTGATTTCCATTTGCGCCGTCCTTGTAATTCATAGCACGGGAGAGTTTGAGCGATCCTTCGCTTCGAGCCATCGCTTTTTTTCTGCAGAGTTTGTAGGGATTGTTCTCAATCAACTGGCACGCTTTTCAGTTCCTGTTTTCATCATGCTGTCCGGGTTTGCTCTGTCGTTGCGCTACAAAGGGGATCTGGATGTGCGGGAGTTCTTTGTACGCCGCGCTTCGAAGATTGGAATTCCATTTTTAGCGTGGACTCCAGTGTTTCTCCTCGCACATCAGATTGGCCAGCATCCAGACCTGATGGTGTCCGCATCCGGTTGGCCGGATGCTCTGGTGTCCGCACTGGGAGAACTACCGGCGGCGTTATTCACGTATGGCGCGGACTATCATTTCTATTTCTTTATTATTATTCTTCAGTGTTATCTGCTTTTCCCTCTGCTTTTGCGTGCGTCCGGGAAAGTGTGGTGGATCCTGATTCCCCTTCACTTGATCACGCATGCACCGGCGCATCTACTTCTGGATCAGATTGGAGTGCATCTTCCGCGATTCCCCTCTTCCTTTTTTGTGTACTGGATTTTGTACTTCTTTGCAGGAATCCGCTTCGCGCGAAATGCAAAGCAAGTTCATCCTGCAGTAGCACTTTTGTTTTTCATTCCCGTGATTCTGGAGTTCATGTTTTACAGCACAAGGGACACGGAAACAGGCAACTATGATCATTTCACGCGCTGGACTGTAACGTTATTCGCTTTCGCGGTTTTTTGTGCCGCTCACTGGCTTGCTAAATTTGAAAATCGCGCAGCAGAAATTGTGACGAAAGGCGCAGGCATTTCCTTTGCTGTCTATATTATTCATACTACAGTGCTGCGGATTCTTTCCATGACGCCGCTTTCAGGAAACTTGTTGATCATACCTGCTTTGATTGCGGTTACATTCTCGTTTTGTGCTTTTCTGGACCGCGTGATTGGCGTATCCTGGCTGCGAACGGTGTTCGGGCTTCCAGAGAAAATGATTCCGAAAGGAGCAACGCAATGAGGACACTCAAGCATATTGTAGAATGGTCGTTCGTAAGATCGTTGCTGTTCTTTTTTGGCCTTCTTCCTTATGAAAAAGGGAAAGTGTGGATGGGCGCGGTCACCGGATGGCTTGGAATGACATTCGCGCGCAAGTTGCAGCGTCGCATGATGGACGTGCTTCGCATCGCATTCCCGGAGCACAGCGAAGAGAGAAACAGGCAAATCATTCGTACCACGTTCGAGAATCTGGGTCATCAGGCTGTTGAATTTTTAACACTGGAAAAAATGGATCAGGCCTGGGTGGACAAGTACTTTGAATTCGAGCCCACGGGCGCGGAAGCAGTGCGAAAAGCAGTGCGCGAAAAGAAAGGCCAGCTCTTTGTACTCGCGCACACTGGAAACTGGGAAATGCTCAATCAGCCCATGACCATTCACACCGGCGTTCATATCAACTTGATCATTGCACCCATGTCCAATCCGTTCGGGGACAAGTTTCTATGCAACATCAGGCGAAGCCTCGGCACTACTCTCATTTATCCATTTGATGTTGGCCCGAATGTCCTCAAGGCATTGGCTCGTGGAGAGGCTGCTGCTTTCGCGTCGGATCAAAATGCAGGGCGTCGCGGACTTTTCATTCCGTTTCTTGGCCAGCCCGCTTCCACGCACACCGGGGCCGCTGTGTTTTCATATTTAAGCGGTGCTGAAATCTTTTTCATTACGAACATGCGTTTGCCCAATGGACGATTTCGCACAGAGATCCTCCCCATGGGAAGCATCGACAAAAAGAAAGTGAAGGACAAAGACGAGTGCATCAAAGAGTTTACTCTGCGTTACGTTGATATCTTAGAGAAATATATCAGAAAATATCCGGATCAATATTTCTGGCTTCACAATCGTTTCAAAACAAAACCATTGCCCGAAGACGAAATCATTCCACGCCGCGACTTTGATTTGAAACCCTACTGAGGATCAAGAAGCATATGCGTTCTATCCAGCTGCCGGTACGCGTTTGGCTCCTTCTTTGTTTTGCTCTTTCGTTTTGCGGCAATGATTCGCAGCCCCTTGCAGAGTGGGAAGGCGGTAGTATCACACGGCAGGAGTTGAAATACACATTCCAGCTTCTGGGGAAACCGCCAAAACTAGATTCGCAGGAAAAAGTTCTCGAGGGGCTGGCAGTGCTCAAGATGTCCGCGTCCGAGTCTCTTCGGCAGGGCCTTGCGGATTCGCCTGAGTTTCAGAAAAGGTCTGTATTCTTTGAGAAGACTGCGTTCGTTGGCGCCTTTGAGCAGTTTGTTGCTCAAGAAACGCGAAAGAAGAAATTCAAAATGATGGAATTGCAAGGTGCTTTCTTGCACGATGCCGCCACTCCAAAGACGCGCGAAGAAGAAGCTCTCGATTTTGTCAAAAGGCTCAATGCGGCCAGTGAAATAGATGTGATTCAAATGATCGCCGAAAGGACAGAATTGCGGCGATATGGCGTAGTTGGCGGCTACATGGAACCGCTTTGTTCCAACTGCCCGATGAATCCGTATGTATTTCTAATAAATCCGGCGCGAAGAGCGGAAGGGAAGTTTATTTCCATTCCGGATAGCAACGGATTCTGGATCGTGCGAAAGGTTCGCGAGGAAGAGTTTGCGGATGATGATCTGGTGGAAGAATATGCGCACTACTATCGAAAGATTGTGCCGATTGGCAGACACTTCGTTCGCGAATTGCCGGAAGGAAATGAAAGGCTGGCCCTGGAAGTAACTATTCCAGCAGACAGTGACATCGCAATGACAGCTAACCAGAAAGCGCAGGCGCACCTGGTTCGCGAATCCAGACTTGCTTATGAAAACAAGCTTCGCGAAAAAAAGGCGGAGCACCATTTTGAGGCCGGTCCAAACTGGAATAAATCAGATCAGATTGCGAATCGCGCAGAGTTGCTCTTCAAGCTGGACGAGAAATCATTCACTCTCGCAGATTTTGAGACCGAGATTCCTGAGAGTGCGAGAGACAAAGGCCTGATTCTGCATCAGGTTCTTTTTCCCTATCTTCTTCTCAAAGATGACTCTCTGGCTGACCCTGTGCGAAAGTCGGAGTATTTCAAATTTCTTCTGGAGTGGAACAGAAACACCGCTCTTTCTGAACTCTACATTGCCAGACTCGAACCTGGCTCGGAAGAAAAGAGAATGGCAAGAATGAATGCGCTGCGGGCTGAACTTCCGCAGAAATAGAGCTTACGCATTCACAAAGACAGACTCCATGACGGCGTACTCTAAGCAGGAGTGCTCGGGGGATTTCCGTGCTGGTTTGCAGTCGTAAGAGACGCCGGCTCCGGTGCTTTCTTCTTCTTTCTGGTCAGACGATAGACGCCATAGAGAAGTGCCAGAGGAGAAATCCAGATGAACACATAGAGAAGTCCGAGGATTGCGTTGATGACTCCGATGATTGCTTCGCGAAATGCAGGAATCTTTAAACCATCCTGACTTCCAGGCCCGCTGATTCTGACTTCAATGTTGATCTTGTCTTTGGAAACGGAAACGCTTGTCTGCGCAGGCGTTTGCACAGCGGCTGTTGACGTATTTTGCGGCCCGGGAGAAAGAACAGCCGCAGGGTCAGGCGAAGATTGTTTTTCAGGGGTGGGCAGGTTTACTTTCGTAGATTCAGACAGGAGTCGTCCTGTGGCGCTGAGTTCTTTGATGGTTGTGTAGTACGCAGAAGCTGGAATTTGAAGCCGCGCAATGAACTTTGTCTCCAGTCCGGTCTCCAGTTTGCTTTCCAGGATTTGGCCGCGTCTTTCCGCAATGGTCAAAACACTCAGGCGTGCTTTCTCCACATCATCCGAGCGTAGAGTGAGCAGGGCATCGGAAGAGGAGGGAGACTCCCCATCGCGGCAGGAAATGACGGTCAGGGCCATGAACAAACAAGCTATGATTCGCATTCTGTGTACTTGACCTCCGGAATCTTTGTCACAATATTACCAAAGGACATGAATGGTTGCAAGCGGGTTCGTTCATTTTTTGTGATTTGCTTTCTTTTTTTTCCGCTCTGTGCCAGGGCAGAGGATACCATGTCACCTGAGAAAGCTGCCGCCACAGCTGCAGCGCGCTTCCGTCTTCGTGCTATGTTTTCCATGCACGGCATTTCTTATCCTCCTGAGGGAATCGCACTGATTGGGCTCAAACAGGAAAAGCTTCTTGAGGTCCGTGCGAAGACTACGTCAGGCTGGATCAAAGTAAAGACATACAAAGTGTTGAAGGCAAGTGGTTTCCCTGGACCGAAATTGCGCGAAGGGGACAAGCAAGTCCCCGAGGGCATCTACAGAATCACAACTCTCAATCCTGAGAGTAAATATTATCTTTCACTCAAGCTTGATTTTCCAAATGAGTTCGATCTCATGCACGCGGACAAAGAGGGGCGAAAGGAGCCTGGTAGCGACATCTACATTCATGGAAAAGATATTTCCACTGGATGCCTTGCGATGGGGGACCCTGCGATGGATGAACTCTATACAATGGTGATGGACGCAGGAATGACAAACGTAACCGTGGTGATCGCCCCAAACGACTTGCGAAGGAGAGGGCCCGTTACGAATATGCGCGCGGCTCCTCGGTGGACGCAGGATCTGTACAAAGATATTAAAACTTCTCTCGTCAAATTTAGTAAAACGGAAAAGATCCGATAAGGGAATTCAGTGGCAGGATATTCTAAAAAAGCACTCCAGTCAAAACTGGGCCTAAAACCCGGGCAAATCGTCATATTTATCAATCCGCCCTCGGACTATTCCACTCATCTGGGCGCGCTCCCCGAGGGGATTGAACTGAAAAGTGAACTCAGCGGTGGTTTTCATTTCATCCAAATGTTCACAAAGCACAAGTCGGAACTGGAAGACCGTCTTCCCTTTTTGAAATCCAGTCTGGTTGAAAAAGGAATGATCTGGGTTTCCTGGCCCAAGAAAGCTTCCGGAGTGGAAACGGATCTGACGGAAGATGTGATTCGTGAACTTGCAATCAAGAATGGCCTCGTGGATGTCAAGGTCTGCGCCATCAATGAAGTGTGGTCGGGCTTGAAGCTGGTCCTTCGTAAAACCCCGGCCTAAATTCAGTTAGACGATTCGGCACTGCTCGAAGTGAACATTGTTAGCTCGCTTGCCTGTGCGAGGTTTCGCCTTCGCACGAATTTTAATTTCGGCTCGACGCTACTCGTGTAGAAGATAGGTTATAGGCTTCGCACATTCCGAGGAGCGACTAGATGCAAGACGTCTTCTTTTTCAACTTCTTCGTTGTTTCTATTTTGATCGGGGCAGTTTTCTATATCATCGTCGGTGGATTTCTGCTGACTATGATTCCTGAGAAGTCCACCGCCACTCGCACTCTGGGATTTGCCTATTTATTCTCAAGCGGTCTGGCCGCTGCATACGTCTTTGGATACTCCGTCTATCATCCATTTGGTGCGTATCACAGATGGCTGAGCATTCCTTCCTTCCTTGTAACTCATCCGTTGTTTGGTCAGCTCTTCTATCACTTCCCACGCACTCGTTATCCAAAGGTGGCGCGCACAGTGCTAACGATCCAGGTGTCGATTGGAGTGATCCTGACTGCAGCGTTTATCTATACATCCCTTTCGCGCGGAGCGGTGTATTCATTCTCCGGGCACTTCTGGGATTTTGACATGGACGACTGGAGCAAAGCGGTTGCGCTCGTTGCGCTCTTGAACCTGGTTCATCTGATTGTTGCGGCTGTCGTGCACATCATCGTGGTTCCAGAAAAACGTCTCGCGCTTGGATTGATGTTCTTCGGTTTCATGTTTGCGATTTTGATTCCTACTGTCACAAATATCATGAGTCGCGATGGTTTGTTTCCGCGCGATCTGCATCAGACTCTTCTCGTTCTTTTGTCGATTACTGGTTTGTTTACAGTGCTGATTGTCTATTTGAATCACACCCAGGATAAGACTACATTCATGGTGAAGATCGTTGGAATCAGCCTGGTCACATTCATGGTTGTAATGGTTTTCATTACTTACTTTTCATTCCAGGACAAGGAAGATGCGTACGACGCCGTTCGCATTGAAAGAACGTCGCGCCTTGCGATTGAGAAGAATTATCCAGTCGATGATCTAGCGTATCTTGTTTCGTATGATGCGGTTAGCGGAAAAATTGAAGTCCTTTCCGGGAAGCCGGACGCAATCGACTATTCGGACACGGAGCCGGAATTTGCAAGTGCAGTGATTTACGAACGCATTCGCAACCTCAATCAAACCGAATGGAAATCAGGTCTTGAAGAAATACTGAAAAACAGTCCGGAAGAGTTCCAGGGATACGCTGGATTCATACGGAGTCTGGCAGTGACTGCGCCGTCGGCACAGGCGGTGCTTGCTCTTGTGGACAAGGATTCTCAGCAATTCACTTACAGAAGCATCAAGATTCGCGAGCTACCGGACAAAGACTTTCGGAAACTGTTGACTGCTTACAATGATAAGTTGCCCCCGAAACTGGCCTCATTTGCAGAAGCGATTCGACGTTATCTGGCATCTCACCCTGACATGGATGGAGCAAAGTTAAAACAGGAGGTTCTTCATTTCTTCAGTCCTTTTCATCCGGAAACTACCAGACGCTACCGATCAGACGCGGCCAATCATCACTACACTGCTTTCATGAAGTTCGATCATCAGCACAAGATTCTGTACGAAGCAGGATATCGGTACATTGACTATCGTCGTTTCATACAACCTGTTGGAGTTCGCCTGACTCTCGTGTTCATTACAGTCGTACTTACGATCATTTTCGGATTCAGACTTTTCTTCCTCGGGACTCTGGTGCGTCCGCTTCAGGCTCTTCTTTCTGGAGTACGCAAAGTAAACAAAGGCAACCTGGCAGTACACGTTCCGGTTGGTGTGGCGGACGAAATTGGATTTCTAACAGAGTCTTTCAACGGGATGGTTTCTTCTATTAGAATTGCGCGCGAAAAGTTGGAACGTCATGCAGATGAGCTGGAAGTAAAAGTGCGTGAAAGAACCGCGGAACTCACAGAAACACTGCAGACTGTTCAGGATCTAAAAAGCCAGCAGGACGGAGACTATTTCCTTACTTCTTTGTTGATCAAACCGCTGGCTAGAAACACCGCTCGAAGTGAAACAGTTCACGTTGAATTTCTCATGGAGCAGAAGAAGAAATTTGAATTCAGAAAGTGGAAAGAGGAAATCGGAGGAGATTTCTGCAGTGCGCATACTGTGGAACTTGCCGGCAAACGTTATACGGTATTGGTGAACGCAGATGCTATGGGGAAATCCATTCAGGGCGCCGGTGGTGCTCTGGTACTGGGGGCAGTTTTCGAATCCATTATGGAGCGAACTCGTTCTATTCCTTCTTTCCGTGATCAATCTCCAGAAAGATGGCTGAAGAATGCGTTTCAGGAATTGCATGGCATTTTTGAAAGTTTTGACGGAAGCATGCTCGTCTCCATGGTGCTTGGTTTACTGGATGATGAAAGTGGTTTGCTGTACTACGTGAACGTGGAGCATCCCTGGACTGTTCTGTATCGTGGTGGCAAAGCAAGCTTCATTGAAACAGAGCATCAGTTTCGCAAGCTTGGTGTGGCGGGCGTAGAAGGTCAGATTCGCGTACAGACATTCCAGATGGAACCAGACGACGTTTTGATTCTCGGTTCAGACGGACGCGACGACATTCTCCTGGGTACTTCTGAATCCGGAGAAAGAATCATCAATGAAGATGAGCATTTATTTCTCAAGATGGTAGAAGCAGCCCAGGGTCGCCTTCCTGAAATTCGCTCTCACCTGGAAGAACAGGGCCCACTTACGGATGATCTTTCTTTGATTCGCGTTGCCTATCGTTCGCATGAAGAGGACCAGGCACCGGACAGAGAAGATGCTATGACTGCCTATCGCGAGAAAGCTCGCCAGCTTATGGAAGAAAATAAATTCGCGGAGGCCGCAGTCGCTCTCGGAGATGCACTGCAGCTGGATCCGCGTAGTCTCAAAACAATCCGTATGATGGTCCGGTTGTTCCTCGATCAAAAAGACTATGATCGCGCTTTCGCGCAGGTGGAAGACTACATTTATCTGCGTCCTCTGGATACAGACATGATCTATCTGGCAAGCTACCTCTGCAAGAAGCTCAAGAAGCTGCGTGATGCGGCAGAATTTGGAGAGAGAGTGCGGCTGCGTGCGCCTGACATGGTGCGCAATCTACTCAACCTGTCTGAAGTGTACGCGAGGCTTGGGAATAAGGATCGCTCTGCGAAGATATTGCGAGAGGTGTACAAGCTCGAGCCGGATAACAAGAAAGCAGACAAGTTGCGCAAGCTTCTGGAAACAGCGGCGTAGCGCGGAACTATCCGCGCTTCTTTTCGTTGTCGTCTAACGTCTCAAGCATGACTTTCATTGGTCTTTCAATGACGGTCCTTACATGTGCCGATAGCTGCTCTTGATCCATCTTGCCAGATTCTTCCGGAGAGATGGGATCGTGCACTTCCACCTGGACCAGTCCAGGATAAATTCTCTGCACCCATACTTTTTGCTTCGCGGGCATAATGTGGTGCGCGCCCCAGATGGTAATGGGCTGGATGGTTACGTTTGCCTTCTTTGCCAGTACGAATGCGCCCTTTTTAAAGGGGAGCATTCCCTCGTGCGGATTTTCGCTTCTGGTTCCTTCCGGGAAAATGATTACGGAAGCGCCGCCCTGGATTCTGTCTGCCGCCTGGAAGAGAGATTCCATTGCCTTCTTGCGATCTCCCCTTTCTACCGGAATGTATCCTGCTCCCGTCATGCCCCAGCCAACAAAAGGAATTTTGAAAAGGGACGCTTTTGCCATCCAACGGAATTCAGTGTCGAGGAATGAGTAGAATACAGCAATGTCGAACATGCTCTGGTGATTGGCCAGGTAAATGACCGGACCGCCGCGGTAGAGTTTCTCTTTGTTTTTCACCTGGATGGTCATCCGTGAAAGAAAAGCGAGACTCTTCCCCCACATGCGTGCACCAAAGTGTACTGCTTTTCTGGCGCGGAAAAGAGCGAATGGCATAACGGATATACCAAAGAACAGTGTTACCGTCAGCAGGATGGCCCACAGCACAACAGAGTAGATGAGGTTAAAGACGTTAGGCGTTTTGATCATCTTGAAGTGTGATCTTCGCGCGACGGGAACTCCTGGTCAATCCGAAAACGGTGATTGTGTTGTTTCAATCCGTTCTAGCTGTTCTACCAGATCGTCGATTTGTGTGGCCCAGTATTGTTCCGTGCCGAATGCCGGAAATGCTCCAGGGAAAGAAGGGTCTTCCCATCTTCGGGCGATCCAGGCGCTGAAATGAATGTACCGGAGTGCGCGGAGATGTTCTACCAGCTTGAGACTGCGACGATCGAATGTCCGCATCTGCTCGTAGCCGTTCACAATAGCCTCAAGTTCTTCCGAATCGGAAGCAAGCAGCCACAGATCCTGAACAGGTGGCCCACTGACCATGTCATCAAAGTCAATCAGAAATGGTCCGGCGTTGCTCCACAGTATGTTGCCGCCGTGGCAGTCTCCGTGCAGCCTGATTTCTTCTAGTGCCGGCAGGAATTCATTGGGAGCGGAAAGCTCTTCTCTCAAGTTTGCGGTGTGCTCGCAAATATCTTCCACCAATTGCGCATAACGTTCTTCCATGTGCTCCGGTATGGATTCCGATTCAAGTAGATAGTCCAGGTTTTGAAGTCCGTATGTTTCTTCGTTCAGTTTAATTCTGTGAACTGATTTTGATGCAGCCCCAACGTTATGCACCCTTGCCAGGAGTCTGCCCAGTTGTTCTCTTTCTGTGCCTCCCAGTTCATCTAACTGACGGCCGCCCACTCTTTCAAAAAGAGAAAAGAAGATGCCACTTTCTGTTTTGCCCAGTGTGCTGCCGCCGGGGAGCGCTATAGGCGGCGCGCACGGGATTTCCTGGGCTCGTAAATCTGAAATGAATTGGTGCTCTTCGAGGATTTGCTCTCTTGTCCAGCGGCCTGGTCTGTAGAACTTCGCAATTCGGAATCGTTCTGATTTGTTTTCGCTTTCAATGTCGATTTCTACTTCGTAAACTCGATTCTCCAGGGAGTTTCGCTGCAGACATCTACCTGTAACGGGAAGGCCGGCTGCTTCCACAGATGCAAGTATGGATTCAGGAGTCAGGCTGTAGAAAGATTCTCCTTCCATGGTGTCAGATTGATGACGCAGTCCTGGCGGGCTTTCCAAATCCGATTGACCTCCTGGAAAAAAACAGGCATTCTGTATTTATGAACGAACCGTCGCAGCTGCTCTATTTTGGAGATCCGATGTGCTCCTGGTGTTACGGATTTGCTCCCGTTCTATTGCGACTCAAAGAAGATCTGGAGGGAAGACTTCCGATTCATTGCGTGCTGGGCGGACTTCGCCCGGGCCCTCATGCGGAGAAAATGGACGAAAAATTAAAACGATTTCTCCGCCATCACTGGGAAGAAGTCCATCGCACTACGGGTCAGGAGTTCGGGTATAAGATCTTTGATCGCGACGATTTTGTATACGACACGGAACCTTCCTGTCGCGCGGTGGCGATTGTGCGAAAGCTGAAGCCAGACGCTGTGATCGACTTTTTCGCACAGGTGCAAACAGCCTTTTACAGAGATAGCAAAGATACCACCATGCTTGAGACCTACATCCCTCTGGCTGCGGAGATCGGAGTTTCGCCTGAGGAATTTACTGCGCTCTGGAACAGTGAAGACATGAAAGCGGAGACCTGGAAGGATTTTGAATTCGCAGCGTCTGCGGGCGTTCGCGGTTTTCCAACTCTCATCTATATCGGGGAGGGAAGAGGGCAGATCATTTGCAGAGGATATCTTCCATATGAAGATGTGCGAGAGAGGGTGGAGACAGTTTTGACTGCGCGAAAGCCTGTACTCGCTCCCACGCAGGAAGCGTGCGATATCGAAAAAGGAATTTGTTAACCCGGCACTATCGGCGCATGTCCATCAGGAAGCCGCGAATCTCCGCGAGAGATTTCATCATAGAAAAAGCAGAGTTCTCCGGCGAAAGCATGACGAGCGCCATGCGATGCAGCTTTTCATCAATGATGCGAACGGTAGTGAGTTCGTTTTGAGCGCGAGAAAATGTAGCAGGTCTGGTTCGCTTTTCTACTTTCATTGCTTCGTCCAGAGTTTGTCTGGCAATCGCCCGCACCAGATCCTGGTAAGCAGCCAGGTTGTCTTTGGATGGATTGTCGATCAGGTCTCGTTCCGCCTGAGGCATCTGAGACCACAGATTCTGCAGCGAAGCTCTTTCCGGAGTGCTCGCGGGCAACACTTCCGTCAGCAAATCGAGGAAGCTGTTTTTCTCTGCAGTCGTCGATTCGCCTGTGCTTGTGCGCGCGGAGCCGGCCGCTCGCCCTTTGAGGGATCCGGTTTGAATGCCTACTTTCACTGGTTCGAAGATCGGCAGAATTGCTCGAATGCAGTAGAACTTTTCTGCTTTTGGATGGACACTCCGGCCGCCGAGTTTGGACTCTGCCGATGGAAAATGCGAATTTAGAATTCGACTACGTAATCATTGGTTCGGGTTTTGGAGGAAGCGTTTCCGCGATGCGACTGGCCCAGAAGGGCTACTCTGTGGCGGTGCTCGAAGCGGGCAAGCGCTGGGAAGGCAAAGACTTCCCCAAAACAAACTGGAGCCTTCGCAAATTCCTCTGGATGCCCAAAGCGTTCTGCTACGGAATCCAGCGCATCAATGTTCTCAACGACGTCATGATCCTGAGCGGCGCCGGAGTCGGCGGAGGCAGTCTGGTGTATGCCAACACTCTATATGTGCCCAAGAAGGAAGTCTTCGAATATCCTTTGATGAAGAAGATGGGCGGGCAGCGTCACATGTTGCCATTCTTTCAAATCGCACAAAAGATGCTCGGAGTGATCACCAATCCTGCGCTCACAGAAGTGGACGAACTCATGAAGCAGACTGCGGCGGAGCTTGGAAAAGGAGATACGTTTACACCCACTCCTGTTGGAATTTACTTCGGGGAAGCGGGCAAGACTGTGAAGGATCCGTATTTTGGCGGAGAAGGCCCGGATCGCACTGGCTGCAATTTCTGCGGTGGATGCATGGTCGGCTGTAGATTCGACGCGAAGAACACTCTGGATAAGAACTATTTATATTTCGCAGAGAAGCTGGGCGTAAAAGTATTCCCGGAAACAAAAGCAGTAGATATCATTCCGCTTTCTGCGGATGGATCTGCCGGTTACGAAATTCGCACAAAGCGCACGACTGGATTCTTTGGACTCCCCAATCGCACATTTCGCGCAAAGGGAATCGTGTTCTCTGCAGGCGTTCTTGGAACCATGAAACTTCTTTTGACCATGCAGGAAACCGGCCGCCTCACTCGCCTTTCGGGTAGAGTGGGCCATATGGTTCGCACAAACAGCGAGGCGATCGTAGGAGCAACTTCGCTTTCTTCGAAAGTGGATTACTCAAAGGGAATTGCGATCACGTCGAGCGTTCATCCGGAAGAGCACACTCACATCGAACCTGTGCGCTATTCTCGCGGTTCGGATGCGATGGGATCTCTTGCAAGTGTACTGACAGACGGAGGTGGAAAGATTCCACGCCAGATTCGTTTTCTTGGAAACGTGATTCGCCATCCAATTCAGTTTCTGCGAACCATCCATCCAATCGGATTTGCAAAGAAGTCCATCATTCTTCTGGTCATGCAGACTCTCGACAATCACATTCATATTGTGAACAAACGTCGTTTGATCTGGCCTTTCAGCAAGAGCCTTTCTTCTGAACAGGAAGACGCGCATGATCGTAAGATTCCTACATACATTCCAATGGCCAATGAGTTTGCGCGTCGTCTCGCAAAGAGAATTGGAGGAATCCCCCGCAGTTCTTACAATGAAGTACTTTTGAACATTCCAACCACTGCTCATATACTCGGTGGTGCATGCATGGGAGAAACTCCGGAAGACGGCGTGGTAGATACACAGAATCGTGTGTTCGGTTATCAGAACATGCTTGTATGCGATGGCTCTATGGTTCCAGTGAATCTTGGTGTAAATCCAAGTTTGACCATCACTGCGTTCACAGAGCGCGCGATGAGTTTCATTCCGCCTAAGGAAAAATCGGTGCAGGCGTTCAAGTTTGAGAAGAAGTGGGGAATCACATCGCGTCTGACAGAAAACGTGAAGAAGGGCGGATTTCGACTCAAGTTCTGGTAACTCTACTGTTGCACGCAGTACAATTTCGCCTTTCCAGGGTTTGCGCTGGACCAGATGCGCGACTACTGATATCGTAGATTGCGAATCACATGACCCGGCATAGATGCGTTTGGATTTTCGTATTGACCTGTCTTTTTCAGACGGGCTGCGCACAGGACGCTAAAATCTTTACATTGAGCGATTGGGAATTTCGCGCAGGCGTTCCCACTCAACCCCTCGATCCACAGGGCGCAGTCTGGACGAAGACTCATCTTCCCTCTTACGGTAAGCCAGTTCAGGGCTTCGATCAATATCGCGGATGGCTTTTGTTTCGTTCGCGCCTTCCATCAGAACTCACGGCGCAAAATGGGGATCAGCTTGCTGTGGACGCTGGATTATTGTCTGATGTGGCGCGCGTATACGTAAACGATTCGCTGGCAGGCGAGTTGGGCAATGTAGATCCTTACAGCACCGGATCGATGGTGACGTTCGTCAGAACTGTTCCGAATTCGATTCGTTTGAAATCAGATGGCAACTATCTTTACCTTGCTCTCTACACGGATGGACGTTATCCGATCTTCGCTTCTGAAAATCCAAGGGTTGGCGCTGCAGAAGATATTCTGCGAGACTACTACCAGAGCGAACTGCTGTCGATTGCTCTTCTCGGTGTCTATTTGCTTGTGGGCCTGTACTATCTATTTCTATGGAGCAGAAGAACTAAAGAAGTCTACCATCTGTTCTTTGGTCTGCTTTGTGTTTTGCTCTGTTTCTACTGGTTTTTCAGGCTGGGCAGCCGCGATGTAGTGTTTGGAAATCACGCATTGTTGCGATCGAAGGTAGAATATAGTTTACTTTTTTTAATATCTCCCATATTTTCTTTCTTTTTGTCCCAGTTTTTCCACGGCAAATACGACAGGGTCGGCTTGCTTCTGACTCCATTCTATGCTCTTCTGCTGATCGTCACTGCATTTGGATCCTATAGTGTTGCAGTGATGTGCCTCACCATATGGCAATTCTGCATCATGCCTATCATTGCTTACTATATCTTCTATATAGTGCGCGAGGTTTACAGAAGAAATCCAAGTGCATTGTATCTGGTTCCTGGTCTCGTGGCGCTGAGTCTGGGTGCTGTGCATGACATCCTGGCGATTCGAGGCTGGATATCCACTCCTATGATCGCGCGCTTTGCCTTTCCAGTTTTCATTCTGGGCGGGGCTCTGGTCCTCACTCACAGATTCGTTTTTGTTCACACGCAGGTCGAAGAGCTTCTTGGAAATGCATATCGCCTTGAAAATTTTCGCACTGAGCTTTTGTCTATAGAACCAGGCGCTAGCATCACAGAGCTCCTGGAAAGAATTCTTGTTGTCCTTGAGAGTTTATTCGAATGCGAGAAGTCATTCGCCATTGTTCCGGATGCCTTTGGTGCCCTTCATTTCACCCAGGAACTGCCAGAAGAAATCAGAAACCTGATTTTGAAAGGGAGTCGGTTGCATCGCCGCACAAAACTTATTTCCGCTGAGTTTTTCGAGACATACGGATCTGTTCTTCAAATGGAACTCCTGAAACTCGAGCCTTCTTCTCCAGAAGGGAAGCAGCATCTGGTCAGTCTAAGAGCCACAGAGCTTGTGTTTCAGAAAGTAGCAGAACTGGGACACAAGATTGCCATAGCACTTCCGCACGAATCAGAAGTACTCGGGATGGTGTTTCTTGGCGCGAAGAAAAACAAAGAAAAGTATTCGGAAGCGGAATTGTCTCTCATCAAAACCTTTCAATACTCTATCACGCAGGCCATTCGCAACAAAATGCTTTTTTCTGAGATCTCTCAACTGAAAGGAGAGGCGGAAGAACGAGTGGAGAAACTTTCCGAATACGTCATCGATCGCAGGAACTCGGTTCAGATGGAAGTGAAAGAGAAAACCATTGTCTATTCGAGTCCATCCATGGTCGACGTATACGAACAGGCAAAGAAGTACGCGGACGCAAACAAGCCAGTTCTGATTTCCGGAGAAACAGGAACGGGCAAAGAGCTCATCGCACGTGCTGTTCATCACTTCAGAAACCCGGATGCTCCTTTCATTGCGGTGAACTGCGCTGCCATTCCCGAGAATCTGTGGGAGAGTGAGGTGTTTGGGCATGCGAGAGGTGCTTTTACGAGCGCGCATGGAACCCATGCGGGTCTCATTGAGAGAGCAAAAGGAGGAACTCTCTTTCTGGACGAAATTGGAGAAATGCCGATTTCCGTTCAGCCAAAGATGCTCCGCCTTTTACAAGAGAGAAAATTTTCCAGAGTAGGTGGAGAAGATGAACTACCTGCATCGTGTCAGTTCTTGTTTGCAACGAACAGGAGCCTTCTGGATATGCAGAGAGAAGGGAGATTTCGCGAAGACCTTTACTACAGAATCAATGTATTTCAAATTCACATTCCTCCTCTTCGCGATCGTCGTGCGGAGGTTCCAGATCTGGTGCGATTCTTCCTGGCTCAATATTCGCGCGAATTGAGAGGACGCGATACTACAGTGGAAGAGCCGGCTCTCTCCGCTCTGTGCAGGTATTCCTGGCCAGGCAACGTGCGAGAGCTTGAGAATTGCATGATTCAGGCTCTGGTTCATTGCAAGGGAGAAGTGCTGGAGGTGGAAGATCTGCCGCCTGTCATCAGGACATTCACGCAAACGCGTCTTGCGGCAGAACCGCCGGTTCAGTTCAAGACTGCAGTATCCTTTGACATGTTACTCGCCGACTATTCGCGCAAGTTGATTCTAGCAGCCATGTCCAGAGTGAAAGGGAACAAACTCCAGACTGCGAAGCTTCTTGGATTGAAACGAACCACGCTCTACAACAAAATGAAAGAGCTTGGACTGCGGTAATCGCGAATCACGCTGAGAAGATTCGAAACAACACCCACACAGGCAGGCCGGCGTAGAGTACAACGCGCGCAATCGTCTCAAGGGTGCCGCGCATTTGGATTGCGTATGTAGCTCGGACTGAAATCATAAAGATTGTTAAAGTTTCCACAATGACGCATAACGCTGCCGCAAAGAGTGCCACACCGATTCCCCACGATGCCCACCAGATTGCAAAGCCGAACAGGTACGCCCTCAGACCATAGGTGATGAATTCTCCCAGAGCGCTTCCATAGGCGATGTTCTGGTGAAGTAGAAATGCAGGAATCGCCACGAGAAAAGACAGCAATACCACTTTGAAAAAAGGGTGATCCAATTTGCCCCGCGGAATCGCGGCGCGGATTTGAGAGTATGTTTTGGGGAACGCAGTTGGGCCGGAAAGCAGGATCCAGAGTATTCCGTTTTGCAGAGATGCCAGGCCTTTATAGAAGTACAGCAGGCACCATGCGATCGCCTCTGGAAGGAGGGTGCACAGAGCAAAGAAGCGAACGCGAGCGAGAGTGCTTTGCAGCAAAGGCTGATTGAGAAACGACTCAGCTAAAATTGCACCACCGAGAAAGAGTAAAGATGCGCGCGCGAACACAAAAAGAACGCTGGATGCGATTCGCACACCGGATGGCAACAGCACCGGAGGTGCGGCGACGGTAGAGTGCACCGCTCTCTTTTTTCTTCGTTCGTTCAGTTTGCCGCCGATCGCAATCGCACAAAGACCAAGAAGAAAGACAGCGCCAGCACGGCCCACCCAGTCGCCCCACAGTACCATCAGAGTGCGTGGCGGAGTTCGCACGGGCAGGTCTGCGACGAGGAGAGATGGTTCGCCCATGTTTGTGCCAGAGATGATGGTTCCCGTTTCATCAATGACGGAGCTATAACCATTCGACGTTACGCGAAACTGAGGCAGACGAGTTTCAATGCTGCGAAATGCCGCCACAAGCTGATGCATTTCAGCGCCTAACCGGTAGTCGGTGAACCATGAGTCGTTTGACATGGTCAGAGCGATTTGCGCGCCCAGTCTCGCTCCGTCAATGACCAGGTCACTGTCCACATCGTCCAGACAGATGGAAGTGAGAACTGGAATTTCACGACCATCCGCTACGCGAAGTGGGAACACCTTCGCGCCGTTACCCGGCTTCCAGGAACCCGCCCATGGAAGGATGCTGCGAAACGCGGAACCGTCCATCCAACCTGGAACATATTCTGTGAGAGGGAAGAGACGTGTTTTGCGATAGAAGCCCAGAAGGCCTCTGCCTGGTTCGAGGAAAGCCGCGGCGTTGTATTCTCCTTGCTCATCCAGATCATAAGTGCCGAACACCAGAGGCACTCCGGTTTGATCTACCATAGTCTGGATTTCTCGATCGAGCTCTGCTCCTGATTCGCTTTTAGGATGATTGTATGTGGTAGGGTATACTGTCTCGGACCATAGAACTGCATCGACGTTGTGTTTTGTGACTGCCTCGCGAGTCATTGCAAAATGAGTGTCGAGTACCTTACGAACTACACCATAAGCTCCTATTTCCTTTCTTTCCTGTTCGTAGTGCACAATGTTCGATTGGATGAGTCCGATGCGAAGAGATGTAGAAGGAGCTTCAGGTTTGGTGGAAAGTGTAACAAATCCGTAGATGGTCAGGAGAAGAGGAGCGACCAGAGCGAAGGCGAGCGGTTTTGCGATTTCGCGTACACCGTGAGACCTTCGTGCAAAGGAATGCGCGAGGCTCTCATTTGAAAGAAGCAACAAAACTGCAAGACCAGGCGCGCCACCTATGTCAGCGGCCTGACGCAATATCTTAGAAGGATAGAGTGCATAACCCAGTGTGTCGTCGAAAACTCTGGGTGCGAATTTCTCTGTGGCTACCCACGCTGCGGCTGCCGCGAGAGTTGCCAGCACAGGATGAGTTCCATTGAGTGCGATGCGTCGAACGAGAGCGAAAGTGAGAAACTGTGGTTGGAAGAATGGAGCAAGCAGAAACAGAACAGTCACGCCCGCAGTTGCGCCTACTTCGGTGTAGCTTCCCATGGCAGTCCCAAACCACGCGAAGGCGCTGGCAGTGTAGGCAAGAGACATCGCGTATCCGCTGAGCAGAGTCGCCTTGATAGAACGATTCGCGTCAAGCGACCAGAGCCACGGAACAAGCGCCACAAAGCCAAGGACCCAGCCTCCGCGCACATACACACCGGATAGTA
>JAIBBM010000110.1 GCA_019694685.1 Leptospirales bacterium
ATTCATATCACTCTGGCAATTGATTCGCCGGACATACGTGCCGGCCTTACCGCCCTTTACGATGTTTTCGCAATCGAAGCCAATCGCCTTTACTACAATGCGGATTCTGAGGACGATGGAAAAAAGCGAATTCCATGGATGAGTTCAGGTACCGATGCAACGGGCTCTGCTAATTCGCGCGTCTTGTGGAAGATCTACAAGCTGTTAAGTGAACACCTTGGGAAATTTCACCGTAAAACAAAAGCAATCGCTTCCGTGTCGATCACGGCTGGAGCATCCTTCAATGTATCGCATCCCAGTTCGGATTGAGATCCTACTTTCTTTTTAGATTCGCACTCATTTTGGCCGGCGTGGCGAAAAAAATCCCGGCAGTGTTACTGCCGGGTGCTTTGATGGTCTTACGCGTTTGCAAGCCTCACATTGCACTCATCGTGCCATGTGATCGCGGAGCTTTTGAATCGCATTTGCTGCTTTCTCGCGCTGCTCTGGCTTCAGAGAAGCGTGAAGTTCAGCCATACGATCAATCACGAGGTTTTCAATTTCGGCATGAAGTGCATCGTGTTTTGTCTGAAGATCCTTCAACTTTGTCTTGTCTAGTTTGTCAGCTTTCACCAGAGTCTGAAATTCTTGCGCAAGCTGGTCGCGCTGAGGTTTTTGAGCTTTCACCTTCGCTACAACTTCGTCGCGGATTTTGTCCAGCTGAGCTTCCTGGCTTTTGTCCAGATCCAGTTTGTCTGAAATCTTTCCAGTGACCCATTTGCTTCTGTCTTCAATGCTATGGTGTCTGCAATTTGCGAAGAACGCCACAGAGCCCAGGGCAAGCAGGCCGAGGAATATCTTATTCTTTAGCTTCATGGCCGTAAGACCTGGCCTGGTTCCTTTCGGTTCCATTTGTGTCTCTGTGAACATACGATTGCATGCTCTGCTTGCCAAATTTCTCTGACATGCATTGATCTACTTCGCGCTTTTTTTTGTTTACTTTCTGGGTAACGGAGCTTATTTCTCTGGCTTCAGCCCGTACGTGCTGGGCAACTATCCGGCAGAAAGCGCCGCCATTTTTCTTTCGTCACAGATTGCATCGCCGGCGGGAACTTTGCTTGCGGGCGTGACAACAGACAAGACGCGTTTGCTCCGGTGGCCGCTATTTGTTTGCGTTTCTTCCCTGGTGGTTTTTCAATTCCTGTTTTTTTCTGTACTATCTCCCCTGTGGACAATCGTGAGTTCCATATGCCTGCGTTTCTTTTTGTCCGCTGCAGGACAGATCCTCGTGATTGCGACACTGGAGAGCGGCGGAGCTCGATTTGCACGCGCGAGAACTGCAGGAACGGTTGGTTTTTGTGTGATCCAGATCGTTCTCTATCTTCTTGCAGAAACGTTAGTCGCTCATTCGAGTGCGGAATTTGGCCGCTGGACAGCCGCGTTCTATTCAATCGGAATGATTTTAGCGCTCTTTGTTCCTCTCAAGCGCAAGACACATGAGCCGTATTATTTTTCAGAAGCGGTGCAAAGGATGTTTCGCGGAAGCGCTCCCGCTTTTTTTGTTGCATCCTTTTTCTTCTATCTGTGTTACCAGCTTGTTGACTACTACATTGGACGATTCCTTGAGATGCGTCATGGGATTTCTGCGGTGTATCTGGGCTGGGGCCTTTCTGTTTTCCTTGAAATATTACTGATGCCGTTCACGGCCCTGCTATTTGAGAAGTTTCATACCCGGTCATTGTTCGTACTCGCCATTGCGGCGGGTGCGCTTCGTTTTCTGTGGCTCGGTGTGGCCGCTACTTCCGAAATTCCTGCGGTCTTCGCACAACTCCTGCACGGCTTACATTTTGCGGGCTACTATGCCGGAGTGATTTTCCTGCTGCGCAGATACTTCCCTGCTCATCTGTACGGAACAGGCCACGCTCTCTTTTCCGGGTTTGCCATGAGCTGTGGAGGAATCGCGGGCAACATGCTCACTGCATATATGCTTGGAAAGTCGCCAGGTGTGTCCTCGTTTGCGATTGTTTTTCTTGGCGCGGCGGGAATTCACATTCTCTTGATTGGTGCTTTCTATTTCATGAGGCTGCCGGGCGGCGCTGTATCGCACAGCGCGCGAACAGAAGCAGAAAACCCACCGGCCGTTTAGTCTTATTTCGTGCGCGAAAGAGCCATCCCGTGAGCTTCAAAATAAGCGGAAGCCAGATCCATCCAGTCGAATCGATCCGATAAGGCTTCGCATCGATTTCGCAGGACGATGCGATCACGACGTTCCAATCTGCAATAGTTCTCAAGAATAGCTGTCAATTCTGTGGATGCATTCTGAAATTCGACGCCGCGTCTTGCGAGAACGTAAAGGCCGCTATTCTGGTGCGATGGGATATTCTGTTTTACATAGGATCCAAACCCGGCGAGGTCACTTGTTACAGCGGGAACACCGCGCACGAGACACTCCAGGGGAGTGTAGCCCCACGGCTCATAGGATCCTGGAAATATTCCCAGGTGGCAGCCGCGGGAAAACTGTTCGTAGTCCATTCCAAACAAAGGGTTAGTCTCGCTGAGAAAATCTGGATGGTAGATGACCTTTACGCGATCCGACTGAGCGTTAAACATACTCAGATATCGTATCTGGTTGAGAACGTCGTCATGAGCATCGTCTACGAGATTGTGTGTTATAACAGGAGGGAGTGTGTTCTTCTTCCAGGCATGCGTTGTTCTACGCAAGCGAATCCACCAGTATTCCTCCACGAGCGATTCCAATGCTGGCCTGTTGCCGAGCGCCGTTTCATGGAAGAGACGATCTCCGATCCTTTGCTGGATTTCCTCACAGACTCGTCTGAGTTCATCCGTCATCGCGAAGTTCGCAAACACTGCGGGGTTGATGGTATGATACGGACGTTTGGTGATGATGAACGCCACAACTGTTTTTTCTGAGCCAGACTCGCGCAATCTGCGGTTCAATCTGGCAAGCGCATCCAGGAGCAGATCGAATCCTTTGTTACGGTATTCGTATCTTCCTGCGCTGAAGAAGTACAGGGTTTTGTCGAGATCGAAGGTGTATGTTGGAAAGAAATGTCCGATTACAAAACGATCGATGCGTTCTTTGAACGCGACATGCAAATTTTGAAATTCGTGGAGCGCCACCGGTCTTTCGACGTGGATTCCATTTGGAGTCAGAATGTCTGGTTTCCTTTTCAGCAAGTATGTGCATTCTTCTTTCGTAATGTCGCTTAACGTTGTAAATACGTGCGCGCCGTGAGCACAGGCCATTTCGAGGCGACTGCGAACCTCAATGTTGAATCTACGAATTTCGCTATCCACGTCCACGAAAGGCAATCTTTCGAAATACCTGTGATCTGCCTGCGCCAGGTACCTTCCGAGAAGTGTTGCGTGAGTCGTAAATGTGGTGGCCAGAGGCACGGAATCACGACGGATCCCCGGAAGAGCGGTACCGGCCATCCACTCGTGGAAGTGCGCGACGATGCGGGTGCTGCCTGCTTCTTCGATGAGCGCATCCAGGAATTTTCGGGTGATGGCTCCGAACAGCAGCACCTGATCGACCAGATCGTCTTTGCCCGCCTGGATCTGATGATTCTGCCAGAGGAAGTATTTGATCTCGGAGAGTTGCGGGGCGATGGACGACAGGTTCAGTAGCACGACTCGCGGGCGGCCCGGGATGAGCCATCGACCGGTTCTGGCGTCGAGGCCGGACAGTTTGAGTTTCTGGCATGCCTTTGCAAATACGTTGTCGCCGGCGGACTCTTCGAATTCAAAGGGAGCGGTCTCCGGGTTGTAGGGGCCGATGAGGCAGTAGGAGTCCCCCAGTGCTTTTACGAAGCTGGGGGCCTTGCTTCGAAGAACGGTGTAGATTCCCCCGAGTTGCTGGCACACTTCCCAGCCGACTTCCACAGTTAGATGCACGCGAATCTGTGACCCGTCAGGCAAGCAGGTCAATTCTTTTCGCAACGCTCAAACAGGATTGCCAGGATAGACGCTTGGTCTGAACTTGCATGCATGTCGAACCGGCTCGTAGAGTTTTTACAGAAGGTCGGGTCCAAAGAAGTCGCGCAAGGAGAAGAGCTCTTTCGCGATGGAGATACACCCGACGATTCCATGTATTTTATCTTCTCCGGTGAAGTGGGCATTTTTAAGAAGCGTCCCGACGGCGAAAAGCGCATCAACACACTCGGAGCGGGTAGTTTTTTTGGAGAGATGGCTCTCGTAAACAGTCGGCCAAGACTCGCAACGGCGAGAGTTCTCACAAGTACCGCCCGAGTCGCCGTGATCAACAAAGAGATG
>JAIBBM010000056.1 GCA_019694685.1 Leptospirales bacterium
AGGAGAGGACAAGGCATCCTATAGAGGGGCACAGGCAGGAAGCAGACGATCGTCTATCATTGTTCTTGGATCTGCTTACATGGTATCTGACATTCTGCTTCGCAACGAGTCTAACTTTCAGATTTTCAGAATCAATCAGGCATTCGTAACCAATCTAGTAGAAGCAGCTCAGGGAGACAACGATCTGGCAGCCGCTCGAGCGCGCGTGGGCGGCATTGATTACCTCAGACCTCTGTTTTCGCGCGATGATACTTTGCAGGCTGGGTTTGAAAAACTATTCATGTGGTTTCACATCCTGTTTTTGCCTGTGCTCCTTGGTATTTACGGCGCCCGGCGACTGGCACTCCGCGGTCGTAGAAGAGGACTGGAAGAGGTTGCGAAATGAATTCCATCTGGTCTAAAATCAAGTCGAATCCTGGCCTTTCTCTCTTGTCGGCTAACGTTGTACTTCTGGCAGTGATCGTCTTGATGCAGGATCCATTCGGTCTATTCAAGACAGGTTATGCCGGTGCGCGAGTTCTGTTGTCTGCTTCCCAGGACAGCATTTCTACGATTGAAGTGGAGTCTCCGGACAAACCTGGCATTCTTCGCATCACTCGCAAGGACAAGCTTCCCGTAAAAAAAGGAGAGGCTCCTGAATACACCTGGGATGTGGAGAGAACGGACGGAACAAAGACCACTCGAATGTCCGCGGACCGCGATCGAGTCAAAGAACTCTTTGCAAGTCTGGAAAAGACTCGTCGCTATTATGGAATCGCACGAAATTCTGAAAGCGAAAAAGACGCAGAAATGGCAACGGACAGCAAGGGCAGGCTTCAGTGTCTGCAGGTTCGAATGATTTCTGCGAGCGGAAAGAAGAATACTGTGTACGTGGGGAAGTCCAGTTTGCGAGGAAATGATTCGTACGTCCGCCTGGACGATGAAGATTCAATCTATCTCGTAGAAGAAAATCTTCGCACTGCATTTGGATCGGGGGACCTGGAGTATTTCAGAAATCGCAGAGTATTCCCGGACATGAGCAAGGACGATATCACCGGAATCACTGCGTCTGCTTCTGGCAGGCCCCTTCAGATCGCGCGAAATGGCCAGGGGTGGCAGATGCTTTCTCCGGTTCCAGGGAACGTCAATGGTTCAGAAATGAATTTGCTTCTGGGCGATTTTGTAGAATGGAAGGCGGTTTCCTTTCCCACTGAAATTCCAAAGGATATAGATAAAAAGAAAAGTCTAAAGGTCGAAGTTCAATTCAAAACAACGATGACTGAGCCTCGCACATTTGCCTTTGAAGTGCTGGGGCAAAAAGATTTCAGTTCCTATATCATTAGGACAGCAGACGGAAATCTTTTTGAGGTAACTTCCATTTACCTGTCTCATTTGCTTGAGCCCGAAGAGAAGTTGCTCGAGCGCGCTGAAAAGCGATAGGGCTCAGGCGCCTTGCAGCTGTTAGTTGCACGCCATGATCGGATAGCACACTTCCTGTGCCGCATTCATGGTGTGCTCTGCCAGCTGGGAATCATGAAACACTGCGAACCTTCCATCTGGAAGTGCCATGCAGTATTTGTTTTCCTTTGCATCCTGGTAGTAGAGCGCTCCGTACAATTCAGGAGTCACTTTGTCCTGGAAGCGCACACGAAATGTCATTCCATAGTGGCGGATCAGTTCTTTTTCTGAAGTCACTCTTCTTACGACCGTTTGCTTGAGGCCTTTGATCTCCGAGCAGTTTTGGGGAACGTCGTTGTAATAGGTTACGACGCGAGCAGGAGTTCCAGGTTCCTGTGGCCTTTCAGATGGCGGCTGGACGCAGGAGCTCAGAACGACGAAAGCGCTCAGGACGATCCATTTGACACGGCTTTTTGCTATATTTTTGATGACTGTGACTCTCATGTTTCAAACACCTACTACAAGCTTCGAAGAAAAAGAAGATTCCAGGTTTGCACCCTACGCTGTCAAACACTCATTGAGCGGGGGCCGTATTTCCGAGGAAAAGCCGCAAGAAGAGCGCACGTGCTTCCAGAGAGATCGCGATCGCATCATACATTCTAAAGCGTTTCGCAGGCTTGGCTATAAGACTCAGGTATTTGTAAATTCGGAAGGAGACATGTTTCGCACACGTCTCACTCACAGTCTGGAAGTGGCCCAGCTTTCTCGCAGCGCTGCTTCTTACCTCGGGCTCAACGCGGATTACTGTGAAACCATTGCACTGGCTCACGACATGGGCCATTCTCCTTTCGGTCACGCGGGTCAGGACATTCTGAATCGCTTGATGGCCAATCACGGTGGATTCGAGCACAATTGCCAGACTCTTCGTATTGTAAGCGCTCTTGAGACTCGCACGATTGACTGGAATGGTCTGAATCTGACACGGCTTTCTCTGATTGGAATGATGAAGCACGTTCGCATCTATGAGTGCGACACGGCTCTTCGCGAAATTCTAGACTACAGGAGAAACATTTCTCCCCCTCTGGAAGCTGTACTCGTGGATACATGCGATCGACTTGCTTATCTTCATCACGATTTTGAAGACGGCCTGGATTCGGGATTTCTAGATCGAGCAGAGGTACTATCGCACCCGGCTTTTCTTCATGCACAGCGTACTCTTCAGGATCGTCATGGGTCTGGCTTTTCGCAGGCTCGTTTTCCTCTGCGCGCACGCATGATGGTGCATCTACTGATTCACGAGGCTGTGTCAGATCTGGTGAAGACCACTCAGCAGAATCTGCTTGAGCTCAAGCCAGAGAAACTGGAAGACATATTTGCTCTCGATCGAACCAGGCAGCCAGTGTCCAATTCGGAAGAGATGAAATCGAGACTGGCACTGATGCAGAAGTTTTTGTACGCGAAACTGTATCGCCATCCATCCGTCCTTCGCATGTCCAGAAGAGGGGAGAAGATCATTGAGAATCTATTTCGCGAATATACAACGAATCCTGGGATGATGCCAGATCATTACGTGGCACGAGTAGAGACAGACGGCGTAGAGAGGGTGGCTGCGGACTACATTTCCGGGATGACGGATCGATTTGCTGAACAGGACAACTCTTATTTACAGGGCGGGTGAGGCGAGAGAACAACGTTAGTTGCTCACGACCTGTTATTTTCCCATCGCCGCTAGAATGCTTCTCGCAGCAAGGAAGCCCAGAAGATTGCATAGCAGTCCTACTACAAGGGTGATTCCAGCATACGCGATTCCGTAGGCGGGCGCTTTCTCAAGCATCAGAAATGTTTCCTGGCTGAAGCTGCTGTATGTGGTAAATCCGCCGAGAATCCCTGTTACCAGGAACAATCGCGCGCTTGAGTCCAGCATGGAGAGCCGCGTGAATGTTTCTGCAGCCGCTCCGATGACGAGGCATCCAATTAGATTCACTGCGAGAGTTCCGTATGGATACTGGCGATTCCAGTGAATGCCCGCAGCCAGGCGAAGCACGCTGCCAAGCCCGCCGCCCAGAAATACAAGTAGAACTTTTGCTGTCATGGAATCGTCCAAAAAAAGATAAGCGAACTTTTGAATTCCTGCCGATCGTACTTAAGGGAGTAAACCATGCCAGCACTTTTGAGAAGCGACAGCCTGCCTGATATCCTGTATTCGGAAGTCATCCGTGCTCCTGTTGCTGAAGTATTCAAGGCGCTCACGACTGCGCGTCTCATGGACGACTGGGGAGCGGGACCTGCGCGATTCCAGGCAAAGCCAGGCGGTAAATGGTCTCTCTGGGACGGAGTCATGCAGGGCGTAGTCAAAGAAGTGCACGCTCCTGATCGTGTTGTTTTTACTCTGCGCGAAATTCACTGGAATGAACGCGATCCGGATTCTCTCGTGATCATTGAACTTTCTGAAATTCATCGTGGCACTCGCATCGAGCTTCGTCACACAAATTTACCTTCGAGGAAAATTAGACAGCTTCATGAAGATTCCTGGGGAGATGTTTATCTGGGACCTGTAAAGGCTTACCTTGAGGCAACGTTCAGTCCATTCGTAAAGACACGCACTGGAAAGCTCACTTGACAGTGCGGGCGTTTTCGCCCGAATGATCCATGTCTCATCGTATCGCTGTTCTCGCAGGAGACGGAATTGGCCCGGAGGTCATGCCTTCTGCGATCGAAATTTTATCCAGAGCTCTGGGTTCTGAATTTTCCAATTTTACATTTGAAGAAGCTCCCGTAGGCGGAGCGGCCATTGATCAAACGGGAGAAGCCCTTCCGGCTTCCACCCTCAAGTTGTGTGAGTCTTCTGATGCAATCCTGTTCGGGTCTGTAGGCGGTCCAAAATGGGAACACCTTCCTCCAGAAAAACAGCCAGAAAGAGCTTCTCTCCTGCCACTTCGTAAACATTTTAAACTATTTGCGAATCTAAGACCAGTCGCACTGTATCCAGAGTTGGAAGCATCTTCTCCTCTCAAAGCAGAACGCACTGTTGGAACGGATTTGCTTGTGATTCGCGAGCTTACCGGGGATGTTTACTTTGGCCAGCCAAAGGGAAGAGAAGGCAGCGGCCCGGATGAGAAGGGCTTTGATACAATGGTGTATCATCGCTATGAAATTGAAAGAATCGCAAAGGTTGCTTTTGAATCCGCAGTCGGTCGCAAGCGCAAAGTTACAAGCATTGATAAGGCAAACGTTCTGACCTCTATGGTGCTGTGGCGTGAAGTGGTCACTCAGTTTGGAAAGAAATTCAACGAAGAAAGCAAGGTGCAGGTGGAGCTCGATCACATGTACGTGGACAACGCCGCCATGCAGCTCATTCTCAAACCTTCGCGTTTTGACGTAGTGCTCTGCGGCAATATGTTCGGAGATATTTTGAGCGATGAGGCCAGTGTGCTGGGCGGTTCTCTTGGAATGCTGGCCAGCGCTTCCCTTTCTGAAAAGCAGGGATTCGGTTTGTATGAGCCGGCCGGCGGCACCGCTCCTGACATCGCTGGCAAAGGAATCGCAAATCCAATCGCACAAATTCTATCCGGCGCTCTCTTACTCCGGTATTCATTCGGAAAAGGGGACGCCGCCTCAAAAATTGAGGCGGCCGTGAAGTCTGCCATCAGTGCAGGAGCCAGAACTATTGATCTAGCGGGTCCCGGAGAAACATCCATCAGCACAAAAGAAATGACCCAGGAAATTGCGCGCAGGATCTCATGAAACCGGACGGAGTGGCGCCTAACGGCAAGGCATATCGCATCGCTATTTGCGATGACAAGAAGTTTGATGTTTCAGACTGGAAATTGTTTCTGGGTTCGCGCGGCTTTTACGTTCAATCCTTTGAGAATGCTTTAGAGCTGGTGGCTGCGGTTCGCAAGCTTCCCGGTGATTTTGATTTGATCGTTCTGGATCTGGTGATGCCTGTGCTGGACGGATACGCCGCCTTCTTTGAGATGAAGGCGTCTGGCCGCATGCCAAAGGTGATGTTCGTATCCGTCGAAAACACGCCGACAGTAGTGCGCAGTCTGATTGAAGCGGGCGCGGCTGACTATCTTGCCAGGCCTTTTACCAAAGATGTTCTTCTAGAGAGAATCAAGAAGGTCCTGGCTCGACCTTCTACCTGATTGGTTACTTTCTTTTTCTTGTGAAGTCCACTTCTATCACCCGCGACTTATCTTTCTTTCGCGGTGCGGGAGTTTCCCCTTCCGGTGGAACTGGAGTTCCCTCCGGTGCCGTCTGCGGTTCATCGCGGTGAGACTCACTGGATACAAGTGTAGCCCATTGCATGTTCACCTGGCCACTCTTATCAAAGATGCGCGAAACGCATTCGAAGGGGATGCGCACTTTCTCCCAGCGATTGAATTGCATTTCGCATAGAATGGAGCCTTCATCCCAGTTCAGGTTTCGCGTGCTGTAAGGTCCAAACACAAGCACGATGCCTTCGCGCTGCTCGCGATCTGTCATGCCGCGCCCACCAATGTGCAGGAGAGGGTTGGGCATGCAATGGATGTAGAACGTGTCACTCATGGAGAACATGACATCGAGTACAGCTTTCTTGAACTTTCTATTGTACGCGACCAGCTCTTCGTTCGAATCCTGCATTTTAGTCCTCGATATGAATCAGATTGAGATTCCGGCCCATATCCCCTTTTCTGTGGGAGTAGTAGAGATCGTTATTGTCCACCGTACAACCCCGGAAATCTTCTAGCAATTCAATTTGCACGCCCGGAAAATTCCATTGCTCTTTTGCGTTTTCGATCAGATCTACATGGAATTTGGCGCCTTTGCTCTCTTTGACGCGAAATCTCTCAGCCACTTCCGGGCCCACTTCGTAATTCTTCCCGCTGATGCACGGGCCAGGGGCAATCTTCAGAGTCGCGATCTTGCCAAGCTCAATGACGCGCGAAAGCGTACTTCGAATGATTCCTGCAGCCAGGCCTCTCCAGCCCGCGTGGATGACACCCACCCAGGTTTCCTCACCTCTGCCCTCGAAGAAAAGGGGAAGGCAGTCTGCTGTGCGAACCATAAGCGCCACGTCTTTGCGAGAGGTAAACACTGCGTCCGCTTCCGCAAAGTAGATTCCAGTCTGCTGTGATTTGTCTTCCACTTGCACAGCATGCGTCCCGTGCACTTGTTTGAGAGAGAATACTTTCTTGCCCGTGATGAGTCTTGCGGCTTCGAGCTCTCCCAGGCGAAGATCCTGCTCATCCGAATTGTCCAGAGATGATAGTTCGCGTTTTGCGAGTACAGAAATTCTTGCAGACGTCAGCTGCAGCCGCAATGTGTGCATGTTAGATTCCAGCGGTTCAATTTGCGGTAAGCAGGCTCTGGATCAATCAGAATAAAAATGAACACCCAAAGCTATCGCCGTCGCCTGCTGCGCGTCTCTCAGTCTCGACCTGTTGTGAAGATCTGTGGGAACGTATACTTTGATGACAGTTTGATGGTCGCAGCCGCGCGGCCGGATCTGATGGGATGGATTTTTTCTCCCCATTCGAAGCGTCGCGTGTCCATCGAGTCTGCAGCTCGACAGATTGAATGCATCCGGCGAGAAAATCCGGACATTTTTCATGTGGCAGTTTGCGCCGGAAACTCCATTCCTGATATCCTTCGCATCGCTCGCGCCATACCAGGTTTTGATTTTGTGCAGATTGTAGATGGTCCCGGAGTGGCTTCCGAAATGCGCACTCACCTGCGTGCGAACATGGAGGTCATTCCTGTTCTTCGTGTTTCTTCTCCCATTGTAGACCAGGACTTGAGCATTTTGATGCCCGCAGACTGGGTGATTCTGGATGCCTTTTCCCCTCACGCTCTGGGCGGAACCGGAATCGCATTCGACACCGCCTGGGTGCAAAATGTATCTCACAGATACATTCTGGCGGGCGGACTGACGCCGGCTAACGTTCGCGAAAGGCTTCTGAATTCGGGTGCTTCAGGAGCAGATGTGAGTTCGGGTGTAGAGGCAGAAACGGGACTACGAACTGGCCCCGGGCGAAAGGATCCACAAAAGGTGGTTTCTTTCATAGAAAACGTGAAGGCAATTTCTTTTAACAGATGAGTCAGGACGCAGCACTCAAGGACGCACTCGATACGCCAGTCATGCGGCAGTATCTGGATTTGAAGAAAATGCATCCAGAAAGCATTCTCTTCTTTCGCATGGGGGACTTCTACGAGATGTTTCTGGACGATGCGATTTCAGCGGCTCCCATTCTGGATGTTGCTTTGACCAGACGCCAGGGCGTCGTGCCCATGGCAGGAATTCCCTATCATAGCGTGGATTCGTACCTGGCACGGTTGATTGCAGCCGGGCGTAGGGTCGCCATCGCCGAACAGGCCGTAGACGAAGAAAATCCAAAACTCATGAGGCGACTGGTGACGCGTGTCGTGTCTCCGGGAACTGTGATCGAGGAATCTTTGCTTCCAGAGTCGGCACATTCTTACCTGGCCGCGGTTGCTCTAAGTCAGGACGAAACGATATGCGGCATTGCTCTTTCTGACATCACAACTTCTGATTTTCGCGCGTACGAAGTGTCGACCCGGGAGGCAGCCGGATTCCTTTTGAAGATTGGCCCGGCAGAAATCCTGACAACGGCTCATTCTCGCTCGGTGGTGGCAACACCCGGACTGCCTCCCGCTGTGATATTGGAGGAATGGAAAGGCCAGGCGGAGGAAGGTGCCAGGCAAATGGAACGCATCTTTCATATGAAGGCGCGATCGCTTGACTTTGCGGATTCTTCCCCTGCCTGCGGAGCCTGTTCCCTTGTGATCCACTATCTGATGTCCAGCTTTCCCACAGGAAGCTTTCCACTTCCAGCACCCGTTTTCATGCGCGGTGACGAAGATTCCGCTCTTCTGGATGAAGAAACAGTGCGCAATCTGGAATTGACCAGAAACCAGAGAGGGACCGAAGAACGGACCTTGTTTTCCGTTCTCAATCGATGCAGGACTGCAGCAGGAAGGCGACTACTCAGAGAGCGTTTGCTTGAGCCTTTGAAAAAGGAGAGCAGGCTGATCGAACGGCTCGACGCAGTCGAGCACATGCTTTCGAAACGCGAAGCGAAATCTGCCGTTGAATCGTGTTTGAATTCAGTGAGAGACCTCGAACGAATCATGGCCAGGCTCAGTCGTGGCCGCGGAGGGCCTCAGGATTTTCATTCAGTCAGATCGTGTATTCAGGCATTTTCTGACATAGAAAAGCTGCTGGGTGAATGGTCGGGGTTTGATTCCTTTCTCAGAACTCCCTCAGATGCATCTGAAATTTCAACGTTAGTCGCTCTTCGAAACACTCTGGAAGAGTCTGTCGTGGATGATCCGCCTGCCGTTCTGGGTGGCGCTCCTTTCATTCGAGAAGGAATTCGACCAGAGCTTGATGAGGCAATGAAGGCGCGCGAAGAAGGTGCGGTCTGGGTGCTTGCCTACGAAGAAGAGGAGAAAGCTGCGGCCGGAATTCCAATTAAGGTTCGATTCAACCGGATTCATGGTTACTACATAGAAGTGACAAAGAGCTACGTCAAAAGCGTGCCCGATCACTTCAAGCGCAGACAGACTCTCTTGTCAGCGGAGAGATATACAACAGACAGACTCTCTGAACTCGAAGAAAAAATCCAGGGAGCAGAAGGAATCATTGAAAAAGCAGAGAAGCAGGAATTCGAAAGGTTATCCGAACTGGTTTTGAATTCCGCACTGGCCTTGAAGCATCTGATGAACAGTCTTGCGTCTGTGGATGTTGTGTGTGCTCTTGCAAGTACTGCGGATCGGTTTTCCTGGACGCGTCCAGAATTTTCGCGCGAAGGGTTCCTGGAAGTATCTCTCGGAAGGCATCCGGTTGTGGAGGCATACATTGAAACCGGGGATCATTTCGTTCCTAACTCTCTTTCTATGCGCGGGGATCGTCTTGGAATTCTCACAGGCCCCAACATGGCGGGCAAATCTACTTTCATTCGACAAACCGCTCTCATTCAGCTTCTGGCACAGATTGGATCTTTTGTTCCGGCGGGCAGGGCAGTGCTTCCTCTGTGCGACGGAATCTTTACTCGCATTGGCGCGTCAGACAACTTGAGTCGCGGCGAATCTACTTTCTTTGTGGAGATGATTGAAACTGCGCGAATTCTGCGGCGCGCCACTGCTCATTCACTTGTGATTCTGGACGAAGTGGGGCGCGGTACATCTACCTATGATGGGCTTTCGATTGCATGGGCGATTGTGGAGGCTCTCTCCGATCGTCGTTCTCTGGTCCTGTTTGCCACTCACTATCACGAGTTGACTGCTCTCGATCAGAAACCCGGGATTTTCAATCTCACCATGGATGTTCGAGAAATAGACGGAAAAATTCATTTCTTAAGAAAAGTGCGCGAAGGTGCGGCGGATCGATCCTATGGAATTCACGTGGCAGAGCTTGCTGGAATTCCAGAATCAGTGTTGCGTCGTGCCAAAGAGAAGCTATTTGAACTCGAATCGCGTCCAGGAAAAAAAGCAAAGAGCGTTCGCCTCAAGCCGGCGGAGACGGAACCAGGATTATTCTGAATTCACTGGCAGCGAATCGCCGACTCACTTGTCACGCCGTAATCGCACCCTGCATTCGGGCGCACGTCCACTGCGCGGTAGAGCTCGCCACTTGATTTAAGAAACAAGGGACAGTATCCTTCCGCCCTCTGTCCACTGACAAAAGCAATCACCCATGGGCCCGACGGAAGCATCATACAACCTTTCTTGAAGGTAGTGCGCGATTCCACGAAAGAAATTGGAAACCTTTGAAGATGAAGAAAAGTGAGCAGTCGTCCCTGGAAAAAAGCAGTCTTTACGTTAGGCGACATATTGGAGTCTGTTTTGTATTCTTTGCTGGAGCTTGGAACTGCCTGATACAAGACAAAAGACATTCCGGGAAGCCCGGGGGAAACCAGAAACAAAACAGGAAGATCCGGGCGAATGGCAGAAAGTCGAGTAGTGCATTCATTGTCCGGAAAAGTCGAATCTTCCGCGCGAAAGACCACGAGCGCACTGAGGCTGGACATTTCCATGGACCCGGAAGCAGCGCATAAATCTCGGCCTGGAACCATGAGAATCTTTCTGCGAAATCCAGGTCTGTTTCCTGCAAACTCAAAGAATGCTTTTGAAATATCAGGATCGCGGTCGGCAGTCTTCAAGGTCAGCAGATTCCAGCCGCTGCTCATCAGTAAGTCGGTGGCGCCTCCAATTTCAGAAAGTCCGTCCTGGACTCCCGAGTAGACCAGGAGATCCTGCGCGCCTTCGGTGCGCAGTTGCATGATCGCCGCATCGCGCGGCAGAGAAAGGACTGGCTTCCATCGCACATCTGTTTTAGCCGGGCGAGGAATGCAAAACCAGGATAAGCCCAACAGAATGGCGGGAGAGAACCGAATGATTTTGTGAAGCGCTTTTCTGAGTCGCATCATCAGCCTGATTCCGGTGAAGAATCGTATGGTTTTCTATAGTATACGTTTTTGGCGGGAACTTGAATCAGCTCGCCTGTCTCCAGAACGTAGGCAGAGAGTGCTCTACCGTAGACGCATCCAGAATCGAGGCCGTAGGTGGGGTGAGAAATAGTCAAACCCTGTCTGGCCCAGTGCCCGTAGAATACCGGTTTGGTTCCTTTGTAGTATGTATGCCATGCAGGGTCGCCGTTTCTGTTGAGATCAGAATCAAATCCTTCTTCCGGGCGCACGGTTCGAATGTTGAGCAGTACTTCTTCTGGTGTTTCAGCCGGGTGTTTTCCTGGAAAGAGCCCAGCATGCACGGCGAGGAATGCATCTGTTTCTATGAACAGAGGTCTGCCTTCAAGCCAGGAGTGAAGTTCCTGACCCAGGCCTTCGCGTATTTTTTTGAACACTGGAATTTGAGTGTAGTGTCTGAGATATTCGTACTCATGATTTCCCATGAGGCTTTCAAAACCGCTCTCAAATACGAAGCGAACCACTCCCGGGCTGTCTGGACCCCGGTTGATCAAGTCACCGAGCAGAATGATACGATCCTCTCGAGTCGGACCGAGTATCCCGATCATTTCTTTGAGTTCATCCACGCAGCCGTGGACATCTCCGATGAAGATTGTTCTTACACCCATGTTCTTGGATTGGACAGTGCCTGCATCGTAGCTTCGTATCTGCTTCCTGGTGCAGGCCTGTAGTCGTACTTGTATCGGACGATTGGAGGCAGACTCATGAGGATGGATTCAATTCTTCCGCCCGTTTTGAGGCCGAACTGTGTTCCCCGGTCATATACTAAGTTGAATTCCACATAACGTCCGCGTCTCCACATTTGAAACTCGCGGTCTTCTTCTGTGTAACTTTGAGAGGATCTTTTCTTGAGGAGTGGAAGATACGCATCCAGAAACGAGCTGCCCGCTTCGCGTGTGAACTGGCCCATGACTTCGGGCGCAGTATCCACATAGTCATAGAAAATGCCACCAATCCCACGACCTTCCTTGCGGTGCGGGAGATAAAAATAACGATCGCAATCTTCTTTCAGTTTTGTGTAAGGCATGGAGGGGTATCTATCGCACACCTTTTTCCAGATACTATGGAAATGCGTCGCATCTTCTTCATAGAGAATCATGGGGGTGAGGTCCGCCCCGCCGCCAAACCATATTGTTTCCGGGTCTTCCTGCTTTCCGCGGCTGATGATTCTGAAGTTCGCGTGCACTGTGGGCGCATGAGGATTCAACGGATGAAGCACCAGAGAAATTCCCGCCGCACGAAACTCGCGTGCCTTTCCAGGCATGTTGCGCGCCAGATCATCCGGGAGAAGTCCGTGCACGTCGGAAACATTCACGCCTCCGCGTTCGAGAACCGTCCCAGATTCCATGACTCTGGTTCTACCGCCGCCCGCCAGCCAGCCTTCGCCCGTCCAGGTGTCTTCGTGGAACTTCGAAGATCCGGATTCCTGTTCGAGCGCACCTGTGATTTGATCCTGTAAATCATAGAAAAATTTCACCAGGCTCTCAAACATGCATGATTCTCCAGGCAGACAAACGTTCATTCTGCACATTGCCTTCCATGTCTGCTGCGCGTCTCAGTCTGTCGTTGATCGCAAGCCCGATTCCTTCTTCCGGGACGAGCTCTGCGACGATGTAATCGAAGCGTTCCCGGGCCATGCGGTCAAAGTAAAAAAATAGATTGCGCGCTGCTTCGTGCAGATCCCCGCTTTGCGAGAGTTCAAACACCTGAGCGTCAAACGGAGGTTTGCTTCCCCGAAAACCCAGCCAGGCGATTTTGCTTTTCGCGTCCACATGCATTGCTTCTGACTCTACTCTCTTTCGTTCCACTGTAAGCAGAATGAGCGGAACTTCAGGCGCATAGTGCCGCAGCATTTGTCCTGGCGCACGGATGTCCTCGGCAGGCGGTTCCACTTTCAGTCCCAGGTTTTCAAAATCAAGAGCTGTGTACTTGCCATTTCGTAAAATCGAAACGCTGTCTTCATTTGCCAGGACAATCGTAGACTCAAGTCCTACGGAACACTGGCCTCCGTCGAGGACTGGAAGCGATCCTCTAAATTCTCTTTCCACCATTTCTGCGTTCACCGGGCTCACGCGTCCGCTTTTGTTCGCTGATGGAGCGGCCAGAGGCCTTCGCACTTTTTTAAGTAGCTCAAGCGCGATCGGATGGGAAGGAACTCGAAAAGCACATAGACTAGAGCCAGCTGTTACAAGAGAGGGAATAGACCCGTTATGCGGCATTAGAATGGTCAGAGGACCGGGCCATAGAGACGCCAGTACTTCCAGGCAAGCAGGTGGGTGGCAGTATTTTTTAACGTCCGCTACGTCAGGCAGATGACAGATCAAAGGGTTGAACCTCGGTCTCTTCTTTGCTTCGAAGATTTGCAGTACTGCATCTGGATTTAGAGCGTCTGCTGCCAGTCCATAGACCGTTTCGGTTGGAATGGCAACGATATTTCCAGACAATAGTATGTCTGATGCTGTGTTTAGATCAACCTTCAAGCCGGAGTGAGAACGGCCCGGAATTGCGGACCGGAGAAAGTTTTTTGAGCCATCTCATGCACGTCTTCCAGTGTGATCTTTTCTATTTCAGAGAGTGCTTTTTCTACAGGGTGAGAAGTGTCCCCTCTGAGTGCAGGCAGTCCAATCATTCCATTGAGTCCGCTTGACGTTTCTGCATAGGATGCAATCGACGTGCGAAGAGAGGCCCTCGCGCGATGAAGTCTGTGTTCTTCCAGTTTGGATTCGCAGATCCGTGCAATGCACGATTTCACTTCTTTTTCCATTAGGTGCAATTCGTCCGGCGCGATTCCTCCAGAAATGCCAAGTACAGCATGCCCGGGTGTGCGCATAACGTAGGAATAAATCCCATAGCTTGATAGTCCCAGTTCTTCTCTGATTCGTTCAAAGAGTAAGCCGGATTCGTTTCCACCCAGAAGGTAATTCATCAAATCTTGCTTGTATCTGTCTGGATGATCTGGACCGAGCGCGGGATAAAAAAGGGAAAAGTGTGCTTCTTGAATTCCAGGCTTCGTGAGTTCTATTCCTCCTGTCTTGTATTCAAAGGAAGGAGTGACTGCGGATTCCCCGTGTCTGAGGTCTGTGAAATGCTCTGCGACTGCTTTGTGTACTCTTTCTTCTTCAATCCCGCCCACTATGCTGATCATGCAGTTGTTTCCTGCATAGTATCTGGATTTGAATCGATGCATGTTTTCTACAGTGGCTGCTTTGACCGTATCTGCGTTTCCAATCACAGGATGATACGATGACCCAAGATACGCGCGAAGAGCGCTCTCCATCAAAAAGGATTCTGGATCATCTTCTCTCTCTCTCATTTCAGATAGGATGGGATTGAGTTCTTTCTTAAATTCGTCCGGGGGAAAAAGAGGATTTCTGTACATGTCAGACAGGATTTCGAATCCCTGTTCGAATTCGTCTCCAAGCACACTAATATAGAAGACTGTGTGATCGTAGGTTGTATATGCGTTGAGTTTTCCGCCAATGTCATTGGCCGCGCGCGAGATCGCAGTGCCCCCGCGAAACTTGTTGGATCCCTTGAAAAACATGTGCTCCAGAATGTGAGCCATGCCATGGATTTGCGGATCTTCCGCCATGGAGCCTACGTTTGTCAGAATCTGGATGTTCGTGATGTAGCTGTTGTTCCTCATGAACAACAAACGTTCTCCTCCGGGCAGCCTGTGGACTGGCAGCTGGGAGACTGTGCTTCCGGGTCTAAATGAAGACATATTCCATAACATAGAAAGAGCGCACTCGTGTCACGGCGAATTGTTTTGACCGCCGCCGGGGATGATTCGCACTGCGGCATGCGCAGAATTTACCTGTCCGCCTCCGCCTTACTCGGATTATTCTCAGTCATGCTGGGAGCGTTTGCCACTCATGCACTCAAGGGCACCATCCCCGACGCAGACCTGGCCATTTTCGAAACAGCCGCTCGCTACCAGATGTACCATGCGATCGCCATGCTGGCACTGGGACTGGCCATGGACCGCGTGGGCAAATCGGGTCGGGCGGTTCTGGGGCTCTGGCTCTTTGGGACGATTGTCTTTTCGGGAAGCCTCTATGCCATCGTTTTGACCGGGGTTCGGGCCTTTGGGGCAGTGGCTCCGATTGGCGGGCTTTCCCTGATGGCAGGCTGGGCCTTCTTATTCGTATCCGCCGTCAGACACGAAGGCTTTCCTCCTCGCTGATTTGGCCGAAACTGTAGTATGGGTCGCCTCATACTTCTATTGCTTTTGCCCGGGGCCCTGTTCTCTCAGGGTCTCTACAAACAGCCTTCTGAAATCATAGACCCCGCGCAGGTGGACGACCTGGAAAAGTCGGCTCTGGGACTCAATCCTGACTGCGAAGCCATTCTCACGCGCGCGAACAATTTGCTTTCGTCCTACTATTCTCAGTTCATTGCAGACAAACGCATCCAGGACGAACGCCGCAATCCAAGCTTTGCCGCAGAGACTTTGAGTGAAAACACAGTCAGGTTGATTGCGCTGGCTCGAAGCAAGGAGCCAGGGCGAGAGTATTTCCTCGGTGCACAGCCATATCTGTATCGGTTGCACAGACTCAAAGGAGTCTGCTACCACAAGACGGAAGAACACACCAAAGCGCTCAACGAATATGCCATGGCATTTCGATACACGGCGCTGGATCCGGCTTACCAGGACAATCCGGACAAGAATGAACTATCCGCGATCTATCTACGCATGGCTCAGAACTTCGGCGACAAAGAGAGAGCCAGACAGGAACAGGATCCGGCGCTTCGGTCCGACTCCACTGGTCTTCGCGATCTGGTAGATCGATTCATTCAGACGTCAGGCGCTCTTGAGGCTGCGGAAAAACAGATCTCAGTAGAAGAGGCTCGTGTGGTCAGAGGGAAGGGCGGAAATCCCGCGGCCGCTAGGGCAAAAAGAGACTCTCTTAAACAGCAGGTAGACTCACTTCGCTCTCAAGTGGAAGGAGTCAGAAAAGGAAGCTATCGCACATTCGCTCTTCGCTGTCAGAAAGAAAACGGTGAGCTTGCCTTCACAATGGCGAATATCGTTCAGGAACTCGAGCAGAAAAACCAGGAAGTGGAACGCATTCTAAATAGATCGAGTTTCTATCGCGGAATTGGAAACGAACTGGGAGAGGATAGAACGTCCTATTCCGGTTTTACCGGGTATGGAATTCTACTCGAGTTTGCAAACAAGATCGATCCTTCCAACCTCCTTTACATTTCTAAACTCGCAGACGAGCACAGAAAGAATCGAAGACGCGATCTTGCCATTCGATTCTATGAAGACTACTTTGCAAAAGCATCCGCGCTCGCTCAAAAGCCTGCAGACTTTGCAGACAATCTCTTGAAGCTCGCCGGAGTATTCACTGATTCACAGAATTACATTCGCGCCGCTGACATGCTGGAGCAATATGATGCACTTGTATCGAGCCCCGCAGCCAAACTCCAGCTGGCAGACATTCACTACTATCGCACAGGTCGAACTGCGCGTGCCAAAGAACTTTACGACGCCTACATGGCTGCGCGCCCGGCAACTGCAGGCACCCTGAAAGATAGAGTGGAGTCAGGACTCGTCGCATTTCGCGTACAAAAGAACCTCGCGTCGATTGCTCGAAGAAATCTCAGAACAGGCGAAGAGATGGGGGCACTTGCCGCTGCTGAGAATGTGTTTCGATCTCTGGAGAAAGAAGAGGCGGATGCGCGTAAAGTAGAAGAAGATTTGCGCGCGAAGCTTTTTGAAATCAAGCGAAGGCTTCTTGGAAGGGAAGACGAAGACCTCCAGAGGGAATACTATCGTCTGCAGAGGATCGAACTGGCTCAGGCAATGGAACAGACTGGATACGTGCACACTCGAGTCGATTCCATGAACATTGGTCAGGTACTAGAGAGGCAGGCATACCTCGCAGAAAGACAGCGCAACTTTGATCTGGCCCGGGAGAAATACAGAGAGCTGGTTGTGCGCGGGACCGGTCCCGAACAATCTCGCGCTCGCGAAAACCTGGAAAGACTGCGCTTGAGTCTCGCAGACGGCCTCCTCAGACCGCCTTCCTTGTCTCCGGACTTTGAACGATGATCTTTTTTAGTTGTAAGAAAACCGGCAAAAGGGACAACTGACTCGATGGCAGGCCGCAACGATTCCATGAACAGCGTGATCGGTCCCGGGTCGATCTTTGAGGGAAAGTTCTACATTTCCGGATCTCTGAAGATTGATGGGAAGTTCGAGGGCGAAATCAAAACAGAAGACGCACTCGTAGTCGGGGAAACCGGCAAGATCAAGACCAACATCACAGCGAAAAACGTGGTGGTGGCCGGCACGATGATCGGCAACATCCAGGCAGAAAGCGAAGTAAGACTTGAGAAATCAGGCAAGCTGCTCGGGGACATCACCGCCCCCATGCTCAATATCCAGCCAGGCGTCATCGCAAAGGGAACCATCACCATCACAGGTGGGCAGAAGAAAGACGTTCGTAAGGTCATTGAAGAATCTTATGGAGGGTTAAAAATCTCCGAAAAGTAAGAGGTGGCTAATGTGACATAATTTTTTGCTCGCAAACTTCCTCCCTCTCGCCGATTGGTTAAAAAGGCCCCTTCGACTCCATGTATCATAGACGATTTAAAAACCGCCCGGGTCGAAAAATCCTGAATCTTCAGGGTAGATTTTCGCTCATCTATACTGGCGGGGGAAACTTCGTCTACACTCTCCCAGGCAAAGACACTCCAGTCGTTCGCAGGCTCGATCTGAGTTCGTGGAAGTACCGCGTCAGTTTGAGCGCGGGTGCATTTGCATTATTTCTTTTTTCAGGCTTTGGAATCTGGACCAGCCAGGGAACCGCGAGTTCCAGTGGGGTGGTGGTAGAAGAAGCGCGCATTTCTCCTGCTGAACTCGAGAAGAGATCAGAAGCGCTCAAAGAAAAGATCATCAAGAACAACGCTCCTCATGTAGATCAGTCTTTCGAGTATACGGTTCGTCCCGGAGATACGTTATCCGAAATTGCAGCTGTATACAAAGTTCTTCCAGCAAGTATCCTATCTGCTTCCGGTGTGAAGCGCGCGGATGAAGTAAAGCCAGGCCAGAAGCTCACCATTCCCAATCGTCCTGGTCTCATGTATCGCATGAAGCCAGGAGACACTCTGGCTGCAGTCGCGCAATTTTACACTGTGAGTCTAGAAGACATTCAAAACGATAATCCCGAGCTGCGCGATATGGACCTGCTTCGCCCGGGCACAAAAGTATTCCTTCCCAATGCAAAGATTCCACCACCGCCCCCCATCTGGTTTCGTCCAGCATGGGGCAACCTGTCTTCAGGTTTCGGATGGAGACCGGATCCGTTCAGTCCAGGGCGCATGAATATGCACACTGGATTTGATATTGTGATGTATTACAGACCGGTACATGCAGCGCGCACTGGAGTCGTTGTGTATGCGGGAGGAATGGGGTCTTACGGAATGGCTGTTGTCATCCAGCACGGAGATGGACTCAAGACGTTATACGCTCACCTCAGCAGTGTGCGTGTGCGAAGCGGCCAGGACGTACAGGCAGGGCAGGAGATTGGAATTTCAGGTAACACTGGACTTTCGACAGGACCACATCTACACTTTGAAGTCATTCAAAACGGCAAGCCGGTAAATCCGGCGCGATTTGTTAGATTTTGATTTGACACCAAACACCTGAGAGGAAAACGAGAACCATCCCCCCGTTTCCGGGCCTTCCGGCCTGGCCACATCACCACAACCCTATACAAAACTAAACAATTCAGGATATTTCACATGCCCAGAGGAAGAACTAGAGAAAGAAGACCAGGCGGCCACAGAAGAGGCCCGGGCGGCGGTTACGATCGCATGGATGCGCGATCTGAAGACCCGGGAATGACGGACTTTGATCCAGCAGCAGAACAACTGGAACACGAAAACAACATGCGCGCTCGCACAGGAAATGAGCCGCCTCCACTGGACATCACAGAACTAAAACGCAAACCAATCGAAGACCTTACTGTTCTCGCAGAGAAGCTGGGCGTTGAAAACACGACGGGGCTCAAGAAACAAAATCTGATTTTCGGAATCATTCAGAAGCAAGCGGAGCAAAACGGATCGATCCTTGCCTCCGGAACTCTTGAGAAGATGCCAGAAGGCTACGGCTTTCTTCGCAGCGCTGACTACAGCTACTTACCAGGCCCGGACGACATTTACGTTTCGCCTTCGCAGATCCGTCTGTTCGGTCTTCGCACAGGAGACACTGTAAACGGCTACATTCGCCCTCCAAAAGAATCGGAAAGATTCTTCGCACTCCTTCGCGTGGACACAGTCAACGGCACCACGACGGACGCGGCTCATCGCAGACAGCTTTTCGACAACCTGACTCCTCTTTATCCAGACTCTCGTTTGAACATGGAGTGGAATCCGTCTTTGCTCGACACTCGCATCATCGACCTGCTCACTCCGATTGGAAAAGGGCAGAGAGGTCTCATCGTTGCTCCTCCGCGTACAGGTAAGACGATCTTGATGCAAAATATCGCAAACGCGATCACTCACAATCATCCAGAAGTCATCCTCATGGTTCTTCTGATTGACGAACGTCCGGAAGAAGTAACAGACATGGCACGCAGCGTAAAAGGGGAAGTGGTCAGTTCTACTTTCGACGAACCTGCATCCCGCCACGTTCAGGTAGCGGAGATGGTGATTGAGAAGGCAAAGCGCCAGGTAGAGCATGGCCGCGATGTGGTCATTCTGCTTGATTCGATCACCAGGCTGGCCCGCGCCTACAACCAGGTGGTTCCTACTTCCGGGAAGATTCTATCTGGCGGTGTCGATTCCAACGCTCTTCACAAGCCAAAGCGCTTCTTCGGAGCAGCCAGAAACATAGAAAATGGCGGTTCTTTGACTATTCTTGCAACCGCACTCGTTGAAACCGGGTCTAAGATGGACGAGGTGATCTTTGAAGAATTCAAAGGCACTGGAAATATGGAAATCATCCTGGATAGAAGGCTTGCCGACAAAAGGATTTTCCCGGCAATGGATATAAATCGCTCTGGAACTCGAAAAGAGGAGCTTCTGCTGGCCAAGGACGTTCTCAACCGCGTCTTCATCCTCAGAAAAGTCCTGAGTCCCATGTCGAGCACGGAAGCCATGGAGCTTTTGCTGGAAAAAATCAGGGTCAGCAAAACAAACGAAGATTTTCTTGGCAGCATGAACGTGCCTACAGCTTGAAAGAGCGTCTACTGAGGAGAGTTATGAAACCGAATATTCATCCTGAATACAAAGAAGCTGCTGTGAAGTGCGCGTCTTGCGGAACTGTATACAACATGAAGTCCACAAGAGGAAATATGACTGTGGACATTTGCTCCGCATGTCATCCATTCTTCACCGGCACAGAAAGAATGATCGATGCGGCGGGCCGCGTGGATCGTTTCAAAAAGAAATACAAGCTGAAGTAAGCGCAGCATGTCGTACATTGCTGCAGCCAAGAATGGCATCGACCGGCTGGTCGACAATATCCGCCAGGTCATCGTCGTACAACCGGCAACCCTCGAGACGATTCTTGCATCCAAGATCGCCGGGGGTCATGTCATTCTCGCAGACGCGCACGGTGTAGGTAAGACTTCACTTGCGCGCGCTCTTTCTGGTTCCATAGACTGGGGAGAAGGGCAGACAAAAGACGGAGTCAAGATTGAACCATTCAGCCGTATCCAGTGCACTGTGGATCTCCTTCCACAAGACATTCTTGGCTTCAACCGATTTGACATGCAGTCCAATCGCACTACGTTTCACAGCGGTCCAATTTTCGCGAACTTCATTCTCTGCGATGAAATCAATCTACTGACTCCCAAAACTCAGGGAAGCTTTCTTCAAGTGATGGAAGAGCAGCGCATTACAATTGAAGGAAGCACGTATCATCTTCCGGATCCATTTTTTATCATTGCTACCATGAACCTGAAGGGAAGTCACTTGTTCCCGCTTCCCGCACCGCAGCTGGACCGTTTTATGGTTCAGATTTCTCTGGGCTATCCTTCCGAACAGGATGAGATCCAAATTCTCACCAAACACGGCAAAGACGATTCCTGGAAAGATTTCAAGCCTGTCATTGATCCAAACGAACTCCTCGCGTGGCAGAAGCTCGTGGATCAAGTTTCTCTTCATGCAGACGTTGCGTCTTATATTGTTCGTATCATACGCCAGACCAGAAAGCATCCAGGCGTAATTACAGGCGCAAGTCCGCGTTCTGGCATCAAGCTCAGTCGTCTTGTGCGTGCTCTTGCACTCGTGCGTGGCAGCGATTACGTTACACCGGACCTGGTCAAAGAAATGGCATTCCCCGCGCTCTGCCACCGCATCGAATTGGAAGATCCTTCACGCTCTCCGTCCTCTGTCATTCAGGAAGTGTTGAAGGAGGTTCCGGCTCCTGGCTAGAATACGCAGCATCTTCAAGTTCATTTCCCGCATCTATCC
>JAIBBM010000057.1:0-12500 GCA_019694685.1 Leptospirales bacterium
ATTTCTCGTGTGATGGACAAAGTTATATCACCTGAACATCTGCAGGATGCCAGCAGAATGAAAACTCTCCTCTCTGCGTACAGAGAAAACGAAGAATTGCTCAACCTGGGGGCATACGCCCGTGGTTCCAATGTGGATCTCGACGAATACCTGGACAAAGCATCCGCTATTCAGGGATATCTTCGCCAGAGAGTAGAAGAGGGTGTTCATATTGAAGATTCTGTCGCGAGGCTGAGCGATATCATTCGTCCAAAAATAGTGGAGGAAGCGTATTAGAAAAAAGAAGTTCCGTTTTCCGCTCGAAGCGTTGCTTAAGAAGCGCCAGATCGAACAGGATCTGGCCCTCAAGAAATTGTCTGTCGTTCTTGCTCGCTACAACAAACAGGAAGCAGCGAGGAGAGAGGCCTTTGAGCTCCTCAAAGAGGAGACCAATCTCTTCGAAAAGAAGTATCGCGAAGAGTTTGAACTCGATCTGTTCCAGACGTACGATCGCTATCTGGAAAGACTCGAAGCAAATGCAGCAGACGCTGCGCGAAAAATGGAAGAAATGCAGCCGGAACTGGCTGCGGAACGAGAGCTTGTGATGATTGCGCGAAGAAACACTCGGATCATTGAAAAGCTAAAAGAACATTATAAAAAAGATTATGAAAAAGAGAATCAGCTTCTGGAAAAGGAAGAGCTTTTCGAGCTGAATTCTCGAATCGCGGGAATGGAGGAACAACATGGAGAAAGTGGAATTATTGAAGAAAGGCGCAAGCCTCCTGAAGAACCTGACTCAGAGGATGAGTTCCCCGAAGACACAGCCGCAGACCTCGTTTCAGAGTACTTTAGAAGACTCGGTCTCCAGGACCCGAGAAAGAAGCGATAACACGGAAGGAGTTTTGTCTCGCTGGTTCACGAAGGATCCAATTCGTGAGCGTCAAATGGAAATCCAGCGCACAAGGAATGACCTGGAAGAATTCAACGTGACGATTGCAGATTTGAACCGAAAAATTGAAAGAATGGAGAAGATCACCGCGAAATGGAAAGAGCGCGGCGAGTCTTTTGACAGCAGGGTATGAGCCGTCTTTCTGAAAAAATCAAGATCGTCTATTTGACCCTGGTGATTCTATTCTCCATGGGCGTATTCGCGTATCTTCTGGATACGTGGCACATCATTAAGTTGAAAGATCATATTCCTTTTCTCAAGCACGAACCGCCGGTTGTGGGTGAAGAAACGGACGATGCGAGTCTTCGCAAAGAAGAGCAACTGCAGAAAGAAGAGCAGCGCTTGCAGGAGCTCGAGCTCAAACTGAAGGAAGCGGAAGCAAAGCTGGGTGAGCAAACGGGAAACGTTCAAAAGCAGCAGGAAGAAATCGAACTTATGCGAAAGGGTCTCGCAGAAGAGCGCAAGAAACTGGAAGAACAAAAACAGGCGGCGTTCCAGAGACAAAAGACAGTCAAGGAAATGTCAGGCAGACTCTTGAACATGCCTCCAGATGATGCGGTTGCTATTTGCGCGAACTGGAGCAACGCAGATGTAGTGGATGTTTTTCTGCAAATGGAGCGCGACGCGGAAGCTGAAGGTCGTCAGTCCATCGTTCCTTTCCTTCTCACGAAGCTTCCAAGAGAAAGGGCAGGCGTAATCACGACCTTGATGATGGATGAGCGTGCCAGAATGCTTCCTGATACAACGGATGGTCCGGCACCGGAAAGCGCGCCTTCGCCTGCGCCCACTCCTGCTCCATAGAGCCGGTTTAATTTTTCAGGATTGGGACTACTATTTCGGAAAGAACGCGTCTTCGCGCAACAAAGTCTACGCTGAAGTCGCGAATCTCTCTTATATAGGCGCGTCCTCCGGCAGAAGAAACCAGGCTCTGAACAATTGCCAGCCCAAAGCCCATCGCCAGCTCTTCGTCGCGGAATCGCTCATCGTAGGAATTATTGAGTCTGACAAGTGGTTCAAAAAGGACTTCCTCGGATCCGGCCGGGATACCGTCTATGTTGCCTTTGGATTCCATTACATCACTGAGCACTGTGAGGGAAGCAGAATCGCCTGCTCTGTGAGCCGTGATGTCAATCCTCGAACTTTCCGGGGAATACTTGAATGCATTGGTCAAGAGCTCGCGTACGCACAGTTCGAAACCTTCCTGTTGCATCATCACACTACATTCAAGAAGACCTCCCAGTGCGATTGTTTGGTTCTTTTGTATTTGCAGGTGATGAACCGATGCAATTGCATTTTGAACTGATGTATGAAATGCAGTGGTCTTATCTTTTTTTCCATGCAACAGATGTGTCATACTCAGCATCTTGTCCAGGTTTTCAAGCCACCGCCGTGCAGACGCTGCCGCTTCGTTCAACGCGGGAAGCACTTCTGCCTCGATCATCATTTTTCCGTCTACCTCAGTGGCTGTTGCCATCAGCAAATCCACTAGAGTGCACATTACATCAAGCCCCGCGCCCTGTGCCACCGAGTGTTTTACGTTGTTCACCAGAGTAGCATAGTTGTCCACAACCTTGAGTTTGGCCTGCTGTTTCCATATCAGCCATTCAAGTTTGCTTCGCAATTTTCCTTCGGACTCGCCTGCGATCACATTGTCGTGGTGCCGTTGCAGATAGTAGTCTCTTCCTCTCTGAATGTGCGAAAGCAGGATATGAGGAGGTTGGGATTTCTCTACAAACTCGAAAACCCGTCCAAGTCTTCGGGTTGGTCCCTGGCGCCGTTCTGGTCTACTCGTGAGGACAATGATGGCAAGGGAAGGATCGAGGCGATGAAGCGATTCTAGAATTTGTTCTGCGTGCGCATCCGGGTGATCGAGTTCAGTGACCACTACTTTAACCGCGTGGCGAGTGACCAGCTCGAGCGCCTCTCCCAGCGATCGCGCTCCCTGGCTCTTCAGCCCATTTGCATGCAACAGCGTTCCGATTTCGGATCGATAGGCTTCATCCGGGTCCAGGTGAAGGATCACTGTGCTGTATGCGCCGGGGCCAATGCGCGTCAAGACAAACCCTGGACAATTTAGATTTCAATCTTCCAACATTCTCTCATGTCCTGCCGGACAGGTTCCGCGGATCGAATCGTGCCAGCCGTCATCATCAAAAACATCTCGTGCGCTCCAGTGTTCGCGGCAGTAGTTCAAGTCGCACGACGGACAGTAGAAAGATGCGATTTCAAAATCAAAATCGTGCAGTGCTTGTGCGTTTCTTTCTCTCAACCAGTGGCCTATTGGTGTGCGATTTTGCGGATCTATGGGAAGAGTCAGGCGTCCAGTAAACGATTCACGCACGAGGTTGCACTCCTGGCCCTCCTCCAGCCACATAGTTCCAGCAATTTTGCCGCAGGCCGCGCACAGAAAGTGAAACCGTTCAGGGACTGCGTGTGATTGATTCAAATCTGTGGCCTCCCGAACGTCACTCTTCCCTCTTTGATGACTGGCATTACCCGTGTCAGACACATTTCGTCAATTGCCGCATGCGAAGCGCACTATTCTTTTCCATCCACCAGACCACCAGAGGGCCGCAGAATGCCCATCCGGAACTTCACGAGCGAACGATAGACGGCTTTGTGATCCCTTGCATTGCGAAAAAGCGAGAGCTGAATGCGATCAGACTTCTTTCAGCTTCGGAAGTTTTTCTCAAATCTTTTCCCGTTCTCCTCGCTCCCGGTGGATGTCGCTTGACATGCTTGTTCAGTGGTCTCAAGGCGTACTATGAATCTTCGCTGGTTTCGTGAGCATGGAATTTCTGTCGTCGAGTTCCTCAGAGCATCGCATGTTCTTTCTGGTCTTGACCGCCCGGCTTTGAAGGCACTTGCCCGCTCTTTTGTTCCAATCACACTCCAACCAGGCGAATCTGTCATGAAGCAGGGGGAGCCGGGGGATTCTCTATTTCTCGTCGCCTCCGGTCGGTTGCGCGCAACGCGAGTACGTGCAGACGGGAGTGAGACCACCCTGGGCGAGATTTGCACAGGCGAAATTGTAGGGGAAGCTGCTGTCCTCACGGATGAACCTCGATACGCGAATGTCTCCGTCGTGGAACAGGCAGATCTGCTGCGCCTGTCTCGAACCGATTTCAACAGCCTTCTTGCAACTCATCCCGCAGAGATCCGCAAACTCTCGCACATCATCGCCGACCGTCAGGAGCAAGGCCATACAGAAAGGTTTCGTCCGGTTTCGCGCAATCTGATTGAATTTCTTAAGAATGTTCCGCTCTTTGCGTTTCTGCCTGGTCCCTTGCTGAAGGAGATCGAGCCTCATCTGACGTGGCTGCATCTTCCTGCTGGCCGTGTGTTGATGCGTCAGGGGGAGGAAGCGGACGGACTTTATGTTGTGGTGGGTGGCCGCCTGCGCTTTGAGTCCGTGGATGAGCGCGGAGTCAAACGCTCAGGCGACTTTGGCCGCGGCGAAATCATAGGTGAGCTTGCACTTCTGACTGGAGATAGTCGTTCTGCAACAGTGCGCGCGGTGCGCGATTCTGAACTGGTAAAGCTATCCGATGTTTCTGTCCAGCGAATGCTTCATGAAGCCCCGCACGCTCTGTTCTGGCTGACGCGAATCCTTGCGGAGCGTCTGACCAGAGATCAAGCGGAGCCAGTCAGGCGATTTTCTGTCCTGACCGTTCTTCCCGTTTCGAGCGGCGTCGATATGAACGCGTTCTGCACCGGTTTGAAAGAGTCCCTCTCTTTTCACGGAAACGTGGAACTGATGACTCCACAGCGCGTTGATGAGAAATTCGGCCCGGGCACCGCGAGCCTGGAAATGGAGGATCCGCGCGCCTCCGAGTTTATGATCTGGCTTTCAGATATAGAACACGCAGTCGACTATCTTCTTCTACAGGGAAGCACGGACATGTCATGGAACGAGCGTTGCATTCGTCAGGCGGATAAGATCTTGCTTGTCGCGGACGCAGGCCAGGACCCCAGGCTCGCTCCTGTGGAATTGAAGTATCCCCCGGATGCGGAACATGTTTCCGGCGAAAGAAATCTTGTACTGATCCAGCCGGCAGATGCTTTGCGCGCGCATAACACAAAGGACTTTCTGGCCAATCGCGGTAACATGCGTCATTTTCACGTTAGGCGAAATTCATCTGCCGATTTTCAAAGGCTGGCACGCGGATTGACAGGAAATTCAATCGGACTGGTCCTGGGCGGCGGTGGCGCGAGAGGAATGGCTCACATAGGAGTGCTGAAGGCTCTCATCGAGCACCAGGTGCCAATCGACATGGTGGGTGGTACAAGCGCCGGCGCCATTATGGCCGGGACATTCGCTTTCTTTCAAGACCTGGAAAGAGTTTCCATCACAGTGCGTGAGTTCATGGTGGATCGCAATCCGCTCAACGACTACACGTTTCCGTTTCTCTCCCTTGCACGGGGTCGAAAATACTCAGAAGCTCTTGAACGGGTATTCGGCAACGTGAGCCTGGAAGATCTTCTGCTGCCTGCTTTCGCTATTGCCTGCAATCTCAGCACCTCCCAGGAAGCATGCCTTAAGAGCGGAGCCATCTGGACTGCTCTGCGCGCGACATCGTCGCTGCCGGGAATCGCGCCTCCGCTGTTCATGGACGGCCAGCTATTTGTGGACGGGGGTTTGCTGAACAACCTTCCGGTGGATGCAATGCAGGATTTTGGCGCCGGGAAAATCATTGCCATCGACGTTTCATCCAATGCCCAGCACGAGGATGAAGAATATGGAAAATTCATGGGCGCGCAGACTGCCTCGGTGGGACCGTCTTTCTTTCGCGTTCTTGCCAACAAGCTTCGACCCAGGGCTCGGCGTTACAAACTTCCATCACTCGCCAGCGTCCTGATTCGATCTACAATGATTGGCAGCGTTAAGAGGGTTCGCAATGCTCGAAGAGAGGCGGACATCTACGCACGTCTCCCTCTCGGCGGCTTTGGACTGTTGGACTGGAAGGCCATGGACGATTTGATTAAGATAGGTTATGACTACGCGGTCGAGAATATGCCGCTGTGGAAAAAAAGTCTTGGATTGAGTGACTGAACAGGGCGACTCACGTGCGTGAACCGCGCGGCTTCACGTTCCCTTCTTTGATCACAGGCATTACCAGTGCCATGCTACTGATTGATCTGGCCGGGCTTGTTTCTCATTTCAATGTAGATCTTCGCATGGGATTTCTTGCATACGTATTCATTGGAACCGAGACACATCGGATGCATCACAGTGCGGATACTATTTCATCCAAGAATTTTGGGAACACCCTTGCATTGTGGGACATTGTGTTTGGAACCTTTCAATACGCGTCAGGGCAGAGACCTGAGAGGATTGGAATTGCCGATCCAGAGACTCATCCGCGATCAGAAGATCTCTTTCGCGTGCTTGCCTTCCCCTTCGGTGGACCTCCAGGATTAGCAGAAAAAGAAGTGCATCCGTTAGACGAGGGTGCATCCGTGTGAAACATGAAGTCCTATAAGTTCACTCTTTCCTATCCGGAAAAGAAATCTCCTGCTCTCGAAAACAAAATTGGGCCGCTGGTTCGCAAGCACAACGGAAAGTTCGAGAGCAAGTTCAATTTCGCTGACAATGAAACCATCGTGACTGTCACTCTACCGAAAGCGGACAAAGCCGGTTTCGAGGCAGACCTGAAAGATCCAAAATACAACTTTCTGCATCTTGAAAGTGTAGTGTTTGCCATGGACGAGGAATGAAATTGTTTATAAAATTTAGTATTTCCTGGGCCACGCATTCCCGTTTCTCATTCGTCTGGATTACCGTTTTATCATTCTGGATCGCCGCGCCTCTTCGTGCGGAAGAATGGAATTTTTCAACCACTCGGGGAGTAGTTGCGGGAGTGTTGAAGTGGAAAGATTCAGGATTGGAAAGTTTCTCGGATCGATTCCGCAAAGACGCAGAATTGCACTCGCTCTTGATTCGCCGCGGCGTTCCTGCATCGAATTTGAAACTGTTGTTAGACGGAGCCGCCACACGCGCAGGTATTGAGAGTGCGGTAAGGGAAGCAGCCCTGAACGCACCGGCGGACAGCGTTTTCTATTTTTACTATGCCGGACACGGAATCAAGGATGCTTCAGGGTCCTACCTGGCCAACTACGATATTGATTCTGGCAGCCCCGAATCTACAGGCGTAAACATACGTCGCATCGCGGAGATCCTGGCCTCCAGCTTCAAAGGGAAGATGGTGATCTTCACAGGAGACTTCTGCTATTCAGGTGCGTTCGAAGAAGCTCTTCGCACTCTGCAGAAGAAAGGAATTCGCGGTTTCATGCTTGCGTCGGCCAGCGCGTCCAATGAGTCCACAGGCAACTGGACTTTTTCGCAGACGTGGATTGATTGTTTATCCGGCAACCCGTTATGCGACAAGAACGGTGACGGAAAAATCACTCTGGGAGAAGCTCAGTCAGAAGTGGCGCAGGCTATGAAGTTTCGTGAGAGACAGAGAAATGGCTTCTTGCTTGCCGGTGTCAGCGAATCTCTCATCATTTCGTCTGCGACAGGAAAAAATCAACCCGGAGTAGGCTCCTATGTGCTCGCTCCGCGCGCGGGTGCCATGCTTCCGGCTCGTATCACGAACAGAAACGGATCCAGGGTAACTTGCGAATTCTATTCCTATAGCAAAAAGACTTCTGTGGATCTCGCAGAGAATGCGGTGAAACCTTTAAACTTTCGTCAGTATTCTGTCGGAACCAATTTGAAAGTCATCTGGAATGGAAAATCTTACCCGGCCACTGTCAAGAAGCTGGACAACGATTTTCATTTGATTACGTATTCCGGATACGATTCGTCGTGGGATGAATGGGTCATGGACGATCGCATTGTCGCAGATGATTCTGTGCTGGTGGAATGGAAAGGGAAGTGGTATCCTGCGAAGGTTTTGAAAACAGAAGGAGGGAGATCGTTTATCCATTACGAGGGATTTGAGTCTTCCTGGGATGAATGGGTGACGTCTTCGCGCATAAAGAAACCCTGAAACAGTTTACATTTCTAAAGCTTTGTTCCTCAATGCCCAAGGAGAATCTTCATGTCAGACTTGAACGGCGTTATGATGCAATACTTCCAGTGGTATAGCCCGGCGGATGGCAGTTATTGGAAGCAAACTGCTGCCAATGCTCGTGAGCTTGCGGCTGCTGGAATTACCGCTCTCTGGCTTCCTCCCGCATACAAGGGAATCGGTGGGGGGGCGGACGTTGGCTACGGCGTCTACGATATGTATGACCTGGGCGAATTCAACCAGAAGGGATCCGTTCGCACAAAGTACGGAACAAAAGAAGAGTATCTCTCATGCATCCAGACACTGCAGCAGTCAGGCATCCAGGTATATGCGGACACAGTACTAAATCATCGCATGGGTGGTGACAATCCTGAAACTCCAGTGGCCACTCCATTCTGGCAGGATAACAGGATGTACGCGAAAGGAGAGCCACGCAAGATCCAGGCATACACACACTTTCAATTTCCCGGCAGAGCGAAGAAATACTCCGATTTCGAATGGCACTGGAATCACTTTGACGCTGTAGATTATGACGGCTTCAATCCCAACGATCATTCCACAGTTTATCTTTTGGAAGGCAAACAGTTTGATGATCGCGTTGCTATGGAAAAAGGAAACTTCGCGTACCTCATGGGATGCGACCTGGACTGCCAGAGTGCGGACGTTCGTGCAGAATTGATTCGATGGGGCAAATGGTATCTGGACACTACGAAGGTGGACGGGTTTCGCCTGGATGCGATCAAGCACATTGCAGCCTGGTTCTTTCCGGAGTGGCTGGATACTCTTGAGAAGTATGTAAACAAAGACCTGTTCGTTGTGGGTGAGTACTGGGTGCCAGACGTAGAGGCGCTTCACAACTATCTGAATCTGGTCGGAGAGCGAATGACTGTTTTCGACGTTCCCCTTCATTTCAATTTTCACGCGGCCAGTAAATCCGGTGGCAATTTTGATATGCGCCGCCTTTTCTCCGGCACTCTCATGGAGCAGCGTCCACGGATGGCGGTTACGTTTGTAGACAATCATGATTCGCAGCCTCTTCAGGCCCTTGAGTCCTGCATTGAGCCCTGGTTTAAGCCTCTCGCCTATGCCGCAATTTTGCTTCGCCGCGAAGGCTATCCATGCATCTTTCATCCTGACTACTATGGCGCAGACTACGAAGATCGAGGCAAAGACGGCAATACGTATCGCATTGTGATGCCTTCGCATCGCTTTCTCATTGACAAATTTCTATATGCAAGGCGCAACTTCGCTTACGGACCGCAATACGATTACTTTGATCACTACAATTCAATTGGTTGGACCAGACTCGGGGACCTTTCGCATCCGAAGAGTATGGCAGTTCTCATGAGCGATGGTCCGGCCGGCCACAAATGGATGGAAACCGGAAAACGCGGAGCGCAGTTTCGTGATATTACCGGACATGTTTCGCACATTGTGACCACAAATGGAGATGGCTGGGGCGAGTTTCACTGTAATGGTGGATCCGTCTCGGTCTGGGTAGAAGAGTAACGTTAGACGGCATTGAAAAGGGGGAATGATGAAGAAGATAGTTCTGATTGTGCTCGGATTGATCGTTGGATCAGTAGTGGGCCTGCTCGGTTATGTGCGTTTTGCTTTGCCCAACGTGGGCCCGGCACCCGTGATGACCATTGAATCTACACCGGAGAGAGTCGAGCGAGGAAAGTATCTGGCAAACCACGTGACTGTATGCATCGATTGCCATTCCACTCGCGACTGGTCTAAATTTTCAGGCCCGCTTGTACCTGGTGCCATTGGAAAAGGCGGAGAATTATTCGATCAAAAGTTTGGTTTTCCTGGCGCGTACTATTCGCGCAACATCACTCCCGCTGGAATCAAGAACTGGACAGATGGCGAATTGTTTCGGCTGATCACCACAGGCGTTACAAAAGATGGTAAGGCAATCTTCCCCGTGATGCCTTATCCGTACTACGGTCGCATGGACGAAGAAGACATCAAAAGCATCATCGCGTACGTGCGTACTCTGCCTGCCCTGGAAAATGAAGTGCCCGCTTCCAGGTCGGACTTCCCAATGAATTTCATTGTAAATACAATTCCACACAAAGCAAGTCTCGTGAAGCGCCCTGATCCTAAGGATGAAGTGAAGACAGGCGAATACCTGGCAAATGCCGGAGCTTGTATGGAATGTCACACTCAAGTGGAAAAAGGGCAGGTGATTCCATCTCTTGCTTACGCAGGTGGTCGCGAGTTTCCAATGCCTACCGGCGATATGGTTCGTTCTGCCAACATTACTCCTGATGTGGAAACTGGAATTGGCAAAATGACCAGAAAGGAATTCGTCGCGCGATTCAAAGAGCGCATGGCCGCGGCCCGCGCACCTGCTCAAGGTTTTAATACAATTATGCCGTGGGGCATGTATGGCGGCATGACAGATCAGGATCTGGGAGCCATCTACGAATATCTTCGCACCATTTCGCCAAAGGCGAATAACGTTGTGAAATACACTCCGGCAAAATAGTTCTTATACTGCACGGCTCCGGTCAATCAGGCCGGACGCCGGCGTCAGCAAGCAAACCAAGCACAATTTGTCTCCAGTTGCCTCGTGGTTTCAGCGCTCGAAGATTTCCAAAATGACCGAGCAGCGTTCTATGCACAAAGATCAAGTCGGGTGGAAACACAATGTTTCTTGATTCAAGAAAGTCTGAAGTACCCATTTGCCATAGTTTTGAATAGATATCCGGTATGGATCCAAAGACAGTCTCCTCGTCCGGAAATACTTGATTTAGCATTCTTGCGATTGGCTGGATAAATTCTTCGGTAAGTTTTTCTCCGCTCTTATAGCGAATCCCCGCTGCAAACAAAAGACCGGGTACGGGCGAAAGTCTGCCGCTCAAGAGTTCCGCGGCGGCCTTTGAGTAGCTGTCTGAAAGAGATTCCGGCACCAGTTTGACACAGCCAAAGTCATAAAGCACAATGCGCCCGTCGGAAAGAAATCCTACGTTAGCCGCGTTTGGATCCGCGTGCAAGAATTTATGTTCTACCGCCCCCTTCACGATCGCAGTAAGGAGATGTACGGCCCACTGGAATCGAAGAGTCTCCGCAGACACGGACGCTTCTGCAATACTCATGGACGGAATAAAGTTCGTGGTGAGAACGCGGCCTGTGCAGAATTCTCTTACTGGCGTCGGGATCACAATTGGATCTGAATACATCTCTGTTGCCTGATCCAGGTGAGAGGCTTCGCGTACGTAGTCGATCTCCTCAAGAAGCCTATCCTTCACCTCACCAATCAGCTTTCGCGCAGGCACGGCAGTCATCGGGGAAAAAGCAGTCATGATCGTCCGAAGTATTCTTAGATCACTTCCCAGAGCTTCGCGTATTCCCGGGTATTGCACTTTGATTGCGAACACCCTACCATCTGGATGCGAAGCGCGATGTACCTGGCCAAGAGACGCCGCGGCGATTGGCTTTTCTTCCAGCCTGAGTTGCGATGCCTTTTCTTCGCCCAGCTCCAGCCTCAGTATATCTTGAATTTCAGAAACAGCAATTGGTTCTGCATCCTTCCGCAGTCCGGCCAGCAGTCCGGAGATTTCTGGAGGCAGCAGTCCTTCATGCAGAGAAAGCATTTGCCCGAGTTTCATCGGCGCCCCTTTCAGTTTGCTCAGGCTTTCGATGGCGCGCGCCGCCGATTTCAAACGCCGTTGCTCGGTCGGATCGCCAAGCAATGCCCACCCGAGTCGACCGGCGGCAGTCGTGAGTTTCCAGAATCGGTCAAAACCGAAATCAATCACTGAGCGCTTCCGCGAAAGCTGCGATGATTTCTTCGATTGGCTCTATTCCAACAGAAACACGAACCAGGTCCGGATCCAGGTGTAGACTGGCAAGCTCGCGTCTTCCCGCCTCCGACTGGACCAGATCGTAATGGGCAAGATACATGAACGGGCAAAGAATCGTAAAAACAGAACCAAAACTCGGGCCTTTAGCAACTGTTATGCGATCATAGAATTTCTCGAGCGGAATATTGAGTTCAATCGTAATGATCCCGCCCGGCGCCTCCGCTCTGCGCTGAAACTTCTCATAGTTCTTGCGCGACTGTTCTGCATAGGCCCAGTATACTTTCTTAATGTTTTTGTGATTTGAGAGGTATGTTGCCAGTCGCATCGTATTTGCATTGATTTTCGCGACTACAGAGTGATAGTTCTCGATCTGTTCTGCGAGGCGCGCAAGATCGCGCGGGTAGGGATTCTCAATGGATGTTTCTACTTTGCGCGAAAGCTCTTTGTAGAACGGAGATGCAGGGTTTAGAACAGCAGAGCCGATCATCACGTCTCCCATATGAGAGGCATATTTCGTAAGGCTGTTGATGACGGCGTCAGAATGCACCAGAACTTCAACGTTCAGAGGCGTGACCAGAGTTGGATCCAGGATCAGCGCCGCGCCTGCGGACCTGGTAATTGCGTGCAATTCCTGGAGATCTGTCATCTCAACGAGCGGGTTGGTCGGGCATTCTGTGACGATCCCTGCGATCCTGTCTGAGTTTTTTGAAACAAAATCGCGTATCGCGCCCATGTCGAAAA
>JAIBBM010000057.1:17500-20999 GCA_019694685.1 Leptospirales bacterium
TCCGTAACTTCGGGAGAAGGAGCGCCCTTTCAGGTGAAGGTCCTGCGACCGGAGCCTGTTGGGGCCGCAGTGAAAGGGGGGTAGCGACTGTTTAACAAAAACACAGGTCTCTGCAAACTCGTAAGAGGACGTATAGGGGCTGACACCTGCCCGGTGCCGGAAGGTTAAGAGGATCCGTTAGCTTGTTTAACTTGCGACGCGGAGAATTGAAGCCCCGGTAAACGGCGGCCGTAACTATGACGGTCCTAAGGTAGCGAAATTCCTTGTCGGGTAAGTTCCGACCCGCACGAATGGTGTAACGACTGCCCCACTGTCTCAGGAGGAGGCTCGGCGAAATTGTAGTGCCCGTGAAGATGCGGGCTACCAGTACCTGGACGGAAAGACCCCGTGAACCTTTACTATAACCTGGCATTGACCTTCGGTCGAATATGTGTAGGATAGGTGGGAGACTTTGATGCAGGGACGCTAGTTCTTGCGGAGTCAACCTTGAAATACCACCCTTATTCCGCTGGAGGTCTAACCCGCTGCAGAACAGCAGGGACATTGTCAGGCGGGTAGTTTGACTGGGGCGGTCGCCTCCTAAAGAGTAACGGAGGCGCCCTAAGGTCTTCTCAGCGCGGCCGGAAATCGCGCATAGAGTGCAAAGGCATAAGAAGGCTTAACTGTGAGACAAACAAGTCGAGCAGGTGGGAAACCAGGGCTTAGTGATCCGGTGGTTCTGTGTGGAAGGGCCATCGCTCAACGGATAAAAGGTACTCCGGGGATAACAGGCTTATCGCGCCCAAGAGTTCATATCGACGGCGCGGTTTGGCACCTCGATGTCGGCTCGTCGCATCCTGGGGCTGGAGCAGGTCCCAAGGGTTTGGCTGTTCGCCAATTAAAGCGGCACGCGAGCTGGGTTCAGAACGTCGTGAGACAGTTCGGTCCCTATCCGGTACTGGCGTTGGAGATTTGAGGGGTCCTGTCCCTAGTACGAGAGGACCGGGATGGACGAACCTCTAGTGCGCCTGCTGTCACGCCAGTGGCACCGCAGGGTAGCTATGTTCGGAAAGGATAACCGCTGAAAGCATCTAAGCGGGAAACCTGCCCCAAGATAAGATCTCCCTGGACTTCGGTCCCTGAAGACGCCTCGAAGACTACGAGGTTGATAGGCCACAGGTGTAAGTGCAGCAATGTATTCAGCCGAGTGGTACTAATATGTCGTGAGGCTTGACCATATTACTCTGCTCTCAAATGAAAGTTTGAGAGCGGTGTTGGATCAAGTAACGCGTGGTGTTGCGTAAGCAGCACTGTGAATTACTGAGGGAGTCATGTGAATGATTCTCTCAATCGATCGATGCAACCAAAATCCGGTGTTCCGTATGTCACACCGGTAGTTCTCCAGCTGTAAAGCGAAGAGGACTGAAAAACAGAGAAACCCGCTTGCGCGGGTTTTTTTGCGCCCGGAATGTGGCGCCGCAAAAATCAGAACGAATCCTTTATCAAAATCAGATTCGCGAGCAATCGAATACATAATCACGATTCGGTGCGCTCCGAAACGAATAACCATCGCACCACGATTAGAACACAAAGCTGAGTCAATCCGTCACTGTGAAGAAGGGGATTCGTGACGGGTCAAAACCCGATTGACAAGCTTTCTGCATACAACCGATTGGTTAATTAACCTATAGGTATATTATGCAGAGCCACCTTGACCAAACGTTTTCTGCGCTCGCGGACCCCACACGGAGAGCCATGATTGCTCACCTCTCCCGTGGTGAGGCGAGCGTATCTGAGCTGGCCAGGCCTTTTCTAAAGAGTATGAGTCTCCCTGCAGTTACCAAACACATCAAGGTCCTTGAAAAGGCGGGGCTGGTTACAAAAACCAGGGAGGCTCAATGGCGTCCCTGCAGACTCAATGCAGCGGCACTGAGGGATGTGGCGGATTGGACGCACCAGTATCAAAAATTCTGGGAAGAGAGCTTCGATCGTTTGGAACAATATTTGAAAACAGCTAAGGTTAAAGAAAACAAGAAGGGAAAAAAACATGGAAAAAGCTAACAAGTCTAACGCGATTAGCATCACCCGGGCTTATGAGGCTCCGCTGAAGGCGGTGTGGGACGCCTGGACGGATCCAAAACAAATTGCGCAATGGTGGGGCCCAAGAGGATTCACTATCACAACACACAGCAGGGACTTGAGGGTTGGCGGTACCTGGCGTTACACAATGCACGGCCCAGACGGAGTGGATTATCCAAACGTAACTCAATACCTTGAAGTAGAAAAATATCAGAAACTCGTTTACGATCACGGTGGAGACGATACTCGCGCGCCCATGTTTCGTGTGACGGTTCTGTTTAGCGAAACGGGAGGGAAGACAAAAATGGAAATGACCATGAGCCTTGCAACTCCTGAAGCTCTAGCGGAAGCCCGCGCAATCATTAAACAGGCTGGAGGAAATTCCACCTGGGATCGTCTTGCGGAATTCCTTGAGAAAGAATCAACTACGAAGGAGATATTTGTCATCAATCGCACCTTTGAAGCACCTCGTGACAGAATGTTTGAAATGTGGATCAATCCGGAACATTTGTCACAGTGGATGGGCCCGGCGGGTTCTACCATGAAGCTGATTCGATCCGACATCAGAAAAGGCGGAGGCATTTTCTATTCTATGTCTGGTGACAACGGGACTATGTATGGAAAAGCCCACTACCTTGAAATTGATCCGCCACATAAACTTGTCTATACCCAGCACTTCTGCGACGAACAAGAAAACGTCTCCCGTCATCCAATGGCCCCGACCTGGCCTGAGACCATGCTAACGCGCGTTGTATTTGAAGAAGAGAGTGGGGACCGCACTCGAGTAACTGTAATCTGGGAAGTTTACGGAAGCGCCACGCCTGAGGAAGTTGCAACATTCATCAATGGAAGAAGCGGCATGACCCAGGGATGGGGAGGCTCGTTTGATAGATTGGACGAATACGTCGCAAGTTCGGGCGTAAAGGTGGCTTGAGTATTCAACAGGCGGGATTGTCAGACTTTGGTTTCTAGAATTCTGACAATCCTGTAGTGGATTTGATTGAGCCTGTCCTGGCATGGACCCGTTAGTTCGAATCAAGTAGCGGTAGCTCTTTTTCCGTTCGGTGTTATAACCCGGGGCGACAACCGCTTCTGAGTATGGTAAAAATAGAATTGCTTTGCGATCAGTTGAAGAGCAAATCTCGAATCCATCCCGGGTTGAAACACGCCCGGGCTTTCCCAGAAAATACGCGATGCTCTGCTGCATCGTTGCGCTCTGTCTCGGATGCTGCAAAATGGGAGGCGATTGCATCGATGCTGACCCGTCGTGCGACGCTGCCAGCTTGCTATTTTACCTTCCCCTTGCTCACAACAACGCCGGAATCTTACAATGGACGCTACCGGGTAGCCGAGGCTGAACGACTGATGAAAGCACATCCGGAAAAGACTCTGATCGAAATTGCGTTTGAGTCTGGTTTCAATTCAAAGACATCTTTCCATG
>JAIBBM010000058.1 GCA_019694685.1 Leptospirales bacterium
GGGGACGACGTTCGCCGCTATTTTGTTCACGCGCGATTTGAAGCACTGTGCGATCGATCCGCGCAGTTTCCGCTTCCTTTTCAGGATTGACTTTTTTTCTGCCCCCTCTGATTTGAAGGTGAGGTCACCATGAAGAAATTGAGTCAGCTACTTTTGATACTGGCCATAGCCGCGGCGGGAGCGTGTGGAAATGCAAATAGCCACTGGCCGGGGCTGGTGAGCGGGTCGGATACTCTAGATCAGATTTCAGAAACAGTGACAAACGCAACTCTACTGTGTATCGCGCGAACAGGTCGTGTGAACACTGTTGTTGCCTTTCAGCCAGTGCTGAAGCTAAATATTCAATACTACTATGGAATTGATAAAGGCCGCGCTTACAAGCAGAAGGACATAGACAATTGCAAAGACACGCTGATGGTCGCGGTTTCGACGAGTGCGGACTGCAACTTCGCTGCGGCACCAAAGTGTTTCTTGAAACCAGTCGATAAGATTACCGGCGCATCACACTGATCTTGTGGAGTTCGGTGGATTCGATGAAAATTGGGCCCACCTGGACTTGAACCAGGGACCAAGAGATTATGAGTCTCCTGCTCTAACCAACTGAGCTATAGGCCCGTGAAGTCAAAATGCAATCGGCGAAGCGGGTGAGAAGTTCTTTTCTTGTTCACTTCGCTGATGGGGTCAAGGGCAGCATTCGTAGAAAACGCATGGGGAGGTTCTTTGCAACTATCGGGTGAGTTCTTCTATCAACTGGCATTCGCCCTTGGCTGCGGCGTTTTGATTGGCCTTGAGCGTTCATTCGAGACGCTCGGGGAAGGTCTATCTTCCCCCGACGCAGACTTTCCCGCTTCCGAATTGATGGGGCTGCGCACATTTGCGATTTTGAGTGCCAGCGGTTTTCTTACTGCTCTTGCGGGTGAGCATTTTCCATTGTTCGTGCCGGTGGCCGCGGGTGCTGCTGCTCTCATCCTTGTCGCTGCATACAACAGAAGCCGCGATAGCGGAGTCACTACAGAAATCTCTGCCATGGCCAGTTTTGGTCTGGGCATGCTCTGTCGAACGCATCCTCCGGAGGCCGGAATTTTAGCGTTGCTCATCACGATCTTATTGAGCTCCAAGAGATTGACTCATTCTACAATTACAAAGATGCGGCGCGTCGAACTCACCGACACGTTGAAGTTTCTCGTAATCATATTCATTGTACTTCCGCTTCTTCCAAATCACGCCGTGGATCCTTACGGCGCTTTCAATCCATACAAAGTGGGCCTGATGGTAGTGTTGATCTGCGGCATTAGTTTTTCAGGGTATTTTCTTACAAGAATCCTTGGAACGCAGAGAGGATTGGGTTTGACTGGAATCCTTGGCGGCATGACTTCCTCCACAGCCGTAACCGCGGCCATGAGCACGGAAGCTCGGCGAAATCCGAACAACGCGCTCATCTGTGCCTTTTCCACCGTCGCAGCAAATGCTACCATGTTTATCCGAGTGGCAGTCGTGGTGGCTTTCGTAGATTTTTCTTTGCTGACTCGCCTTGTCTTGCCTCTGGGTGCGATGGCTCTCGTGGCGATTCTCGCGGCCGTGATTCTCTGGATGATTGCCGCACGTCGTCAGAGCGGGGTCGATGTTGTTGACAGAAGGCAATTAGAGCTCAGCAACCCATTCTCCATTGGACCTGCTTTGAAATTTGCGGTTTTTTTTGTATTCGTTCTTTTCGCGGCAAAATTCGCGCAGACCATGTTCGGCAACTCCGGTCTGTACGCGGCGGCAGCCGTGAGCGGTCTGGCGGATGTGGATGCGATCACACTCAGTATCGCGGAGCAGGCCGGGAACGGAGCACTTGAGCGCATAACGGGTGCTATGGGGATCATCATTGCTGTTGTTTCAAACGGCATCGTGAAGACTGGCATCGCGTTTTATTCAGGAGATCTCAGGTTTGGTCGCCTGATCGGAGTCTGTCTGGGCGCGGCGACTGGAACGGGTTTGCTACTCGCCTCTTTTTCCTGAAATTCGCAAAGTGTAGAATTGCGCTAGCGCGCACTCTCAGATTCTTTTTCGCAAAAGTTGAGGATCGTAACTACCGGGAGATGATCTGAAATCTCCGGATTGGGCTTCGACCCTTGAGCCAGAGAGTGCGGGTGAACAATTTCTGCACGGCCTGAGATGCACTCTCCGCGCAGATAAGCGCCGTCTATGCAGCTTTTGCTCGTCCCTTTTTTACCCGAAAAAAAAGAGGAGCAAGGACCGGTAACGAGATTGCGAAAGCCAGCTTCCTCAAGAACCTCTCGCGCTTTTTCGTGCGGGCCTTCGTTAAAATCGCCTGTCAGAAGGAGCCGGTCTGTCATTGTGACCGCGTATCGCGCTGCCTGCAGACGTTTCTCTTCCGTCTGATTCTTGCCACCGCGCTTTGATTTCCAGTGAGCAAATGCAATAGTAACCCCTTTGATTTTGAAATGAATCAAACCACGGCCGGGCCCTTTGTTCTGCAACTCCTGAAGCGATGTTTTTGAAAGAACCCCAGTATCAATCCCTCTCTGGTCTCCGCGCTCTATCAGATACGCGTAGGGATAGCCCGCCTCAGTTCCAAGCATTCGTAGCACTTCGATGTTTTCTACTTCCGCAAATCCGCCTACATCCGGGTTCACCTCGCGGATGACAGATGCAAGAGCCTTGATCTTGATACGAAGCTTTTCATCGGTCCACTTTTCTTTTCCGGATGGGGTAAAATCGTCATCGCGCGTTCTTGGATCATTGGCTGTATCAAACAGGTTATGGACGTTCCAGAACATAATGCGAAGAGAGTGATCTTGTTCTGGCGTTGCCAGCAATGCAATGTTAAGAAAGAGAGCGCAAATTAGAAGGGGGCGTGCGCTGAGGCTTCGCACTCGTTAACCCTCTGCGCGTTCGATCAAAGCGCCCACACTGCGCAACCTTTCGTCAATGTGAGCAAAGCCACGGTCTATTTGAATGATGTTCTGGATTTCCGATTCACCCTGTGCGCAGAGTGCAGCGATGAGCATGGCCATACCAGCTCGAATATCGGGGCTTGAGATCCGTGAACCGGACAGAGGGGATGGTCCAATGATGACAGCGCGATGCGGATCGCACAGTACGATGCGTGCACCCATGGAAATCAAACGATCCGTAAAGAAGAGTCTGGATTCGAACATTTTTTCGTGAATCAGAAGCGTGCCTTTGCATTGAGTCGCAGTTACAAGAGCGACTGACGTCATATCAGAAGGAAAACCAGGCCACGGAGCATCGTCTACATGCGGTACGGCTCCGCCGAGATCGCTTACGATTTCCATGGACTGATCTCCTGGAACTCGAAGGGCGTCTCCCTCTGGTCTAGTTTCAATTCCAAGTCGCGAAAAGACCAGGCGGATCATACGAAGGTTTTCCAGGTCTGCATCTTCAATGAGAAGCTCACCCCGTGTAACAGCGGCCAGGGATATGAAACTTCCGACTTCCAGATAGTCAGGTCCAATGCGATGCGAAGTTCCGCGAAGCGATGAAACGCCGTGTATGCGAAGAATGTTGGATCCAATGCCTTCAATTTTTGCTCCCATGGAAACCAGGAAGTGGCATAGATTCTGAACATGAGGTTCAGAGGCAGCATGGCGAATAACGGTATCTCCTTCCGCAAGAACAGCCGCGCACACTGCGTTTTCTGTTCCGGTGACGGACGCTTCGTCTAGAAGAATATCCGCGCCTTTGAGACGATCTGTGGTTAATTCAAATCCGTCCGGGAATGCTTTTAGTTTTGCGCCCAGTGCTTCCAGAGCAAGGATGTGAGTGTCCAGTCTTCTTCTGCCGATTCTGTCTCCCCCTGGCCTGGGAAGAAATACTCTCCCCGTTCTCGCGAGAAGTGGTCCGGCAAGGGTTACAGAACCCCGCAGTCTTGTGGAAAGGTCCACGGGCAAATCGCTCTGAGGTTGTTCTTTCGTGTGAATTCGAATAGAGCTTTCGGGCCCCATCTGAAAATCTTCCTGGACGCTGGACCCCAGCGATCGGACGATGTCGACCATGAGGCGCACGTCTTCTATGTCGGGTATGTTGGATAGCGTGATCGGCTCGTCCGTCAGGATGGAAGCTGCGATCAATGGAAGCGCTTCGTTTTTGTTCCCCTGCGGGCGAATTGTGCCCGAAAGCGGAACTCCTCCACGGACACGAAATACAGGAGATTGCACGGGCAAGCCTTGTTTGCATCGAGGCCTACGTCAAGGGGAATCCTGAATGTCGATCTTTCGCCGTCTATTGCGCAGCCTGACCTGGCACTGGAAAGAAAAGATCATCTGTCTGTTGATGGCCTCGGGCCTCTGGTTCTACGTTGATAATTTGAAAATTGGAACGATTAGTCTCAACGTGCCTGTCTCCTATCGCAACAAGCCCGTGGACCTGGACTTTGCCCAGGATCCTCCGCGTTTCATTGAAGTGAAGTTGCGCGGAGATAAAGAGAGGTTGAATTTTCCCACAACAAAACTCCGGGCGGAAGTGGACCTCAAGGGCGCTACCGCCGAGCGCAAAACATATGCGTATTCAATTGATACGCGACTGTTCCCCGAGAACGTTGAAATGGTCGATACGGTCACGTCCCTGCATATTCAACTTGAGAAATCCATGGTTCGCTTCGTAGTCTTAAAAGCCACGACCATGGGATCCCCGAAGAGCGGATTCAAGCGCGGACGAGTTTTGATCATGCCTGATCGCGCGAAAGTGCAGGGCGGTACAGAAAGAATGCAATCCGTTCGAGAGATTATGTTGCCCCCGATAGACATCACAGGCGCATCCTCTAACGTTATGCGATCAGTGCCAGTCGTGGAGCCACCCGGAACAACCCTGCTTTCGCCTCCGGAGGTGGAGGTCACCGTGGTGATTGTGTCGGATGAAAAAGAAAGCGAAAAGACTCTTGAGATTCCAGTAACATTTCGCAATGCATCCCCCGGTGTAACTCCTACCTCGCAAACCAGGACGGTGCGAGTGACCGTTCATGGGGACAGTGACATGATCAAGGATATTGGTGAATCGGACGTAGATGCTTTTCTGGATCTGGCAGGACTGGATTTGACCGGAGACGTGGATATGGTGACTTTTGAGATTCCGGTCCGAGTAGTTTTGCGAAAACCCGGAAAGGGCAGTGTGGTTTCTGCCGATCCGGATTTTGCGGTGGTTCGCTTTGATCGAAAGAAGTAATTCAGGCGTTCTTTAGATCCGGCGAAGGCCCCGCGAGCCTGGTGCGAAGACGCATGAATGGACTTTCGATGATCACCCAGGAAATAATTCCAGCGAGGAATGTGAACAGAGTGCCTGATATGAATCCTGCCAGGGCCTGGGCCGCGGTAAGCTTATGAAGATCGAGTCCTTTTAATACCAGAGCCATCCCGGCTGATCCTGCGATTCCCTGCCACATGTACATTCCGTAAGACACTCTGGCAATTGGAGTGAAAACGCGCGCACTCAGTATTTTTGAAAAACTGGAGACGGAGTGGAGCGAGAGACAAATCAGGATCGCATAACCAATGTTAAAGAAATTGTAGCGAAATACGCAAAACACAAATTGAGATTCCGCGAAAGTCAGTGCGTGGCCAATTCCGAGAAGCACAAGAGAGAGTACAAATCCAATTCTTCGCAGCATTGGGTCCGCTATTTTTCCCCTGAACCAATTAGACGTGTAATACAAGTCCATGATCAAAATCCCGAGAATGAGAGAATCCGCGCGAGTATGCGTTGGCCAGTAGATCTTGCTCATTTGTCCGAATTCAGAATCGATGTTCATTGCTGCTATGATGCGAAAAACAAGCGGCACGAAATAGAGAACGCACAGGCTCAGAATGCGCGTTTTGTTACTGAGGCGAAACAGGAAGAAATACGCAATTAATGGAAGAAACGTGTAGAATTGTTGCTCCACGGCCAGCGACCAGCCGTGGATCATGATTTTGTGCGAAGTGTAATTGGAAATGAAGAGAGCATCCGTCCACCAGTGTGATTTCATTTGTTTAAGCTCTGCGAGCATGCTGGTTCCGGCTGCATCCAGAGTTTGTTTGGACATGAGCTGGATTTGCGCGTTGGTGAGAGCGAAGGAAACCAGAAGAGCTGCATAGAAAAGTGGGAAGATGCGAAAACTTCTTCGCGTGAAATATTTGCCAAAGTGAATGGTCCCATTCTTTTTCCAGTCGAGCCAGAGGCCACCCGAGATCAGAAAGCCACTCAACATTAAAAACAAATCCATTACGGAAAGCAGGTTCAACGGTACGCGATCCAGGAAATCTACCATCACAGATGTGCCCAGAAAGGATGGCCTCACTGCTTCCCAGTAGTGATGAACCAGAATTCCGAGTACAGAAAATGTGCGAAACGCATTGAGCGCGTTCAATTCGTTTGGCTTGGTCTCGAAGATAGATTTGAGCGATGAGAGCATTGCCCTTGTATCGAGGATGCAGGCGGGGCGAAAAGGCAAAAATCACAAGATCTCGTAAATGTAGATTGCTTTATGTGGTCCTGTGCCTTCCTTGCCTTCATGAGTCTCGCCGTAGTACTCAGCATTGCAGGATCGGATTCTGGCGGAGGAGCCGGGATTCAGGCGGACCTGAAAACATTTCAGGCTCTTGGCTGCTTTGGCACCACTGCTATAACTGCCATTACGTGTCAGAATACAACCGGTGTGCGCGGTGTTCAGGCAATGACGCCTGAGATCGTTCGAAATCAGATTCTGGCTGTAACAGAGGATTTTCCTGTGAGAGCGGCAAAGACCGGGATGCTTTTTTCCACTGAAATCATCGATGCGGTTTCAAAGGCCCTGGATGATACTTCCTATAAATTTCCGATTGTTGTGGATCCTGTGATGGTTGCGTCAACGGGCGCTCGTCTTCTGAGAGAAGATGCGGAGAAGGCTCTCGCTTCATTTCTAGTTCGTGCGGCTGTGATTACGCCAAACGTTCCTGAGAGTGAAGTTCTTCTTGGTAGAAAAATAGTAACGTTAGACGACATGGAGAAGGCGGCACTGGACCTGCACGAAATGACAGGTTCAGCGGTGCTTGTGAAAGGCGGACATCGGGCAGAACATGGCAATGTGGTCTTTGACGTTCTCTATGACGGCGCTCACTTCGAAATTCTGGAAGCCATGTTCCAGAGTCCGCGCAACACACACGGAACTGGATGTACTCTTTCCGCCGGCATCGCTGCTGGACTGGCCCGGGGCTTGTCTATAGTAGAGTCTGTGCGTGAAGCAAAAAAGTTTCTGGTGGGTGCGCTTGCAGGTGCGCCTGGCCTGGGGCACGGAACCGGCCCGCTCAATCATCTCTGGATGAGCGGGCTGACTCAGAATTAGCGGCGTCTGCCGCCTTTGGAAAATTCGCGGTCGCTATTGTAGTCGCGATCCCCGCCATTGCCGCGGTTTCCGCCGCCGTCGCGGCCTCCACCATACCGTTGATTGCCCCCGCCGCCGTTGCCGCCGCGCTGCTTGTTCTTATCTTCGCGTTCGTCATCTTCTACGGTTCCGGTAGCGCGAGTGAATATCATTTTTCCTGCGGCAGTCTGAATGATAGAAGTGACGTTCACTCTTACTGTTTTACCCAGGAGCTGGCGGCCGTTTTCAACAACGACCATTGTGCCATCTTCCAGATATCCAATTCCTTGATTTTCGTCTTTGCCTTCTTTGATCACGTCGATGATGATTTCCTCTCCGGGAAGAACCACTGGCTTTAAAGCACTGGTCAGAGTGTTGAGGTTTACTACTTCAACGCCCTGGAGTTCTGCAACCTTGTTCAAATTGAAATCGTTTGTAATCAATTTCGCGCCGGTTTCGCGTGCAAGGCGAACGAGTTTCGCATCCACATCGCGCGCATCCGCGTAATCCAGGTAACTGATCTTCACTTTTACATTGTCTAACTGCTGGAGTTTGTTGAGCATTTCCAGTCCGCGTCTTCCGCGATTGCGTTTGACTGGATCCGGTGAATCGCTGATGAGCTGGATTTCGCGGAGAACAAAGTTTGGAATGATGATCGGGCCTTCGATGAAATTCGTTTGCGCGATATCCAGAATACGTCCGTCGATTACAATAGAAGTATCGAGGATTTTTTCCTTTGTTCCGCCTTCTGGCTTTTCAGGTGTGAAAGCAGATGCGGCAATCGCTGTTCCAGGTCTGCGACCACCCATTCTACCTGCTTCTCGCCCAATTACAATTCCTGCCACGACCAGACTGATTGTGAACGCAGGTACATAGAGATTGAGATCACTGGAAAGAATATGCGCGAGGAAATACGAAGCAGCAACTCCCAGGAGTGCCCCGATCGCACTGTGGCTCAGCACGTCCGTATTGATTCGCGGCCAGATTCTATCCATGAAGATTGCCAAACCTGAGGCGATGAGCGTGATAGCCGCTCCGATTCCTGCCTCAATGTAGTTTGCTCCGCCTTCAAATCGCATCCATAAGAATGCGCCGGCGCCAACCGCGACAACGGTGGCTGCCCTCAAAAAAACTTTCATAACAACTACCCCTCCGGTCCGGGGCCGTCAGGCAGAATCAGGACAGAACTTCCGAGATCAAATTGCCAGCTTCTTCCATGGAGATTTCCCTTGAGATAGCAATTTCGCTCGATACAAGATTATAAGCCGATTCGTACAGCCTGCGTTCCATGAGCGATAGTTCTTTGTCACGCGCACGCTTGTAGAGATTGCGACAGACCTCTGCCACGGAGTAAATGTCTCCGGACTTGATCTTGGTCATGTTGTTTTGATAACGGATTTTCCAATCCTCTTCCGTATCCATCTCGTCTTTCCTGAGAAGATCCAGTACTCGCTTAACGTCTTTCTTCTTAATAATTGGACGGATTCCGATCGTGTCGGCCTTGTCCACCGGGATCATCACCTTCATCTTGGAAGCAGTGATATCCAGTATGTAACATTTGGTCTTCTTTCCCAGGATCTCTTGCTTTTGCACGGCGTTGATTTGTCCTACTCCGTGCATTGGATAGACTACATAATCTCCGACATCAAAACCTGTTTTTTCGGCTTTGTCCTGGCCCTTTTTCACTTTTGCCTGCGGCATATCTATGGACCGATTTTCCTAGTCATCTACTATATTGATGTTTAGACATTGTGTCAAGAAGTTTTTAAATGGAGCCGCCCCGGCGGCATCTATCCTCATAAACTGGATCCTGGACGCCCATGGGAAGGCTGCCCGGAGTCACCTGGCGAGCTGGGCTGCTACCTGGAATATATCGCCTTTTGCTCTGACCTGATCCATGAGATCTCGATTCGTGAGAATGGTTCTGACTGCTGATTCCGGTAGGTTCTTCATTTCATTGAATCGCGCTCTGTAGTCCGAGATGGTCATTTTCCCTGCGAATAGATTTGTCTGGTACTGGAAGATCTGGTGCTCCATCAGAAACCGCAGCGTATCAAAATCTTCCACCGCCTCCGCTGTGATTCCCGCCTCGCGGTTGTCAGCAAGCCTCTTGCAATAATCAATGAATGCCAGGTTGTCCAGAAATTTGGTCTGGTCCTCTTCTACCTTGAATCTAAAACTGATTGGATCGAGTTTGAATTCCTTGATCATCACCCCAAGCTCCAGAACTACCTGGTGACTCTGGCTCTTCACTCCAAAATCGTCTGCCGCGAATGTAATCCCAAAGTTAAAGAAGTGAGCGCATACTTCTTTGAGCGATTGTCTGCTTTCTTCGTACGGCTTTTCTACGAGCTCCAGTCTCAGGTTTCTAGGATTGAGTCCCCGGGATAGTATGAGTTGGTGAAGTCGATCTGCTTTTTCTCTGATAGCGAATGTGTCTATGAGCGATTGCGGAGAAATGTTGAACTTCAAAAGCCCGGGTGCTCTTTCGCATGCAGTGATGAGTTTCTCTAAAATCAGAAGTTCGATTCGATTCAGGTCCTGGTCAGGCGGAATGTCGCTGATGAGTTCTCGGTAGGTTCCGTACACTCCTCCTCCGAGGAATACTTCTCCTCCATTTACAGAGTACGTAGCGCTGCGAGGATCATAGTATATGGTTGGCTGGATCATCGCATCCGTTGTTTCATCGGAGATGTATGTGTTTGCGCGATTGAAATAAGTCCAGCTCCACCTCGTGAGATTGTCTCGAAGATTCTTCTCTGACGTGCGAAACAGTTCTTCAAATATCTCTTCTTCATCCGAGATGAAGTTGCACTGGGATCGCCCAACTCCAAAATGAAAAGAGCAGATATGGCGGGACATGCATTCGATGTGAAACCTGCCCACGGAGCTATCTACATTCGGGAAGCCCGGACCGCTCCAGCCGCGAATGGGTGCGATTCCCATCAGGAGGCAGGCGGGATGCTCCATGTAGTGGAACCCGAACTCTACATCCGTGATGTCGAGTATGCTGTGAACTTCATTGCGTAGAAAATTGACAAACTCCAGAAGCTGCATTCCCTGAATGTCTTCGAATCGGATGAGGAAGAGAGGTTTACCGCGATTGGCGGCTATGAAACTGTTCCGGAATGCTTCCGCGTGCATCAGACCGAAGTAACGATCGTGCGAACCATCCTTCGATGAGCTTTCGTCCATAACCGACTGGAGCGTGGATCTCTGAGGAGGCATGTCAAATGTTTTCTGGTTGACCAGGCCCCGAAGCAGGTTCACCTTTGGGCGTCTGGCGGGCGTCGCGTCGGGGGAAGGTAGGTTTCGCATATGTCTAGGCTGCATGGTGTACTCGTTTTTGCCGCAATCGTCGCTTTTTCTGCGGCCTGTTTGAAGAAAGCTTCGACTGCGGTGCCCGTAGAAACGGCCGCCATTTCCCTGCTTGTCGTAGGAGACGTAACCGCGGACGGACAACCGGTGAAAACCGGGCAGCTTCTGAAAGGCAGCCCGTGGATCATCGTGGGTCCGGCCTCCATCATGGATCTGCAGGTTCGGGATTCGGAACAGGGCGTTGTCTTTCGCCTGAAAGAAAATAGCAAATTTCGTCTGAGTTCACTCGACCGTGGAAATGGAAAGACGTTTGTAGCGCAGCTCCAGTCAGGTCAGCTACTTGCCTCTGTGAAGAAGAGAAGCGCAGACGAAGAGGTTCGCATCAACACGCCAACTGCTCTGGCGGGAGTTCGTGGAACCAAGTTTGATGTATACGTGTTTCAGGATGGATCCATTCGCACAAGTGTCTACGAAGGGAGTGTAGTGACTCGTGCTCGCCTCAATGGCGTGGATGATGTTCCTGCGGAACTCGTTGAAAATAGCGAAGCACTCAAGAAGATCATCAAGCAAATCGAAAAAAGTGAAAAAGTTCTCGAACCAGGAGACCAGGCGACTGTCGCACATTTCGTAGTGGATGCGGAAGTTCAAAACGCAATCCAGACCGCCATAACAGATCCGGAAGTGCGTGCTCTTGCAGAGAAGAAAGATCGCACTCCAGAAGATATCAAAGCGACTGCGGCCGCCCTCGATAAGAAGCTTTCTCCTCAGCTCGCAGTTTTGGAGAAGAAGATTCAGGAAGATCTTCCTGCGGCAAAGGTAGAAGTGAAGGAAAGACCACCGGCTCCGCCGGGCGGATATCCGGTGCCAGACGAATTCAAAGAAATGCAGCCTGTAGATACTTCGCGTTCAGATACAGAAGAGAAGACGCGCAAAGAAGTAGAGAAGCGCAATCAGGATGAAAACATTCGCAAGAATCTGATGGTGCGAATCGAGAAAGTTACAGGCGGGAAGCTCGATCAGCTCATACTCAAAGACGGAAAAACAATCAGCGGTGTGATTCGTCAGGTAGGGGAAGATTACATCGTGACTACGCCGGAAGGAAATCAGTCTATTTCGGGAAGTCAGGTTGGAGAGATGAGATTCTGATTTAGATTGGACCGGCGGGCAAGTAGCAGCCGGTTAAGAAAGGATCAGCTCGATTTCTACTTCGCTCGTTGGGCCTGTGATTTCGATGATTGCTTTTTTTCTGTCAAAGTGAAAGGAAGCGCAGCCGCTTCCTTTGATGTCTGCGATTCTGCTGCGAATCCCTGGAACGTGAATTCTGTACGATCTCATGGTACTGGCCCGGTCAAAATCGATTTGAATTCTGCCGCGCTTGTTGCTCATGCTTCCGGAAATGCTGACTCTTCCAGCGGAAACTGGAAATGGACCAAAGAAGAATTCACCCATCAGTTCGCGATTTCGCAGGCCGCGGAAAATAGAAAGCACACCGTTTTGAGCGTGCAAAACAAATTCGCGCAGCAAGAGAAGCACTTCTGCGAAAGCCCAGCCGTGAAATCCATCTCCCATAACTCCGCCGCCGGTATTCGGATGAATTGCCTCGGGGTAAGTCCATAGTTCGCTCTTGCTCTTGAGTACTCTCTTAAAGATCCTTCGCGCCTGCCTCACATCTCCCAGGCGAAGGTGCGATTGCGCCATTTGAAGGCTGAGGTAGATGTTGTAGCCCGAATGAATGATTGGATGAAAGAATAGATCGTGTGTGAAGAAATCGCGATGGATCTGTCTGACTGTGCGTCGCATTTCGTCTTCCGGAAAAAGAACCAGATCCAGCGGATAAACGGCACAGATATTCCCAATCATTCCTGAATCAATGGGACGATCAGGCGCAGCCGTGATCAGGCCATACTTCTGTCTTTCCTGGGAAGAGATTTCCAGCAGATCTCGCCTGTATTCATCGCATTCGCGCGTGAAGTTGTTTTCGTCTTTTGTTTCTCCCATCAGGCCCGCAAGATGCGCCGCGTGAAGAAGCCCTGCAATAGACCAGATATTATCCCAGTAGTAATGATCCGCCGGGCCAAGATGCTCCGCGCTGAATCCGGCAGGAAGGATCAATCGGCGCGGGCCCTGTCTGCGTTTTTTGATAATCCATTGCGCTCCCCGACGAATGGCAGGGTAAACTTTCTTAAGTAATTCGAGGTCTCCGGTGTGTTCAATGAAGTGCGACAGAGTCCAGATGGCCTGCCCGTTGGAATCCCATTCTCCTTCGTGCGATTTAAAGAAACCATCGCGTGACTGGCGCTCTGCATAGCTTTCGAGTACTGCTTTTGCTTCTGCAATGAATCCCCAGGCAGTCAGGGAAGACACCATGTATGCTGCGTCGCGAAACCAGAATTGATTGTAAGTGAATACACCTGGAGTGATTTCGCGTCCGGTTTGTAAGGAGAGAACGTAGCCGGAAAATATTCTTGCTGCTTTGTTCCAGCTTCCTCTTGCAGAAATGAATTTGGCCCCGCGTTCGATTTGTCTTTCCCAGCTTGCCAGGGATTGATGAACTTCTGTTTCGTTTGCGAGAAAGGAGAGAGGAATATCTTCCGTGATGGTTCTATCATTTCTTGCGTAGAAATGAATGGTTCCGTGACCGCTTACTCGATAGATGATGCAGCCAGTGGCAATTCCGTGCGGGCAGTGCACGATTCCGTGCGGTTCGGATTCAAAGTAGGCGTCTCCGGTTTTCAAATTCGAAAACCGAACTTCATCCGGGCTCTTTCTCAAAAAGATATCGCGGTTCTTGTTGATGGCAAGTACCGCCCCTTGCGGTTCCATATGGAGCTGAAGATCTGTGATGAGTGCTGCTCCTTCCGGATTGAAAGGACGAATTCCAATTACGATTTCGCATGGGCCCGGAGCATCATATTCTATACGAGAATATACCCAGCCTGGTTGATCTGCGCAGCCGGCCACAATCCATGTCGCGCGAAACCCTTTTCGCGAGGAATACTCTGTCTTCGCAACAGGCATGTCCTTGAAAGGCTTTTGTTTTACTTTGAGGTCTCCTCTGGTTGCAAGGAGAAGTTTTGATCCTTCGCGCACTGCAAATTCGATGCTGTAACTTCCTGCCATTGGACTGAATGAGCCGGCCGGATCCACCATGGAGAACCTGGTTCCCCCTGGAGAGCGCAGTCCCATCCACGTGCGATGCGTCAGATTCAGCGAAAGCATGCTGCTTGCTCTTGGGATGAAAGAGGGATCCGCCGGGTTGTATTGTCTCTCTACCCAGTATGGCCCGGCGAAATGTCTGTAGAACTGAAAGAAACAATAGTTCCACATGCCCGATGCGATGACGCGCGAAGCAAAGGGGAGGTTTTCAGAAGGATAGGCTGCGGATAACGGATTCGTTAGGCGAAAGCCGCCTGCGATCAGCGGCTCCACATCCGGGTGCAGTCTCAGAAATGAACTGAAGCGGCCAAAAAGTCGCCGCAAGAATCTGCGAAACATACTAGCCAGCGGCCAGAGCTTCTTCTTCAGAATCGTAAATGTCGAACATGTCCATCAATTCAACTACTTCAAAAACCTTTTTCACGGCTACAGAAAGATTGCAGAGACGAAGACCGCGGTTGGATTCTTTCAGGCTTCTCATAAGTGAAACAAACACACGCAAACCAGAAGATGACATATATTCGACATCGTCCAGGTTCAATACCAGGTTTTTGTCCGGATGTTTCTTGATGATATCGTTGAGTTCTGCTTCTACTTCAGATGCGAGATGAACATCTACTCTGCCTGAGAGATAAAGTACAAGATTGGACCCGCTTTCTTTCATTTTCATGGTCGATTCTCCTACGATTCCTCTTTTTTTAATATCTTCTCGGCGACAAAGAAGTTCGTGTCGCCTTTCCGATGGTATTCTACACTATCCATGAGGGATTTAATCAGGTAAACCCCAAAACCACCCCGTCTGCGGCCCGCCATATTCTCTCGGATGTCCGGTCCGGGCACCTCTTCCCGCTTGAACGGGATTCCCTGGTCCCTGAGCTGGATTCTAAACAGGCTGCCCGCTTCTATTTCCAGATCGCAGTCAAAAGTTGGTTTGTCATCTTCCTTTCTGTATGCGTGCAAAACAATGTTTGTGGCCGCTTCGTCCGAAACCAGCAGTAGATCTTCCAGGTCCTGGCCTGCCAGTCCATGCCTCTGGCATGCATTGAGGACGAAATCGCGCAGGGCGGGCACAGATTCGACCCTGGCTGGAAGCGCGATGTGGTAGTCGCTTTTGCCGCGCACGGTTCCAAAGAAACGGCTGACGAGCATGGTAAAGTCGTCATACTGAAGTTCACTTCCTGAAAAATCGATGACTCGTTTGTAAACAGTCTCTACTATTTCCTCAGGCTTGCGATCGCGCACTTCATGGAGTGTGCTCATGAGGCGATCCATTCCAAATTCTTCCCCGGCGCTATTGACCGCTTCGATCACGCCGTCCGTGTACAGAATCAGCAAATCTCCATCGCGCACCTGGGTCGAGCCGCCCAGATACTTCTGGCGATACGCCGGAAGTACGCCCAGGGGTGAACCTTTGCCAGACAACATTTCATAATTCCCATTCTCATGCATGAGGATCATTTCATTGTGGCCGGCGGATGCATATCGCAGCCGACCGGTGGACGGATCGTATCTGCATAGAAAGACAGTGACGAACATTCCAGACTGGGATTCTTCAAACAGCAGATCATTTGCCTGCGCCAGAACTCGCGTTGGATCGATTTCCTGACGGATGATCGTGCGAAGAATGGAACTGGACACTGCCATGAAGAGAGCAGCGGGAAGACTCTTGCCCGAAACATCCGCCACGAGGCAGGAAACATCTCCATTGGGAGTGTGCACATAGTAGTCGAAGAAATCCCCACCTGTTGTTTTTGCCATCACGGATCTGGCCGCCAGATCCAGATGCAGGTGCTGTGGCTTTTTTATTGGTAGAATGTTTCTCTGGATGCGAGATGTAATCTCCATTTCCTTTTCCAGAGATTTCTTCACGATGATTTGTTCGTTGAGTCCCAGGTTTTCGTAACCTTTGACGATTTGAGATGCGATCGTAAGAAGGAGTTTGTAATCTTCCTCGAGGAATTGCCCACTCGATGGTTCTGCCAGACACAGCACGCCAAAAGGAGGCTGGCCTGGACTTGCCAGAGGCAGAATGATGCACGATCTTGAATCGTATCTGTGCGGATTGGCCATAGCCGCAAATTCGGGATTCTCGCGAAAGTCCTCTATAAAGACAGGTCGATTGGTAGAAAATACGTGATGGGCCAGGCTGCCGGGGGTTGCATCGCTTTCGTCGTATGTCCCGGCAGAGGCCGCCATTTTCAAAGTCGATCCGCTTGCCATGAGAATGGACGCACGCCCAACTTTGAGATCATCCCGCACGATGTTGAGTGCCCGCGCGAAAAGATCCTGAATGGTTCTTTCTTCCACCTGCGCACGTGCCACCGCGTGAAGACTTGTGATCTCGCGGAGCCTTCTTTCCAGCTGTACGTTTGTCCTTTGAATGCTATCCAGGAGGCGCCTTCGCTGTAAGGCGATCGCCACCGAGTCAGAAAAACTTTCGAAAATTTCCAGGTCGTGCTCAGAGAAAGCGGGACGGTCGATCGTATTGATCACTTCAATGACGCCGATTGCTTCTCCTTCTATTAGAAGAGGTGCCGCCAGAATATTGCGAGTGATTTCTCTGGATACCTGATCTACCTGGCGAAACACTCTCGCGTCATTTTGCGCGTCGTTTACAATGAGAGATTTCTTCGTGGCAGCAGTGATGCCTGCGATGCCCTGTCCGCGAGGGATGCGAAAGCCTTTCAGGTCTTTCTTGTTGCCCGCAATGATTTCGAAATACAGTTCTCCCGTTTTTTCATCCACCAGGAACAGACTCGCGCTTTCTGCGCGAATCACTCTCTTCGCACTGTAAAGAACTGTCTGGATCATCTCTGAAAGTTCGCGCGACGAGTTGATCAAGTTTGAAACTTCTAGAACACTCTTGAGCTGGTGATCGGACTCTTTGATTTTGTGATTTAAGTGCGCGTTTTCAAGGAGTAAGAGCAGGCTGCTTTTGAACCCCAGAAATACTTCTGGCGTTCGTTGATCAATGAATGCGCTCTTCAAGAGAATTGCAAATGTAGCGGCCAGATTCTGCACAAGCGCGAGATCTGCTTCATAGAACTGATCAAAGTACGCGGGTTCGCGAAGCAAGAGTACGCCCAGATCTCCTTCTTGCAGGGTCATGTAAACGCACAGGGCCGGATTCTCGGGAATCAGTCTGCTTGTGCGTGCCTGGATGACGTCTTCGCACAGAGCGATGTCCTGTTCAGATGCGGCAGCGGGAAGAAATGGCTCCAGTTTGCTGATTGAGTTAAAAAGATAGAAATTTCCTTGTCTTGCCTGCACGAGACGCCTGGCTTCATCGAGTACTAGATCCAGAATATAATCCACTTCCGGATTGCGAACCACCTGAAGGCGTCCGTTTCCCAGAGCCGAAACAATTGGACTGCCCGCTTTTTCGTGATGCATTTTAGTTCATCGCAGTGCGGATGAAAGGAACAACCGCGCTGGAGTCATAGATTTCGATGGGTCGTGTAGTCGCGTAGTTGAGAGCGGCCGGCATCACTTCTCCTGTAGTCATGATCACGCCGCGAAGGGCGCCTTTTTCGCGCATAGATTCGTGAAACTCTCTGACTATTTTTTCCGGGAGCGCAGCCATATCGCGTGATATGAAGAAGAGAGTTTTTTGCCCGCGATTCCTGCTTTTTACGTCTGCATCTGTGCCAACGCCCGTAACACTCATTTCTCCGTTCAGCATCAGGTGAAGCACCTGGAAGCCCATCTTCTCAATGATGCGCCTGCACGCATTTTCAAATTGAGTCGTGTTCATGATCAAGAAATCCTTCACGGAATCGTCTGTTCTGAATTCTTGATATTGTCTGAGTTTGTCTCTGACATCACGGTAGCCTGGTTTGATTTGCTCTATCTTTTCCCAGCTTGCGATTGCCTTGTGAACGTCGCGCCCCTTTTCAGCCGCAACTCCAATGAGATAGTAGAGCTGAATCATGGTTTCCGATCCGGGTGGGGCGAACTTCAATCCGCGTTCGAGTTCAGTAATTGCCTTTGAAAAATTGCCTTGATCCAGAAGGACCATTCCTTTTGCCAGAAGAGCTTTGTCTCTAAGCCCATCGTCTTTTTCTGCGATTTCGAATTCTTTGAGCGCCCAGTCCAGATCGTTGAGATAGCGAAGAGCCAGTCCCAGGTAGTAGTGAGCCGCTTTGAGATCTGGTTTTAGTTGTACCGCCCGGATCAGCGCGGCCCGGGCGTCGTGGTATTGTTTGAGTGCATAGTGCGATTGACCAAGCACATTGAATGCTTCTGCATTTTTAACGTTAAGCGCCGTTGCTGTCTGTAAGAATTTAATGGATTTAGGATAGATGCCGCCGCGATGAAACAATCTGCCCAGTTCAAAATGATTTTCAAACTGGTTGGGTTCAAGAGTTGTGAGGATTAAGAATTCATTTTTTGCTTCATTTGCGTTTCCGGATTCAATCAGGGATCGTGCGAGGCCGCGTCGTACTGGAATTTCTTTGACCTGATCATCAAACTTGCCAATGCGAATACAATTCTTGTATTCTACAACGGCCATGGGATACTCACTGAGGGCCTGGTGGCACTGACCTGCCAGAAAATGAGCGATCATGGAGCGATCATCCTGTTGAATGATTCGCTGGCATTCTGCTAGAGCTTCGCGATAGCGTTCCCCTGCGATGAGATTCCCGATTTCTTCTAGCTTGCGAGGCCCTCGGAGGCTCTGGTATCCGTATACGGCGCCTGCTCCGGCGAGCACCACGAGTACGACGATCAGGATGTAACTGACAAGTTCCACGTTCCCCCGTATGTAACGAATAGGGCCACCGTTCAAGAACAAAAAGGGATTGCTACGGTCCCTTTCGCGCAAAACCTGACCTTGAACGGGGGCGTAGCTCAGTTGGGAGAGCGTTAGAATGGCATTCTAAAGGTCAGGGGTTCGATCCCCCTCGTCTCCAGGTAGAAGTGACTCCAGATTCAGAAGAAATAATCTCCGGGGAAAGACCACCCCTGTTGCTCATCCATGACGTGTTTTCGGATACGGACGCGTGGGCAGAGCAAATCGACTTCCTTTCGCGGCAGTACGACGTACTGAATTTTCCCCTTTCGGGCCACCGGGGTGCACAGGGCTCATCCACCTCTTCCTTGCTTGAGGACAATCGCAGTCGCCTGGATCAGATTGTGGGCTCTGTCGAAATGATATCGATCATCGCGCACGGCCACTCCTGTAGACTGGCAGTGGACCTGGCCAGTGACTTCCCGGACCGGGTCGCGCAACTCATCTTGATTTCGCCCGTGCTCAATCCGCTGAACTTGATGCGGGGTCTGCCCAGATTCATGCCTTTCTTCTATGAAATATTCTTCCTTTTCGCAGACACTCTAGGCGAAAAGGGGCCGTCCTTTCATCGGCCAGTGGCCAGACTCGCTTCTATTTCCGCCCCTGCCATGCGGCAATGGGTAGAAGAATGGCGAGCACTACCTGCGCCTGATCTCACACGAGTGCAGGCCCGAACCTTGATCTTATCCGGAGATCGCATGCCGCGCGTTCCTGATCCTCCTGTGGGCGATATAAACGAAAATCTTACGAACAGCCACTTGATTCGCTTTGCCGGGATGGGCCACTTTCTCCAGAAAGAGAATGCGGCCACGATCAACCCTCTGTTGATGGACTTTCTGAATCGACCCGAGGGTTACCTGCAACGCGGCCTTGAGTCCGTAGTTGGTTTCATCAAAGGGCTGTTCGGCCGGTGAGTCTTCGCTTTAATTAGAACCACGGAACAAGGGATATGGCAGTCAGAAAAATCTTACGAATTGGTCACCCGGAGCTGCGCAAAAAGTCAGAACCTGTTCCTGTCACGGAGATTCGCTCCGCGGAGATCAAGAAACTCATTCGTGATATGTTTGATACCATGGCAGAAGCCGGCGGAATTGGACTGGCAGCACCGCAGGTGGGTGTCCACAAGCGCATTGTCATTGTTGGATTTGATAGAAGCGATCGATATCCAGAGCTGAAGCAGGGGATTGAGCGGCGTATTCTCGTGAATCCTGAGATTGAAATCTTAAAAGCGCCACCCGTTGGTTTCTGGGAAGGTTGTCTTTCCGTTCCTGATATGCGCGGGTACGTGGAAAGAGTTCGCAAGATCCGTCTGAAATTCTATGATGAAAATGAAGAGTTTCATGATGAGGTGATAGAAGGGTTTGATGCAGTCGTGTATCAGCACGAATGCGATCACCTGGACGGTGTGCTTTACGTGGATCGCTTGAAAGATCCGAAGAAATTTGGATATAACGATGAGCTGGATCTTCTAGAAGCAAACAGAACCAAGGTCATAGTTTGAGCGCCGGAGAATCTCCGGCGCCCTCTCAGTTTATTTTCTCTTCTTTTTTGCCGCTGGCTTTTTCGCTGCCTTCTTTGCCTTCTTTTTAGGCGCGGCTTTCTTAACAGCTTTTGTTTTTGCAGCAGGATTTGCTTTCTTCCCGGCCGCGATTGCGGGCGCAGGTTTTGGCGGTGGAACGTCTTTGATAAGACCCATCACCGTTCCAAACGGATCGGCAAACAATGCGAAGGTGACCATGCCTGGAATTACTTCTGTTGGATGAATTACGGTCCCACCCATAGAAACAACCTTCTTGAGGTATGCATCTGTGTCTTCCACTGCGACATAGACTACAACAGCTTCTTTTCCTGCGTCTGCCTGGAATAATCCACCATTGATCCCGACACCTTTTGCGGTCTTGACGATTCCATATTTCATTGGATTGTTTGCGTCGATCTCCCAGCCAAAGAGCTTTGAGTAGAATGTCTGAGCTTCCGTTGAATTTGCGGATGCGATTTCAAAATGTACAACTGGTTTTCCCATGGCCGGAAGGTGAGTCCGGGATTCGTCCGCGCAATTCTTTTTCGCGTGCGTTCTGCGCTAATTTTCGGGCGACTGATTTCCGGT
>JAIBBM010000059.1 GCA_019694685.1 Leptospirales bacterium
GCGAGCCACGTTCTACGCGTGAAGCCGTCCAGCATTTGAAGATTTCGTCCGTGTCATAGTTGCCACTCGTGAAAATAAGCCTGGGCCGATCTGGCCAGGGCATGGATTCCGATTTCTTCACCAGGTCGCGGTATCCTTCCAGGTAGCAAACAGGAATGAGTTCGAAAAGAAGCGCTCGCATGCATCCCATCAAACCGGAAGAGTCTCCGGAGAAACTCGCGGACAATTCCCTGCGCAAATCAGGATCCACAGAAGGGCCAAAAAAATGATGCGAATGCCAGCGCCGTGGAGTTTGCCCGAGCCCTCTTTGAAGAAGGACTTCTTCCTCCGCCTGCATGTATGTGTTGAAGATAAAGGAATCCGTCCCGCGCACAACCAGGCGCTGGCGGATCAAACCAGGTACTCTTCGCAGTCTGCGCGCCAGAGACATGCGAGGCGGAGGCCCAAAATGTCCAGGAAGGCGATAGCTTTCGCCCAGGGACGCCTGGATCTTTCGCGCAGGCGGTGCACCCTGGACGAAAGGACGCACACGGCCGTAGAGAACGCTGTTCCATACGTCGTCGTTTGTGGCCCACACAAAAGAAAAGGAATCAGTCACAGCAAGTGTGTAAGAAGCATCCTCCAGCACCGCCATCTCACGAATAGATTCCTCTCCAAGGGATTGCGCAAGAGTATGGTATCGATTGAAGACAACATCCACAAACCGCTTCAACCAGTGCCGCATCAAAATCATCCAGTAGCGGTCGCGGTGGTCGACGGAGTGAATGCGATTGAGTTCTCGCGCAACCAATGAAATAAATTCATTCTCCATCTGCCACGCGGCGGCATAGTCTCGGTCTCTTTCTTCGGTGTTTATCCCGTACGGACGCGCAACGACTGCGTCCATTGTACTCCAAACGTGGCGCCGCTCGTAGAGCCTGCAGAATTCACCCAGAAAGCAAACGGGAGTTGAAAAATCCCACGCCCGCTCATCTGCAGTTGTGATCAGTAAACGTTCTGTCAAAATAGATTTCTTCGCGCAAGATCAGAGAGAGCGAAGAGCCTCAGCATAATTTCTTAGATTTTTTTCCGGATCAAACGCAGCCGCAGGCACCGCCGCGGGAGATTGCGTCACAGAATGAATCAAGCGCGCCTCAAGGTTTGCGTCGTCCCAGTCAATGGACTCGCGAAGAAACCCGCGGCCAAGATAGTATTCGCGGTTCAAGATCTGATCCGGAGCAAGACAAATGCCGATCGTATGTACACCCAGATAAGATAGTTCATGCAGTGATTGCCCGCAGCCAGAGATGACGGCCGAGGCAGCCAGATACTCTTCGAGCATTTCCTGCTCCGTCAGGCGGCCAAGAATACGCAGGCCCGGAAAACCAGAGACAAGATCATCGCGGAGATCCGCCTCTGGACAGACAAGCGTCAAATGCGGGAGTCTGTCTGCCAGGGCCGCAATCCTGGGAAGAAGTCCGCGAAAATCGGAACCGCCCAATGTCACAAGCACGCCTGACCCGCCGCCAGCCCGCCTCCTACAAAGACGAAAGCTTTCGCGCAGAATCACGTAATCAATGCCGCCTATCGTTCGAGCACTTTGATTTGTGTAGTCCATTGTATTAAAGAAGACATTAGGATTGATAACAAGATCCACCGGATAATGCATCCGATTGTAGTCGTCGATTGCTACAACGCGCCCGTGTACAGAACGAATCGCCGCATACTGCTCCGCGGTGGCAAGGTATGAATCAATCACAACGCAGTCGGTGGACTGCTCCGCCGTCCAGTGAGTAGTGGAAAGCCAGTCGCCTGGTGGTTCGCCTTGATGTTTGCACTCGTAGGTGCGCGTGACTGTCTCAAAATCCTGCGAAGAAAGAAACATAGAAAGCGCTTTCATCCGCGTGACGTGTCCGAGCCCTATGCCTGTCCCGCACTCGTTAAGAAACAAAACTTTCAACTGACGGTTCCGAAAACGCGCGAAGCTGTGCCTGAAAAAATATCAGCCTGCTCTGAGGGCGAAAAACCGTGCCGGTCAAGCTCCTGCGAAAGGAAACTTCTAGCTTCCGCAAAGCCAACGTAGGGAAAATCAGATCCATACATAATTCGCGCAGAACCCAGGCGCTTAAAGATGAACATGAAATCTTCGGAGAACCGGGAACCTTTCCAGTAATTCAGAGAAAAAGAAGTCTCTAGAAAGACATTTGGTTTATCTTCTGCCAGGAGAAATGCCTCAAAACAGCGCATGCCGCCGCTGTGAAGAAGAACGATAGGAACACGCGACACAACTTCGCTGATTCTGCAGGCAAGTGCGAGGCCGTCATGCTGGTGCATCCTCGATGTTCCAAAACTGGTGCATACCAGAATCGTCATTCCCAGCTCTTCTGCGACTTCGCAAACACTTAGAATGCGGGTCATTTCTTCTTTTTCAATTTGCTGGCCGTAGGGATGAAACTTAATCGCATGAAATCCCAGATGCTTTAAATTCCGAATAACATCCACGCAATCCGATCTACGAAAATCGACCAGAGCAGTGAATGCAGATCCTGCGAAGTCAGTCCGAATGCGTTTGAGCACCGGCGAAAGCACCTCCTGGGAGTGGAGGTTCGGATTAAAAAACATGAAATTCGCGGAATCAAAATTGGTTCGAAACTCTTCCGCGCAGGAATCGAGGCATACGAAGTAATCCTCCGGGGTCATTTCTCCTTCTGTGCGAAGCCCGCCTGCCGCCTGGGCCGTCTGATCGTGTACATCCAGGCCGATTGCCCGGGGACGAAAATGCACGTTTGCGTCAAATATTCGAGGATGACTCATGATTCAGAATGCGAAAGAGCGATCATTCCTTCTCTCTGGGGAATGGGAAGGTAGTCGTGTTTGAGCGACACGCGAGGGGTCAACTCGAAACAAAAAGCAAGGATTTCAACAGGATCGTGATAGTAGATAAAATCCTCCGCAGGGTAGGATGGTGTGCGATGAGTGGAAATAAAATCAAAGATCAGGCGATCACGGGCCAGAGAGAATGCGTTTTTGACAAACATCCTCGTGTAGTCCAGATTATTCATCTTCTCCTTCAAATGGAAGTTCAAAATACCAAACATTACAAGAATGTCGCCTAACGGCTCTGCCGGTGGCTCCGTCAAAATATTGATTCTCTCGAAAGTCGCACGTGGGTCATTGCATTTCTGTCTGGCCTGCCCCAGCAGATCTTGATTGATATCTACGCCAAGGTAGGATTCGAACTCGACTCCGGACTCGATCAAAAATCGAAAGAAATCCCCGAACCCGCATCCAACATCCACAATCTTCTTGCCGGCAGTGTTTCCAAGCAGAGACAGCGACATCGCAAAGCGATATCGCTGCTGTTCAGTGGAACCCCAGCCCAGCGTTCGGATACTGTCGCCAAGTTCGCGGTACCGATTTGAATACCGCTGCACCAGGCTTTCAGATATGCTCTTTAGAGGGTCCATCATTCCGTTTTGAATTTCGAGCGATCCTGAATGTTCAGCTTTTCAAAAGGACATTCTTCTTCCCTCAGCCATTCCATGTCGCCGATGTCATCGTAGCGGAGAGTCACAGTCAAGCGCAGAGTTTTCTCCTGCGTTTGATGTGAACCGTGATATAAGTACGGATGAAACATCAACACATGGCCCGGCCGTGTGCGAAGGTAGTCTTTCTTGTAGTGCGACACTTCTTCCTCGGTAAAGATCTGATACCCTTCAGAACTGAAGTGTTTGGGAACAACGGGCCCGTCCATGTGGCTTCCTGGCCAGACAGACAGTGTCCCCTTCTGTTCATCAACGTCTTGCAGACAAATCCAGAAATTCAAACAATTCCCGGATCGCATACCGCGCACATCCTGATGAATTCCCTGCAGAAATTGAGGCTCGTCAGGGAAATCAATGCGAAGAGCCTGGTTGCGTAAGACAGGAAAACGCAGGCCCATTTTCTTGAAAACCTGAGTAAAACCGTCACTTCCCACGAGGCTTGTGATGCTGCGAAGTTGCTGAGAATAGCCGTAGATGTGTCTGCGAAAAACTCCGCCGACAGCAAATACTTCGTACGCACGACGCACGGGGTCCTCGCTTGTATGCTCGATCTTGTATCTTTTGCTCAAATCTTCTGCAATCGCAAGAAACTCACTGCGAATGGATGTGGCCTGCTCCGGCCGGATCAAATCGTTGAAGAGAACGAAACCGTTTTTTCGATAAGAATCAACAAATTCGTCTTTGATACTCAGGGATGGTGTTAGATTCATTTTTCTTACTCCTTCTTTCTATCCGTAGATAACTGCGTTTTGAACGCTCTCTTTGATTCGGACAATTCTCTCCGCTTCTCGCTCTGAAGAGATCACCATAATGTGACGTTGTGCACCATTCTCAACGACCGGTACAAGAGAACCTTGAGATAGAAAAGGAACAACCTTCACTACCTCCGCTGGAAGTGATTGATCACGAAGACCGGCAAACGTGCGACCGGGTTCAAGAGATGTAAAATCAATGCGAACGTAGTGATCCGAAGGCGCGGCCAGAGGCGCGAATGACTCCCCGAGACAATCCGCAATGTATCGTGTCACCAGATCAAGCTGCGTCACCTGCGAAAGGACAAGCTGCGAAATCAAAATACCACCGCCGCGATTTGCCATCTCTGTGAGATAGATCTCTTTGTCAGAGGAAGAAAGAATGAACTCCCCGTGGAAGAAGCCAAAATTGTATCCAAGAGCAAGTGCGGTGCGCTCCCCTTCGCGCAGCAGTCGGTCGCGCAGTTCTCCTTTCACGTCACCGTAAACCAGGGAATCATTTACTATTTCGCGATCTGATTTTATATTCCGCGAAACCCCGAGCGGCCTGGGATTTCCTGCTTCGCAATATCCGTCTACGTTGAAATGCTCCCCTTCAATGTAGACTTCCGCAATCACAAGCCACGATGGACTTGCACACATTGCCTTGAAAAAAGCATCGCGCAACTCAGCCGCATCATTCACTTTTGCGGCTCCAATGGAACCGCGGTTGTCTGCAGGCTTGATCATCAAAGGATAGCCGCACTTCCCGGCAAATTCTTCTGCGTCGTTGTGTGATGCGCAAAGACGAAAGAGAGGAATCTTAAGTCCTGCCTCGCCTGCGCGCGTTCTCTGAAGAAACTTGTTCGCACCCAGCTGCGCCTGCGCAATTCTGGGACCGGGCAGACCAAGTCGTTCCGCAATCACCGCCTGCAGCATCGCCCCGTAATCGTCTTCATCGCAAATGACCGCATCGGGTCTCACACGTTCTGCAAAGGAAAGCATTCGTGTAAGGTCGCGAAGATCACCTGTGATGACTTCTTCAAAAGAAATTCCGGAAAGAATGGGCGCATTGTAGTGAATGCCGTAAAGTTTCACATCGGCGCGCTTGCTCAGAATCCGCAGCTGCGGTTCCTGCTCCCATCCCAGGGATATGCAAAGAACTTTCTTCAACCCTTTCCTTCAAGATCCTGCCAGGACAGGATGCTTCCTCGCTTCACGGATCTTGCCGCGCGAAAATGGTTCAGAACCAGTTCTTCGTCGCGGCAATCCACACCTGATTTTTCGCGCCAGTATTCAAAATCACCGCGCGAAAAATTATGCCCTTTTTCAAAGTCTCGAGTCAGCACGAGGCGATATGAAATTGATTTTAGAAATCCAGCCTCTTCCGGCTCGATAGTCGTGCGCGGTTTATTGCCCAGGGCCTGTTCGATCGAGCGCACTGCTTTCACCATATCCTTTATCTCAGCGGGATTTAAAGAGACAGGACTGTCCGGAGTGACGATTGCACGATCCATGCAAAAATGCCTTTCAATTACTTTCGCACCAAGAGCAACCGCGGCAACTGTCGCATAATTTTCCATGGTATGATCTGAAAACCCGACAGGATTGGAAAACATTCGGCGATAGGTAGAAATCAATCCCAGATTCACGCGATCGTACGCTGGTGGATACAGACTGTTGCAATGAAGGATGATGAATTGATCGTTTCCTTCTTCCTGGAAAATCTTGATTACGCGTTCAAGACCGGAATAAGATACAAGACCGGTGGAAAGGATCACTGGCTTTCGCAGGGAGGCAACGCGCCGAACAATCTGTGGAAAAGAACCAATCTGCGCAGATGCAAGCTTGTAAATGAGCACGCCCGCCTGCTCCAGGAGATCGACAGACCGAAAGTAAGTGGGTGAAGAAAAAAATACAATTCCGCGGCGGTCGCAGTGCTCTTTCAGTTTAAAATGCCAGTCTTCTTCCAGATCAATCTTATTGTAGAGATCTGTTTCCTCCTGTGTTGGATTCAGATACAGATGCTTTCTCTGGAGTGACTGAAACTTCACTGCGTCCAGCCCTGCTTCCACACCCGCATCAATGATATCATAAGCAAGCTGGATGTCCTGGTTGTGGTTTGAGCCAATGTCCCCGATCAGGAATGTACTGTCTCCGCCAATCGAGCGATTGCCGACTTTAATGATCTTGTCCAATTATCTAACCACCCTGGCAGCTTCGAATGCTTCTGCTGCCGACTCGCCTATATTTGAACCACGCAGCGCGACGAGAGCCTTAACCGTCTCCAGGGAACGCGCATGCGGAAACGCCCTCATTTCAGTTTCATAGAAAGCAAGTGCGCGCAACTTCGCGTCGAGGTAGTTGCCGCCCTTCCCGCCTGTCAAAGGCACAAATACATTTGGCTGAAACGCGCGTGCACCAGTTCCCCATTCAGTGCTTGAAAGCACATCGAAAAAATAAATCTCACGAACGAGTTGTCTCGGCACGGGTCTGCATGCAGTCATCACGGCCCGGGACACAATGCGATGATCGACGTTCAAATCTTCTGGAAAATGCGTATAAACAATAGAAGGGGAAATCGCATCGATCTTCTTTTCGATTGCTTTGACGACATCGAGTAGATCCACGCCGCCGCGGTAATAATTGTCCAGGGAAATGCAGGTCTTCAAGGTGATCTCAAACATTATGCGGTCAGAAGTCGAACGAGATCGTCGACAGGTGTTTCGCTCGTGCGGGCGAAAGCCTCACAGAATTTACTTCGTGCTTCCTGAACGGAAGGGCTGAGCCACCAGGAAGAAACATCATCCCAGACCTCCGCCACTTTCGCAGCAGCAGATTCGGGGGTAAGATGAATGATTCCAGCATCGACTAACAACGCGTATACGGGAAGAGCTGTGTCCAGAACATGCTCCAGACCATCTGCCCAGAACGCCATCGTGGGCACATTGCTCGCCAGATTTTCAAGCATACCGGTAGAATCATACCCATACACTACGAGGCGGCTGCGGCGGAGCAGCTCGCCAAACGGTGCCGCCCCCCCTTCCAGCTCGATCTCAGGATCAAAATCCCTCCACCGCTCACGATCTCCCCAGCGCTCGAGGTTCTCCCCCGGACCGTGAAGCCGCACTGTGAGTTTCGCCTTCAGAGCCAGTGGCAGAGCTCGCGCAAAAGAAAGCTGAGCAGAGAACAGACGATCGTAGTCATGAAAGATATCCCAGCAATAGACATGGTGCGGCAGACAATCTTCGGCAAGCAAGAGGCCTCCGTGCGGGTCCATGGTAACTTTCGCAGCGCCTCCATGACGAAACATGAACGCTGGAACCTTCGCCGGATGGCCGTCTGTCCATCCCCATGTTAGAAATTTGTCCGCAGTCATCTGCTCCGTAGTGCGCCGGGCTATCTGGCGATGCGTGCCATAATTGTTTCCATGCTGTCCAATGAAATACTTGATTCCCTCTTCCACTCGCATTGCAGTCCAGCATTTGAAAGCTTCGTCTGTGTCATAGTTTGCGCAGTTGAAGATGAATCGCGGGTGTCGCGGCCAGGGGAGCATAGATGCCTGATGACGAAGATCGGAAAAACCCTCGAGGAAGCAGACTGGCAGCAGATCGAACAACAAATCGTGCAAAGAGCGGCGTAAAGGGTCCGCAACGGAAGCATCGCTTCTCAGACTTTCGCGCAGATTCCGATCGACTGGAGCCAGCGCAGCATGAGGAGGTACATGCCATGTTCGCGGTCTCTGGCCGATTTTTCTCTGCAGATCGAACTCTGCCTCCGCTGACATGTACGTATGAAGGATGAGTGCGTCGCGATTCGAAAATCTTTTCGCACGCAGCCACCTGAGAATGTTTCGAAGCCGGGCCTTCAACCTGGAGAGCGCGGTCGCTGGAAGCGCATGCGCAGGATGAACTTCCTTCATGCGAAATCCCGAACCAAGATCACAGAGTACGCGCTCTATTTGAAATGAACCCAGATAAGGAAGCAGCCGCGCGAACAACACATTGTTCCAGACGGCATCATTCGATGCCCATACGAAAGAATTAGAATTGACCACTGCCAGCGAGTATTGTTCGTCCCAGAGCACACGCATCCCTGATACATCGGAGGTGCACTGCTCCAGGGTGTGGTATCGATTGTAAATTGTATCAACAAATCGCTTCAACCAGTGCCCGGCAAGGATCCGCCAGAATCTCTCGCTGTGATGTAGTCCATGAGCCCGGTTGAGTCCCTGGGCCAGAACAGGAATCAGTTCACGTTCCAGTCCTGATGCCGCTTCAAAGTCGTGATCCTTGCGCGCTTTGCTGACTCCATAGGGAGGACACACAATCGCGTCCAGTTCGCTCCAGGCCTCTTTCCTCTTGAACAGCCTGCACCATTCTCCAAGAAAGACGACAGGCACGTCCCGCCTCCACGCCCGCTCGTCTGCGGTAGTAATCAGGAATCTATCACGCGGCATGGTTGTCTTTTAGAGCCAGATGACGGAAGTAGTTCTCCATATTTCTCTCAGGATCAAAGGCAGGGCGAGTGCGCTGCTCGTGCGAAGAGAGAAATTTCAAAGCAAGTTCAGTCACCTTGTCTTCCAGATGCGGATCATCCCAGGTAATTTTCTGCTTCAGAAAACCTGACGCAACGTAGTAGTCGCAATTTCCTGTCTGGTCATCATCTATCCAGATTCCAATCGTGTTCTTGGCAAGATATGCAAGCTCATGAAGAGACTGACCGCATCCGGGCACTACCACTCGAGCGCGCAAGAAATTATCCAGCATGTCTGCTTCGTCAAGACGGCCAAGAACTCGAGCAAGTGGAAACAATCGCTTCAGCTCCGGGCGGGCCGCTTCTTCCGGAACAATCAGAGTCAGAGGCAGGGTTTCAGAAAGGCTTCCAAACCGGGACAACAGACGCCGGCAGTCAGAGCCGCCTAACGTTACAAGTACTCCGCCGGTCGGCCCGGAGGATGGTCGAGCGGCGCGAAACAGCCCGCGCAGAATGATGTAACACGGGCCGCCCACGCACACAGCGCTCTGGCTGCTGTAGTCCACAGACGAAAAATAGACATTCGGATTGATGATCAGATCCGCGGGATACACAATACGATTGTAGTCATCGATAGCGACTACACGCGAAAACTCTCTGCGAAGAATTTCATATTTGCTCCGGTCCGCAAGATACGAATCTACAACAACGCAGTCAAAGCCGCGGCAATCCGGCAGCCATGAGAAGTCAGCAAGCCACTCACAAGAATCAGGAGAGCTGATATCTCGCACCACGAGAGCAGTCTCTACGTTGCGCTCTGCAAGATATGCTTCGACAGCCCGCATTCTGGTCACATGCCCCAGTCCAATTTCCGGTCCGGCCTCGGTCAGAAAAAGAACACCGTTCATACTAATCTTTGCGGGCAAACATACGGGCAGCATTGTCATGAAAAATATTCTGCAGCTCTGCTCCCGAAAAACCGTAGCCTCTCAGTCTGCGTTCCAGCGCTTCTTTAGCAGAGTCCATTCGCACGAAAGGAGAATCAGATCCATACAAAATCCGCTCAGAGCCAAGACGCTTGAATATAAACATGAAATCATCGATGTAGCGCGAACCTTCCAGGTAATCCAGGGAGAAGGACGTCTCGAGAAAGACATTCAATCTGTCCTCTGCAAGCAGGAAGGCTTCAAAGCATCGAATCGCGCCGGCGTGAAGGAGAACAATCGGAACTCCGGATATGCGATCCGCAATCTTGCACGCAAGACCGATGCCGTCATGATCGTGCATCTTCGCTGTCCCAAAACTTGTGCAGATGAAGATCGGCATTCCGAGTGTCTGCGCATGTCCGCAAATTTCAAGGATGCAATCGAGATGCTGGCTCTCAATCTTCTGAGAATAGGGATGAAACTTGATGGCGCAAAAGCCAATCGATTTTAGATTCCGAAGAACTTCAAGGCGGGCAGGCTTCTCCACGTTCATGAGAGCGGTGCAGGCAGACCCCGGAAACTGAGCCTGGATTCTTTGAACGACAGAAGAAAGCGTTGTCCCCTCAAACAGGCTGTGGTTGAAAAACATGAAGTTGGCGCTCTGGCATGTTTTTCTCCATTCATCCGCATTCCGCTCAATGCATTCGATATAGTCAGAGACGTCCATCGTCGACTCTGTTTTCAGGCTGCGCGCCGCATCCTCTGTCTGGGTCGCACTGTGGAGGTCGTTTTCCATCACCTGATGGAAGTGCACATTTACGTCGAAGACATTCAAGAGTTAGACTGCCTGGAAAGTGATATCATCGCTTCACGCTGCGGGATCGGCAGATAGTCATGCTTCATCGCAAGCTGCGGCGTTAAAGTGAAACAATACTTCAGAACCTGAGGGTCGTGATAAAAGATGACCCGGTTGAAGATTTGGTATGCGCGCACCGTCCCGATGACTTCCTGGAACACAGAGAGAGTGCCCTTCGACTCGTTTACTTCCCGCAATGCGATCCAGAAATTCAAGCAATTGGCAGAACGCATTCCGCGGACATCCTGATGAATTCCCTGCAGATACTGGGGTTCCTCAGCAAAGTCGATGCGGATTGCCTGGTTTCGCAGGATCGGATATTTCAAATTCATCTTGCGAAAGATATTCGTAAATCCATCGCTCGCGGCCAGGGATGTGGTGCTGCGCAGCTGCTGGAAAAGTGCTCAATGTTCCTGCGAAAGTCTCCTCCCAGAGAAAAGATTGCGTGAGCGCGTTTCACAGGATCATTGCTCTTGAAATCTGCAGCATACTTCCTGCCCAGATGATCGCAGATATCCAGGAATTCCGAACGAATTCCTTCCGCATCTTTTCTGGATACCAGATCGTCTATGACAGCAAACCCGTTCTCCTGATAAAATAAGGCGAAATCATCTGCGACGCGAAAGCTTTTCAATTTACCCATTGTACAATACCCGTTCCTTTAATTTTAGCTTCATTTCTTCCACAAGCGTCCTGTCTCTTTCCGTCGAAATCATCATCATATGACGCTGCGCGCCATTCCCGATATGCGGTAAGCGCTGGCCAGGCTTTACAAACGGCACGACTGCCAGGATTCCTGATTCGTTTGGAGCTTCCGCGAGGCCTCCGTAAATTCTGCCGGCTTCGAGAGTCACAAAATCGATGCGCGCAAAATTCTCGGCTGCGGACACGTGCGAATCCCTTTTCTCACCAAGGCAGTCTCCAATGTAGATACCCACCAGATCGAGCCCTGTGACGAATGGAAGCAGGACCTGCGAAATCAGGATGCCGCCCCCTCGATTTGCCATCTCTGTCAGAAAGATTTTTCCGTCTGACTTTTTGCGAATGAATTCACCATGAAAAAAACCAAATGCATAGCCAAGACTTCTTGCAGTTTCTTCACCGGCGCGGAGGAGAACGTGGCGGAGCTCAGATTTCACGTCGCCATAAACGATCGAATCATTTACCAGGCCGTCTGCCGCGGCGAGTTTGTAATTCGCAGAAACAGCAAGAGAAGAAGGACCCTTGCCGGAAAAACAGTAACCATCTACGTTGAAATGATCGCCGTCTATGTACTCTTCTACAATTGCAAGCAGAGACGGACTGGCGGAAACCGCTTTGTAAAATGCGGCCGACGCTTGAGACTCATCCGTGATCTTTGAAGCGCCGATAGATCCGCGACTGTCGATCGGTTTGAGGATGACAGGAGAACCATGCGCCGAGATAAATCGCCTAACGTCATCAGCAGACTTGCAGAGGGAAAAACGAGGAATGACGAGCCCGCTCTCTAGAGCGCGGCATCTCTGCAGATACTTATTGACTCCCAGCTGGGCTTCACTTACGCGAGGACCTGGCAGACCTAACTTCTCGGCTGCGAAAGCAGCCAGCAAAATCCCATAGTCGTCTTCGTCCGAGATGACTGCAGAAGGTTGAATTCTATCTGCAAACTCGAGCATCGTGCTCAGATCGCGCAGGTCGCCATGGATGCGCTCGTGAAATGATGAAGCGTGTACGGCATCTTCCGTGTAATGAATACCATACAGTTCTAAATCAGGCATGGACATGAGCCGCTTCAAATGCGGTTCCTGTTCCCAGCCAAGTGAAATACTCAGAACCTTCTTCTTCATAGCTTGCCCTCAAGTTCGTTCCAGTTCAGAACAGATCCTGCTTTAAGATCTGCGCGAGCGACGCCCGCATCGATGGTCTCATATGGAAGGTGAATGTCCTGGTTGTGATTGGAACCGATATCTCCAATCAGGAACGTGCGCTTGCCGCCAATTTCGCGGCTGCCAACTTTGATTGTTCTTTCTTTCATCTAATTACCCGGCCCGTCATGAATGCTTCTGCTGCTTCTGTTCCGATAGTTGCACCGCGCAGAGCTGCCAGCGCTTCGACCGCACGCACGGAACGAGCGTGAGGGAAATCCCGCATCTCAGACGAATACAGAGCGAGAGCCTCAAGCTTTTTTGACATGTATCTGCTGTCTGGAGTTGGAAAAAGAGAAACGAAATGATTCGCAAGGAAGCCGTTTGCAGAAGGATTGATCTGCCATTCAGTACTTGATTGTACTTCAAAAAAGTAAATTTCCTTTATTGTCTGACCGGGCACGGGTCTCGCGGCTGTTGCAACAGCCTGGCTGACAATTCTGTGATCCACATTCAAGTCGCCCGGAAAGTGCGTATAGATCACGTCGGGGCGCAGCGCATCGATTCTCTTTTCGACTGCTTTGACAACGTCCAGCAAATCCGCTCCGTCCATTCTGTTGTCTGCAAAATCGAGCAGTTCGCAACTCCTGACGCCCAGAATCTCGTTCGCCCCTTTTGCAGTTTGCGCAAGCTCGCTCAACGCAGTTTCATGAGAGCCCCTGTTTCGCTCTTCGCTTCTGCTGGTCAGTCCTTCTGCCAGGATCAAAACATGAACACTATCGCCTTCGCCTGCATGACGGGCCATTGTCCCGCCACATCCTAGAATTTCATCGTCAGGATGAGCCGCTATGACAAGTATGTTCTGTATCATTCCACTTTCCTTTCAAAAAACATCACACGATCAGAGGAAAATACTTGGGTTACCCTGGCCGCGACGCCTCCTCGCGCAACAAAAAATACTGGAAATCCATGACATGCTGGCTGTTATGGGAACAGATCATGGAATTCAATACCAAAAGCCTCCGAGAAATTTATCGCGCGATGTCAGAAGGAACCACGGCATGAAAGAGGACGTCTACAAGTTCTGGGAAGAGCAATCCAAAAAGGGAATCAAGTCTGGCACAAAAGATTTGATCTTGGATGAACTAGAGAGGAAGGCGATTTCATCTTTTTTAACAAATGGGCTTCATGTCCTTGAGGTCGGTTGCGGGGATGGGAGAAACTCGATTGAAATGCGGCAGCACTTCGATGTGCACGTGGATGCATTTGATTATTCGCCGGGCATGGTGAGTGCCGCCACGGAGAACGCGCGCCAGGCCTTGATTAGTGACATTAACTTCTTTGTCCATGACTTGAATGAAGTTGATTCTTTAGAAAAGAAATACGATCTCGTTGTCTCTAAGAGAGCGCTCATCAATTTGAGCGACTACAATACCCAGGTTGAGGTCATAAAAAGGATTTCTAAAGTTCTCAAACCAGGTGGATTATTTTTGATGTGCGAGAGCAGCAAACGGGGACTTGATACAATCAACACGGCCCGCGTCTCATTGGAATTGGACCAAATCACACCCCCTTGGCACAATGTCTATATCGACGATGACAAACTCGCCAGTGAAGCATTGCCATTAGAGTTGGCGCAGCGACTTGATTTTTCTTCCACCTACTATTTCTTGAGTCGCGTAGTGAATGCCAAGATGGCAAAAATGAATGGAAGCCTCCCGGACTACGATTCGCCTATAAACAAATGGGCCTTGCAACTCCCCGTGTTTGGCCAGATGGGCCAGACGATATTATGGATATGGAGAAATCCGCACTAATTGCCCATGTCGCGTGGGTAGTACATCAACTAATTCAACCGCTTGAAACCGCTGTGAACCACGGGTCCCTTCAAGAGAGTAGACACATCGCGCCCCTCTTCACACTCTCGGATTGTTGCGAAGATTGGATCCAGTTCATTAAAATATGCGTCGATGATTTCGGGCGTGTGTGCGGTGCAGGCATATGCGCTTGTTCCCGCCAGAAATCCCCGCGCAAGCATTTCCTGCGTCAGCAGTGTGCGATAAGGGAGGTGATTCTCTGATTTAAAAACAAAGCCGGTCAGCGCAGGAAGTCCGAATACATCAATCTCCAGCGAATGTTTTTCGGCCAATTTTTCCCAACGCTCTGAGATACTTCTGCCCGTCGCCGTAATCTGTTCATATGACCTGGTGCGCTCCATGATTTCCAGTGTCTTGAGCCCGGCAGCTGGTCCGATTCTTTCCGTCCAGAAGGTACTGCTGATAAACGAAGTCTGCGCGGCTTCCATGATCTCACGCCGGCCAATGCACGCTGTGATTGCATATCCGTTGCCGAGCGCTTTTCCAAACATGGCCATGTCAGGCTCCACGCCGTACATTTTATGAAGACCGCCTAACGTTTGACGAAATCCGGAAGTACACTCATCAAAGATCAAAACAATTCCACGATCCGTTGCAAGCTTGCGCACCTTTTCCAGATATCCAGGTTCAGGCCCGAGGTTGCGCGACACCTCCATCATGATCACACCGATCTGCTGCGAAGAAACAATGGACTCGAGCTGTGCGTAATCGTTGTAGTTAAACGGATACACGGTGTCACGCAGATTGGAAGGCACTCCATTCGGAGAAAGGCCCGGCAGCAGATGCCCCGCCAGATTGGCTTCGTCCCCCAGATTCGCTGCGAGGTACCAGTCATGCCATCCATGGTAACCGCAAAACGCCACTTTCGATCTTCCGGAAGCCGCGCGAGCGATTCGAATTGCAACTGCGTTCGCCTCTCCCCCTGAACGCGCAAAGCGCACCATGTCAGCCCATGGATGAAGTTCTACAAGTTTCTCTGCCAGATAAACTTCTTCGGGGCAATTGAGGGTGCTCATATTTCCGGCCGATACAACCGCACTGACCGCTGCATCAACTTCGGGATCGCCGTATCCAAGGGTGTTCGTTCCAATTCCCATCACCGACATGTCTATGTATTCGTTGCCGTCCAGATCCCAGACGCGGCAGCCCTTCGCCTTGCTGAAGTAGGCGGGCCATTGATCTGGAAGAAACATCTCCGCTCTTTTTGAGAGCAGCATGTTGCCGCCAGGAATGATTTTACGAGCACGCTTCCACAGCTTCTGTCCGGATCCCATAAGATAACCGTCGTTACGAATAAAATGTCGATTTGCTTGAAAGATCTCAGGATGAGTCTTTGAGAGTTCAATTACTTCAAGCCAGCCAAAATGCACATTCGGGCGAAAGTGCTGGAAGATCTTCTCTACAACTGCAAAATCTTCCGGCTCATCCACGGTCCAGCGTTCCGACGAAAGATCTTCTTTGTAGGAAATATTGCCCAGCTTGAAAAGTCCGGAGTTTCGAATGAATGGAGTCACATGTTCGCGTTCAATTGGTTTCGTGCTTTCCTCGTGCGCGCGTTTGAGCGCGGCAAATGTGAAAACTTCAACATCCAGACCATCAGGATACGTCGGCGGCAGAGTATTGGTGAGGTAGTCAACTTGCTGGTCCTCAAAAGCGGTGATCACTTCGTCCACAATTCCCGGGTCGATGAGAGGGCAGTCTCCCGTTATGCGCACTACATCCTCCGGCTTATGCGGGAGTGCGGCCTGGAAATATCGGTCCAGTACATCATTTTCGCTTCCCTGATAGACTTCGTATCCGAGCGCACGAACGCAATCTGCCAGTGGTTGATTGCGCGGATCTAGGGAAGTAGCAAGAATAATGCGGTCGATCTTTCGCGCGCGCGAAAGCCGCTGCAAAAGGAGCTCAATGAGAGGCACGCCGTCTACAGGTTTCAATACCTTGTTCAGAAACCGGGTTGAACCCATGCGGGCCTGAATGATTGCGAGTGTTTTCAAAGTTCCCCCCATCTCCAGGGATCAAGCAGTGCCGCATCTATAGATGCAAGATTTGCCGGAATGTCTATATTTTTTTGCGAAGGAATGCTTGCGATGATTTCTTTTAGATGATCCAGGCTGTCTACGCCGAGTACAATTCTGTCTGCTCCTGGAATCTGGAGCGCGAAGGAAAGACAGGCAGAAAGCGCGGTAACATTCTTATCCTTGAGCCATTCATCCCAGCGCCTCCAGACGGAGTCAAAGCGCTTGAATTTCGCCGGACGCGACTGCGCATTCATGAGAAGGAGCCCCTGGAGAAAAATGGACCTGATCTGTACTTCCGCCCGAGCATCTTTCATTTTTCGCAGCGCGTGGCTCGATTCAAAACGACGATCCAGCACGTTCATCGCGGCCTGAACAGCATTGAGATCATAGCGGGAAAAAAGTTCAATGGCATCCTCCGCGCGAACGGCAGAGATGCCAATGCGAGAGACAAGTCCTTCTTCTCGCAGCTTCGCCAGCGCGCGATAGATGCTTTCACCGCGCGAAGAAAGAAGCTGATCCGGGCTGTGCAACAGAATGGCATGGATGCGAGGTACGCGAAGCCTGCGAAGAGATGATTCCGCCGCCGTCCGCAGCCACCCTTCCACTTCACTGTCTTCGGGAACAGGCGGGAGCTTGGAAGTCAAAGTCCACTCTGCAACTCCGATTTCGCCCAGTACTGTTTCGCTTTCGCCGTATGCGGCAGCCGTGTCGAGTGCGCGAATCCCGCTTTTCCAGGCATGATCTAGAATCGCGGATGCATCCTCGCGCCGTACCTGGCCTGCATTTGCCACGCCATAAGCCATTCCAAACTGCACCGTGCCAAGCGCGATGCGGCTCAAATGTTGCATCATTCTACAGACTCAAGAACAGAGGCGATTACGCGGTCCACGTCAGAATCAGAAAGCCCTGGAAACATAGGAAGACTGATCGCGGAAGAATAGAATTGTTCAGCTGCCGGAAAATCTCCGGGCCCAAATCCGAGACGTCTATAGAAAGGCTGCAAGTGCACCGGCACATAGTGTACCTGTGCAAGAATACCCTTTTCGCGCAGACGATCGTAAACGGCCCGGCGATTCTCTACCCGAACAATGTAAAGGTGATACGCATGCAATTCAGACTCAGTCGGAATCATGGGTGCAGCAGAAGAATTTGCGAAAGCACTGTCATAGCGCCTGGCAATCGCACGTCTTCGCGCAAGGCCTTCTTCCGCACGGCGAAGCTGCGAAAGACCGAGTGCCGCAAGAATGTCGGGCATGCGATAATTGAATCCAAGTTCCTGCATCTCGTAATACCAGGCACCCTCTCCCGCCATATCTCTGTTCTGGTAAGATGCAGTGTCACGCGTGATCCCGTGCGTGCGAAGAAGAGATACTTTGTCATAGAGCGCGCGGTTGTTGGTAGTGATCATCCCACCTTCGCCTGAGGCGATGTGTTTTACCGGATGAAAAGAAAAGATAGAAATATCTGCCCATTTGCCGCTGCCGCACTTCTCCCAGGTTCCCGCCTTACTTCGAAAAGACGCCCCGGGGGCATGACAGGCATCCTCTAGAATCCACAGACCATGCCTGTCTGCGATCGAACGAAGCTTCTCAAGATCCACGGGCAATCCTGCGAAGTCCACAGGAATGACACCGGCATACAGCCCCGGACTCTTTTTTAGTTTTATTTCAAGAGCGTCTAGATCAAGAAGCGCGCTTTCAGGATCCACATCTACAAAATCAACGCTCCCTCCGCAGTAGAGTACACAGTTTGCCGATGCCACAAACGTGATGGGCGTTGTCAGCACACGGCTTTTGCCGCCGACTCCAAGAGCAAGAGCAGCAAGATGCAGAGCAGCAGTACCATTTGCTACTGCCACCGCATACTTCGCACCAACGTAGGCCGCAAACGCTTCCTCAAATTCGGCAATCTTTGGCCCCTGAGTGAGAAAGTCTGAACGCAGTGTCTCTACGACTGCGTCTATGTCTTCCTGCGTAACAGTCTGCCTGCCGTAAGGAATTCGAGAAAAAGAACTCATTCGTATTTGATGGCGGCGCTCTGTATCAGTGTGCGCAGCTGGTCGACGGAAAGGTATTCTGAGTTTTCGCCGCTGTTGTAGCGAAATCCTTCTTTGCAAAAGCTGCCTTTGAAATGGCTGCGAAACTCGTCGATATTCCAGGCGGGCTGAAAAGAAGGAAGAATGACAAAGTGTTTTTCAAATTCGATAGTGCTGATCGCATCCGTCTCCGTAATCATTTCCTCGTGAATCTTTTCCCCTGGGCGGATGCCCACAATGCGCTTCTCCATGCCTGGGGCGATTGCCTCTGCAACGTCGAGAATACGATAGCTGGGAATGCGTGGCACGAAAATCTCTCCGCCCCACATGTTGGCAAGGGCGAACAACACCATATTCACGCCTTCATCCAGAGTGATGTTGAAGCGAGTCATGCCTGGATGAGTGATGGGCAAGAACCCCTTTTCTTTTTGTTTGAGAAAGAACGGAATCACAGAGCCCCGGCTTCCCATCACATTTCCATAGCGTACAACAGAGAACTTGATATCGTGATTTCCGCGATAAAGATTTGCTGCGATGAAAAGCTTGTCTGAACAGAGTTTGGTTGCTCCGTAAAGGTTGATGGGCGCGGCAGCTTTGTCTGTGGACAATGCAACAACCTGTTTAACGCCTTTGTCAATGCATGCTTCAATCAGATTCTGCGCGCCCAGGATGTTTGTCTTGATTGCTTCGAGAGGATTGTATTCTGCCGCGGGAACCTGCTTGAGGGCCGCCGCGTGCACCACCGTGTCAATTCCTTCTACCGCATACGAAAGACGCTCTTTGTCACGAACATCACCAATGAAATAGCGAATCTGCTTGTACTGCGATTCAGGAAATTCCTGCGCCATCTCAAACTGTTTCAGTTCATCACGCGAATAGACCACGAGACGCTTGATATCGGGGAACTGCTTGAGGATAGTTCCCACGAATCGCTTTCCAAAGGAGCCAGTGCCCCCGGTTACAAGAATGGATTTCTGATTCAGCACAATCTTACTTCTTTTTAATAAATTTTCTTAACCACTAAGACATTTCAAGAAAACGCTTCAAAAGTGCAAGGCCTGCACGGCCGCTTTTTTCAGGATGAAACTGGCAGCCATACACATTGCCCATGCGGATCACAGAAGAAATCTGGCGCCCGTTGTAGTAGCAATCTGCAAGTCTGTGCGCGTCATCATCCGGAACCACAGTGAATGAATGCACGTGATACATGGTTGCACCTGGTTTTGTATTCGCAAGAATTGTGTTATCCCACGTTTGAATGGAATCGGGGCGCACCAGAGCTTCCCAGGCTATGTGAGGAATCTTGTGAGGCGCTCCTTCCATGGTGGTAGAAGGAATTCGAACCACTTTGCCTGGAATCAGATTGAGTCCGCGATGTTCTCCAAATTCCATGCTGACGGTTGCAAGCATCTGCATTCCCAGACAAATTCCCACGAGAGGCTTTCCTGATTTCGCATATTCGCGAACCACAGAATCAAGTCCTCGTTCAATGAGGCCTCGCATGCCGTCTGCGAAAGCCCCCACTCCAGGCAGTACCAGTCTGGGAGCGGATACGATGAGTGCTGGATCATCTGTAAGAACTACATTTGCTCCGCATGCCTCAAAAGCGCGCCGAACGCTGTAGAGATTCCCGATCCCGTAATCGATTACTACAACGTCAAAGCTCATCCGATCTCACCGAAACTCCGAGTGCGGCCGCAGAAGAGCGAATCTCCGCGAGAGTAGAACGATTGTAATGTAAAATATCAGCCATCGCAACCGCGTCCGCGTGCCCATCTGTAACCACCTGCTTGAGGTGTTCGACTGTACCCATCCCACCGCTTGCAATGACCGGGACAGAAACCGAATCACTCACTGCGCGAACGAGATCGCAATCAAAGCCCTTTCGCGTTCCTTCTTGATCGACAGAAGTAAGAAGAATTTCGCCTGCACCCAGACCGACAGCACGCTTTGCCCATTCCACCACATCCAGGCCTGTTCGCTCGCGGCCATTGTCTGTGTAAACTTCCCAGCGATCTTTTGCCTGGCACTTCGCTTCAATAGAAAGAACCATGCACTGGGATCCAAATACGTGGGCAATTTCCCGAATCAAATCAGGACGCTTCACCGCGGCAGTATTGATGGCGACTTTGTCTGCACCTGCGCGCAAAATTTCTCGCGCATCATCTACAGAACGAATTCCACCTCCCACAGTGAGAGGAACAAAAACGTCGTGCGCAGCGCTGCGAATGATATCGTGCAGACTGTTTCTACCGTAGAGACTTGCAACAATAT
>JAIBBM010000015.1 GCA_019694685.1 Leptospirales bacterium
GCTGTGGCCGTGCCCCAGAGGAAGTCAGATGCGAATTTGAATTTTTTCATTGTGAACCGCGAAGCTTTTCAAAAGGTAGGGTTGCCCGATGAGTCAACCATTTATACGTATCGCGCTTGTTTCTGTGCTTTTTTTCGTGCATCCCGGTTTTTCGGAGAATCGCAAGGCGGATGAGGCGTCCTGCCGCGCTCTATATCTAAAGCAAATCGAAGAGTTAGCTCAGACGCGCGATTTGTCCGCAGTCGGCATTGCAGAGCGCAAAGCGGAATTGCTGGATGAATCCACCGTTTCGAAGGCAGCGCACGAGTGCATGGCGGGATATTCAGCAGACAGAGTAGCGTGCGAATTGAAGGGAGAATGCAAGTCGGCGGACCCTGACAGGCAACCAGAGAAAGATCCAGCGGAAGACCAGACGAGCGATCCGGATCAAAACCCCGACAAAGTGGTTCCGTCTCCCATCGCAACGCAGGCGCAGTGCGCCCAGGCATATGATCATTTGCTTTCTGTTTATACTACAGAAGAATTCAAGAAGAAGCCAGGAAGCGATCGCCTGATTCAGAACTGGAAGTCAGAAGTCTCGCGCAGATCCTTCGAGATGCGATGCACGAAAGTATTTCACAAGTCAGACATTGAATGCATCACCGGTTCGCGTGATCCGGACTACGTACGAGCCTGTTTGCTTTTAATTCCGGAATAGGTTCGCGCTATTCAATAGAGAGTGCCGGTATGATCCACCAGCCTTTCGATTCGCCGTGTTCGCGCAATTTCTGGTTTCCGCGGTCTACAAGCAAAGTGTGACGTGCCTGGTCTAACATGGCCAGGTCCGTGAACGAATCTCCAGCTGCAAAATCAATGGGCCGATCTGTGATCTCTCTGAGCGCTTTGACTTTCCCGCTGTCGAAAGTCATAGGCTCGATGATCTGAGGCATTAGAATTCCATTCGAAATGGCAAGACGCATGCCGCGTACATTTTGTTCATCGATTCCAAAAGCTTTATTTGCCGCATAACGGATGGTGCATTCGGGAGAAGCAGTGATCACGCGAACTTCCCAGCCTGCCTTCATGAGGCGAGCAGTCAGATTCTGGAACGTTCTTCTTACTCGAATGCTGTTGTCTATTTCGCGTGCACCCAGGTTGAGCGGGGCGAGTCCAGGTAACTGGTTTTCTTCAAACACATGCCTTGCAATGCCCGCGAGTTCTTCTTCGGAGCTGCCACAGAAGATCGTGCAAGTCCAACGATAGGCGGCTTCCAGACCGGATTTTTCTGCAATCGATTCGTATGCTTCTATGAGGCCATGAGCGATCTTTTCATAACTGAAAGCGTCTTCCTGGTCTTTGTAAATCGCCCAGAGTCTTTTCCAGGTCTCCACATCTTCGTGCGGAATGCAGGGATGGTTCAGTTGTTGCCAGAATTCGGGAAGATCTCCCGCGATCAAACCCTGCATCAGTATGTAGTACATAACAGATTCGCCCAGGTCTCCCTGTATGAGAGTGTTATCGAAATCAAAGCATGCGAGTCCCGGGGGACCTGCGAGCATTTCTTCGAGCGAATCTAAGTTTGCTTGAGTCAGGATCAAGGGCCGGGTCGGCTCTGGCCAGGATTCATTACTACGTTGTCCAGGCTCACTTCCTGAGAGAGCGCTTGCTGTGGCCCTTCGCGAACAACGAGATCAGGGCGAACGAGTCCAAACTGGATGAAATCTTCCGGATCGAGTGGAACGTCCATGAAGCGAACTTCAAAATGAACATGAGGACCTGTAGAGCGGCCTGTTGAACCCGAATAGGCAACGATCTGCCCGCGATTGACATGCTCTCCTTCTGAAAGAAGGACCGCTGTGTTGTGCGCATACCAGGTAACATTCCCGTTTGCATGCTGAATGGCGACCGCCAGTCCAAGTCCGCCCATCCATCCTGCCCGTACCACGACTCCGGTATCTGCAGCCACAACGACCGTGTTGCGTGCGCATCCGAAATCCAGTCCGGGATGTCTTTCCCCGCCGCGATTTCCGTAGCGGGAAGTGTACACTGGAGTTTCGATGGGCCACATCAAGCGAGTAGGATCTACTTTCTGGATGCGTCTACCTTTGCCATCTGCTAGAACCTGTTTGAGAACCGTTTCTGAATATGGAAAGAACATGTAGGATTGAGATGTGAACTTGCCGCCATTGAGGCTCAATACTTCTTCTTTTGAAGAACCGTATTGTTTGAGCAGATATTCGAATGAGTCCTTGCCCGGGACGGTCCAGATGCCTGGCTTGCCGCGGAAGGTCTGGATAAATACGTTGTCCACTGCCACATCGATGGATTCAGCGTGCAAAGCGGTGGAAACGAGGGCTGCAAAGAGCACAATGGTGAGTTTTTTTCTAATCAATGCAAAAAACCGGTGGATAGAACCTAATATCGGCAGACTGGGTACTCAGTCGCAGTCAGGGAAGGCCATGGGCAAGTACTTTTTTGCCCTCATTCTGGCCGTTCTGAGCTGTCAAAAGCATGTGGAAACAGCAGAAGACATAAGTTTTGACGCAATGGCAACCGGGTTTGCCACCAGATTTGAGGTTCCGGAGATCCAGGCGTCCGATTTTCTCTCACGTAGTAGTTCCTACACCTTAGTCGATGCCCGCACACCAGAGGAGCAGAGCGTCTCCAGGATTCCAGGGGCGATTCTGGTGCGGCCGGACACAGACCCTGCCTCTATCCCCCATCGCCCGGGGGAGAAACTGGTCGTTTACTGCGCCGGGGGATATCGCTCGGCGCGGCTGACCGCCAGGCTTCTCGAGGCGAAAGTGGACGCAGTGAATCTACACGGTGGGATCATCGCATACGCAAATGCGGGCGGCAGCCTGGTAGATCCAGCTGGCAAACCAACCCATCGAGTCCACGGTTACAACAGCGCATTTGCCGCCTTCGTGAAGGCTCCAAATATCGGAGTTGTCGATCCGCCCGTTTCCACAAACAAGGCTCCATGATCTTTCTCAATCACTGCGGGATCAGTCGTATGCTCCCCGCGGCGGCGACAGCTGCCATGCATCAGATATCGCTGCAGGCGGAGAAAGGAGCGTTGATGTTTCGCGGCTGGACGGATCCGGTTCTGGGCGTGAAAGCTCATGCGGCCAGACTTCTGGACACTGAATCGACTAACATTAGTTATGTGAAGCATACGTCAGAAGGGCTCGGCCTGATTTCCGCGGGTTATCCTTTTGAGCCGGGTGATGAGATCATCAGTTATGTTCATGAATACCCATCGAATCACTATCCATGGCGGCTGGCGGAGAAAAGGGGAGCAAAACTCATTCTTGTACCCAATCGCACTTTCGGAGAGCTTGCAAATTCACCTGGCTTTCCCCAGACTCCTTGCGGCTTCTCTCTTGAGGACCTGGAAAGTCGCCTAACGTCCCGCACTCGAATTATTGCCGTAAGCCATGTTCAGTTTCCGACTGGCTTTGCATGCGATATAGCAAAGCTCGGAGAAATTGCGAAGAAAAGAAATATCGATCTGATCCTGGATTGCGCCCAGAGCCTGGGTGCCATGCCGATTTACCCGGAAAAAATGAACCTTGCGGCGATTGCTTCCTCTGGATGGAAATGGCTGCGCGGTCCTGTTGGAACGGGCTTGCTCTATACGTCTGCTTCATTTCGCGACAAGATCTCTGTTGTGATGGCAGGTGCCGATTTGATGAAGCAAGGAATGGATTACCTGGATCATGCCTGGAATCCTTATTCAGATGCGCGCAAGTTTGAATACAGTACTCATGACTTTTCTGGATCCGCGGCGATCAGTGTTTGCCTGGAAGCGGCGGTTGCAGAGGGGATTGAAAGCATTTTCGGAAAGATTCAAAACCTGCATTCTGCTTTTCTGGACGCGCTCGATCAGAAGAAGATGATGCCTCTCCTCTATGCCAGAGAGAATCGATCTGGAATCCTATCTTTGATTCCGGCTAACGGTAAAACTGCAGATGAAAATGCAGCTGTTCTGGCAGACCAGGGAATTGTTGTGTCACCCCGGCACGGTTTTATTCGTATCGCGCCCCATCATGATAACTCGGTGGAAGACGTGGTGCAGGCCGCGCGAGCCCTGAACGCAGTTTGATTTACGAGCGACTGCGGTTCAGCCCAGCCAGTCCGCTTCTCCCACAATTACAAACGCTTCCGCATGCACGAGTACTACAATGATGCGAGGGAATTCGGTCTGGATTGTGTAGTGGGGCTCTGTGATGAACCAGTCCTGGCTCTGGTATCTGCTGAGTGCAATGGCTCCCAGGAAATACGGTCTCCAGCTGATGTTGTGCGAAATGGCAGAATCGTCGCGCACCCAGCCGCCTGCCTCAATGCGAAATTCAGAAGTAAGCTGGTTTCCGTCCAAATCATAGATGGCAAGTCTGCTGATTTGATGCGGGAACTGTGAAAGAAGAGCAGCCAGGCTTTCGTTGAGGTTCTTTGCGTCCAGGTTTGAAGCGGCCGCTCTCATGGATCCAAGCAACTCGTCTCTGATCTGAAAGCCCTGAATGAGTTCTGCCACAGCAAATGCGCTGTGTTCCCGGATGACTCGATCCAGTAAGCCTGCGAACTGACCCTTTTCTTGAAAGGAAGCACGCGCTTCGCTGAACAGAAACCCCTGGAGGTATCGCGAACCCATGCGAAGGGCCATGAACAGTTCTTCTTCGCGTTCAATTCCTTCGAACAGCAAGGACGATCCAAGTCTGTGCGAAAGCGCAGAAACCGTCTGGAGTAATTGTCTGAATCCTATGTCTTCCAGGCTTGCGCGTAACAGTTGTAAGTCGACCTTGATGATATCCGGGCGAATGAGTGCAATGCGATTGAGATCGCTCTGTCCTGCTCCCGCATCGTCCACTGCGATCTTCAAACCTTCTGATTTCAGATTCTGAACAATGGAAACCATCTGGTCAATGTCGCCCATGAATTCGTCTTCTGTGATTTCCAGAACGATGCGCGAAGGATCAATTTTTAGTTGATCGATTTTTCTTAAAATGCGAAAGCCCGCGCCTCCAGCTGCTTCTCCCAGAGTGTGCGGCATGATGTTCATAAATAGATCAGCCGCCGGATTTTCCACAAGTCGCTCCAGCGCCAGGTTTTGCAGAGAAGTATCCAGTTGAAAAAGTACTCTGCGATGATCTGGATTGTCTGCGTCCAGGCCATGGAAAATCGGACCAAGCGACTTGATTTCGCGCGACTGCGGATCTATCATTCTTCCGAGAGATTCATACCCGCAGATGGCACGATCGTCGAGTCGGATGATAGGCTGGAAGTGAGGAATCAGTTCCAGTGAGTCAATGTCCGGGACATTCATTTCATGGAACGCCGCGGGCCGTATTTGCTTCTGACAAAGGCGGCTACTTCTTCCTTTGTCTTCAGAGTGCGCAGCTTGCGGAAGTCCTGATCTGTCCAGGCCTTGAGTCCGAGTTTGAGAGCAGTCTCCGTGGAACCACCGATGTAGACCTCGTCATGTACCTGGGCTGGCGGACTGTCCAGACCGTAGTCTGAAAGTGCAACGTATCTGAGGTCCGGGTAATAGGTCCTACCTATGTCCATAACATCTGCTAGTTGATCCACTGGAAAGTTCACACCCAGCCACACGGCCGCGCTGGCATTGCTGGAGTAGGGAAGCGATCCTGGTGGTTCTGCCAGAACGTCCAGACCCAGGTCTCGGATCATGACACCGGCCCGGTTGACCTTTTCATGCCAGCTGAGGACTACTCTGGGCTTGTGCTTGTCTCGGATAGAGCCCAGACAAGCGGCTGTCAGGAAAAAGAGGACAGGCAACCAGATTTTCATTATACTTGACGCGTAGTCATTCAGGGCCGTCCATAAACGCAAATCTAAATTTTCCGCCCTGAGGGAGGGACTATGATCGCTGAAAAGCAAATCAACCAGCAAATGCAAATGCAAGACATTATGAACATCTATCCGAGCGCCAAGCGTGCTTTGTTTCAGAAGTACCACATTGGCGGATGCTCTAGCTGCGGGTTTGCGCCTACGGACACTCTGGCAGAGGTTTTTGTGAAACACAATCGCCCTGCAGAAGTGGATGGCGCCATTGAGTGGATCTATGAAAGCGCTCGTGTGGACGAAGCCATGCAGATTGATCCTCAGACTCTGAAGTCCGAGATGGATGCAGGAACTCCGTGGAAGCTGATTGATGTGCGCGATGAAATGGAAGCCGAAATCGTATCCATTCCCGGCTCAGAGCTCATTACGCGCGAAATGGCGTACGAGATTCTTCAAAAGTGGCCAAAGGATACAAAGATTGCATTCTACTGTCATACTGGAGTTCGCTCTCTGGAAGCTGCGTCGTATTTCAAAGGACATGGACTTCCCAATGTCAAGAGTCTGCGCGGTGGAGTAGATCGCTGGGCGGTTGAGATCGATACAAGCCTTCCTAGATACTGATCTCGACACTTAGAGTTACAGGGATGCCCATCGGGCATCCCTCTGACATTACCCTTCGCGCTCTTGAGTCCTTTCGTGATGCGAATTTGATCTTCGTCGAAGATCCTTCTACAGTTTCGCGTCTTTTCAAAAAATGGGACGTGCCTTTCATTCGCGAACGCATTCGCGTACTCAACGAACACACCACAGCGGATGAATTAAATGACCTGGTCCGGGAAGCGGCAAACGTAGAACTCTCTGTGGTTGTTTCAGACGCGGGCATGCCCGTGTTTTGTGATCCGGGCGGAGACTTCATGCGCCTGTGCGAAAAGGCGGGCATTCGAATCGAAATCGTTCCTGGTCCTACGGCTCTGACAAGCGCTCTTGTCCGAGCGGGAATCAATGGAGCTTTCTACTTCGCAGGCTTCCCTCCAAGAAAATCAGAGGAGAGAGGCGGATTCTTCCGAAAACTGAATCAGATGACGGTACCAATCGTATTGTACGAAACTCCGTATCGTCTGGAAAAGATCCTCGGTGAAATCCAGAGACACTTCAGGCCGGATAAAAAAGTGATTGTCTGCGCCGGTTTGACATCGCCAGATGAAAGTATCGTCACCTCGACAGTAGCAAATGCGGGTAAGATTCGCATCCAGTCAGCACCTCCGGTAATCATCATTGATGGCTGAATCTCTTCTAAAAAAACAGCGTCCGGCTAAAACACCAAAGCAGAGAGTGTTCGTGGCGGCGCTCCCGGGCGAAAGCGACCTACCTGCGTTTCTAGAAGGGCTCTACGCCACTCGACTGATACGCATGCGTCATCCTGACATTCGCACGATGCTCATTGTTGCTCCTGCGAATCGTGCACTTGCAGAAGAATGCGGGCTATTTGATGAGATCATCGATGCCGCGGGGGATCTGTCCACTTTGATACGGAACGTTCACGCGGACATTATCTATGTTCCTTCGGTTGATTTTCGCTTGAGCATGAAGCTGCTGTTTTCCGGATCCATTCGCATTGCAGGAGGCGCTCGCCTTGGAAAATTCCTGCGTTTCTTTGATCTTCGCCGCGACGGCGAAAAGTTAAAGAAGGCCGGGCTGGACATGCTTCCGGAATCCGTTGGAATTTCATTTCGCAATGCCCCGCTCCCTGACGAGATGATTGTGTATGCCAGCCTCTTTGATGAGCACAATGTTTCCGGTAGCTGGCCTGTGGGTCATGCAGCGCGCCTTTCTCGCCTGCTTTCTACGCTCGGGGCGAAGATGATCGTTCCACTCCCGGAAGAAAAATTCACTCGAACATTTACTCCGCTCCCTTCTTCGAACAGCCGTGAGTTTGCAAAAGACGTTCAGTATCTCAAGAAGTATGCACCCGAAATTCAGTTCGTATCTGCGAAGGAAATTCAAAAGAAAGCAGAATGGATGAGAAAATCTTCTGCGATTGTGGCGCCGGCCGGGTCCGAGACTGTGTTTGCAGCACTTTTGCATCGCCCGGTTGTAACGTTACACGACATGCAATCGCATAGAATGCTCGGCAAACCCGACGCCAGATCTCTGGGCCCGAGAACTGCGGATCCAGGAGTGCTGGGTTTGTTTACAAAAATCGCAGACTCTCTGGACAGGCATCTCATGCCTCAAGTAGAGGAATGCATTGAAGATTGCCCGGCCTGCACGCATCTATCCTGCGTGGATACAATTTCGCCGGAAAGAGTTTTCGAAAACGTAAAACGAATTTTGATGCCTTACTGAGACGCTAGCTATTCGAGTATGCCGCCGGCGCTGGCGCGGCGGAAATATCCTGGTTCTTCTGTGCTTCGCGGAATTGGTCTATGCCAGGGTTCCACAATTCGATTCCCCGGAATATTGCGTCCGCTGTCCATACCAGGACCAAACGTTGTTTCGTAACCAAGATAGACCTGGTTTTCTCCCTCGCGGCCAAGACCTTTGACGAACGTTAGGCGGAATGGAGCGAGAGGAAGGTAGAGTGCTGTGATTCCAAACTGGAAGGTCACGCCCACGCTGCTTTTGTAGTCCCTCTGGTATGGAATTTTCTCAAAGGCGGCGCCCGCCTCATAAAACAGAGACATTCCAATATTGCGTAGTATGAAGTGCGGCATAGATTCAGGAGACGCAGAAAGCCATGCAATTGGTAGACGATATTCATATGTCCATACAACGGCGCTCGTCGCGGTCGGGGAGCGGTCATAGGCGATCCCGCGTTGCAGTCTGCTCAGTCTGACTTTCTCTACCTCGCGATCTGGCCCGTAAGATGTGAATGCATAACCGCTAAGATAGTTTACGTGATGATCAAAGAAAGACGGAAGATAGAGGGCAAGCCCGCCCTCCGCTGCACCGTAGTCAATGGGTCGCTGTGTTTGCGGATCGAGTTCTCTGCGCGAAGTTGTTTTGGAGTAGTAATCTGTGAGTGCAAAAAAGCGAAAGCCCCTTTCCGGGCTCACTGATTCTGCAAACTCTTCTGTTCTGCCCAGAAGCATAGCAAATGAAGGACCGGATAGATTCAAGTCACGCGCGTCCATTTCCAACGTCCGAATCCTTCGCGCGTTTCGCATTTTGGTGGATGCATATCCAGGTAGGACCTGGAAGGAAACATACCTGCCCTCGAAAGTATATCGCAGGTATCCTCCCATACTCTCGACAAAAGAATACTGATCGTCACAAATGAAACGATTTGGATCTGATGGATTCAAGCATCCGGGCGCGCGATCTCTCTTCCAATAGTTTGTAGAATAAAAGCCGGAAAATCCTACAACGAACCGTGAGTAATCGTAGAAGGCCCAGGCATACGGGTCAGGCGCACCGGCCACAATACCTGCTGCCAGAACATGCCGCTCGAGCGGATCAAGCGCCGCCACCCCGAGCCCCAGTAGGCTGCCGCTTCCAAGCAAGCCGGCGAAGTAAGGGCGCATGGAAAGTGCTCCGTTGTAATCCGGATCTTCCGGCCAGTTCTGCGGTTGTCCGGGTAGAGGTGCTTCTGTTTCTGCTTCAAAGAATGACGATTCGTCTCCATGAGCGGCAAACAATCCAGATTTTTCCGCAAGCATGTGTTCGTACGAAATCTCGGCAACATCAAACCCCTTACCGTTATACGACAATGCATACAGCGCAGATTCGGTAGGCACTGGATCAAAGAAGCCAGTGAGTGTGCGAGTGCGTTTCAGAATTTCTCCTGACGCGAGGTTTACGGAGTAGATGTTATAGATTCCGTCAGCATCTGAAGAGAAGAAAAGTTGTTTTCCATCCTTAGAAAATCTGGGGCGAACTTTTGCTGCGGGACCGGCGGCCACAGTCTTGCAGTTGGATGCCCTTGCATCGCATACAAGCACCACTCCCATCCCTGTTTCGTCTTTTCTGGCCACAAAAGCAAGTTGCTGCCCATCCGGAGAAACCGCAGGGAAACGCAGAATACCAGAAAAAGGAACATGAAATATGGTTTCTGGATCCTTTATTTCTTCATTTTTCCAGCTGGCGCGGATCAGTCGCCTTTCAAAGCGATCCTTTTCTATGTAGTACAAAGTATTTCCGTCTGGAGAGAAAAGGGGATCCACTACGCTCACGCCGGGGAGGAGTCGCGAAAACAGAACACTTCTGGCGTCATGAAGCTCCTGTCTGATTCCAAGCCCGGGGTAAAAGAAATGGTCTTCGCTTGCGAGAATCTGGCCGTTTCTTTCCGTCATTCCCTCCGACGTATAGGAAAGACGGATTCTCTCCGCTTCTGACCCCGGAATCAATCGAAACATGCCGGATGCACGAGCGCCGGGACGCGCGAAGTACAGAAGTCCCGTTTCTCCTTCTGTCAGGTGTTCCTTTGTTTCTCCGTCCTGCGTTAATAGTTTGTACTGCGTAAGACCTGCTGCCCTGAGCGATTCAATTTCTTTGCGCATCTCTTCTTCTTTTGAAGTGCGAAAATCACGGTAGAGCAGGTTGAAAGAGCGAATACGCATCGAGGAGAGTTTCATTTCCAGAAACCAGACAGGTGTTTCCTCTCTCCAAAATTTTCCGGCTTTTTCTGGTTCGGTCTTATGAAGATATTCCGCCATCATGGCGCCGTAGAGGTAGTAAGTTTGCCCATGCGGCCATCTGTGTGAGCCAGACATTGCTTCGCCAGCACCCGGGAACCGGTCTTCGAGTACTGCCGTGCGAACAATCATATGAGTCAGCGGATCGTGGAGTCTACCTTTCCCTTTCTGACTTTCTTCGTAGACCGCGTATCCTTCCTGTAAACCGATCGGGCCGATCAGGTTGGGAGGAAAGCCCAGTATAATTCGCATTGTGTACAGAAACGGCGTGTTGTAGTAGCGGAGTGTTAGAATGTGCGTGTATTCATGAGTGAAAAGAATTTCTGCCCATAAATCAAATCGCGCAAATTCTCCAGGTCTTGGATGATCCAGGAATAGATAAACTCTGTCGAGACCAACCGGAGTGGCAAAAGCATTCACAAGATCTGTTGAAGTAACGAGTATCACATGGGTTTCTGTGGCTCCCGTTTGATATTTGGGATCCAGCTTCGCGTGAACTTTTTCTGCAATGCCCGCCATGCGATGTGCAAGTTCTTCGTCTGCTTTCTGATAGTGGATGCGAAAGTGCGGAGTCGAATGAGTGCGCCAGTCTCCAAGACCCGGGGTGATCTGCGCGAACAGAGGAGAAACAAGAAGGAAAGTGATCGCTGTCGCAACAATCGGCGAAACAGAAGCGAGCGTTCTGAGCAGTGGGCGCATCTGCTCCTTCACCGGATTACTTCAATCGATCGCCAGGCTTTGCCTGGCGGTGGGCCGTATAGAGAGTCAGTTCTGCGTCCTTTCCGGAGGCGAGTAACATGGCGCTTGAGATTCCGAATTTCATTTTTCGAGGAATGAGATTGGCAACGCACGCAACTGTGAGTCCAGTTAGATCTTCTGGTTTGTAAGCGGCGCGAATTCCGGCAAACACCTGGCGTGGTTCCGCTTCTCCCACGTCCAGTTCCACGCGGAGCAACTTGTCTGCACCTTCCACCAGCTCTGCATGCAAAATTCTTCCCGCGCGCAGTTCTACTTTTTCCAGATCTTCTATGGAGATGAGTCCTGACTTTGCCTGGTCCCCAGCTTTTTCCGCAGGCTTTTCAGAGGCTTTGCTCTGTGATTTAGCGCCTGTTTCAGGTGCTGTTTTTTCCGCGGATGCGGCCGGCTTTTCTGCCGCCGCAAGTCTTGCTTCTTCTTCCAGCATTGCGTCAAATACCTTTTCGTCCATTCTTCCCGCCAGATTTCTGTAGGGATGAATGATATGTTCCGAAGGGAGCTTCTGGTCTAGATTCTGGAAAGTAATTTCTTCTTTTAGATTTAGCAAATTCTCCACGCCCCGAACAAAGGAAGGGACGACTGGCTTGAGTAGGCCCGCTAGAATTCGGGCAGAGTTCAATGCGTCTGTGACCACTTGACGGGCTTCTTCCGGGTTGGTTTTGATGGTCTTCCAGGGTTCTTTGCTGGCCACAAATCGATTGATGCTATCCGCAAAAGCAGAAATCTCTTTGATTGCCTTTGCATATTCCAGAGTGTCAAAGTGCTGTTTGACTTTATCTGCCGCGGCCATCCCTTCTTTCTTTAGAGCAGTGCCTTCTTTTGAAATGGATTTTGAGAGTGTGGATCCAAGCTTTGGAAGGATGCCGCCGCATAACCGCGAGTAAATGTTTGTGATGTTTCCAACAATGTCTGCATTCCAGCGTGAAAGGAAATCGTCGCGTGAAAGATCCAGGTCATCGAGTCCCGGGCCAAGTTTAGACGCATAAAAATATCGTAGAGCCTCTGGCTCCATGTGCTTCAGATAATTTTCAGCGCGAACCAGTGTGCCGCGGCTCTTGGACATCTTTTCCCCGTTTACAGTGAGAAAACCGTGCACATGAACGCGCGCCGGTTTTTGAAAACCGCCTGCTTCCAGAAGCGCGGGCCAGAATAGAGTATGAAAATAAACAATGTCCTTTCCAATGAAGTGATGGATCTCACCGGATCCGTCTTTCCAGAATTCATCCCAGCGCGAAGGATCGTTTTGATTAAAGAAATTGCGCGAAGAAGCCATGTAGCCAATGGGTGCATCCAGCCATACGTAAAAGAATTTATCTTTTTCACCGGGGATCGCAAAACCAAAGTAAGGCGCATCGCGCGAAATATCCCAATCGCGTAGGCCGTCTGTCAGCCATTCGTCCAGTTTTCTCTTGATTCCGGGAGATACGCCTTTGCCCAGCCAGGTTTCGAGAAACTTCTGATAATCGCCAAGTTTAAAAAAGAGATGATCCGTTTCCTTGAGCACGGGCGTGTCTCCACTGACTGTGCTTTTTGGATCGATGAGGTCCGTGGGAGAGTAGGTAGAGCCACACACTTCGCAGGAATCTCCATACTGCTCCGGAGATTTGCACTTAGGACATGTACCTTTCACAAAACGATCTGGCAGAAACATTCCATCCACTTCGCTGTAGAGCTGGCGGATTGTTTTGCGAGCAATGTTGCCTTTCTTCTTTGCCGCCTCGTAGATCAGCTCGGAAAACTCGCGATTTTCCGGGGCATTGGTTGTGTAATAGTTATCAAAATTTATAAAAAATCCATTAAAATCACGATAGTGCTGCTTCTGGATTTCTGCTGTGAATTCTTCCGGTGTTTTTCCCGCTTTTTTCGCGGCAATCATGATGGGTGTTCCATGAGTGTCATCTGCACAGAAATAGTACGCCTCATGGCCGCATAACTTCTGGAATCGAACCCAGATGTCCGTCTGGATGGTCTCTACCAGGTGGCCCAGGTGGATGGGGCCGTTTGCGTAAGGAAGTGCTGAAGTGACGAGTAGTTTCCTCACTCCTCACCCCATACCCGAACGTGCTGTTTGGGAAGATCTGTCTTTCTCCACTCCATCCATGATCCGAGGTACACGCTAACCTGTCTGTAGCCACAGCGAGTGAGCACTAGAGCGGTGGTGCATGAACGAGCACCGTTGTAGTCGTAAATGACAGTTGGTCTTTCAGGAATGAGCCCGATGTCTCTGATTTGGGCCATCACCTCTTCGCGTGCGCGAAGCTTTCCTTCCGCGTCGTAGAGCATGAGCCAGTCCCAGTGAACACTTCCAGGTATGCGTCCGCAGATTCCACCAACATCTGGATTTGTCATGCGAGGCATTCTTCCTTCGTATTCTTCCATAGTCCTGCTGTCTATGAGCTGCACGCGAGTGAGATCTTTCTGGAGCTGGCTGATGGTTGTGAGAGATTTTACAGGGACTGCTTTTCCAGGAGGAGATGCGAGTTGTTCCTTTCCAGGTGCGCGCCACTCTTTTGGAAGATCGTCGAACTTGTAAGCGAGCACTTTCGCATTCACTCCCATTCCAATGAGAATCCACGCGAGCCTGCATGCGTACATGCCTTCGCCTTCATCGAAGCAGATGACGGTAGACTTGCTCTCCGTCTTCTTTCTTACGTCTGCGAGAAATCCGCCGAGCTTCGCAAGCGAGCTTGCGCCGGATCCGTACGGTTTCTTGATAAAGCCGCAGCCAACTGCATCCTTGATCGAAGCGAGTTTGTATTGCTCTTCCGATCTGCAATCGAGATAGAGCGCGCCTGTTTCCAGGCTATCAGTGAGAAAATTCCAGCGAACCAATCTGTTTCCTTTTTCTTGATACAGGAATTTGCTTTCAAAAAGAAGCACTCCCTTTTTTAGAATTAAAAAAATCCTATGACCAAAAAAAAATTCCTGGGCTGGATTGCGAACGCGATTCTGCTTTGCGGTTTTCCGTTGTTCGCGGAAGATCTAGTGCAAGTTGCTTCCGGTTTCAAGGATCCCACGCAGGTCGTATTTTCGCGCCGCGCGGGTATGTGCGTCGTAGAGCAGCGCGGCATCATCACATGCTCTGGCAAACCGTATCTTGATTTGACTTCCACTGTTCGCTCCGGCGGCGAGATGGGCCTTCTTTCCATGGCTTTTGCGCCTGATTTCGAGAAATCGCAGTCTTCCTGGGTCTACGTGAACTACACCTCGGGCAATCCCCTCTGGACCAATGTGGCTGCGATTCCGGTTCGAGGGAGCCCGGAACCGGACAAAAAGCGAGTGATTCTAAGATTCGCTCAACCCTTCAACAACCACAACGGTGGACTCTTGCCCTTTGGACCGGACGGTTCTCTTTTCATTGGCACAGGGGATGGCGGATCGGCGGGGGACCCCTACAACAATGCGCAGAGGAGGGACAATTACCTGGGCAAGATTTTAAGAATCATTCCGACCCCCGAAGGTATGAGTTCCTACATCATTCCAAAAGACAATCCATTCGTCGGGAAGGGCGGATTGCCTGAGATTTTTGTTTTTGGGCTGCGCAATCCGTGGAGATTCAGCATTGCGCCAGACGGTTTGATCTATGCCGGAGACGTTGGACAGGATCGACGCGAGGAAGTGAGTGTGATTCGGCCTGGAGACAATCTGGGTTGGAACATCATGGAGGCAGATATTTGCTTTCGGCCGAATTGCAGCTCTGTAGGAACTGTGACACCCATTCACAGTTACGGAAGAGACGAAGGATTCAGCATCACGGGCGGCTACTTATATAGAGGAAGATCCATTCGTAGGCTCAAGGGATGCTACGTTTACGGCGATTTTGGATCCGGCGTGATCCGCGCATTCCCTGTGGACCGCGGTCGAAAGACCGGCGATGTATTTACAGTCGCGAAACTGCGCGGCAACATATCCAGCTTTGGCGAAGACGAGGCTGGTGAACTTTACGTGGTCGACTATCGCTCTGGATCGATTCTCAAAATCATTTCGCAAGAGAAATGAACGCGCGAAGTACATCCGTGTAGCTTAGAATTCCCGCCAGTTTTCCGTCCTCTACCACTGGAAGCGCCCCCACGCGAAGAGATAGGAATAATTCGGCGGCAGATTTCAGAGAATCACCCGCAGAAACGCTTCGCACAGTCGCAGTCATCACATCTTTCACGAGAACGTGCTGCTCTCCTTGAACGCTCGTTTCAAGGATTTCCATGGCGCACTGTATGTTGCGCAAATCACGATCTGATAGAATTCCCACCAGATTGCGCGACGCGTCCACTACAGGGAGATGCCTGAACCTTTCCACGTCAAAAACCTCTCCGACTCTGGAGAGGGGATCATCTGCTCTCACTGTGACGGGGTCTTTCGTCATGTAGTCCTGGACAATCATAATGCTTGAATATGCGCGGCTTTCTCTCTGTCAAGCTATGGGCGCGTCATCGCGCAAAATCAATTCGCATAGAAAAACCCGCGGTTAGACTGCTGTATCGCACTTTCGCAGGGGAGCGGGCCAGCATTGGATTGCTCGTATACAGACCGGGCAGGATGACTCCTGCGAGAACGGCTGCGGGATCACTGGAGTAGTCCAGGCCAAACAAAGTCGTCTTTGACTCCTTGAATGTTCCGGAATCTCCGGAATAGTCCAGGCGAAAGTAATATTTTTCAAGTATTCGTATGAACAACCCGGCGGTCAAAACAAGACCTGATTCCGTACCCCTCTGATCCACGCTCGGAAGAGCGATCTGGCCGGTGCCAGGAGTGAATGTGAAAAATCGACCCAGCCCGATTGCTTTCGCGCTGAGATTCCCTCTCATACTGTACACTTCTATAGACGTGCGCAATCCCCACGATTGACCGAGCTCGAGTCCTCCCCCGGCATACAATCCACGCATGAGTGTGGACGCTTTTTCTCCCGAGAGGAGAGTTGGGACCGTCGACTGACCGGGAAGAATGCTGTTCTGGATGGTTTCTCCGGCAACGTTATGCGCTCTTCTCTGACCACCTCCCAGCACAAACACGTCCAGGAAATCCTTTCGCACAAGGCTATACTCAGTGCCAATTTTTACCTCGTTGAATTGCTCCGTGGTGCCTGTAAATGCACCGTAGACTACACCCAGGCTTGCTCCAGGTGGCCCGGCGATTCCAGCCCCGTACTCAAGCCGATCTATGCGCTTGTTCTTGAATCGTTCTACATCGAATACAAAGCGCCACATGCCTATTCCGTAAAGCAGGTGCAGCGAGCCGCCTTTGTGAGATCCGGCCTGAAATGGGTTGGATGCGTTTGCCTCGCTTGCGCTGGTTTGATCGCTTGTGAAACCGGATGCTCCGTGGATCCCGGAAATGGAACGTAGTCCTGAACTTGAAGAGCTGGATGAACTGGAAGAACTTGAGTCAGATGAAGTGGATGCCGAATATCTGGTTCTCAAACCATATCCGCCTGTAAAACGGGAATAGGATTCGATATTGTAGAGTGCGTTTGCACCTGCACTTGTTTTCGAAGCTCCTTTTCCTATGGCGATTCCGAAAAGAAGATAGTTAGGATTCTTTATTTTCTGCTCTGCGGCGATTTTCGCGTCTTCGATTCGTTTTTGTTCAGCCGCCTCTCTTTCTTTCTTCTGGCGAACCTCTTCTTCAATTTTGGCCAGACGTGCCTGCTCTGCTGCTTCCTTTTGCTTTTTCTCCGCCTCTATTCTGGCGAGTCGTTCCGCTTCTTCCTGTTTCTTTCTTTCTTCTTCGAGTCTTGCCGCTTCGAGCTTATCCGCTTGTTTCTTCTCTTCCGCGCGTTTTTCTGCTTCCCTCTTTTCTGTTTCGCGCTTTTCCGCTTCCAGTTTTTCGTCTGCCGCTTTTTTCTCTTCCGCTAGTTTCTGTTCCGCCAGTTTCCTATCCTCTTCCTCCTTTTTCTCTCGCATCGCGCGCTCCCGCTCTCTCTTTGCCTGTTCCTGTTTGAGTCTCTCTTTGCGCGCCAGTTCCTGTTTCTCTTTTTCTTTCTGGATTTGCTGGAGTCTTTGTCTTTCCGCTTCTGCCTTTTTTGCTTTCTCTTTTTGCTCTTTTTCCTTTTCCTCTTTTGCGATTTCAGCTTCGTTGTCTTGCTTCTTTGCGTCTGGCTTCTGCAGCGGAGAATAGCTGATTCGTTTCACCAGATTCTTTTGTAGAACGATTGTTTTGTCTGCAGTTTGCAGGTGGACTACATCGGCATCTTGATAAACAATCAAGCCCTCGATCTTCTGGCCATTTTTCAGTAGAATTGTATCCGCAAGAACCGACGAGGAAATCAGGAGCAGTGTGCAAATCAGCAAGCGTGCCATAGGAAGCTTCTTGTGGATGGTCCCTGTATGTGCAATCAGAATGCACGGACGGACCTATGACTTTTCTTATGATTGGGCTTGCCTTTGTGCGGGTTGGTTCCTCAGTCGGGCATGCTGGATTTAGAAATCAAAGACGGAATTGCACGCATCACCATGAACCGGGCGCCTCTCAATGCGCTGAATCCCGAATTGATTTCGCAGATGCGAAAAACCCTGGCGGACCTCGCGAAGAATCGGGAATGCAGAGCACTCCTGATTGATTCTGCAATTGATTCATTCTTTTCAAACGGGTTGGATCCAGAAGCAATGCTTGCCCTGGACGTTCCCGGTCGCGCGGACGTTTTTCGAAGTTTTCTTTCTCTGGCCCGGGATCTTTATGCCTTCCCGGCTCCTACTCTTTCTGCCATTGCGGGTCATGCAATGGCGGGTGGCGCTGTGATTGGAATTGCAACGGACTTTCGCTTTCTGGCGGAAGGCAAATATTCTTACTGTTTCTCTGAAGTGAAAGTTGGTCTGACGATTCCGGAGTTTCTCCTGGAGATGATTTCGCAGGTAACGGGCCCGCATCATTTGCGATCTCTGGCCATGCTTGCAGAACGCTTTCGTCCTGAGGAGTGTCTGGCCATGGGCCTTGCGGATAAGATTGTGCCCAGGGAAAACCTCCTCATTGAGTCCAGAAAATACCTTTTGTCCCTTTCAGATCGCCCTCTTTCCAGCATGCGGTCCGTGAAAGAGAACATGCACGCGGGCACTCTGGCCAGGATCGACAGGTTTCTAGAAAGTCAGGAGGACACTTTCTTTCAGTTCCTTGGAGCGAATTTTGAGGAAGGATTGAAAGCGGTACTGGAGAGAAGGCGTCCGCAGTTTACGGATTAGTTGAGACTATTTAACAATTACGTTTTGTGCGCGGATCCATTCCTGAAGCACATTGATGTCATAGTCGTTGTCAAAAATGCGCTTTTCTCCGCCGTTGAGTGTTATGATCACGAGGCGAATTTGTCCGCTCTTTGATTCCACGGATTCGTAATTCTGGATGATGTTCACATTCACGGAGTGAAACGATCCGGAGGAGGTCATGACCGTTTTTCCGGCTGTTCTGGTGTGCGTGAACATGGCGCTGTACTTGTGAATCAGGTCCATATCTCGCTGGTTGTCTATGCGAAGGTTGCTTCCATCCACAAATTCCAGCATATAATGGAGAGTTCTGCCCTGGCCGTCCGTGACTGGAGTGGCCGCGCGCAATGCAAATGGGTTCACCAGCATGGAACCTTCGCTCATGGTGAATTCAACGAATGTCATACTTCAGCGCCCGCTTTTCCTCCGGTTTATGGAATGAGGGCTTGACGGGAATCAAAATTTTTAGCAACCCTGTTTTCCATGATTCAAGCTGCTGTGGGTTACAGCGACGACGTCGATTCTGCGGACGCCATGCGCGAGGCGATTGCTCAATGCAGGGCCCAGATGCAGGCTCCTCCTAAAGCAGCGTTTTTGTTTGCATCTTATGAGCAGGATCATGACGCGCTTCTTGCGGAATTCAATCGCGCCTTTCCGGGGCTTCCACTCATCGGAGGCACGTCCACAGCACAGATCACTTCCTCCGGCAGATATGCGGAAGATTCTGTTGCGTTGATCCTTTTTGCATCGGACGATGTTGAGTTCGGAATCGGACTGGGGCGAAACTTATCTGTAGATCCACTTCGTGCAGCGCGGGAAGCAGTTCAGCAGGCAAAATCGAATTTGAGCGCTCCACCAACTCTTGCGATTGCATTTCCTGAGAGTCTAACAACGAGCGGTGAGCGAATCATAGAAGGACTCAAGGCAGAACTGGGAACTGCGTTTCCAATTTTTGGCGGAACCACTTCTGATTCTCACACTGGAAAAGGAACCTTTCAGTATTTTCGCACAGAGCGTCTGACTGATTCACTTCCCGTCCTTCTTCTATCTGGCAATGTGCGATTCAGTTTCGCTGTGCGAAGCGGCTACAAGCCAATTGGAAAAAAGCGCACAGCCACGAAAGTAAAAGGAAATCGCGTGTATGAACTGGACGGAGAATCTCTCCTGGATCTCTACCAGAAATATCTGGGAGACATCAATCTGGTGTCGCCTGAATATCCTCTCGCGGTGTTTGAAAACGGCAGCGATCAATTCTATTTGCGCACTTCTCAATTCTTCGATGCGAAAGACGGCTGCGTGATTTTTGATGGCGACATTCCAGAAGGGGCGGTGATGCAGTTTACGGATGGAACTAGAAGCGATTTGCTGGATGCCGCAGGATCCGCCGTTCGCTCCGCCATACAAGCGTTTCCGGGTCAACCGCGCGTTGCTCTCATTTTCTCTTGCGCTACACGGGTTCTTACTCTGGGCACGAAGGTCAAAGAGGAGTATGCAGTTCTGGATAGTGTTCGTCCGGGCGGATGCTGCGCCGGCGGATTTTACGTCTATGGGGAAATCGCTCCGCTTGAGCGAGGTGGTCCCACTTGCTTCCACAATGCTACATTTGTTACTCTTCTTCTGGGGTAGATCATGATCGATGTGAACGCAGACAGGATCAGACGCAAAGACCTCATCAAGTTGGTGAAAGAAGTTTCGCGTCTTGAGAGGAAGCTTGCGCGAGAACAGAACAATCGCACCAGAACAGAGGCAACCAAAGATAAGCTTCAGGTATTGATGAAGCAGATTCATCTGGAAATAGAAGAATCACACGCTGAAATACAAAAGAAGAATCATGAGCTCGAAATTCTTTACGCGGATCTTGAAAAAGAGAAAAAGAAGTCAGACGACCTACTTCTCAATATCCTTCCGGAGGAAGTGGCGGATGAATTGAAACGTTCCGGAGTCGTTGCTCCTCAACACTTTGACTCTGTGAGTGTGCTGTTTACTGATTTCAAGGGATTCACTCAGGCGTCCGAACACCTTGCTCCTTCTCAAATCGTAGCAGAGCTGGATGCATGCTTCACCGCATTTGATGAAATCATTGAAAGACACGGTCTTGAAAAACTCAAAACCATTGGAGACAGCTACATGTGTGCGGGTGGAATTCCAAACGAAGCTCCCACACATCCAATCGACACGATGCTCGCCGCGCTTGAGATTCGTGACTACATGAATCGTTTGAAGATCCAGAGAATTGAAGAAGGACTTCCTTACTGGGAGCTGCGTATTGGGATACACGTGGGACCGCTCGTCGCAGGCGTGATTGGAAGACGCAAGTTTGCCTACGACATCTGGGGCGATACAGTCAACACTGCGTCGCGCATGGAGTCCTCTGGCCTGCCAGGAATGGTCAACGTATCGGCGGCCCTCGAGCAGGCAGTGTCGCCTTACTTTCAGACTTCGCTACGCGGAAAGATCCCTGCCAAGAACAAAGGGGAAATCGAAATGCACTTTGTGCATCGTTTGAAACCAGAGTATTCGTCGGATCCTGCAGGAATTCATCCAAATCGCAAGGTAGTCTGTTACCGCCTTTCCTGAGTCGATCCAGGGTCCTGTTTTGGCTTTCCCGCCTGGCTCCTTACAAAAAACTGGCTCCGGTTCACTCTTTTTATATGAAACAGCCGATGGTTAAGATGATGCGTCACGCACGCGCTATCATTTCTCGTAGATCTGCCAGAGTGGTGTTCGGGGGCCTTGGCCTTGCCGGCGCTGTACTGGCTTTCGGAGTTTTTGCCCAGGCCCCGGGCAAAGGATCGGATCGGGGCGCAGAGCAGCTTCTGCGCAATATGGGTGGGGACGTTGGACAGGATCTGGATCCCATGATTCCAGCTCCAGGAAAAGACCTGACCCCTGATTTTGGCGCTCTCGAGCGCGAACGTCAGGATGCAAAAGGCACAGTCATCCGCAATCGCAAGCAGGACCAGGTAGCCACTGCCGGTGACAAAAATCGGCCAGAGCGCGACCGCGTACGCAAGGACAAAGGGACAACCCAGAAGAAGAAAGATGACCAGAAGCCAGTGGCACTCGCCGAAGAGCGTGCTTTGCCAGGGTTTCCAACGAATCTCGATCCAACTCCGAATCCAGGTTTCACGCACGATGCCCCTTCTTTTTATCGCGGAATTTATCTGACCAATGAAGTCATCCGAATTCCTTCCATGTACGAACCCTGGCTGAAAGCAGCCCATGATGCAGGCCTCAACACACTCGTCATTGATGTTCAACTCGTTGGGAAAGATCACAAGGCCATCGAAAGGCTTCCGCCCGAAGCGTTCATGAAACTTGCAAAATCTTATGGTTTTTACATGGTGGCCAGAGTCGTTTGCTTCCAGGGCGGGCTTGAGACATATCCTCCTTCTATGGCGCTTCTCGATTCCGTTCTCAGGACTGCGGAAAATGCAGCCAGAATGGGCTTCATGGAAGTGCAGCTGGATTATATTCGTTTCGCGGACAATCGCAATCTTGGATATGTGACTCTCAATCAGCGCTATCGCATGATCGCCGGGATTCTTCGCATGGCAACCGACAGGCTTCGCCCGTACGGAATTCGCGTGGGCGCAGACGTATTCGGAAGAATCGTGTTCAACAACGACGATATCATTGGCCAGAAAGTGGAACTGTTCTCCCAGCACCTGGACACATTGTATCCAATGCTCTATCCTTCTCATTTCTACGGAGAGCTCGACAGACGTAAGTATCCTTACAAGACCATCTACGAAGGCGTAAAAGCATCCCGCGCTCGCTCGGGCAACACCAGGATCGTCGCATACATCCAGGGCTTTCCTATGCGAGTGCACGAATCCGGTCTCAGCCTCAATGACTATATCAAAGACCAGATCAAGGCTTCCGAGGATTGCGGCGGAGATGGCTTCATTGTATGGCATGCGGCCAACCAGTACGGTCCTTTCTTCGCCGCCTATGCGGCCTATCAGAAGGAAAAAGCGGCCAGGCTCGCATCGGGTAAATAGGCACAATACTGCTTGAAATTCTGATCAGTCATGTTTGAGTCACGCCATGCCGTCGGACAAATACATACCGATTGAGTCTGTAGAAGACATTGATGTATTGAAGCTTTCGCCTCGCGACCTCGATAAGCGGTACATCGATCGCAACGGCAACCGTTATGCGCTTCGCTTCAACATGAAGACAAGGCGCCCCGAAGTAATTCAAATTGTATCCAACAGGCTTGAGGCAAGAAGGTTGCAACAAACCATTTTGTTAGAAAAGCGCAAACCGGAAAAGTCGCAGGCCACCACAGCTGAATCTGTGAGTCTTCCGCCGCCCGTGTTTGTCCCGGACGAAGAAGCATTTCACGAAAGCAGATTTGTGGACGAGTGTGTCTCGGAATTGCCAAAGTTAAAGGAAAGCCAGCAGGCATCGGTTGCGAAGATTCGCCAGTCGCGGGTATTTGAAACTGTACAATCCGCAGAATTCCTGGACCTCATGCGCGATATTGAAAGGGACGCATGGCGCAAGACAGATGAGAACGTGCAGCAATGTAGAGAATGGATTTCGCGTCCGCCTTCTTTGCACGCCGCACTCATTCGCGTACAGCCTGACAAGAGAAAGATTCTAGATTCGATTCCAGACGATCCAGTGAAGCTCGAAGCCATGCGAAGATGGGAATGGCAGGATCGCCTTACAGACAGTTTTACGAGACTCAATGACTTTGCAGTAAGACTCAAGCAGATGCTCGCTTCTGTTTCAGATGAGGAGCTGCTTAAAGTTCCCCAGAACCAGCGTCAGTTCTTTAAAGATTCCGGTGCGAGTCTGGATATCATTCAGGATGCATGTGAAGAGAAGCTGGCTCGACTGGATGTCTGGCGTAAGCGCTTTCTTTGATTTTCGCGCAGACCTGGTTAGCTGGCTGGCTGGCCTGTGATTTTTGCGCTGAGCCTGGATTTCGATTCTTCGCTGATGCATTCTCCCTGTTGCTGCAGGAAAAATCTATCCTTCGCAGTATCCTCTTCGCTCTTGATCGTTCCGCGAAGGATACTGATTCCTTCTTCTGCGAAAATGCGTGTGATGTGAAATAGCAGACCAGTGCGATTCTGGCTGGTGATGTTGAACTCGGTTACTTTTCTATCCGGAATATCGCGGAAGGTGATTTCTGGAAGAGCTTCGAAGAGAAAGCGAATGTCCGGTGGATTGATATTGCGTTCGCGCAGTAAATCGTCCGGGTCTTTTTCATTTCGAATGAGAGTCTCCATGAGAACTCCCACTCGTGCCGAATAGTACGCGAAACTTGTCTCTCCGTCTGAAGAAGGGCGTAGTAGAAAAGTATCATCTGCGTATTCTTCTCCGTGTTCGTGAGCTGTATCCACTGTTCCCGATACAATGTCCAGACCCAGGACGTAGATAGCAGCTGTCAGGCGATAGAGGGTACCCACTCGCGTTACCGGTGTTTTGATTCGAATTTCAAAAATGTGTTCGGACAGGGCAGTCCAGGAAAAAGAGATCATTCCGGTTGCCTGTGAATATACGTGCGGAAGCACGCCCGTCAATCCAAAAAGCTATTTCTTCTTTTTAGAGTCGCTCTTTTGATGATCCAGCACGTCCTGTAGCCATTGCGAGAACAGGTCTGGATTCAGATCTTTGCCAATGATCTTTTCTTGCGTCTTGCCAATTTGTAGATCGAGATCCTGTTCAAGAGATAGACGATTCGCAAAATCAACAAGCTCTCTGCCCAAGAGTTTTTCCAGTTCTCTCCAGTTCAGAGAAAGGATTCCACCTTTCAAAGATGCGAATAGAAGAGCACCTCTTGCGCGAAGTTCAAATTCGCCTGTGCTTTCTTTGACGATCCATTCGCCGACTCCGTCCATTGCCTGACAGATCTTCCAGATTACCTGAATGGATTTTTTGCGATCGTTCTTGCCGCGTCCTTCTTTGTCTGATCTTTCGAGGAATGCTTTGAGATCCGCGGTTTTGTAACCGGTATCCCCTGAACGATTCTTCTCATCCTCCCACCAGGGAGTGAATTTCTTTCCTTCCAGGAGTGCCTGCAGTCCTGGAAGGGCCTGCTGCCAGATGTTTTCCTGGAGATTTCGCTCCTCTTCGTCTGACCAGCCGTCGTGATTCATCTCGATCTGGATGCCCTGGCCTGTGCTTCCGCGTGCCGCGCCCAGATCTGTGATTTCGTAGGTGATGACTGTTTCGGGAACATCGCGCTTCCAGTCTGCGCCTCTCCACGTAAATCGGATGAGTCTGTATTTATCTTCCTGGAGAATTTTCATCTCCATGTCTTTTCCATTCAATTGTGAGACAATGTTGCGTGACATGATGACGCGGGGCGCCCACCATTTTCGCAATTCCGTCTGGGAGGTGATCGCGCGATGAGCGGCCTGCGGCGTGGAGGCCAGCTGAACGGCAATTTGAATGGGCTGGATATGATCTCTGCGCAAGTTCATTTTCTTCTTCCCCTGAAAGAAAGAGAGAGTTCCATACGCTATGCGAAGCGTACTGCATGCTAGGATTTTTTCTGTTTGCGCGGGGATGTTTTTCATATCCGCCTGTGCCGGCCCGCCGGCCAGTCCGCCTCGCTTCACTTTCCCTTTTTTAAAGGAACCAGGGTTTCAGGGCAGGGCGGAGATCGCCATTTATGATGCCTCTGTGGTCCGATACGGGCAGCCCAGAAGCGCAGAACTGGTTTTGATCACGGTGGCAGAGCCTATGGACGCAAAACAGAGGGTCAAATCAGACAAACCGGGCCCGGACATTGTGTACGCGCTCAAGCAGAATCAGGCGCTCAATTTTCAGACCGGCGTTTATCCATATCACTATCTGAATTCCCTCTTCTGGCAGATCGACAACGGGCGCCTTCTGAAAGCTGCCATGACTTCGCAGGAATGGTGCGGCACTACCACCAAGGTTCTCCTTCCTCAGGGCGGGCTGGATCGACTCATGTATCATTCTTACTGGGACAATGAAGCAGATGGAGAAATGGTTCTCGTTCGACCGGACGTGCAACACCCCGATCGCGCTATTCTGTACGATGAGTTGCCTCTGATTGTGCGGACGCCGGAAGCAGAACACTATCGCAAGCTGCAGGTATTTCCTCTTTTGATGTCGTCGCAAGTCACAAAGCCAGACTGGGATATCTACGGAGAAAAAAGAAGTCCGGCATATGAACCGGGAACACTTGAGCCCGAGTCTGTTGATTTTATGGCGATGGGAGTTTTGCGCAAGGCTCGCAAGATCACCGTTCGCAGCGGCCCTGGACTTAAACTTGTAGATGAGTATTTTGTGGAGCAGAATCCTGCAAGGACTCTCCTTGGATGGAATCGTCACGATGGAGCTCACTTTGTACTACGTAAGATCTCCTATGCTGAGTACTGGAAACTGAATAAACCAGGCGATACTCTGCCCTGATGTTTTTCACCTGGCGCTGAGACTGAACGTTCACAAATTCCGAATCATTGAATGAACGTCTTGAATCTGGTAATGAACAGCATATCAGTTTACAAAAACTGAAAATAGTTTATAAAACTTTGCGTATTGCTTGATCGCAAATGCGCACGCTGAGATTGCGGTTGTGAAATGAGTTCACGATCGATTTCAATTTTCAAGACTGCAATGGCTCTGGTAGTCTGCTCATGTACGCTTTCTCTGTCGTGCACAGATAGTAAAACACAAGAACTCAAATTGCACTTCAACCTACTGAGTTGGTTTTGCTATTTTTGGAGGATTTTTGTGACTAGAATTGCTGTCATATCTACTTTGTTCTTAACGTTATTCGCTATTCCGGTATTTGCGGAAGATCACCGATTCCTGGTCCGTGGAGATGCGGCGCTTGGATCTATTTCCAATGCAGAAGCGGCCGAAGATGATTACTTCTATCCGCTCAACAACGCAATCGCAGGTAGTTTGACCATACCTTCTACGACGCCCTCCTACAAATGTCCCGCAAGTTTGAAACCCAGGATGTTTGAAACACCCGAGGGTTCTCAGGAGCGTAAGGACGGGTGCAGAAGTATGGCCAGTGGAGTGCGAGCCGAGTACCGTTTCCAGAACATGGTTCGCGTCTTTTATGATCGCTTCAGCTTACCCAACGCAAGCTACAGCACCAACTTCAATACTCCGGTTTTTGCTCCGGGTGTGAATGGCGTTTCGCAGCTGCAATTTGGCTATAACAAAAGGGAAGGACGTACGCGAGGAGGTGTTGGTTTCTACTACCCGGTCCTTGAGAAACTTCACATTGGCGTGCACATAGCTCAGGAAAAGAATTTTATGCACTTTGGGGTAACCCCTGCATCCTACACTCTGTACAGAGTAGGGAATTCTTCTCTCAGCGGACTTGTGGCTGGAGCGGGGATTCGCGAACTGCAGACGCGTGGAGCAACGCCGGGTGCGGGCATTGAGTTTGATCCAATGGAATACTTTGGTATATCTCTTGAGTATGATCGCATCCGCCAACGCGGTAGCTATAGCGACAATCGCGTCAGCGGCGCCGCGAGTTCTACAGCTGGCATTCTCTCCATAGGCAACCCTGTGATTGAAACAATCCAGGCCGGTCTCACGCACTCCGGTTATGAAGCAGGTCTGGATCTGCGATTCGGCAAGGGTCGGCCAATTGCGTTCTATCTGGGAGGTTCGCAGCGAAAGTACGTAAGGAGCTATCAGTCTTATTTTTATACAACGAACAGTACGTTTCTTGCCGGTCCAACCATTACGGTTTTGAACAACCTGTATCTCGCAGGCCTGTATACCTCTCATCGTTTTATTCAAAATGAAAACCTGTTTCATTTCAAGATGGAGCTGGGTCTGGGCTTTTGATTCGTTCGCGGAGTCCGGATGGCCTCCGCGAAGCACTCGCTTCCCTGGTCTTGTTTTCGCTTGCCTACAGCACTTTCGGCTGTTTCCTGGCATAAGGCCATGAGAAGATTCGATCCTAAATACTTTTTATTATTCGCGCTGGCAACCTGTTCTCCGCAGGCGCAGCCCGGTTCATCCGGAGATGCTCCAGCCACGTCGCACTACAACGATGTAGCCAGATACCTGGCGGGTCTTCCTATAGAGAATCCTTCTGCGGAAGTTCGCAAAGCAATCGAGACGCCTCTATATAAGAACCACGTGGCTCTGATGAATCAATCCTGGAGCGCCATTGAGCAAACCAGTCTGATTCCCATGCGCGAATGGAAGAAACAGAACCTGACGGACGCGTGCGAAGAAAGGCTGGCATTCTATCCTCTCTCCGGTGCCGATTTTGGGAATTTCTATACCATGCTGCCGGATTGTAAGAACTATTTAATGATTGGTCTGGAAGACGCGGGCTCTGTTCCAGAGCCATTTCAGTTGAATGATGCGCAGCTTGCCAGCGGCCTGGGTCAGCTCGAACGAATGGTGGGACAAATTTCCATTCGCAATTATTTCTGGACAGAGTCCATGAAAACTGAAACAGCGAACGCCTACCTCGAAGGAGTGACTCCTGCGATTCTCGTTTTTGCATCCAGACTTGGTTTGAACATTCGCAACATTGAATCCGTTCAGGTAAATGACGAAGGAAAAGTCGTTGTAACCCGAGCTGTGCCAAAGGATCAGAGACTCAAAACTTTGAGCGGAATTCGCATAACGTTCCGCGCACCTGGAGACAAAGAAGATCGTACTCTTCAATTCCTGCGGATTCGGATTGGACCTGCGGCAGGTAGCGATACAGCGCCCGAAGGAAAATTCTTCAAACAGTACGGCGACTTTATCACCATGTTCAAATCCGCAGAATACTTGATGCACTTTAAACTCGGCGAAGAGTTTCGTAGCTTTGTACTGCAGCGCAGTCGTCTGGTGATTCAAGATGATTCTGGCATTCCTTATGACAAATTCACTCCAGAGTGGACCATCAAATGCTTTGGCGACTATGTTCATCCATATCCGCTGGTGCAGTACACTCCTCAGGTGCAGCCGGGTCTGGCCGCTGCATTCGCGAAGGAACGCTATCCTCTTCCCTTTCCGTTCGGATACGGGTTTTACCAGGGAAAAGGTAAGTCCAATCTAGTGATCGCTCGCAAGAAGTAGAAAAAAACGCGCCATCGCCTGGGCAAATGCATGGCGTTCTCTCCCTTCTTTATGTTCTTGTAACAAATCCCAGGAGATCTCATGCAAAGTTCGGCTCCTTCCGACACATTTTCGCCTTACCAGAAATTCATCATCGTCACCATCGCAGTTCTACAGTTCACAGTAATTCTTGATTTCATGGTTCTCTCACCTCTCAGCGCGCTCCTGCTGAAAGAGTTACAGGTCACAACCACTCAATTCGGGCTCGTCGTTTCCGCCTACGCGTTCAGCGCGTTCGCGTCTGGGATCGCCGCGGCGGGATTCGCAGACAAATTTGATCGTAAGAGATTGTTACTGTTCTTCTATATTGGGTTTTTGATCGGCACGCTGATGTGTGGACTGGCACCGGATTACTATTCACTCCTGGTCGCACGAATCGTTACGGGACTATTCGGTGGAGTTCTTGGTTCTATCGGTGGAGCCATCGTAACGGATTTGTTTCCCATGTCTGCTCGCGGAAGAGTGATGGGCGTAGTTCAGATGGCTTTCGCCGTCAGTCAGGTGTTCGGTATTCCAGTCGGATTACTTCTCGCCAATCAGTTTGGATGGCACGCTCCTTTTCTGATGATCGTTGGTTTTAGTTCTGTTGTGGGTGTAGTAATTTTCACATTCATGCGACCCGTGAGGGATCACCTGCATCTGAACCTGGGCAGGCATCCCATGCTTCACCTCTGGAAGACTGTAACTCAGTGGCCATACATCAAAGCATTCCTCGCTACCACATTGATGACGACCGGTGGCTTCATGCTCATGCCATTTGGTGCTGCATTCTCTGTTCACAACCTGGGAATTACAAATGACCAGCTCCCCATTCTGTACGCGATCACCGGAGTGTTTTCCATGATCTTCGGTCCAATCATCGGAAGACTCAGCGATCGCGTGGGAAAATATCCCGTATTTGCGGCAGGATCGCTTTTGACCATGATCATGGTAGCCATCTATACTCAAAGAGGTATCACTCCGTTCTGGTTTGTCATCGTGCTGAATGTTCTTCTTTTCGCAGGGATTTCTTCGCGCATGATTTCGTCTATGGCTCTCATGTCCGCTGTTCCTGAACCACATGATAGAGGTGCGTTCATGAGCATCAATTCATCCGTGCAGCAGCTTTCCGGAGGGGTGGCCTCTGCGATTGCCGGAACTATTGTGATGCAAACCAGAAGCGGACTCATTGAGCACTATGATGTGCTGGGTTATGTGGTCATAGTTGCCATTGCGATTACGATTGCGATGATGTACTGGATCAATCTACAAATTGCAGATAAACAAGCGGCGCACGCGCGTTAGGCGAACAGCGGTCTGACGCGCCTTCCAGGGAGGCGCTCACTGCCGCCGCAGTTGTTCACCAGGGCTTTTGCAATAGCTGCTCCACTTCTTCTTTAAAGTTCATGGAAGAACGCAATTCAATCGGAAGCCGATCTACCTCGAGATACCCCAGGAGATCGATTGATTTTTGCAGACACGCAACTCCTTCCGGATCTTTGATCGATACACGCGCTTCCCCCTCTGCTTTCAGAAGAAGAGCAGTCATGGCAAGTGTGGTGTAATCCCCTTCCTGCCTGGCATTTAGAATCGATGCGAGTGAAGCAGCAGTCAGGCTCTTGATGAGCTCAGGCGGCAGCCCCGTGAAATGTCTCAGGCCATTTTCCGTTTCCATGAGAATCACTTCCGGATCTGTTTTTGCTTTGAGTCCAGCCAGACGCGCCAGGAGCACCATGAATTGCTGGATCATGCGGATGAAGTAGTCGCGGTGATACATACTCCGGATTCTCCAGCGGCATGGCCGACTAACGTTAGATGATCACCACAATGGTCCCTGCAATAATCAAAGCGGCCCCGAGAGCCACCTTCCAGGTGATTGCTTCTCCAAGGAAGAGTGCGGAAAGAACAATCACGATCGCGAGGCTGAGTTTATCAATGGGCGCCACCTGAGAAACTTTTCCCATTTGCATGGCGCGAAAGTAAAAGAGCCAGGAGAATCCGGTGGCCAGGCCAGAAAGCACCAGAAACAGGATGGCACTTCGATCCAGATTCACAATGCCGTCTAACTTCCCGCGAAACCATGCGATGCTCCAGGCCAGCACCAGGATCACCACTGTGCGAATGGCTGTGGCCAGATCGCTGTCCACCTTGCTCATCCCAAGTTTTGCAAAAATGGCAACGAGCGCCGCAAAGAAGGCGGAGAGAAGCGCGTAGGTGATCCACATAAGTTTGGCCGTGGATCAAGTGTCAGAACGAACAGTCAACACGGGGCAATGGGCATGTCTCAGTACCTGTTCTGCGGTGCTTCCAAGAAGCAATCTGCCCACACCTGTGCGTCCATGAGTTCCCATCACAATGAGATCCGCTTTTTGTTCGTCTGCGTATCGAATGATTTCTGTTTCTTCTACGCCGCGTCGCACAACCAGTTGAGGATCTTTTGCGAATTTTACTTTCTTCGCAACTTTGTGCAGTTCTTCTTTTGCCGCTTTTTCTAGATCCACATACATGGCCGGATACCAGTTCATCACCGCCGCGGCGTCTGCATAGGCCACCATATCATAGATCACGTGAAGGATCTGCAGCTGTGAGTTGAACTTGTCTGCGATTTCGTCTGCGACGTGGAGAGCGTGCAGGGAGCTTTCTGAAAAGTCCGTTGGAAAGATGATATTCTTAAAGCGCATGGTGGCCTCCAAATGTAAGCTTAGTCTACCATGCCCGGATCGGGCAAGGTAGATTTGCTGTCACTGAAGCCCTATGACTTTTGTCAGGATGGCCGGAAGTGTGGAAATTAGCGCGGAAAACGGCGTTCGTAGTAGCCGCCAGGTGTATTGAGCCCGGCTACCTGACCATTTTTCCAGACGAATTCATGAGGCATGGCATTGCCGTCTCCTGTGAATTCGTACTGTGAAATGGGAGCAAGCACTCGCTCATCCTGATACATTTTGCGTACAATATTCTTGCCCTGCACTGCGATGCGAAGTACTGCTCCGTCGCTATTTGCATACTGCCCGCTGTACAAATTCAGAATGCCCGCATCTGGCTGAGTAGGTCTTGCCTCTAGATCTTCCGATGGCCCCATATAAGCGACGGCACGCCGGCCGTGTCCTACGGTCATTCCCATGAATTCAGTGGCCGCGTCCGAGCGATAGAAAGGCGGATTGGACATAGTTACGAAAAACATTTTTCGCGTTGGATAGATGCGAAGGTCCGTAAGCATGTTGAACCATACTCCAGGATGATACGCTTCTACGACTCGCCCGTGGGCCACGTTTACTTTCCAACCCATCGCGTAGTAGGACATGTTTTCTGAAACTGGAATGTGCGGTGGAGGGAGAAACATCTCACGAATCAATTCAGGAGAAAGCACTTCCATCCCTTCGTATCTTCCCCAGCTCAGAAGCATCTTCGCGAAGTGCGAAAGATCTTCTGCGGTGCTTGTGATTCCGGATGCGCCTGACATCACTCCCGCAGCCCTTGAGTTTTTCATTTTCAGTGGCCCAAACAGATTTTCCTGCATGAACGCGGCGAAAGTCATTCCTGTGACTCTCTCTACAATGAAGCCCAGCAGTTCGTAGTTGGAGTTGGAATACTCATGATGCATGCCTGCAGGATACATCTGGCGCGGCATGAAGAAACCTTCCACTCCAGAAGGAACCATGGGCGATCTGCCAGCATACGGAATGCCGGATGTTTGCTGAAGTAGATTGCGAATCGTGATCGGAGCGCTGCCAAGTTCATGTCTTTCCATCCGGAATTCTGGCAAATAGCGAGACACTGGATCGTCCAGGCGGAGTTTGCCTTGATCTACAAGAATCAGAATACCTGTTGCAGTGATTGGCTTTGTCAAAGAAGCAAGCGTCATGGGAGTGTTTCTGTCCATTCCCTGGGTTGCTTCTACGATTGGATCTTTTTCGTGGACATTGTTTACAATGACCAGTCCATTGGGGAGTGCGGGTCTGCCTGCGCGGCTGTGAACAAAATCGCGCAGAGTGTCCTGAATGTTGCGGAGACGTTTTTTGGCCCATTCAGAGGGGCTAGCCTCTTGCATGATGAGCTCCACACCCGGAATTCCTTCCACCTGGTGGGAGAAGCCTGGTCCGCGGATTCCTGGTACTACAAAAAGAATACCCAGGAAGGCGAAACCTGCGATGCGTATATGCCGAAATGTCATTAGAACCTCATTTGCCCCATTTTATTATCGGATGAACGCTTTTCCCTCGAAGAGAGGGCATTTTTTTCAAATTGCCCCAGTTTTCAAGCACCTTTTGGCGGCAGCCACGACTGCTCTGGTCGTCATTTGTTCTGGCTGCCAGACGCCAGAAATCGAGGAAGTGCCATTTGGCCCAGAAAATCCTGAGAGAATCGCCCAAATCCAGGGTCAGCTGGAGAGCTTTCTGGCCTACTGGAGGGCCCGCGGACAGTTCTATGGGATGACGGTCGGGGTGGTCAAGGCAGACAAACTTGTCTACAAGCACGAGACCGGCATGACCCAGGACAGAAAATACGCGCTCGGGTCGATCACGAAGATCTTCACTGCCACCGCAGTCATGAAGCTCGTGGAGGAGGGGGCGGTGGACCTCGATGCGCCGCTCACCGATTATATGGAAGTTCGCATTGAGAGGCCCGAACTTTCCTCCAGGCCAGTGACGATTCGGCATTTGCTTTCGCACACTTCTGGGATGCCAGACCTTCGCTACTTTCATCCTGAGTTGATTGCATCTCCGGAACTGCCCTTTCGCATTCCGCCGCAGATCGTTCCTGCGGGGATGCACTATCGATATTCTAACACCGGCTTTATGATCCTCGGGGAAATGGTTTCGCGCAGAAGCGGAAAGCCCATGGATCAATTCATGCGCGAAGAGATCTTTGAGCCACTCGAGATGCGCCAGACCAAGACATCGCAGCTTACCGGAGCGTCTGGAGTGGCCACGACGATTGAAGATTTATCGCATTTCGCCATGATGTATTTGAATCACGGGAAATATGGGGGCAAAACTATATTATCTGAAGAGACAGTGAATCGAATGCTCACGCAGCCGGTTTATTATCCTCCTGCTGAATTTCAGGAATATTGCGGGCTCGGGTGGAGAGTGAAGAGAGGGCCAAAGGGAGTTGTTACCTTCTTCCATATTGGTGGAGCAGACTACATTGCCGCCTGGCTTCAATTGTTTCCAAGATATCGCATGGCGATTCTGTATCTGGGTGATCCTCCAAAGTACGACGACTACACAATGGGAATGCTTCTGGCACTTCAGGCAAAGTTAGGCGATCTTGCAACCGCATATGCCGGAGCGGACACTCCTCTGTATTTATTCAAAGCAACTCCGCCACCGCCTGAAGTTTTTGAAACCTACCCTGGAACATACATCAACGTGCTCACTGGAAGAGAGGCTGTTGTGACTGCGAAGAACGATGTGCTTTTTTTCTCTCGCGCGGGCACGTATGCTTATCCTCTGGGCACTCAGACCAATCATGTTTTTACAGGCGGATTTCAGGACCTGTCCCACGATTTTGTACACGAGCCCGGCACCAACAAGTTGCTTGGGATTGCAGCCTATGACGGATACTACGTTCGCAAGCCCCCTGAAGACACAGATACGCCACAGAAATAGATTTCCTGTTTTCGAAATGAGGCGACAGCCTGCTTCCTTTGAAAAGTCTGGAACGGTATGATTGAGATCGTGGCGGGCACAAACCGGCCCGGATCAAAAACAATTCAGCTGGCTCAAATCATCCGCGGTCTATACGACCTCGCTGGCGCGCCATCGCAGATTCTGGATATTGCCTCACTTCCAGTTGAGATTTACCAGCCCGCATCCTACAAAACAAAGCCGGCCGCATTTGCTCCCTTCCAGGAAAGAATTCTGGCATGCAAAGGAATTCACATGGTGGTTCCGGAATACAACGGATCTTTCCCCGGCGCTCTCAAATACTTCATTGATATGCTGAAATTTCCGGAGAGCCTGGAACACAGACCCATTGCCTACACCGGTCTTGCGGATGGGCTCTGGGGTGGGTTTCGCGCAGTGGAACAGCTACAAATGGTTTGCAACTATCGCAACGCCTACGGCCTTCCCGAGAGAGTCTGGTTTCCGCACATAGGGAAGAAAATGCAGGACAATCGTATCACAGATGAATTCCTCTTTGGCCTCCTTCGCGACCAGGTAGAGAGATTCATAAAGTTTGCAAACCATCATGAGAAAGAAGCGGTACATTCCATTCCAAACAAGAGCGCATAACGTATGATAGATCGCTATTCAAATCCAGAGATTTCCAGGATCTGGGAACTCGACAATAAATATCGCATATGGCTGGATGTGGAGCTGGCGGTCACGCGAGCTCTTCACAAGCGAGGCCAGGTTCCGGATCAAGACTGGAAGGAAATTCAACAGAAGGCCGGCTTTGATACTGCGAAGATCCTTGAGATTGAAGAAGTAGTCCAGCATGACGTCATTGCATTTCTAACAAACGTAAAGGATCACATTGGAGAGGCAGGAAGACATCTTCACTATGGAATGACTTCGTCTGATCTCGGAGACACAGCGTTGTCCCTGCAGATGGTGCAGGCCGCTGACATTTTACTCAAGCGAGTCGATGAACTCGTAGACACTGCCAGGACTCTCGCCATTCGACACAAGAACCAGGTGATGATTGGTAGAACCCATGGAATTCATGGAGAGCCAACCACGCTCGGATTGAAGTTTGCGCTCTTCTATGAAGAGATGAAGCGCAATCGCGCACGCCTGCTTCGCGCGCGCGAAGAGGTAGCGGTTGGAAAAATGTCAGGAGCAGTTGGAACATTTTCTGCCAATGATCCTGAAATAGAAGAAGAAGTGCTCGCAGATCTTGGCCTTAAGCCAGATCCAATTTCTACTCAGGTTATCAGTCGCGATCGCCATGCTTACTTTCAGTCTGTGCTCGCAGTGATTGCGGGGAGTCTCGATCGGATGGCGCAAGAAGTCAGGTTGCTCCAGAAGACAGAAACGCGCGAAGTGGAAGAGCCTTTCAGAGCAGGACAAAAAGGGTCGAGTGCCATGCCTCACAAGCGCAATCCCGTAGTATGCGAAAGGATTTGCGGACTCGCGCGTGTCATTCAATCCAATGCGATGGCAGGATATCGGAATATGCCTTTGTGGCATGAGCGCGATATATCTCATTCCAGCGCCGAGAGAGTGATTCTTCCTGACAGCACCATCGCACTGGAATACATTCTTGGCAAAATGAAGTTCGTTCTGGATGGACTTCACATTTATCCGGATGCGATGCAGCGTGATCTTGAGCTCACACGTGGACTCATCTATTCCCAGAGACTTCTTCTTGCTCTTGTGGATTCAGGAATGCAGAGAGAAGAGGCCTATACTCTGGTGCAGTCTGCGAGTATGAAGGTATGGGCCACTCCTGGACTTACTTTGCGCAATGCTGTCACGGAGGCGGGGGCCAGGCTTTCGGATGAGAAAATGGCGGAAGTTTTTGCTCCAGAGTATTTCCTGAGAAACGTCGATTTCATTTACAGAAGACTCGGCCTGTCCTGAACTAGGTCGTGGCCGCTCGACTCATTGCGCATGTGGATATGGATGCGTTCTATGCTGCCGTAGAGCAGATGGATCATCCGGAACTGCGAGGAAAACCGGTTGCGGTGGGCCCGGATCCGAAGGGTGGAAAAGGCAGAGGAGTCATCACCACTGCAAGTTATGAAGCCAGAAAGTTTGGGATACGTTCTGCCATGCCTGTCTCAACCGCATACCGCCTCTGTCCACACGCGATTTTCGTTCCTCCTCGATTCAAACGTTATGCGGAATTGTCTGCCATTGTAATGGAGTGCCTGGGCGAGTTTTCTCCTCTGGTAGAAACAGTTAGTATTGATGAAGCGTTTCTGGACTGCACGGGGACAGAGAGTTTGTTTGGGTCCCCATCCGAGCTCGGGAGAAAGATCAAAGCTCGCATTCGCGAGCGAACCGGTCTTACAGCCAGTGCCGGGATGGCCGGTTGTAAGTCTGTTGCGAAGGTTGCCTCTGATTTACAGAAACCGGATGGTCTAACGATTGTTCCGGAAGGCGGGGAAAAGGCGTTCCTTGCTCCGCTTCCTATCGAGAAATTATGGGGTGTGGGTGCGCGCACTGCGGAGAGACTGCGCTCTCTGGGATATGCGAAGGTAGACGATATCGCACGAGTGCCGCGCGAAGAGATGGAAAGACTCTTCGGAAAATGGGGGGCACATATACACGATATGGCAAGCGCCATTGATCCTAGGCCAGTGGCTCCAGGCTGGCAAAGAAAATCCATTAGCGAAGAAGTTACTCTCGAAGAAGATAGCTCGGATCAGGAATTTTTGCGCGATATGCTCTCTGAGATCGCGGAGAGTCTGTCCCAGAAAATGATCGGAGAGGAGATCCGCGGCAGGACTTTGCATTTTAAGATTCGCCTCACAGGTTTTGAAACTCACACTCGTAGTAGAACTTTGAAATCATACGTGCACGACATGAAGACTCTGCGCGACTTTTCCTGGGAAGAGCTTGCGAACTTCGATCGAGGCGGGCGAGCGGTCCGTCTGATCGGAATTGGAGTTTCCGAGTTACTTCGCGAAGGTGATGAGGAGCAACTGGATCTGTTTTCAGCGCGAAAGAGGCCGGATGAGAAGGTGGATCGATTGATTTTTGAAATGCAGGAGAAGTTTGGCGGTCGCGTAAAGCGAGCCAGTCGTTCAAAATCATGAAGTTCTATTTCAGCGACAGGTACAACGTTCCTTTGCCTGCGAATCACACGTTTCCAATGCAAAAATACTTTCTCCTGAGAAAGATGCTTCTTGAGCGAAAGATTGTATCGGAGTCTGAATTGATCGAATCTTCTCCCGTGCGCGCAGACGATCTGGTTCTGGCTCATTCAGCGGACTACGTTCAATCCATTCTGCTTGGAACCGTAAGCGCGGACGTGATGAGACGAATTGGTTTTCCCTGGAGCGAAGATCTGGTTGTGCGCGCACTTGCGGCGGCCGGTGGCACAATGAGCGCGGCGCAGAGCGCATTGGAGGATGGATTTTCCGGAAATTTGGCGGGAGGAACGCATCATGCGCACAGAGCGGAAGGGGAAGGCTACTGCATTTTCAATGACTTTGCCATCGCCATCAGGCATCTCATACAGAACGGAAAAATCGAGCGAGCCGCCATAGTGGATCTGGATGTTCACCAGGGAAATGGAAATGCGTCCATACTCGGTGGGCGAGATGATATATACATACTTAGTATCCAGGGAGAACGAAATTTTCCTTTTCGCCGCGTGGATTCCACTGTGGACGTGGATTTACCGGACGGTACAAGCGATTTTCTCTATCTGGAGACCCTTTCCAAATTCTTGCCCGCGGTGTTTGAGTTTAAGCCAGACATTGTCTTTTATCAGGCCGGTGTGGATCCGCTGAAAGAAGACAGGCTTGGCAGGCTCGCTCTTTCCCTCGAGGGTTTGATCCAGCGCGATAGAATGGTTTTTGAGCAGGCAAAGTCTGCGGGTGTCCCCGTGTGTCTGGCGATTGGTGGTGGGTATGCTCTTCCAGTCGAACTGACGGTGACGGCTCATGCCAATACGTTTGCGGCGGCGCGTTCCGTATTTGGTTGACGATTGCTTTCCTGAAGGAACTTTTCGTCCGTGCAAAGTTATCTGATCATTGGTGGAAACAGCGTTGCCGGGCAGGGAAGCGTGCAGGCAATTCGAAACTTCGAATCAAACGCGATCGTGCACGCAACCACATCCACTGCAAAACAGGCAGACGATTCTTCCGGGATTGCGGAAGCAGACAAAACGTTATACGGCATTGATTTGAGCAAACCAGAAACGCTCGACTTGATTCCAGCTGAGAAATACAAGATGATCATCTTTACTCCCGCCTTCGGGCCCATTGGTTATCCGATCGCTTCAACACCCGAGTCGGACGTAAAGGAAGCGCTCCGATTTTCCTATCACCCTATGGTAGAACTTTCTAATCGTCTGAATCCGGATCTGACTATAGGGTTCACCGCTTTTTACTGGCTGCCTCATACTTTATCCGCATATGGAAGCATGGCTTATGCAAAGATTGCGCAGGAAATTCTGGCAGTGGAAAATTCGAATCATTTTCGCATGATTCGCGCCGGATCTTTCGTGAGCAAGGCTACGAGGGGTATTGGACTTCTCTTGCAAAGAGCCTTGCGCGATACACCGCACGCGGCGATTCGAGATCTGGGTGAGAAATGGAAGGCGTCTGGAAAGAAATTCGCCGATTTCTTTTTTGATTATGCATGCGAATGCGAAAAGGAAGCGTTTGGTGCCGGCTTTGACAGACCGCACAGACAGACAAATCAGTCTGACATTGAAAGAGGAGTCAGTATGGTTTTGAAAGGAGACACAGCTCCCATCATCAATGTGCTGGGAGACTGGACCTGGACAGACGATAAACTAAAACCTTTGCCGGCAGACTTTCGTCTGAATGTGAGAGAACTACTATGAAGCTTTCTATGACCACGAAATTGATTTTCATCGCGATCTTTCTGGCTGCCATTCCCCTGAGCGCGGCCAAACCTTCTTTTCTGGCGGACTACAATACCACCACCCTGAAGGTTCACATTGAGGATCGCAACATCCGCGTAACTCGGATCGAACAGAAGTTTGATAACCCTGCCAGTGCCGTTCCCTCTTCGCAGAGTGCTGCTGTATCTACGGGGATGATTTCAGAAGCGCAATTGCGCAGTCTTCGCCGATTGATTCTGGCCAACGGTTTCTTGCGATTGAAAGAAGCCTATGGTGCACCTGCGAAGGAGAGGTTCTACCCCTATAGCATAGAAGTGCTCGTAGATGGACGCAAAAAGAAAGTTCTATTTAGAAGCAATCCATCGTTTGAAAAACAACCAAAGCCTTTCGCAGAGATTGAGAAAATGCTCACAGAGCTTGGCAAAGAAGCGCGAAATCCAGAGCCAGCTGCCACTGACTCCACAGGAAAATGATTTTTGCTTGCCCGATCTGAAAAGGGCAGGCTAGCTGCCCGGTCATGCATCCAAATGAAGCCCTTCTCGAAAAATTCTATTCTGCGTTTCAAAAAAGGGACGCAGCTACGATGAATTCCTGCTACCACGAAGACGTGGAATTCTGGGATCCTGTCTTTCATGATCTGAAAGGATGGAAAGCGCGCGCCATGTGGTCCATGCTCACAGAGCGGGCCGCTCCGGATTTCAAACTCACTTTCAGTGGAATCAAAGCAGATGATAACGGTGGCGTCGCTCACTGGGAACCTACGTATGCCTTCTCTAAGACGGGCAATCTGGTTCACAACATCATAGATGCGAAATTCGAATTCAGGGATGGCAAGATCATCAAGCATCGCGATTCTTTTGATTTGTGGAGATGGGCCGGTCAGGCTCTGGGTGCGTCTGGCAAATTTCTGGGCTGGACTCCCATGGTTCAAAACAAGATTCGCGGAGAAGCGGCCACTGGTCTGGAAATGTTTATCAAACGCAAGAAGCTTGGTCCTGGTAAATAACAGTTCCGATAAATGGAGGCCGGACACACGCTCCGGCCTTTTCTTGTTCAAATGATTCATCCACGGTTCGGCATCAGCGTTGAGGAAGCGCGTCGCATTCTTTCGGAAGGCCTTTCGCGCGGGGGATCGTATGCGGATCTCTATTTCGAAGAGCGCAGATCTTCCTCCGTAGTTCTAGAAGATAGCATTATAAAATCTGCAGGCCGCGGTATCACTACGGGCGCCGGGGTTCGCGTGCTCAAAGGCGATCAATCAGGTTATGCGTTCAGCGAGGATCTGACAGTAGAGAGCTTGATTCGCGCGGCGCGCACAGCAGCCGCCATTGCAGATGCGAATAGCTCGATTCAAATTGCGCCTGCATTTGAAGGAAGCAAAAGGAATTTGTATCCTGCCTCCGCCGAATCCACGCTGGAAGAAAAAATCAAAATCTTGCGCGATGCAGATAGTGCGGCCCGTGCCTTTGATCCATCCATTGAAAAAGTCAGCGCCAGCATTTCAGATGAAATCCAAACCATTAGCTGCATCACCTCAGAGGGAAAGGTGTTCGGCGATGTGCGACCCATGGTCATTCTTCGCGTGTCCTGCATTGCGCAAAAAAATGGAAAGCGTCAGACAGGAAGCGATTCTGCAGGCGGTCGTTTTGGTCTTGAATATTTTTCTGAGCGTAGAACGGCCGCGGACATTGCGAAGGAAGCAGCACGCCTTGCAGTTCTGAATCTAAATGCGGAAGATGCTCCTGCAGGTCCAATGGAAGTTGTGCTTGGCCCGGCGGAAAGCGGTGTTTTACTTCACGAAGCGGTGGGTCACGGGCTGGAAGCAGACTTTAATAGAAAGAATTTGTCCAATTACTCCAATCGAATCGGAGAGCGAGTCGCATCTGAGCACTGCACGATAGTGGATGAAGGACTTTTTTCCAACATGCGCGGAAGTATCAACGTAGACGATGAAGGAAACGAACCTTCTAGCGCGGTGCTGATTGAGGACGGAATTCTGCGCGGATACATCAACGATCGCATGAGCGCGGAAATTCTGAAAACAGCGCCAACCGGGAATGGTCGGCGCGAAAGCTACCGCTGCCTCCCGATGCCTCGCATGACCAATACGTACATGCGTCCCGGTGCACACGATCCAGGGGAAATACTTTCTACAGTAAAACGCGGAATCTATGCGAAGAGATTTGGCGGGGGGCAGGTGGACATCACCAAGGGCGATTTTGTTTTCTCCGTTCTCGAAAGCTATCTCATTGAAGACGGAAAGATCACACGTCCTCTCAAAGGCGTAACGTTGATTGGAAACGGGCCGGATGTTATGACAAAGGTAGTCATGGTTGGAAACGACCTTACGTTTACAGAAGGTGGGTGGACTTGCGGAAAAGACGGCCAATCTGTTCCTGTGGGCATGGGGATTCCCACATGCAAAGTCTCTGAAATTACCGTTGGTGGTTCGCGCGTATGACGACGCAAGTTCAAGATCGTTTTCAAATAGATTCGCTTTCTCTCGCAGACGATGTGGTGCGAGAAGTCATGAAGCTTGGCGCAGATGCCTGTGATGTAGTCGTTTCTGAGGGAGCGGATTTCAGTGTCCAGGTGAGGCTTGGCAGAATTGAAAAACTCGAGGAGTCCATTTCGCGCGGCCTGGGCATTCGTGTTTTCAAAGACGGCGCCGTTGGACTTGTCCACACTACTGATTTCGCAGATAAATCTATCAAAGAACTTGTGAAAGACGCAATTGCAATCGCTCGCGTATCGGATCGTGACGCGGCCAATGGACTTGCACCGCGCGAACTACTTGGTCGCTACGCAGGCAAACTCAATATTTACGATCCGTCCATCAGTGCGATTTCTCCTGCGCGAAAAATCGAAATGGCGCGTGCATGCGAAGACGCGGGCCTGGCACTGGATCCCAGGATCAGGAACTCCGATGGCGCATCATGGTTTGATGCGGAAGGCAGATTCACCCTGGCTACTTCCGACGGTTTTCGCGGTCAATATGCCGGAACCACTGCTGGAATTTCTGCCTCACTTCTGGCAGAAGAAGACGGCGTGAAACAAACGGACTCCTGGTATTCGTATGATCGCTTTGTTTCGAGACTGGATACTCCGGAGGCGGTTGGAAAAGAAGCGGCCAGGAGAACTGTGGCAAGGCTGGGATCGAGGAAAGTGAAATCACAGACCGCAGCTCTTGTAGTGGATCCTCTGGTTTCGCGTAGATTTGTAAGCATGATTTTCGGAGCTGCGAGCGGCGGAAGTATCTATCGCAAATCTTCCTTCCTGTTGGATCGACTGGGCACGGTGATTGCCGCGCCAGGAGTCACGATAGACGACGATGCAACTCTGGAGGATGGCCCGGCTTCGCGTCCCTTTGATGGGGAAGGACTTCCGGGACGGAGACTCAGACTCGTGGAGAACGGAACGTTAGGCGAAATTCCGTGCGAGTCCTATTTCGCGCGCAAGCTTGGTCGCAGTCCAACCGGAAACGCAGTCCGCGGGTATGCTTCCGGTCCGGCGGCTGGAAGCACCAATCTATTCATGCAGCCAGGGTCAGACAGTCCATCGGATATCATTCGTTCGGTTAAGAACGGTCTTTACTTGAATTCTCTTATGGGAATGGGTTTTAACGGAGTAACGGGAGATCTATCGCAAGGAGCTTCTGGATACTGGATTGAAAATGGAGAAATTGCGTTTCCAGTTCAAGAGATCACGATAGCCGGCAATTTTCTCGATATGCTTGCCGGCATCGAGCGAATTGGAAATGATCTGAGCTTTAAAATGGGATCCACGGCGGCTCCCACTTTGTTGATCAGAGAAATTACAATCGGCGGTAGTTGACCTATTTTCTTTTATCAAAGACCTGCACGTCTTTGATTTTCGTATTTCCGTTTCCTGCGGCGATGATCTTGTCTAGAACTTCAAAATCAGAAGCCTCTAGCTGACCAAACACTGTGTGCAGACCGTTGAGGTGCGGTGTCTCTACCTGATTGATGAAAAACTGCGATCCATTTGTGTTTGGACCTGCATTTGCCATGGCAACCGCACCTCTGATTGCTTTGCGCGATGGCAGAGAATCCTGATATTTGTAGCCGCTTTTTTCTAGAACTTCTGCCACTGTCATTTCTCCAATCTTGCGAACTTCCGCTTCAAACTGCGCTCTTTTTGCATTCAGTTGCGATTGTGAAGTGATATCCAGGTTTTTTACAGCGAGCTGCTGGGCCTGTCTGCCATATTCTGGTGCATCTTTTACTTTGATTTTGTCAAGGCCAAGAGCCTTCGGGTTGATTTCATCTTCGAATTGATATCCGGGTCCGCCCGATCCTGTTCCGGTAGGATCTCCTGTTTGTGCCATAAAATCAGGAATCACGCGATGAAACACAATCCCTTTGTAGAATCCTTTTTGCGCGAGGTCTGCGAAGTTCTTCACAGTCTTTGGCGCCGCATCCGGGAACAATTCAATTGTAAGAGAACCCTGTGTCGTATCAATGACTGCAAACATTCCAGGCCGCGATGGCAGCTTAGCTTCCATGCGCGCACAAAATAAAATTGAGAAGAAGGATGTCGCGATGAGCGCGACAGAGCGAATATTTTTCAACATAATGAAAAATCGATTCTGGTTCGAGGCTGTCAAGGATTGTCGAACACGCAATTCGGATTCCCGGTTTGTAGACCGGGACGTGCCTGGTCCAGCTGCTGGAGGATCAGAGGAGAATGCGGAAAGCCAGGTTGCACTTCTTCAATCACAAGAAATGAAAGATCGAACTTGCTCGAGCAATACAGTGCGATTTGCATGAGCCTTCCGCTCTGCGGGTTTTTAAATCCAAACACGAGTCCTTGAAGTTCCACACCTGAAAAACTCAGACTGTCTCTTCGCGGCGGAGTCAAAGATTCAGCAGTTCCTGATAGATTCATTCCTCCCAGAAGGAAGGATATCTTTTCCCCTGTTTCTTTGTGGGTCATTTCAAACGGAATGAGACCTGGAGGCGAAATGCCACCTCCCGGCGAGAGCACGCCAAGTGCATTGCCCGGAATCCACTCCATGTTCACGTCGTGCGAAACTTTCATTTCCGGAAGAATTGCAAATTCAAGAATCGGGTTGTTTCCGCGCAGGATCGTCCATTTCCCGTCTTTGACTTCCTCATGCATCGCACCTGTCTCATGCTTATCCATGAGCCATGCGACCGTGCGAAACTCCGCGAGCAAAATCCCATGCGCTCCCGCGAATAGAATGAAGATGAGCAGGCCATAGTAGATGACGTAGAATGCGCCGGGCCTTTTGTCTGCGATCGCAAGAACCATGAAGGCGAAGACGCATATCAACAGCACCGCGCTCCACCAGGGTAGGCCCAGGAAAAGATACAGAATGGTAAGTGTAAGGGCGGAAACAATGAGTTCTATCCAGTGATTGTGGATTGAATTGAATCGCCGGAGGATGCGCGGAATGGTGAGCCGGAGGATGAGGTAGGCAATCAATGCTGCCGGAATCCAGAGAATCAAGAGCCAGAGGATGGGCAGGCTTCTTAGAAACGCGAGTTGCCCCAGAGCAACGGCGATTCCCAGGCTTTCAGCCGGATGAGCTGTGATCAGCCGGAGCCATTGTCGCAAAGTGCGCATCTAATCCCGAAAAACAATCTGGTTCCTCCTTGCATCTTAAAATTTGCATCAGTTTTGATTTGTGGAAAACGACAGGCTGCGATTTCTGGCATTGTGCACGCTGAAATCCACAAAGACGGGACCACCTTAATCCTGCGCGCCGTGTATCCGCGTCTGGACGGGGGCAACCATCTGCTCAATGCACTCAAGTCTGGCCCGTGGCTGGAAGGGGACGTTGAGGCAGTGGAGATTGATTTTGGCGATGTAGAATACCTCAATTCGCTCGGGATTACAGAACTTGTGACCATCCACAGACTGGTGCAGGAGCAGACGCGCGGGAAAACAAGGTTTCGTTTCTTCAATGTGGACCGCAAGATTCGTACGATTCTTGAGCTTGTGGAAGTTCAAAAGATTGCTGAAATCGTTCCGAGACCTTAAATTCAGCCTTTTTCCCTTAATAATTGCAGTTGTAGGAGCTCCTACATCTTGTGCGAGCTCCCAGATCTGGCAAAGAGAACAGACTTTGTTCGGGTTTGATGTGGCCGGGCCAGTCAATGCGCGAACAAGGGAGAACCTCGAAACACTCGCCCGGACGCGGGAAGCCTGGGCCAGGTTTTTTCCAAAAAGAGAGGGGATCCGGATCCAGATGCACGCTGGAATGATGCTTCCCGGCGCGTACGATTCATCCGCAGACATTGCCTACTTGAACCCGCAGTTTGATCAAGACAGCTTTCGCCATGAACTGGCGCATGCTTTGATCTGGCGCAACGCAGGTGACGTTCCCTACTGGTACCAGGAAGGAGCAGCGTACTTTTTGCAGTCTGCGGGAGAAGCCAGATGCGGCGGAACTGTGATGCTTTCCAAAAAGATGGCAGAGCGCGCGCTTGGTAGGATCCAATCGAAACAAGACGCTCTCCCCTGGGATGCAGTCGATCTGGGAGATCGCTCCAGTGCCCTGGACACAGCGGCATTGTCCGCTGCATTCTTCTTGTTTGCATGGAGCAAGCGCGATCTGGAAGGACTCCTGAAGACGCCGCCGCAGATGAAGGGTCCACCACCCTGGCTCAATGATCACGCCGACTTCGAAAAATCTTTTCGCGCGTTTCTTGAAACGGGACTCTCCAAGCCTGTCCCGGGTTGCTGATGAACTATTTCAAGCCGAGTAGTTCCTGGGATTCATCTCCGTTCATTTCTATTTCGGATCCACCTTCGTCCAGGCGAAGTCTGCCTGCCTGACCCAGACGTTTTTGAATTTTATCAGCGCGCCCCCTGGCGCTCTCTATGCTATCCGTTGCTTCTTGAAGTTTCTTTTGCGTTTTGTCGAGTAACGTCCCGAATTTGCTAAATTCATGCTGGACCTGTTCCAGTAGCTTCCACGCTTCGCTGGACCTTTTTTGAATCGCGAGCGTGCGAAAGCCCATTTGAAAAGCATTCAGAAGGGCGGCCAGTGTAGTGGGTCCTGCAATGGCGATGCGGTAGTCCGACTGGATGCTCGAAGCGAGCCCGGGCCTTCGAATGACTTCTGCGTACAGACCTTCTGTTGGAAGGAACAGGATCGCATAATCGGTAGTATGCGGAGGTTCAATGTATTTCTCTGCGATTTCCTTCGCGGATTTTTTGATGAACGCTTCCAGTTCTCTCGATGCTTTTTCTGCAAGTTCGACGTCAGCTTTTTCCTGCGCGTCACCCAGCCTTTCAAACAATTCTTGAGGAAATTTGGAGTCCACCGGAAGCCACATGACTTCATCGCGAATAGGAATCTTAATTGCGAATTCTACAAATTCTGTTCCACCGCTTCTGGTTCGCACATTCTTCTGGTACTGATCCGGTGATAAGATTTGTTCCAATAAAAGTGATAGCTGAATTTCTCCCCAGGTGCCCCGTGTTTTCACATTCGTGAGAACTTTCTTGAGGTCTCCCACTCCAATCGCCAGATTTTGCATTTCTCCGAGGCCTTTGTGTACCTGATCGAGTCTGTCGCTGACCACTCGGAATGATTCACTGAGCCGTCTTTCGAGAGTGGACTGAAGCTTCTCGTCCACAGTGGCACGCATTTGATCTAGCTTCTTTACGTTTTCTTCCTGGAGCGCGCGCAATCGCTCTTCCACTGCTTTGCGCATTGTATCGAGACTCTGCAGTTGCAACCGCGACATTTCTGTAAGTCGGGTTCCACTTGAGTCTGTGGTTTTCTGGAGAGTGGTCTGGATTTCTTCGCGACCAGTTTTTGCGAGGATGGAATTCTCCTGGCGGCTGCGCGCCGCTTCCTCGCGAAGAGTTCGCTCCAGCTTTTCTATGAGGCGATCCTGAGCGTCGAGGCGAACGAGGATTTCGCGGTCCGGTCCGTGCTGATCTGCTTTGCGAAGAAACGTGAGTAGAACGAGCAGTAGAATTCCGCAAGTGGCCAGAACGTTAAAAACGATGAGAAGTTCGGTCATGGTCAGCATGATACCGTGTCACTGTGTCAGAAATGATCGTTTTTCATATTTTTTTTGAACGAGAACGTAGTTTTTTTTGTCCATTCTTCGTATGTGGAGAGATCCAAGACACTATCAACTGGGCGCGCTTTATTCTTTGTTTCTATATGGTGCCTTTGCGCTGGGGTTTGATGTTAAGCCGTTGCATGTGGTTTTGACGATCGCAACTGCGGTGACTACTCAGGTGCTTTTCAGTTGGATTTTTCGAGTCCCTGTGGAGCTGCGAAGTGCTCTGATTACATCTTGTTCTCTCTGTCTTTTGCTTCGCTCCAGTGTCTGGTGGGTTCCAGTGTTTGCCGCCTTTGTGGCGATGGGAAGCAAGTTCGTGCTCCGGTGGAACGGAAAACACATCTTCAATCCAGCGAATGGTGCAATCATTCTGTGCTTGCTCGTGTTTGACAACGCGTGGGTTTCACCGGGCCAATGGGGCAACACAGCTTTCTTCGGATTCCTGTTTGCATGTCTTGGCGGGCTCGTTGTCATGCGTGCGAAACGTGCGGACGTAAGTCTTGCATTCCTATTCTTTTACTCCGCGATGATTTTCGCAAGGTCTCTGTATCTGGGTGAGCCAATGACGATTCCGATCCACAGACTGGAAAGCGGCGCCCTTCTTTTGTTTACATTCTTTATGATTTCAGATCCGAAAACAACGCCCAATTCTCGCGTTGCCAGAATTCTATACGCGTTTCTGGTTGCCGCGGGAGCATACTACGTGACTTTTAAGATGTTTCGCACGAACGGTCTTCTCTGGTCGCTTGTGATCGTTTCGCTTCTGGTGCCATTCATGGATTTGCTATTTCGCGGTGAGATTTACCAATGGAGAAAGAAAGATGAAGTTCAGTTCAGCAGTTAAGTATTCCACCGTCGCCCTTGCGATTGTTACTTCTGTGGAAGTTGTGTACGCGTTTTGCGGCTTCTATGTGGCGAAAGCGGACACGAAGTTGTTCAATCAGGCGTCGAGCGTGGTGCTGGTTCGCGACGGAGATAGAACGGTTCTTACTATGTCCAATGACTTTCAGGGAGACCCGAAGGAATTTGCACTTGTGGTTCCAGTTCCTACGTTTCTTGAGAGAGGCCAGATCAATGTAGGCGATCCCGCCGTCATCGCTCATGTAGATGCGTTCACTTCCCCAAGGCTGGTGGAGTATTTTGATTCTGATCCATGCATGGTTGAATATGAACGCGATGACGTGCGAAGAGCAGAAGTGCCGTCCGCAAATACGCAAGGACCTGGAAGACACAACGACCTGGGTGTAAAGGTCGAGGCTAAGTATACCGTGGGAGAATACGATATTCTGATTCTATCCGCGAAGGAAAGCGGCGGTCTCGAAACCTGGCTGAAGCAGAACGGATATAAAATTCCACCCGGCGCCTCAGAGGTCCTGGGAAGCTACATCAAGCAAAATATGAGGTTCTTTGTTGCGAAGGTGAATTTGAAGGAGAAAGCAAAGACCGGATTTACATACCTTCGTCCGCTTCAGATTGCATTCGAATCGCCTAAATTCATGCTCCCGATCCGACTGGGCACCGTGAATGCAAATGGGCCACAGGAATTGTTCGTTTTCGCAATCACAAAGCAGGGGCGCATTGAAACCACGAACTATCGCACAGTCCGACTTCCTACTGATATCAATGTGCCGGAATATGTAAAAAGCGAATTTGCCGATTTCTATAAGTCCATGTTTGCTGAAATGGTTCGCAAAGAAGACATGCGCGCGGTTTTTCTTGAGCATGCGTGGGATATGAGCTGGTGCGATCCATGTGCCGCCGATCCTCTCTCTCCCGCAGAGCTGAAAAAACTTGGAGTATTCTGGGTGAAGGAATCCGAGGGTGGGGCTGTTCCTGCCTTTGTGACTCGGCTGCATGTCCGCTACGACCGTGCGCATTTTCCGGAGGACCTGGTATTCCAACAAACGGGTGATAAGGCGAACTTTCAAGCTCGCTATATTATGCAGCATCCGTTTAAAGGTGCCACCTCTTGCCCGGCAGGAGAGCGTTACAAATCACAGCTCGTCGTTCGTCAGAATCAGGAAGCTGAGAACCTTGCAAAGCTCACCGGTTGGGATATAGAAGCGATTCGCAAGAAGATCGGTATCATGAAGGCGACAGAGAGAAAATGGTGGCAGAATCTCTGGGATTAATCATCCCGGAGCATGCGCACTTTATACATTGAATGCGTCTCCGGAATTGCCGGAGACATGTTCGCGTCTGCGTTTCTGGACGCTGGATTGATTTCGCGACAAGAAGTGGAGGATCTTCCTCGAAGGATCGGTTGGCCAGATGTAAAGATAGAGGTCAGTTCAGTGGTGCGCGCCACCATGAAAGCTACATCGATCGATGTATCGGCGCAGGGCGAATCGTGGAAGCAATCGCTCAAAGAATCCGCGAGCGCCCCCATACCCTCGGGCAAGATAGAAATTCGCGGCAAAGCTCACGAGGCAACACATTCGCTTTCAGCCCGCCCGGTTCATTCAGATGGGGGGGCGGGTTCTCCACTGCACAATCATATGCACGGAGATTCGCATGGACATACTCATGGCCATTCGCACGGGGGCACTCACGCAAATGCAGACGGATGGCATACGCAATATGCGGATCTGGATCGATTCCTGGCCACGCGCGACCTACCGATAGGCGTCATTGAGAAGGCTCGTAGCATCTTTTATAACCTTGGGCGGGCGGAAGCGGAAGCTCATGGGATGGCAATCGAATACGTAGCATTCCACGAAGTGGGCGCTTACGACAGCATCATCGATGTGCTTCTGGCAGCCATTTGTATAGACCGTATTGGAGTGGATCAAGTGGAATGTTCGTCCATACCGGTAGGACGCGGGATGATTCAAATCGCTCATGGTTTGCAGCCTGTGCCTCCACCGGCCAGTGCGAATCTTCTTCGCGGTATGCCAGTGGCTCCCGTTCCGATTGCCATTCAGAAAGAAAATGTGGAGCTTGCGACGCCTACGGGGCTTGCGATTTTGAAAACCCTGGAACCCCGCTTTCGCTGGGATTGGCCGAGCGGAATTCTGGAGAACGCGGGAATGGGTGCCGGGCATATGGACTTTCCTGGTTTTCCAAACGTCGTTCGCATTGGTGTGTTTTCTAGTGGTGTTGCGGCCGATTCTTCCAACTATGCGAAGGAGACAGTATGCCAGCTAACGTTTAATGTGGACGATCAAACGGGAGAGGAAACCGGACGATTCATTGATCGCGCAATGAAGGAAGGTGCGCTGGACATTCAGGTGATACCTGCGACCGGAAAGAAGGGCAGACCTTCTATGGTGATTCAATTGCTTGCACGTGAAGAACAAAAGGACAGGATGATCGATCTTGTCCTTCGCAGCACACGTTCCTTTGGTGTTAGGGTGGAAAAGGTTGAGCGTTATAGATTGGAGACCCGGTTTGAAGAGCGGGACGTGCAGGGTAGTAAAGTAAAGTATAGAATCGGAACGAACCTGGCTGGAGCATTCATAAAAGAAAAGCCGGAGTTTGACGACCTGCCGTAGTTCAGCATATGCGGGAGTACTTCTATAGAATTGATTCGCGTGGGCGAGTGATTCATGACGGCACGGAGATTTCGGATGAAGGATTTCTCAATTTCTTCTTCGAGAGACTGCGCGACAACGATACGGGACTCCACAGTGATTTTTCATTTGTCTCTCCTTGCGGCAATGAAATGAATTTCATAAAGCCAGATCTTTTTCCGATCGTTTTTTCAAAACGATCCGGAGATCGTCTCTTCTATGCGCCCGGTCTTTCTGTTGCACTCGATCTAAATAGGATGCGATATTCTGAGAAGCTGATCCTTCATCCTGCGCCGATTGGCACCTTTGGGTTGTTAGGCGCTGATCTTGCGCTCGAATTTGGCCGGGATATCGAACCATGGGGTCCGTTTCTGTCCTATCGCGTTGGACGGTCGCCTCCTGCCATGGCAGATTCAATGTTTGTGATCGAGCCTCTGGAGCGATCGGCAGGGACCGAACACCTCGAGATCATTCGGTCAGATCCTTCGGTTCAATGCTTTGGATGCGGCGGTGCAAACGCAGCTGGATTGGCGTTGCCTTTCATCTTTGATCCGCGAGCCAACACTGCGCGAAGCTGGTTTAAGCCTCCAGCCTGGATGGCCGGGCATCCGTCCTGGATGCACGGCGGTTTCATAAGTCTACTGCTGGATGAGGTTTGCGCGAAGGTGCTTCGCGGATTGCAGAGAAAGGGAGCGACGGTCGAGCTCAATGTTGCGTTCCGTAAACCCGTGCCGCTGGGGCATGAGATTGAACTGCTGGCCAAACTCGAAACCATAGAAGGTAGAAGGATTCGGGTGCAGGGTTCCATCCTCGCCGAAGGGCATGTGCGAGCAGAAGCTCAGGCTCTTTTCGTGGAGTTGCTCAGCGCCTGACGGATTGCTTTTTCTGCTTTGGCGATATTCATATCCAGCGAGTCTGTTGCGGCGATTCTAATCAACGTGGGACCCGCCTGCTCTTGTGCTACTTCCTGTAGGATCTCCTCATAGTTCGAGTGGATCCTGTGCAATTCGTGGCTGGTTTCAAATATTTCGAGTTTTTCTCTGGTAGCGCTCACTCGGGCCAGGGCATCTTCGGGCGATATATCGAGATAGATGAGGACGTCCGGCTGTCGGAATTGATTCGTCTGGGAATGTAGGATCTCCTTCGCGTTCAGTTTTCCGGCGGATCCCTGGTAGGCCGCTGTTGAGTAAAGATACCGATCCAGGAGAACGATCTCGCCTCTAGCCAGAGCAGGATTGATATTCGTTTCCAGGTCGATCCTTCTGTCTGCGCCGAACATTTCGAGCCACGCCTCCTGGGGCAGCGGTGAATGGTCCGTTAGATGCCTGCGTATGAGCAACCCGGATGCGAGTTTCGTGGGCTCGCATAGCGAAAGGACCGCATGATCCACCAGGGCTTTCCCGAGTCCAGTTACAAGAGTGCTCTTTCCCGATCCGTCAATCCCCTCTACGACTACAAACAACCCTGGCACAGGAGTGATTTGTGGAATAGAGCAGGGCACTCAAGCGTTTTTGGCGGAAAGTGTTTGACTGCAGATCGTTCCGCACCGACGAACAGAAAGTCATGAGACTTATGGGACGCATTTATCAGGTGATTTTCTGCCTTGTAGGCCTGGCCAATTTCGCGCTGGTTTTGTTTGATGCTACCTATTTGTGGAAACTTCCCTATACTCGTTTGACTGCTCGCGACCTGTACCTGGCTCACGCCCCCGATCTTGTTCGACGTTATGATCCGGTGAAAGGAATCGATGCGCATCGTTTTACAACCGCTTACCTGGCCCAGGCGGATCACGCCTTCGAGTTGTCCCAGGCCGGAAATTACAAAGATGCAGAAAAGGTGTACGCCGACCTGGCGGCCATGAGCCGCGAAGTGATTGATCAGCGTCCCGGATTCAGTCACTTCAGCATTGCGGAAAAAGATGGTACTTTGCAAGTAATCAAGAACGCGATGCGCGGTCACTTTGGCATTGAGTCTGCCAAGGACTCATTTGCGCGCTACTGGTCCAGGGAGAATCTGGCACTCGATCGGATTGCAGCCGAGAAAGGGTTCTTCGACAGAGAAATTCGACCCTTGATGGCCCAGAACTATTTCAGATGGATCGACGAAGACGGTGAGATGCGCGATTACTTCTATAGGATCGATCTCTGGTTTGTGGCATTCTTCCTGGTCGATTTTCTGGCGCGCTGGGTGATTGCGATTCGCCTGGGTCGTCATCGCAAATGGTACATGTTCCCGGTTCGCCATGGCGTTGAGATTTTCAATCTGGTTCCTCCCCATCATGCAGTGTGGATGAGGCTCCTTCGTGCCATTCCATTGTATTTGAGAATGAAAAAAGCCGGGATGATACCGGGCGAAGGCATCATGCCGGAGATCCTACATGACAACGCCGCCTTGATCGCAGAGGAGATTTCCGGGCTCGTTCTTGTAAATATCCTTGATCAGCTGGCTGTTATGGTTCGAGATGCAAACCCCTCAGGAATCGTCCAGAGCGAGGTTGCTCAGGTGACGAAAGACCTTCTGGATTCTCAACTTGACCGCATAGCGGACACGGTCGTCCCCGATGTTGAGCCCCAGATTACCGGCCTTGTGATTCATTCCGTGTATCAGGCTATGGGGCCCTATTTGCGTACGCCTCTTGGCCCTGCGATTCGACTGGGCATGTATGCGGTGGAAGCCGCCATCAAGGACGGTTTGCGGTCGGCTCTGGTGAGCCAGGATGGTCGCGAGCAAATGAAAGGTATCCTTCGTAAATTCTTGAGCGAGGGGACGACCGAATTGACCGCCTCAGAAAACCTCGCTGTGATTCAAAACCAGTCTTCCATTCTTCTGGATCGAATCAAGCATGAGGTCCTACGCAGCCTTGACGAAGGGTGATTTTGGATTTTCGATAGCGCGGGTTATCGGGCAATGGCCATTCAATGCAGATGGACCTTCCCTCGAAGCCGTACTATGTGCGACTGCCGGATCTTGACTTCTTTGATCTTTTTCTCAAGATTGATCAGGCCTACGAGCATTGCTTCTTACTAGAGTCATTGGGGGAATGGACCGCTGATTCACGTTACTCGGTGATAGGGTTTGACCCGGACCAGACGCTACGGGGTACGCCCGACGGTCTGTTTGTGGGAAACCAGCTGATTCCGTCGGAGAACCCATACCGATTGTTGAAGGAGTTCCTACCGGCCGGCATTATTTCGCGCAATTACTGCGGGGGCCTGGTTGGCTACATCGGCTACGATGCAACAAAGTTTTTCGAGCCTTCTCTTGATTTAACCCCACATCCAGATTTTGATTCTTTCGTTTTCGGCGTCTTTACAGACGGGCTCATACATGACTCGATGACGGGTGAGACATTCTATTTCTACTACCGTAAAGATCGCTCTTCGCAGATTCTTGAGCTACTTGGTTCTGGCAACCGCTCCCTTTCGGCACGGGTAGTGTCTCTCGGAGACGCGGTTGATCAAGCGACGCATGCCGCAATGGTTGCCGAGACCAAGGAGGAGATCCTACGCGGGAATACCTTTCAATGTCAGATTGGCTTCCGATCGGACTTTGAATTGAAAGGGGATGCACTGGCTGTTTACCGCATCCTCCGAACCGTCAATCCTTCCCCACACATGTTCTATCTCAAAGCTGATGGGAGGACTTTGCTTGGAGCGAGTCCCGAGCTTGCGTTCCGGCTGCGTCAGGGAGAAATGGAAACATTTCCTCTGGCAGGAACCACGCGGCGGGGATCCTTTGACGAAGAGGACCGTCGGCTCGCTCGCGGACTCTTGAATGATCCAAAAGAAATCGCAGAACACAACATGCTTGTGGATTTGCATAGAAACGATCTGGGTCGCGTAGCTCGCCCCGGGACCGTTAAAGTGCGGCGCCTAATGGATATTAAACGTTTCAGTCATGTGCAGCATATTTCGAGTGAGGTGGTCGGAATCATCTCGCGTCAGCATGATATGTTCTCGGGACTTGCTTCAGTCTTTCCCGCTGGAACGCTGTCTGGTGCTCCGAAAATCGAATCTATGAAAATCATAGAGCGGATCGAAGCGGATCCTCGCGGACCGTACGGAGGAGCGGTTGGACACTTTGGATTCAACGGTGACTGTACATTTGCAATTCCTATTCGTTCCCTTTTCCTTCGCGGCGATCGGGGTTTTCTCCGGGCTTCAGGAGGAATTGTTTTTGATTCTACTCCAGAGGGAGAATATGCCGAAATTCAGGCCAAGCTGGCGAGTATGCGCAAAGCACTGGCCCCTTTTATGGTCCAGGTATGAAAGTCCTCATTATTGATAACTATGATTCCTTCACATACAATCTGTTCCAAATCGCTGCAGAAGCTTTGGAGGAGTCTTCCTCGCAGCTGGATGTTGTTCGAAATGATGAACTAACTGAGGAAGAGATTAGACGTAGGAACTACGACCGAATCATTCTCTCGCCAGGACCAGGCAGCCCCGATGATCCGGCATATTTCGGAGTGTGCGCTGCGGTTCTCACATCAATCGGCCAAGTTGTTCCGATTCTGGGCGTCTGTCTCGGGATGCAAGGACTCGCGCATTATTACGGAGGCAAGGTCGTACGCGCACAGATCCCGATGCACGGTAAGGTGTCTCCCATCGAGCATGATTCCCGCGGAGTTTTCGCCGATCTGCCACAGGGACTATCAGCGATGAGATATCATTCTCTAGTCGTGGAGGAGGCGTCATTGCCAGACTGTTTCGAACTCACCGCTCGTGCTGTGGATGGAGCAAGGGAGTTAATGGGGATTCGCCACAAGACGTTACCTCTGGAAGGTATTCAGTTTCATCCGGAGTCATTTGCTACTGAAGGCGGGATTCGGATGATCGAAAATTTTCTCTTTCGGCCGGAACGATCCGGGTCTACCTAACCTTCGAAAATGTGCGTTCACAGTCTGGCCATACTTTTGGACACTCATCAGCAGATACCGCTTTGCCAAATCGCAGTTCACCCTGCACCCTGATTCTTTCGTTCCGCCTGCGTACCTTCTTGATTCGTTCCATTCGCTCCAGTGCGCTGACCCCGAGCGAATGGTTTGAGCGTCTGATCTTCAGGTTTCAACAAAGACTTCCCTCATTGATTGCACGGGTAAGGCAAAGACCGCGCACTAGGTATCAGCCATCCTCCTCGGATTTGACACGATGGAATTTTCGCATACACACGCGGGTCTGGCTTCAGCTCAAAGTCCTTGCCCGTGGCATGAACATATCCATATGTTTTCTAGTGAGTATACTTTTGTCGCTCGTTCTTGAACTTGGTTCCACGACTGGCAATTGGAAGGTGAAGCCGTCCGTTGCAATACGATTGGAAGAGCGGCTCGTTATGTCTGTTGGCCGGATTGTTCGGAGGTTGTGGGTGGAAAAGAGACTTAACGTTGATACAAGTTAAAGAATTCTTCAACCTCGAGAGGCTGATCTTGCCGCTCATTCTGTGATCTGAGTAGTTGCTGCCCAAGGGTCGCCAGGAAGGGCAAGCCAAGGTCTTTGTAGTGATGATCTTCATCATTCGCAGAGCGGGCGTAGTTCACATAGAGCGTTACCGTCACGAGCAACGTTCGCTTGCTTTCTCGATCAATCAAGAGAGCCGAGTCCGTCAGGAATCCGAGAGCCTTTCCGACTTTGTTGAAAATCGAAAACTTTTTCGGCAATCGTTCTCTACTTCCGCCCATGACTAGATACTTACTCGTGCAGCCCTGATGATCTTGCTCGTCAAAATCAAGATCCGTATCCTCCGGCATTGTTGACATAGCTTTAAGGAGAAGCGTTCTGCTCTCATCGTTGAGGGCAAACGTGGCCGATGATGGTAGGAGCTCCGGCAAAACCGCCGCCGTTGTGAGGCGATGAAGCTCGGGAATGGAGAGGAAGCTTCTCTCCGTGCCATCGTAGCCGTGAACAATATCCATACCCTCGAGATGATTTGTGTAGTGTTCGGTGGTAACGCGAGGTTCCTGCCGCAAGAGGGTTTCGCCTTCCGGAGATTCGAAGTCTACTCCGTTGTAGTGCCGGTTTTCTTCCATACTGCATTTGGCGGCGAGCCGATGTGTTACCTGCCCCGTTTTGTACCCGCGCATGCGCAGTCCGGCCACGATTGAGTCTTGTCCCAGAAAGGAATAAAGGCGGTCGAATGCTTCATTTTCGCTCACCGCGAACATCGCAAGAATGTCGCGGCGGATCGTTGATGGTCCAAGATCCTCCTGCTGGCAATCTCCAGGCTCAAGTCGGTACGATGTGTCCAGATTGATGCCCGGAATTCCTATCTTTTGCACTTTCTCGAGTGCAAGGAGTGCGACCGGGAGCTTAACCAGACTGGCGGGGTAAAAGTATTCCTGTTCTCGCAAACGGTAGGAATGCAGGATCGGTTTTAGTGTTCGTCCATCACGCTGGAACTCGGTCACCAGGATTTGCAGTCGATGTTGATCCGGAGTCTGCAGGATTCTTTGAAAAGGTAGGAACTCCGGCCGGCTCAGCAGATTGCGCAAATAGGTTGAATCATTTCGCGGCATGGAATCGGTTCGATAGATTGGATGTGCCATGCAAGCAGAATACCCCAGGACCATAACGTGAATCCATCGGCGCATATACGTCATTGCGGAAAAAAAACTGAACCCCGCAAGCATCTCTTGCCCTCCAACGCAGGGTATTCATCCTTCGCGCACGGAGTTTTATCATGCGTCTTCTAGTATTGGTTTTTTCTGTAGTCGTTCTCGTTCCGGGTTTGACTCGGGCTGAGGAGCCGTTCAATCCCAGGGACGTACAATCTAGCACGTGCTCGGGCGAAGGGTTTAATTGTGGCTTTGTTCCCGCCGGGGCAGAGGAGCAGCGCGCAATTCCGGAGGCTCCCTATGTCGCCATGCGCGGGCTGCCTTCCAGTGTCGATCTTAGTCCGCGAATGCCACCTCCTGGCAATCAGGGTCAGCAGAACAGCTGTGTTGCGTGGGCGTCGGCTTACGCCGTAAAGTCATATCAGGAACAAATTGAAAGAAACTGGGGATACGATTCTCCAGTCGGAGGCGGAAAGGGCGAAAAAGTTTTCTCTCCTGCCTTCATTTACAATCAGATCAATCGCGGCCAGGATAAAGGGTCTTATATCAAAGATGCAATGAATTTGTTTGTCCAGCAGGGGGCCGCTCCGTGGTCGGCTATGCCGTACACTTCGAAGGATTACAGGGCTCAACCATCTGCAGAGGCCCGGAATATCGCAAGCAGGTACCGTGCTAAAGGCTACTTTCAGGTTCGTTATGATGATCTTACCCGCATCAAGACAGAACTCTACAAAGGAAATCCGCTAGTGTTTGGGATGCCAATTGATGACGCCTTCTACAAGCTAAGAGGGAGCGACGTTTATGATAAGCAGGGTGGATCCGTGCACGGGGGCCATGCCATGGCCATTGTCGGCTATGATGATTCCAAGACCAGCTCTTCAGGTGATGTCGGTGCATTCAAGATAATCAATTCGTGGGGCACGGGTTGGGGAGACAAAGGATACGGTTGGATTTCCTATCGTATGTTCATGAGCCTTGCGCCTCAGATTCTGGGTATGAATGACATGCAGGAATCTCAGCCCAACAATCCGCAGCAACCTGTGCAGCCATCGCCCGCCGTTGTTGAACAGGAAGCAGGTGTAAGAGCTCCTACACAGGTCAAAGCAACTGCCGGCACCTATGCCGACAAGGTCGTCGTAAGCTGGTCTACTGTGAAAAGTGCAGCCGCCTACAAAGTATATCGCGCAAACGCGTCGGATCCGGGGAACTTCGAAGAACTTGCAGATGCCGAAACCAATCAGTACAGTGATACGGATGTACAGGTAGATATCGCCTATCGTTATAAGATTGTTTCTGTTGGGGAGGAGAATGAGTCCGAGCTCAATGATTCGCCGGTGGCGGAAGGTTTTGCACGCAAGCAGCAACAACAGGCTGCGCCCGCTCAGGTTATCGGGTTGATTGGAGATGTCGATTCGTCCGGTTCGCGTGTTGTTTTGAAATGGGAAGCGACGGCCGGCGCGCGCTCCTACCAGGTTGCATCTTATCGCGAGGCAGATAAGAAGTGGGTCATTATTGCCAGCCCCTCTACGAATACTTACACGGACGTTTCGCCCAAAACTCAGAATCGATACGCAGTTCGCGGGGTTGGCCAAGCTGCCGGCAAATGGAGTAATACCATTGCAGTTCAGCTCGGCGGCGGTGAAAACGAGGTGCCTGCCGCTCCTGCTGGCCTGCAGGCTTCTATGGGGACATACCGTGATAAGATCATCGTTCAATGGAACAGCACACCGGGTGCTCGCAAATATGAGGTGTACCGCTATGATCCGAAAAGCCAGGACTGGGAGGGTCCGGTTGAAGTGACTGCTGCCAGGCTTGAAGATAACCATGAAAGCGTGAAGAGCGGGAAAATCTACGCCTATGTGGTAACTGCCATCAATGCGGCTGGTACAAGCGACTATTCCGCTCCCGTGATGGGTCGAGCCAATCCGAACTTACAAAGGGCAGGAGCGGCCCTTGCGCCTCCGTCCAATGTTCGATCGTCCATCAACGAAGCAGCCGGGACAGTGACCATTGCCTGGGATGCGGTCCCGAAGAGTGATGAGTACTATGTCTTCCGTAAGAAAAGGGGAGATAAGAAGTTTGAGTTTGTAGGAAGTGTTACCGCGCCTACATACTCCGAGAAGATACCGGGTAAACCGGGTGAAATGTATCTCTATACGGTCCATAGTAAGCCGGCCCTCGGCGAGGAGTCCGTAGACTCAGCCATTGTGTCGGGCTTCATCAATGTCAAAAGGCAATCCGCGAAGCACCGCCTTCTCCCAGGCATGGGAATCGAGAAGTTTAGCGGAAAGTGGAAAGGACAGTACTGGGACGGTCGATCCGCACCGCAATCAGTCGCCATGGATATCAGCGCGGACGGCGCAGACTACACCGTTCAATTCAGTCTTGGCAATCAGGTGAAATCGATCAAAGGACAGTTCCCTGCGGGAGCAAGTTCTCTATCGGTGGCAGGTTTCCAGATGCAATTGATAGGGAGGGAAGGCGATCTTGCAAGAATTGACGTGGGCCCATCCGTGCTTACAGACGAAATCACCCTCACTGTACAGAGACTGAAATAGCCGGAGCGGAGCGCCCTTAGGGGCGCTAGCTGTTGGGATGGATTTTTTCCCCTCGTGTGACTCGGGCTGCGATTGCTTCGGCGAGTGAAGGGGCAGATGTCAGTCCGGGGCTTTCAATGCCAAGCATGTGGATGACTCTGTCTGGATTTTCAAGAATCACAAAGTCTCTCTGGGGGATCCCGTTAATGAATAGCCGGGGTCGGAGTCCAGCATACCCAGGTTCGAGATCCGCCTCCTCGTACCCTTCTAGAATCCGGCTTAGTGATAGGTAGAATTCACGCCTACTTGCTGTTATGCGATAGTCTTTTTTGTTTTCTGCCCATATCGAATTTGGGCCTGCATACGCGTCGCCATTGAGGTGAAAGGTATAGTGCACACCGAGAGCAGTTGAATCCAGAAGAGGCAATGGATACACTAGCTTCGGATACGGGAGTTGTTTCCTGAGTCGAAAATACTCGCCTCGATTTGGTCTGATCTCGTAACCGGATACGCCAGCCCACCCCGCCACAGTGTCCGAATCAAGGCCTGCGGCATTTACAATCCAGTCGCACGTAATCTCTTCATGATGGGCCGTCCGCATGAGACGAGTTACGATTCGGCCATGGTCAATCTCGGTTACGGTCCGCCCCAGGAGAAACAAGGCTCCGTTTGCCTCTGCTTGAGCACGGACAGCGCTCAAATAGGCAGGAGCATCGACGACTCCGGTTTTAGACGAATGAAGAGCGCGGCTTCCGCGAACCCCGATGTAGTTCCTACCGGGTTGAGAGATGATCGAAAGTCCTTCCGCCCCACAGCGTTTTGCGTTTTCCAGAAGTGTGATCAGGCGAGGCTCGTCGTCTTTTTCTCCGACCACAAGTTTTCCGCAGATCGTGAACGGAACTCTGTGTTTTTGTAGGAACTCCTCGGTGAGGTTTCGTCCGCGCTGGCAGTGGATTGCTTTGAGGCTGCCCGGGTCATAGTAGATTCCTGCATGCAGGACGCCGGAGTTCCTACCAGATATTCCGTCTCCTGGCTTATTTGAGGCATCGAAAACGGCCACGGACAAACCCGCACGAGCAAGCGCCAGGGCGACCCAGGAACCGATGATCCCCGCACCAATGACGACGGCGTCCAAAGCTAAACGTGGCTTCGGAAGTATGCTATGGTTCTGGCCAGTCCCTCGGCCAGAGGCACTCTGGTTTCATAGGAGATGAGCTTCCTTGCCAGAGTTAGATCCGGCCGGCGACGAACAGGATCGTCAGAGGGGAGAGGATGGTACACGAGCTTCGATTTCGAACCAGTCATGTCCAGAACCATCTCGGCCAGCTGTTTCACGGTGAATTCTCCGTCATTTCCAAGGTTCACAGGGCCCATTTGTCCCTCGCACTCCATGAAATTTGTGATTCCGCCGACCAGATCATCCACGTAGCAGAACGACCGGGTTTGTGAGCCGTCTCCATACATGGTGATGTCCGTTCCGGCCAGTGCCTGAACAATAAAATTCGATACGACTCTACCGTCTCGCGGGTCCATCCGAGGTCCGTAAGTGTTAAAGATCCTGATCACGCGAATGTCGACGCCGTGAAAGCGGTGATAGTCAAAACACAAAGTTTCTGCCGCCCGCTTTCCCTCGTCGTAACATGCGCGGATTCCAATCGGATTGACACTTCCCCTGTACGATTCGGGCTGCGGATGAATTTCTGGATCCCCATACACCTCTGAAGTGCTTGCCTGCAGAAGTCTGGCACCTGTCCTCTTCGCGATCCCGAGGAGGTTCATTGTCCCGAGGACTGACGTTTTCATGGTGCGAATAGGGTTTGCCTGGTAGTGGACGGGGCTGGCGGGGCAGGCCATGTTGAAGATATAGTCCACGTCCAGCCGGATTGGATCAACGATGTCATGGCGAATCACTTCGAAGCGCTTGTTCCCTATCAGGTGTTCAACATTGGCGATGCTGCCGGTCTGGAAATTATCGAGACAGAGTACATGATGTCCCTTGGCCAGCATGGTCTCGCAGAGATGCGATCCAATGAATCCGGCACCGCCGGCAACGAGAGTGGTTTTCACGGAACCGATTTAGCGCGGAGCGGGGGCGTGTAAATTCTTATCTTTCTCAATTTCCGCCCGAAGTGCGAGCAGCTCCGCCATATCATGGTTCGGGATCGGTTGTACCTGGTTCTTGGACGCAGGCGATGTGTTGCCCGGAGCCGTCGGGGCCGCTTGAGCAATCGGGGCGGCGATATCAGGGGCAGGGGCCGCATTCGCCGGCGCTCCCGCGGCAGTGAGCGGGGAGGAAGCCCCTGTAGGAACTCCTACAGGTTCGGGAGCAGGAGCCGGGGCGGGCGCTGGCGGCATAATGATGATAGAACCGAGCGCTGCCCAAATGATCCCGAGAATCACCAGAATCCACAACCCGCACGTTACCATGCTCAGCATCTGAAGGGATGCAGATAGTTGTAGTTTTGATTTGAGATACCTGGCCAGGATTCCGGCGTCCGTCTGTCGCGCGTCGCGAGTGAAATCAAGCAAATCGAAGACACTATACCAGATGAAAACAGTTCCTACAATGAGGAGTCCGTTTCGCGCATAGCGGTCGCCGAGGCTTGCGGCAAAAAGCAAAGTCAGGGACCAGCCCAGACCACTATTGAATCCGAGACTGCCGGGAGCTGTGAACAGGACGGTCATGTAGAGGATCAGTCCAGCAAATATGCAGAGAGACAATCGCTCAAAGCTCTCCACCAGGCCGCGTCGCAATAGAAGTGCGCCAGTTGTAGTAGTTCCTACATATCCAGCCGACACACTGAAGATCACCCCCCACGTCCCCTTCAGGTTTCTTACGAGCGTCTCGCCTGCTTCCCCCGGGTGCAGAATGATCCGATCAATCGTCGCGCCAGCAGCCATTGCAGAAATACCATGCCACATCTCATGAACCAGTACGACCAGCAGCTTGAAGGGCAGAATGACCCTCGTATCCCAGAACGCCGTTAGAAGCACAGCAGTGATGAGTGCGATCCAGACTCCGGACTTCACCCTACATTTTCGGTCATTCTGTGCGGTCGGATTTCAGATATTCAAGAAGAGCCCGAATATCGGGGCCGGGGGAGAAACGATTTTCGAGGTAATCCAGAGTCTTCTGGCGCCAGTCGGGGAGCTCCAGGTTGTGCCTGGAAACGAAAAGCCTTCTGATCGGACGAAGCGAGTCCAGTTCGACGTATCTGTCCTGTGCATCCTGTGATATAATACTGGCCACTTCCCCTTCGCTGCCATAGGTTTTGTGAAGATAAGGCATGAGCTCGTCGAGCCAGATCAGACCGCGGTTGTTTCTTTCCACGTAGTCGATTGCCTTTTGCGCTCTGGCCGGAATTGCTGCGTGCTTAGCCTTCGCACCAGAAGCATCCGTTGTATTCTTTGATTTGTCCGATTTTCTTCTTCCAAATTCACCAAACCCCAGAAGTTTCAAAATCCAGTTTGTAAGTCTTTCAATCCATCCAACGGACTTAGGCTTTTGTACTTTTTGAGTGTGATCTTCCCATTCGCGAATGGCGCGAGATAGTTCCAGTTGATCATCCACAAGCTTCTTCGGGTCGCTTGATTTTACGCTGATTAGAAAATCATAAATCCCGCGCGGGTAGCCGTTTTCTTTGGCCACTGCGTGAAAGAATGTTCTTCTTTCCGGATTTTGCACAAATGCACCTGGTAGATTTGCTCTGAACAAAACAAACGATTGTTCATGCGGTCCACTTCCGCGTCGTTCGGTGAAGAATGCAAGTTCCGCGTTGGATTTCAGAATGCTCATCAATGCAGCTGCCGCAGCGCCTGTATCCGGAAACAGGGTGCGCGCGTCATCGGGCATGGATGACACTAGATCATGTGCATCCAGCAGGAGGGGATCAAAGCGATTGTTCAGCGAAGATATCAGCTTTTGCGCAACTCCTCCGAGTATCATTTCTCTTCTCATTCGCGTGGATAACACAAGCAACTCTATGATCCCTTTGAGCTCGCTTAGAAATTCCCTTCCCCTGGGCCAATGCTCTTCGTCATAGAAAGAGGCGTGCGCCGAAATGATATGGATGAGTTCCATTGGATCGGCGTATTCCGCTCTCTGCGCGTCTTCGTCCATCCCGACGATGAGTATTGCCCTGCAGGCTTCGCAATAGAGATCATGGATATAATCCAGTTCAGAGCGTCCTGCGATTCCTGGCGCTGGAATCGCAGGTGTGAGCACGTGAAACTCATCGGACAGTTGAGTCAGAATAGGACGCTGCATGCGATTGCGAAGGTATTCAGCAATGTCCGCGGGAGGTGGGTAACTTTCCTCAAGAAACCCGTTTGCTTCCGGCTTTCGCGTCAAGAGATAGAAGATGCCCTGCTTGAGTTCCTTGAGAGGTTTGATGTCTTGATCCAGAAAGTGTTCGAAAGCCAATCGCTCAAAAATTTGAGGCAGCCTCTTCACCTGGCTTTCGCTCAATTTTCGCATGGGACTTCCCGCGAATTCTCCAAGCAAACGTTTGCGAATCCATACGCTGATCTCGCCAGATGTTTCCATTCTGCTCAGAACGTGTTCGCGAAATTGCAGATGGCGGATAATGGCCCATGCAGACGTGCGAATGCACGCTCGTTTGATACGAATGAGCACTTCCGCTTTCAGATTGGAAGGGCGAAAGACCACACGATGAACACTGAGTCTTTTTTGTTCGCCCTCGCATGTGATATATTGAAAGATTCGAATCGCATGTTTGCTCGCCAGCCATTCCAGATCGCGGGCGCCCAGATATTGCAGAGACTCTGGATGCGAAAGAGCTTCGGGGGAATCATGGAAGACGTAGAAGTTTTCGACTGCCATCTCCATCGCGTTGACGTCTTTGAGATGCATTGGGCTCAACTGCACCATTAGATTTCTCAAATCAATGTCCGAGATCAGATCTTCTTCTGGCTCAACAGGAATCATCCTGCCTTCTGCGGGAGACAGTATGGGCGTGAACGATTCTTCTGGCACGTTTTCTATATCGGACATCCAGTGCTACCTTTGGAATATATGCGTGAGTATGGTTGTGCCTGCACCTCCAATACTCTGCATCAGTGCTGTTTTTCCTTCAACCTGGTTTGGGCCCGCCTGGCCGCGCAACTGTCGCACGATCTCGCAAGCCTGATAGAGAGCCGTGGCCCCCACCGGGTGGCCCCTCGATTTCAATCCGCCGAAAGTGGAGAGAGGCAGTTTTCCGCCGGGATAAATCGTTCCTTCCGTGCCCGCCCGCCAGCCTTTGCCTCTTTCTGCAAATCCACAAGCTTCCAGAGACAATACTGCCATGATGCTAAACGCGTCATGTACTTCAAAAAAATCAATGTCTCGCGGAGTGATGCCTGCCTGGCGATATGCTTTTTCGACGGAGTGAAAAGAAGCGGAAAGAACAAGAGGATCGCGTCTGCGGCCGACAGTGAATCGATCCGTGGCACAGGACGAAGCCGATAGCTGGACCGGGTGATCGGAAAAGGAACCCGCCATTCCAGATGCGCACAGAAGAACCGCAGCAGATCCATCGCACACAGGGGAACAATCGCTCAGACGAAGAGGACCCTGGATCACTCTGGCATTCATCGCGGATTCAAGAGACAATTCTTTCTTTAGAAAGGCATCTGGATTGCGCATTCCATTTTGATGCGAGTTGACTGCGAAATGAGCGAAGCCTTCGCGCATGGCTTCTTCGCTCACGCCTGAGCGCATCGCATTCTTAAAATATAGATCCATGAGCCGTGAGACGATGGTGACCATCGTCTCTCCTTTCTCTTCTTCCTGGTTGAGGCCGCGCGCGAGAATGGGAGTTGCGTCTTCTGTGGAACCCATCTTCTCAACGCCAACGGCGAGTGCGAAATCAGAAGCACCGGATGCGACAGACAACCATGCCGCGCGCAGAGCTGCGGCACCGGACGCGGACGTTGCGTCCACTTGAAGTGCTTCAATTCCAAAGAGACCCAGACCATCTGCCAGCATGGCGCCGATGTGCTTTTGTCCCTGCAATTCCGAACCAAGCATATTGGAAGCGTACAGAGCATCGATCATTTCGACGCCCGCATCTTCGAGTGCCATGCGCGCTGCGCGTACGCCCATATCTTTGAGCGATAGAGCGTTCTCTTTTTCAATCGGGATCCAGCCGATCCCGACCACACTGACCGGCCTCATCGATCGATCAGATTGTCCGGGAAATCCTCCGGCGTACGAACCGTATAAGTAATCATCGCAGAACCTTTTGATCCGGGTGTAAGCGTGAGACGCTTTGAGTAAATCCCGGATCCCTTCTTCTCTTCTGCGAATCCGCCACTCTCTGTCACTGAAATTTTTACTTCTTCGAGTTCGGAGACTGGTATGCTTTCAAAGATCCGAATGTCCGCGGGCGTATTGCCCCTGTTTTCAGTTTCAAAACGAATTTCGCGCGTCCAGAGTTTGCCTCCACCCAGAATGCCCGCAGTGCCGCGGTTGCGATTCACTGTGCGCGTAACAACTATGTTGCGATCTTCCGCAAATCCGAGCGTAAACTCGCTCGTTCCTGCGACGTAGTGAAGTGTGGTCTTTCCGGCGAATCGCCCACCGCGAAAGAGGTCCACAGGTCCGGCGAGGAGCGGGAATACACGATCGTTTTTGAGTTTCACCGCTAGAACCGCGCTTTCTGAAATAGACGGTACTACCCGGTAGTATGTTTCCATTGGTTTTAGTACGAATCGCGCGAGAGGCACTTTCTTTGAGCGATTGGATGATTCCACTGTTTGTGGTTCGGGTACGCGGAAGATGAGTGCTGTGCCGCCCGTTTCTATGTCCGTTTGTCCGCCGGTCTCTTCTGCTTCTGCAGGCTGTGATTCCGTTGCATCTACATTTCCTGTGGCTCGATCTTCGAGTTTGTAGGACTGAGCGGTGGATTTTTCAATCACTCTGAGTCGAATGGGTCGCACACGAGGACGTTCTAGACCTCGCTCTGTATTTGCCGTTGAAAAACCAAGGGAGACATTCTTCCAGTCTTCGCCGGTCGATTGTACTGCGTTTCCAAACATTTCTATTTCCACTGATCCATCTTTTGCGAGAAGTGCTCCGTACGAAATGCTCCACGATGCGCCGCGAATGTTGTAACCTACTTGTACTTCTGCAGATTGGGCGCGGCTGGACGTTAGGCGAACTTCCACAGTGCGTGCGGTCTTTTCACCCTCTGCTCTGGCCATATCGAGTTCCTTCTGGATGGCTGCCAGTTCCAGATCGATCTTGCGTCCCTGTTCTTCCTGTTTCTGAATCAAAGATCGACGTGCTGTTCTTTCGTTTTGGATGAACTGAGCGGCTTTCGTCCATCTCCCGCTATCCGCAGGTCGCATGGTTTCTTCGCCGATCACGCGGGAAGCCGCGGTGGACAGTTGATTGACGAAGTTCAAAACAAACTGATTGCGCTGGATGGTTGCGGAAACAGTATCCCGTTTTTCTTTTACGGCTGCGAACTTCTTTTCCAGTGCCTGGATGCGTGGTCGCACTGTCTCAGAAAATCGGTCCAGTCTTGAAGATACTTCCACGATGCTACAATCCGGAGCGCAGGATGCGCGCAAAGTGTCCGGCAAGAGATTGGGGCTGACATTCGCGATGATCAATCTGTTTTTGCCCGCGACAAGTTTCACATTATCCTTTCGCGTGATTTGAGCGCGATCCGGGTAAAGAAGCACGGAACGCACTGGCAGATCTTCTGCGGCAAGAGCCGCCGTACTGAGAATGAAGATGGTTGTGACGATTCGAAGCATTGCTGTGGAATGTTTCATAGTGCAGGCCCCGCTTCCACTCCGGAAGGAGTGATTTCCGCCGAATGGCGAAGAGTGTATTTGAGTGTAACGATCTGTTCGGCGCCGGGGCCAATGTTCAGACGAAATCGGGCCAACCCTTCCGGCGTTCGTTCTACAGGAGCCGGTGTGAGTCCAGTTTCTTCTATCTTAATGCGGTCATCTTCCGATCTGGGAACCCGGTCGAATACGTCCAGTACGATCATTTCGCGCCTGGAGTTCTTGATCTTGATTTGAACTTCGATTTTGTAGCGCAGATCTCCGCCCAGAAGCCCCGCACTTTCGCGGAATCGATTCTCTGTGCGAGTCACCTTGATGTCTTCCGTACTGCCCAGAGACAGAGCAATCTTCTGGTTGTTTCCAGTTTCAGGGAGGACCGCTTCTCCTGTGAAGTCGTCTCCGTAGAAAATCTGTGCTGGGCCCGGTAGGAGAGGTTTGTCGTTTTTGTACTGCACATGCCCGGTCAGATAGCCAAACGCCTGGTGCATGGGTGCGCATTCATAGACTCTTTCCGCCTGCAAATCAGAATCGAACAGAGACACTTTGCGTAGGATGCCGTCTGACGGTATCGTTTCAGAATATTGGGTTTCGTATATTGCCGCTCCGCGAAGAGCGCGCGGTGCAATTAGATTGTTCGTGCGATTTTGAAGCGCTGTCAGGCTCTTCTCACGAATTTCGCGAGATTTCTTTTCCTCTGTTGCGAAGTATTTCTGGTTTTCGTTTCGCAGCTTTCCAAGCTTTCCCATGAACTCTTCGCTGTATTTGGCCGCGCCGTCGTAGTCTCCGTCTTGAAATGCGCGGTCACGCGAATTGAGCACGGAAAGCAGGGATGCATCTTTTCCAGAAGTGATTCCCTGGGATTCTTTGAGGGTATTGCGCGAGTTGCTGACTGTTTTGTTTAGCTCATCGTTTACAGGCTTGTTATCCGCGGGTAGCTGGCTGACTACCTGATTTGTCTGAGTTTGAGGAGCATAAGATGGTTTTCCGGGTGCCTGAGCTTCTTCGTCCATCGATTGTCTTTGCATTTCGCGTGCAGGAGCGGCCGGCGAGATATTCTGCCTGCGTTTGTCTGACGTGGCATCGTTTATGTTTTGTTCTGCAATCATCGCTGCGCGAATGCGCCATTCCCTGAGCTCAGGAAGACTGATGAGGTCTTCCGGGTTAGAAGCGGACAGCTGCAGTTTTACATTGTCCCATTGTTCGCCCGTGCGGTTTTGAACCAGCGCGAACGCTGAAAGTTTCACTGCTTCTTTTTCTGCACGCCCCACACGAACCGAATATACAGGATACCAGTCCGCGCCCGGTGTTCTATAAGATAGATTAAAATCCGCTTCTCTCCCCGAGGATTGAACTGTTACACGCGCTTGCTTGGTCACCAGGTTTCTTCTGGAAAGCAGTCTTTCTGCTACTACCAGCGCAACCTGTACGTCTTCTTCTGCAGCTTCCATTTGTTTTCGCAAGTCGCGCTGTTCTGCGTGAACTGAATCAATGGTGCTTTCTACAAATTCGATGCTCCGTCTCCACTGAGCGGGAGAAAGCCGATCGCTTTTTTCATCCCATTTTTTTTCCGATGGGTCTGCTGAGATTCCACGGGCAAAGGATTCCATCTCTCCGAGTGTTTTGTATTCATCTGTCAGTTCGCGGAGCCTTGCCTGTGCGGCGCGAAGGTTTTCTTCTGCGGCTCTTGCTTCTTCGTCTGGAATTTCAGTGGTTGTTACCTGGTCCAGGCGAATGTCGAGGATTCTATCTTCCGTGGATACACCGAATCGCAATGAGGAGTCTGTGAGCGTGACGGGTAGTCTTTGAAACACGAGAGTGCTTTTTCCAGGAGGGAGCTTGACTCTCCCTGTTCTGCTCACGATTGCCTGGCCGCCCGCGAGCATAACCGATGTTATGCGAGAATCCGGAGTCAATTCACCTTTATCTTCCTCCGCTCGCATCTGCGGGCCTGTGAGTAGGATCATGCCACATACGATGCCGGCAGATTTAAGAACGTTGGTAGCTTTCATATTCGTCTCTTTTGGATCGACTAGTTTCTCGCAGTGGACTTCGCGCGCGTTCGTGCTTCTTCGATGCTCTGCATCTGATTTTTGTTCATAGTCAAAATCTTTTCGTATTGCGATTTGATTTCCGGGGACATAGCGTTGCCCTGTTCTTGCAGAACATAGTCCAGGAGTTCGAGCCTGTCTTTGATTCCTTTGGACTGGTAATCGTAGAACTTGTCTATTTCCTCCCCGCTTGCCTGGCCTTGAAAGACTTTGCTCTGCAGTGCGAAGGTGGTGACTCTTTCCTGCTCTTCCGCACGCGTTTCCTGATCTGTCTTGCGATGAGGAATGATGCTATTGTTGGGAAACTTCTTGCGCAGTTCTGAAAATTGTTCCATGACTGCATCTGAGTAAGGTTGATTGGTTTCTGGATTGATTGGATTTCCGCTGCTTGTGGGTTCAAGTAGATCCGGTTCGCCTTCTTTGCGTGGCGGTCTGCCAGGCTCATCCGGGATTGGTTTGTCCGAAACGCCGGTTCTCCAGAAATCCGATTCAAAGATGGAGCGTTCGCGCGGGGCCGGGGCACGAGAGCTTCCGCCAAAGAGAGCAGCCAGAGCTCCATCGGAGCCGCCACTTTCCGAAGCCGCAGATCTTCCTTTGCCCGTGGGCGACGATAGAATGACAGTTGTGGCGCAGATCAGGCCAAAAACGCCGTAGGTTACCCAGTTTTGCATAAATGTTGACGTGTCCTCTTCCCCGGGTCCGATGAGCAATGGCCGGGCCTGATACCCAATTTGGACGCGGGTTTTTGAAAGTGGGTGTTGTGCTTTTTGCATGCACAGCACTTTTTTTGAACTGCGGGACCAATACAAATCAGCCAGTCTTTCCTCTCTATGTGTTTTCCACTGTAGGATCTCCTGCCATATCGTCTTTGACGGCAGTGCAGACGAATCTGGACCCTCTCGACCCGCAAATGGCCTTTGATTTGAGGTATTACATCACAAATTCAGAAGACGGCTTTCTGGGTTACAATCTGTACATCACCTCATCCTCTACTTCCGCTCAGGGTAGCCTTGTAGGAACTGCGACTGCTCCTTACATGCCAAACGGAACATCGCCTACTTTCTCTCATGTAGGAGCGGTTGCCAGCACCGCGCAGACAAGCATCGTAACACAGAGGGTTTCCTATCAGGTGGCTCCTCCTGCCACAAAGCAGTTTCAGTATTGCGAGCTTTACTACTTCCGCCTGACCGCTCTTACTCGAGCCGGGATTGAATCTGCTCCTTCTGCTCAGGCATCTTCCTGTGCGGCCATCAACACAGCGCTATGTCCATCGGGCACTCCCTGCCGGCCCTGATTCATGCCCACTCTCTCTATCGTAAGCACACCCATCGGCAATCTGGAAGACGTAACTCATCGTGCCATTCGCATACTCAAAGAGTCTGATCTGATTCTTTGCGAAGATACGCGAAAGACATCGATTCTGTGCCGCCATTACGGCATTGACCGACCTCTGAAATCCTATCGCATTCACAGGCTGGATGAAGACGGCGCTTATGCAATCGACAAGCTGCGCGAAGGCTGGTCTTTGTCTCTCTGCACGGACGCAGGTACTCCTGCACTCTCTGATCCTGGCACTCATCTCGTGCGTCTCGTGCGCGCAACCCTTCCAGACGTTTCCATTGTGCCGATTCCCGGGCCTTCTGCTCTGACCGCTGCCCTTTCTGTTTGCGGCTTTCGTCCTAATCCATTCATCTTCGCCGGTTTCTTGAGCATCAAGTCCGGCGCGCGAAAGAGATTCTTTGAGCAGTACAGAGATTTCGATGGTCTGATCATATTCTTTGAATCAGTTCACAGGATCACAAAAGTGTTAGCAGAAGTGCGAGAGGTATTGCCGGAGAGACCTGTTTTTGTAGGCAGGGAAATGACAAAGGTCTATGAGGAATATAGAATTGTTCTCCCTGAAGATCGCATAACGGAAAAAGGAGAGTTTACAGTCATCCTTGGTTTGCCAGGAAAAGGGGAGGCTTAGTATTTCACGCGCTCTGATTCTCAGTCTTCTTGTCTGTCTTCATTGCAGCACTTTTCTTGTTTCGCCTGTAGACGCGGGCGAAGAGATCGTTTTTTTTCCAACAGAAGCTCTGCGTGATCCATCTGGCGGATGGAACGTGACGATACACGGCAACGTGCACAATCCGAGTACAGATTCTACTCTGCGAAAGACCCTGGTAGATCTCATTCGTCCCGGCGATCTCGATAGTCCTCTCGAAAAAGAAAACTACGAAAAAAGAGTGCGCCTCTTTCTAGTGGATAACCTTGGCTGGAAGCTTGTGCGCCTTCGCATAGCAGGCCGTCAGGTGGAAATGAGTGTTACGGGGTCAAACGGTCATTTTTACGGTTCTGTTCATCTTTCTGAGGAAGAAGTAGGCCCCTTTCGGTTCAGAGGCGTCATTCCCTACGAATCGCAGGTGGCAGATCGTGTGTTTCGCGGAGAATCAGTGATTATTTCGGATGCCGGCCCCATCATCGTCAGCGACATTGATGACACGATTAAGATCAGTGATGCTCGTGACAAAAAGGAATTGCTGAGAAACACGTTCATGCGCGTGTTTCGCGCCACTCCTGGAATGCCTGATTTCTATAAATCGCTTCGATCCAGGGGGTCTTCTTTCTATTTTGTGAGCGCCAGTCCATGGCAGTTGTATCCAGAACTGGCACAATTTGCGCGCCCCATCTATCCGCCCGGGGTTTTTCGCATGAAGAACTTTCGTTTGAAAGATTCTGATTTCATGAGCTTATTCAAGGACCCATACGCTTATAAAATTGAAACCATCGAACCGATTGTTCGTTCCTTCCCGGGAAGGCAGTTTGTGTTGATCGGGGATTCTGGAGAAAAAGATCCAGAAGCGTATGTGGAAATTGCGAGACGTTATCCGGCATCCGTGAAAAAGATCTGGATCCGAATGGCTTATGGGGAAGAGCCAGAGAGAATCTCTAAGCTCAAGGCGACGATTGCACCGGATACTCTGTTTACGTTTCTTGACCCGTCCACTCTTGATTCCGCCGCACTCTAAGCCAGAAAGTAAGTCTGGACGGGTTCTCTCTTTCCTTTCACCTGAACGGGTGGGGCGGCTTCCCAGGAAAATCCACCTCCGGCGCGTTCCGTGACCGCGGATGTAACCAGTAGAGCATGCCCCAGATCTCGCGTGATCGATTCAATGCGTGCAGTCAAATTCACTGAATCTCCAATGATTGTGAACTCTCTCCTTTGTTCAGACCCAATGTCCCCCAGGACAACCTTGCCTGTGTGGATTCCAATTCCGATTTCGAGAGGTGTTTCGCTTCGCACTGCGCGAACAGAGTTGAGTTCAGTCATGGCGCGCAGCATGTCCTGCGCACAGAGAACTGCGCGACGAGCGTGATCTGACTGTTCCATGGGTGCTCCAAAGTATGCAAGGATTCCATCTCCGATGAATTTATCCAGCGTGCCTCCGTGCTTGAATAGTATATGAACCATAATAGTTAAGTATTCATTTAGAAAGGAAATGACTTCTTCGCTTTCCAGTGTTTCTGACAGAGCTGTAAACCCGCGAATGTCTGAGAATAGTATGGTGATTTCTCTCTTTTCGTGTCCACCTGCTTCCTTGCCTGTGCTTACGATCTTTTCAGCAACAGCGGGAGAGAAATAGCGAGCCAGTTCATGCCTTCTGGTTTGTTCCGCCGCGTATTGATTGGCAACAGTGAGAACTCTCCTCTGTACATTTACTGCAAGGAAACACCCAAGGCCTAGAATCAAACAGACAGATCCAGTCCACATTGGAAAAGGAACGCCCGCATCATTGAGCACGATTCCCGAAAAAATGGCGGCCTCTATGCTTGCGACGATGGTGGGTGCGTGGTGAACTCCGGAAGGCGCGGGCATAATGAGAAGCAGATAGATCGCAGTCGTGAGAGCGGCTGCCACTTCTGGATGAGGTGCCGTTGGAATAGATAGTTTCATGGCAACAAAGATGAGCGGGAAATCCAAAAACACAATGGACCACCTGGTCACCGTGAGACTCTTGCCTGCGAAAAGTAGAACCAGAACAGCGCTCGCGAGGTATGCCACGGTCCACGGAATCTGGATGATCCAATCGCTTTGATTTTTCCAGTATCCCAGAACCATAGCCAGCAGTACCCACACGGCGGCTCCGAAAACGCGAAAGCTGTTGAGTGCCTTTGCATTTCGCAGGCTTTCGTCGTCTAGAATGCGAAGGATGGCCGGATCAAGAGAACGCGCGCTGCGAAACCTGTTTCGCAAGGATTCTCGCAGTCCCATCTGCGATTGAGTTTTCAAAATCTGTTCCGTCAGCCAATCGTAAACGCGGACAAGTGATTGGCGATATGGTAGGCGTGCACGCGTTCGTACTGGTCTTTGGTTGCCTCATCATAGACAAAATGCATGGCAAGATGATCCTGGAATGCTCTGAAATCAGAGATTGCTTTCTTGAGGCGCGCGACCGCATCTGGGAAAGGTAGATTCGCATCGAGAGCCGGAGCGCCAGGAATGGCATCGCTCAAATTGTGCTGCATGTAACCCTGTCCAAGGAACTTCGCAAGTACAATGCGACCAATGGTCTTGCGAAAGATGGCGGGCTTGTTTTCAGGGTACCCTGTCATCGAATACTCGATGCTCTGCGCCAGGTGTGCGAAGACCTGGGAGGAATTCCAGGGCCCGTTTGTTTCAACCTTCGCGGACACGCTTACTCTATCAATTTCCAGGAGTGCGTCGTCCAGGTTTTTGAATCGTAGATCCCGAGCCATATGTGTTCCACAGTGAAGAGTCGAAAGAACAGTGCCAGACGTAGTGAGTAACAGGAAAGTGGTTCCCGCTTTCTTCAAGAATACCGAACGAGGCATGGATTCATCTGGCATGGGGTTCCTCCGCGCACCAGAATGACACCGCGTGTTTGATCGTGCAACCCAATCACTTGCCCGGGCGTCGGTTTTTGAACATGGACATCCAGTATCCTACATCCACATCTTCGGTCTGTGGTTTTTCTTCTGGAAGGGGTTTGTCTTCCAGAGTGGAAACCACCCACTTATGAAAATCTTCTGAGGTCATTCTGTCGCAGTGCCACTTCTTTGCATGCCCTAGAATGTCTTTGTCTGAGGTCACCACGCGAATGTCAGCGGGGCGGGCGTTGTGTTTGATGAACTGTTTGATGATGTGATCTGCGGAAAGATCGTGGCTGTAAATGACTTTGATGCCAGAAACGATTTCGCTTTCTGTAGCATCTCCTTTGTTCTTCTTGCCATCAAAGACCAGGTGAATGTCCAGAGGCTTCTTCCACTTCTTTGCGAAGTCGTAGACGATTTCCAGTAGTCCGCGTCTGGCCTCTGCCAGTCTGCCCTGCGCCATGTGCTCTTCGAGCACTGGAAATTTGTAGATCACGTTGAATGCATCTACCAGGAGCATCATGGCTTTAGATTCACTTGACGTGCCGCAGGCTTTGTTTCTGGTTTCTTATGATTCTCTGGCTCAAGGCGTTTCATATCATTGGCTTCACTGCCTGGTTTGCGGGAATCTTCTATATCTGGCGTCTCTTTGTGTATCACGCAGAAACGACTTCAGAAGATGTTCGCAACCAGCTTGCGATCATGGAATACAAACTCTACAAATACATCATGCGGCCAGCCATGGTCGTCACTTTGTTTTTTGGTTTTGCGTTGCTCTATTTACAGTGGGAAGCTTTTTTTAGATCCGCCTGGATCTGGTTGAAACTCTGTCTCGTCGCCTTAGTGCTTGCAAATCATTTCATGGCAGAGTCGTATCGCAAGAAGCTGGCCCGCGGAATGGCGTATAAATCCAGGATCTTTCGCATTCTCAATGAAATGCCCACTGTGCTTTTGATTGGAATTGTGCTGCTGGTGGTGCTCAAGCCTTTTTAAGTGGACAGGAAAGCTGTTTTTCGCGAAATCGACTGACGTTGAAATTTTCCGAATTACACATCCATCCTGACATCATTCGGGCGTGCACAGACGCCGGTTTTGAAACACTTACTGAAATTCAGGAAAAATGCCTGATCCCTGCCACGCAGGGCCGCGATATCGCGGGCATCTCACAAACGGGAACAGGCAAAACAGTCGCATTCCTTCTTCCTCTGCTGGATCGAATTGTAAAAGACAATCTTCCTGGTCCGGCAGCTCTCATCATCACTCCTACTCGCGAACTCTGTTTGCAAATTGCGGAAGAAGCTCTGAAGCTTACGAAGCACAGTCCAGTCAGCGTCAGCGCCGTTTACGGGGGAGAAGGTTATCGCAAGCAGGAAGAAGAGCTCGCGAAGAACCCTCAGATCATCGTAGCAACGCCCGGACGTCTCATCGACTATATCAAACAGGGCAAAATCGATCTCAACAAGTTGCACTTCCTGGTGCTTGATGAAGCAGACCGCATGTTCGACATGGGTTTCATTCGCGACATTGGCTTTATCATGAAGAAGGTTCCGCGCGAAGCGCAAACCATGCTTTTCTCCGCTACTCTGTCTTACTACGTTATGCGACTTGCGGCGGACTTCATGAACGATCCTGTCGAAGTTCGCATAGAAGCAGAAACAGTTGCTGTGGACAAAATTGATCAGCAGCTCTTTCACCTGGGAAAAGACGAGAAGATGCCGTATCTGATCAACCAGGTACTCGCCGTTCCTGGAATTCGTGCCATCGTATTTACGAACCTTCGCGTTTACGTTTCTACCATTGTAAACAATCTGCGTCGCTATGGAGTGCATGCAACCGGTCTTTCCTCCATGCTCGATCAGAAAAAGAGAGTTCGTCTTCTCAAAGATTTCAAACTGGGTAAATACAGTGTGCTCGTTGCAACAGACGTGGCCAGCCGTGGTCTAGACGTAGACGATATCACTCACGTTTTTAACTATGATCTCCCTCAAGATGCGGAAAGTTATGTGCATCGCATTGGCAGAACAGCGCGCGCTGGGCGCAGTGGCATAAGCATCAGCTATTGCAGCGAAATGGACTACGAAGCACTTCCCAGAGTGGAATCGTATCTGGGGAAGAAGATCCCGGTGAAGACTGTGGATGTGGAACTTTTGAAATTTCCCGCAGGCCAGTTCACTCCTTTCCAGGAAGCTCACGGAGAACGTGTGGAAGGAGAAGACAGATCAGATCGCGACTCGAACAGAGACGGGCGTGGCGGAGGAAGAAATCGCGGAGGCCGCAAGCGCAAAGGGCAGGATCGTCCGGGCTTTGCTCCGGCTCGCGGTAGAGATAGAAATGATCAAGATCCTTCGAAAGAAGGTGGAGCGCGTGCTGGCGTAAATTCGGATCGCAATCAGAAAGATGATCGCGGAAGGCGAGACGATCGCGGACGCAGAGATTCGCGTGATAGAAGAGATGATCGCGGTAGGCGCGACGGCCATCCTGGACAGGATCGTGGCAGAAATGATCGACACGGTCAGGGAAATCGTGGTCGGGATGGCGGTCGCCCTGGAAGGGGAGACGGTCGCCATGGTTCGCATCGTCATCGCGATCGCGATCGCACCAGACGTGAAAGTGTTCCTCAAAAGAAACCAGGAATCATTGCTCGCATTCTTTCTATTTTCAAGAAGAAGAAACCGGAAGCTTAGGTTCCAGGGTTGAATCGGCCTGACTCAGGCCGGGCCAAGAGAAAAGACCCGTTCTTTGAGTGAGATGACGGCCGCGCCGGATGGCTCTTCTGGTCTGTATGCGCAATCTTCAAAAACCTTGCCTGCCTGCGCAAGTATCTCACCTTCTCTCTCTGTGTTGAGAGTAGATGCAATTTCTCTTGGAGTCTGGTATTCGTGGAAATCAAGCAGGCCTTCCGCCTTGAGGCGATTGCATGCCAGTTGAAATAAGAGCATTCCCGCTCTTCTGAAATTTCCAGCAGCCAGAAGCTGCTCAATGACTTTGACCAGATCCTGATCCGGAAGATGTGCTTCCGGTAAATCCACAACCACAGATACTTTCATCTCAGGCGTCTCTTCCAGGACTTCTTCTTCTGCCGGTCTTCTTTCGAGGATGCGTCGAACAATGAGATAGATCGCAGCCCCTGCAAGAATGGCGGCCACAGCATACACGAGCTGTGTCAAATCTGGCAGCGCGAAGCCCGATCTACTCCGTTCTTTTGGCTTTTCTAAATATGGTTTGATATCGTCCGGACCGTAGGCGCGATAATCTTCTTTTGGATTGTCGAACCAGGGCATGTCCTTTCTCCATTCAGGCGGATCTGCGTACAGACCCACAGTGAAGAACAGGAAAACGAATGAAAGGCCAGTCTTCAGGAACGTTAGACGACATTGAGACATGATCAAGCGCTCCTCCTTTCGTATCTGGCTTCCGGTTCCTGTTGGGTTTCCTGAATCCCTCTTGCAAGAAGCAATTCTATGTCCCATCCTTCTCCCGCGATTCTAGTATCTAAATATAGAAGAAAGCGTACCAGGCAAAAGTAGGCGATAGAAGGAAAGAAGACCAGCTGGAATACCACTCCAGTGGGAGCAAATCCTGGAGATGGAATATTCTTTTCCGCCCAACCACCCATCAACTCTCGCATAGAGCTTAAGCCGTAGACTGTAGAGACCAGGCCTGCCAGAAACATCAGGCAAGAAAAAACAAAAAAGCCAACGATTCTGTCTCCCTGACCGCGGGCCAATGCCGC
>JAIBBM010000111.1 GCA_019694685.1 Leptospirales bacterium
TCAATTCAGCTGACAAATTCAAAATTTGGTGCGAAAGAAAAATCACCGTATCCGCGCAGAGAGACAGGTCCTTTTTTCTCAGGATTTTTCTCTGGAGGCGCCCCATTCGCCGGCCCTTCCGATTTCACTGGAACTTCCGATTTTGTAGGAGCTGCGTGCTCGTCCGCCTTTTGCAGTGCTGGCGCAGGTGATGATGTTTGAGACTGCGAATGTGCGGGCTGCGCCGGGCTCTGCCCTGCCGGTGGTGGAACAGGCGGAGGATTTGCTGCGGATCCGCCAAATTCCTGTTTGATCATAGATGGATCACCCACCATTTCAATATCTTTCAAAGTTACAGCGCGACCGCCCACCTTGATGAATGCCTGCCCTGTCGAATCGAAGAACAGCGCTTGCGCCACTCCACTGACTGATTCGCCGCTTGTGAAATCTTTGCCGATTACGAATTTACCCACCAGATTGATTGCCTGACGATTCGAAAGATTGTTGAAACCGTCCGCCATGTTCTTCATCTGTTCGAGTGCAGAAAACTGCGCCATCTGTGCGATGAACTGCTGATCCTGAACGGGTGCTGTTGGATCCTGTGTTGTGAGCTGTTTCACAAGAAGTTTAAGAAAATCGTCGCGATCCATTTGCTTTGGTTTGTCGCGGAATTCCACGCCACCCAGTTTACCATCTTCAATCTGAGAACGTTCTTTGATTTCTTTCTGAATATTTACAGAACGATCCTGACCCAGGTACTGAGAACGAATATTGTCACTTGCTGCATTTACTTCAGGCATACAAATCTCCCGTTATACGGCAATGTTCAGCTCGCCTTCCCAGGCGGCCGCCGCTTCATACTGCGCGACTACAGTTTCTGGTAAAACAACCGGATCTACGCTCCAGGATGAATCACGCGCTTCACGATCCGCGAATTCGCCGCGCTGTTCATTTCCGAAACGGGCTGCCGTTTCAGGATTGAAAGAGGATTGAGAATCCATCTGCGGGTCACGCACGCGAATTTCAATCGCGTCTACTGAGAATCCCTGACGCTTCAATTCTCTTTGCAATGAGTCTATTTCTTCATTTACGAGTTTGCGAACAGAATCGTTTTCAACCAGAAGCCTCGCTTCCACTGCACTGCCATTTACTTTCAAATTAAGCGTTACATTGCCGAGTTGCTCCGGGCGAAGACGAATAGAGGCGTGAGTCGACCCATCCGATCCGTAATTTACGCGCGCTTTTTGAACCAGCTGATTAAAAAGGTCCTTTGTGTCGTGTGCAAGCTTCTCACGTTCCGCAGGCGCGATCTGTGGCTTGAGAAGTTCTGCAAACACTGGCGTGCTTCTATCGAGGTTCTTGTCCATTCTGATGCGAGCTTCCGCTTTAGTTTCACCTTTTGCCGGACGGCCGTCCGCGTTCTGGAATTCTTTCTGAGCCTGACGTGGTGCTTCCTGGATTTCCCACTTGCTGCGGTCAAGCTGCAAGACTACAGGTTTCTCGCGCGAAGGTTTCGATGAATCCTGAACCTCTTTGTCCGAACGGACTCTTTGCATCTGGTTTTCAGTGCTGGCAGGACGGACAGTCTTTTCGCGCTTCTCTGATCGCGCCCTTCCCTCTGCGCGAAGATCCGCATGAGGAGTTGTGGTTTTCTCCGCCATAGATTTCGCTGCGGTTTGCATGAAATCAAACAACGCCGCATCTGCTTTTTGCATGCGCGCATTGGAATGAACTGCATGATCAATTTTTCGTTCCAGAGGAAGAGAAGCTTTCTTCTTCACGGACTCTGCCGTGTGGTCGAGCCTGGTATGAATGTGTTTGAACTCGCGATCCATGTGATCGTGCTTTTCCAGGCGATGATTTTCTTTTGAGCGACCTTCCGTTTGCGAAGAGGATTCTGTTTTGCGGTTATCTTCTGGCTGACGCGGCATGGCGACTGCATCTTCGCTTCTGGCCTTTTCGTTGGTCGCGGAAGCATCCGCGCGTTCTTTTTGGTTGGATGCATCTTCGGATGATTGAACTTTCTGAGATGGCTCGTTTGCAGGATTCAAATCTCTGGATTCAGTGCGCGAAGACGCGGTTTCCTCTGATTTACGAATCTCTTTTTGCAAAATGGACATGAATGAAGCCGAAGGCGCGCTGGCCGGAGCACTCGAGGCAATCTTCTCTGCCGGGCGTATGGATGGATCAACGTTTGCAAGTTGGATGGTAGGCTGCATCCCTCCATTCATCGTCAATCCCGGACATTCCGTTAGAGAAAACGCAATGAATTGGCCTCAGGGCCTCAATTTCCCGCATCCAGACGCCGACACGCCCGGAGTTTTGGGACATAATGAATGAGAAAATTCTCCTTGCGACCAGGCCCCCTCGGCCGCCCCTGCCTTCATGGAAGTCAGGCCGATTCGCTTTGAATGCACAGGCTGCGGAAACTGCTGCAAAGGCCGCGGAGAAGTATATTTCACCGGGGCGAACATCCGCGGAGCGGAGAAGATCCTTGGCATCAAGGGTGAAGAGAAAAAGAAATTCAGACGTAAATTGATTCAGACTAAAAGAAACGGTCTATACATTCACATGACCAACGGTCGCTGCATGCTTCTGGATGATCAGGATCGCTGCACGATTTACGAATCGCGACCGCTGCAATGCAGCACTTATCCCTTCTGGCCCGGGTTCTTTCAGGACGAAGATGATTTTTCTTTTTTGAAAAACGAATGCGAAGGCATCGGAAGACGAGGCGGAGAAGTTTTCTCTAAGCTGGCCATTCGCAGACGAACACTGAAGACGGATCGCGATTTCAAAGAATTGCAGTCCGGGAAGGACAAGTTTTCTTTATGAAGCCATTTTATCGCGGCAAGGTCAGAGATCTCTACGAGGCCGGGCCGGACTCTATGGTGCTTGTTGCAACTGATAGACTTTCCGCATTTGATGTTGTTTTTCCGGATCCAGTTCCAGGCAAAGGCAGAGTGCTCACTCGAGTGAGTTCCAACTGGTTCGCCGCGATTCGATCCTCAGGCCTGGAACAAAAACTGGATTTCACGGATCATATTATAGAAACAAACGTAGATCAGTTCCCGGAAGACCTTCGCCTTGAGGAATGGAAGGACCGGGCTGTACTTGCGAAGAAAACAAAACGAATCGACTTTGAATGTGTAGTGCGCGGGTATCTGGCAGGCTCTGCATTCAAAGAGTACAGAGAGACAGGAACTGTGTGTGGAGAATCGCTTCCACCTGGATTGCTTCAGGCGGATAAATTGCCGTCCCCCATCTTTACTCCAGCGACAAAAGCGGAAACGGGTCATGACGAAAACATTTCTTTTTCCGCGATGAAATCAAGCATTGGCGAGCTGGCGGATAGACTGCGCGATATCAGCACTGGCATATTTGAATTTGCGTCTGAACGCATGGCGCGCGCCGGCATTCTGTTGTGCGACACAAAGTTTGAATTCGGGCTCCTGGGAGATCGCATCGTCTTGATCGATGAAGTCCTCACTCCCGATTCCAGCAGATACTGGGATGTAGAATCTTACAAACCGGGCAGTTCTCCAGCGGGGTTTGATAAGCAATTTGTGCGCGACTATGTGGAATCCATTGGATGGAACAAGCAACCACCTGCGCCCTCCCTGCCGGGTGAGGTGATCCAGAAAACAACAGAACTCTACCTGGAAATAGAACGCAGAATCGCCTCCGTTCTCAAATAAATAAGAACGCGCTCTCTTCGGGATCGTCTAATATTTGGTTTGCGCTTCGAAGGCAAACCGGGTAGGATCGACCTGAATATGAAACACACCCTGACTGCACTCTTCACACTGTTCTTCGCCGTTTGCGCCCAGGCGCAGCCTATGCAGCAAACCACT
>JAIBBM010000112.1 GCA_019694685.1 Leptospirales bacterium
TCAATTCAGCTGACAAATTCAAAATTTGGTGCGAAAGAAAAATCACCGTATCCGCGCAGAGAGACAGGTCCTTTTTTCTCAGGATTTTTCTCTGGAGGCGCCCCATTCGCCGGCCCTTCCGATTTCAATGGAACTTCCGATTTTGTAGGAGCTGCGTGCTCGTCCGTTTTTTGCAGTGCTGGCGCAGGTGATGATGTTTGAGACTGCGAATGTGCGGGCTGCACCGGGCTCTGCCCTGCCGGTGGTGGAACAGGCGGAGGATTTGCTGCGGATCCGCCAAATTCCTGTTTGATCATAGATGGATCACCCACCATCTCAATATCCTTCAACGTTACAGCGCGACCGCCCACCTTGATGAACGCCTGCCCTGTCGAATCGAAGAACAGCGCTTGCGCCACTCCACTGACTGATTCGCCGCTTGTGAAATCTTTGCCGATTACGAATTTGCCTACCAGATTGATTGCCTGACGATTCGAAAGATTATTGAAACCATCCGCCATATTCTTCATCTGTTCGAGTGCAGAGAACTGAGCCATCTGTGCGATGAACTGCTGGTCCTGAACGGGCGCTGTTGGATCCTGCGTTGTAAGCTGCTTTACAAGAAGTTTAAGAAAATCGTCGCGGTCCATTTGCTTTGGTTTGTCGCGGAATTCCACGCCACCCAGTTTACCGTCTTCAATCTGAGAACGTTCTTTGATTTCCTTCTGAATATTTACAGAACGATCCTGACCCAGGTACTGAGAACGAATGTTGTCACTTGCTGCGTTTACTTCAGGCATAGAAATCTCCCGTTATACGGCAATGTTCAGCTCGCCTTCCCAGGCGGCCGCCGCTTCATACTGCGCGACTACAGTTTCTGGTAAAACAACCGGATCTACGCTCCAGGATGAATCACGCGCTTCACGATCCGAGAATTCGCCGCGCTGTTCATTTCCGAAACGGGCCGCCGTTTCAGGATTGAAAGAGGATTGAGAATCCATCTGCGGGTCACGTACACGAATTTCAATCGCGTCTACTGAGAATCCCTGACGCTTCAATTCTCTTTGCAATGAGTCGATTTCTTCATTTACCAGTTTACGAACAGAATCGTTTTCAACGAGAAGCCTCGCTTCCACGGCACTGCCATTTACTTTCAAATTAAGCGTTACATTGCCCAGTTGCTCCGGGCGAAGGCGAATGGAAGCATGAGTCGACCCATCCGATCCATAGTTTACACGTGCTTTTTGGACCAGCTGATTGAAAAGGTCCTTTGTGTCGTGTGCAAGCTTCTCACGCTCCGCAGGTGCGATCTGTGGTTTGAGAAGTTCTGCAAACACTGGCGTGCTTCTATCAAGGTTCTTGTCCATTCTGATGCGAGCTTCCGCCCTGGTTTCGCCTTTTGCCGGACGGCCATCCGCGTTCTGGAATTCTTTCTGAGCCTGACGTGGTGCTTCCTGGATTTCCCATTTGCTGCGTTCGAGCTGCAGCACCACGGGCTTCTCGCGCGAAGATTTCGATGAATCCTGAACTTCTTTGTCAGAGCGAACTCTTTGCACCTGATTTTCAGGAGCCGCAGGGCGGACGGTCTTTTCGCGCTTCTCTGATCGCGCCCTTCCCTCCGTGCGAAGATCCGCATGGGAGGCTGTGGTTTTCTCTGCCATGGACTTCGCTGCGGTTTGCATGAAATCAAACAAAGCCGCATCTGCTTTTTGCATGCGCGCATTGGAATGAACTGCATGGTCAATTTTTCGTTCTAGAGGAAGAGAAGCTTTCTTCTTCACGCTGTGTGTGTGATCCAGCCTTGCGTGAAGATGCTTAAACTCGCGATCCAGGTGATCGTGTTTTTCCAAACGATGATTTTCTTTGGACCGACCTTCATTCTGCGAAGAGGATTCTGTTTTGCGGTTGTCTTCTGGCGGACGCGGCATGGCGACTGCATCTTCGCTTCTGGACTTTTCGTTTGTCGCGGAAGCATCCGCGCGTTCTTTTTGGTTGGATGAATCTTCGGATGATTGAACTTTCTGAGATGGCTCGTTTGAAGGATTCAGATCTCTGGATTCAGTGCGCGGAGGAGCGGTTTCCTCTGATTTGCGAATCTCTTTTTGTAAAATGGACATGAATGAAGCCGAAGGCGCGCTGGCCGGAGCACTCGAGGCGATCTTCTCTGCCGGACGTATAGATGGATCAACGTTTGCAAGTTGGATGGTAGGCTGCATCCCTCCATTCATCGTCAATCCCGGGCATTCCGTTAGAGAAAACGCAATGAATTGGCCTCAGGGCCTCAATTTCCCGCATCCAGACGCCGACACGGCTGGAGTTTTGAGACATAATGAATGAGAAAATTCTCCTTGCGACCAGGCCCCCTCGGCCACCCCTGCCTTCATGGAAGTCAGGCCGATTCGCTTTGAGTGCACAGGCTGCGGAAACTGCTGCAAAGGCCGCGGAGAAGTATACTTCACCGGGGCAAATATCCGCGGAGCGGAGAAGATCCTGGGCATCAAGGGTGAAGAGAAAAAGAAATTCAGACGCAAATTGATTCAGACTAAAAGAAACGGCCTCTACATTCACATGACCAACGGTCGCTGCATGCTCCTGGATGATCAGGATCGCTGCACGATTTACGAATCGCGTCCGCTGCAGTGTAGCACTTATCCCTTCTGGCCCGGGTTCTTTCAGGACGAAGACGATTTTTCTTTTTTGAAAAACGAATGCGAAGGAATCGGAAGACGCGGCGGAGAAGTTTTTTCTAAGCTGGCCATTCGCAGACGAACACTGAAAACGGATCGCGATTTCAAAGAATTGCAGTCCGGGAAGGACAAGTTTTCTTTATGAAGCCATTTTATCGCGGCAAGGTCAGAGATCTCTACGAGGCAGGGCCGGACTCTATGGTGCTTGTTGCAACCGATAGACTTTCCGCATTTGATGTTGTTTTTCCAGATCCAGTTCCAGGCAAAGGCAAAGTGCTCACTCGAGTCAGTTCCAACTGGTTTGGCGCCATTCGATCGTCAGGCCTGGAACAAAAACTGGATTTCACGGACCATATCATAGAAACAAACGTAGATCAGTTCCCGAAAGACCTTCGCCTGGAAGAATGGAAGGACCGGGCTGTACTTGCGAAGAAAACAAAACGAATCGACTTTGAATGTGTTGTGCGCGGGTATCTGGCAGGCTCTGCATTCAAAGAATACAAAGAAACAGGAACAGTATGCGGAGAATCGCTTCCAGCTGGATTGCTTCAGGCGGATAAATTGCCTTCCCCCATCTTTACTCCAGCGACTAAAGCGGAAACGGGCCATGATGAAAACATTTCTTTTTCCACGATGAAATCAAGCATTGGCAACCTGGCGGATAAACTGCGCGATATCAGCATTGGCATATTTGAATTTGCGTCTGAGCGCATGGCGCGCGCCGGCATTCTGTTGTGCGACACAAAGTTCGAATTCGGGCTTCTGGGAGATCGCATCGTCTTGATTGATGAAGTGCTCACTCCCGATTCAAGCAGATACTGGGATATAGAATCTTACAAACCTGGGAGTTCCCCGGCAGGTTTCGATAAGCAATTTGTGCGCGACTATGTGGAGTCCATTGGATGGAACAAGCAACCACCGGCGCCCTCCCTGCCGGGTGAGGTGATCCAGAAAACAACAGAACTCTATCTGGAAATAGAACGCAGAATCGCCTCCGTTCTCAAATAAATAAGAACGCACTCTCTTCGGGATCGTCCAATATTTGGTTTGCGCTTCGAAGGCAAACCGGGTAGGATCGACCTGAATATGAAACACACCCTGACTGCACTCTTCACACTGTTCTTCGCCGTTTGCGCCCAGGCGCAGCCTATGCAGCAAACCACT
>JAIBBM010000060.1 GCA_019694685.1 Leptospirales bacterium
CGATCTTCTTTTGTTAGCAATTCACTTTCATGATTTGTTTTTCTCTGCAAGAGTTCGGTCAGAAAATGGAAGTTGGTATCGAATGCTTGCTCATCCTCTGCTTCCTCCCACTTCACGCCATACTTCGAGAGGATGCGAATCTGTGACTTCGTAATGAAGATTGGTGTAATCAGGATACGAGATGCGCGATCGGAAGGTACTGGCTGAGCCAGGTAGAACTGATTGTAGGTTGTAGCGCACGAAGCTAAAACTAGAATCACGCCCGGTATCATATGCTTCATCATGAAAGAAAACCCTCGCCAGTGCTATCTCATCTCATCTTCAAAGTAACGATTCAAAAACGAAAGTCCCCATCCGCTGGCGCCCTTCGTGCGAGTTCCATACCCTTTCGAGTGCCAGGCAATCCCTGCGATATCGAAATGGGCCCAGGGAACACTTCTCTGCACAAACTTGGATAGAAAACGAAATGCAGTGATAGTGCCCCCGTCTCTTCCAGAAACGTTTCTCAGGTCTGCCACTTCTGATTTCAAACCCTGGCCATACTGTCTCCAGTGAGGCAGTCTCCACGTTCTGTCTAGAGACCTGCGCGAAGTTCTATCGATTCTATCCGCGAGTTCATCATCCGGGGTCATCACCCCCGCCGTCTCATGCCCGAGAGCAACGACACACGCACCTGTGAGCGTTGCAAAATCAAAGAGAACTCCTGGCTTTAGATGAGCGCAAGCGTAGGACAGAATGTCCGCAAGAACGAGCCTGCCCTCCGCGTCCGTATTCTGGATCTCCACGGTGACACCATTGTAAGCAGTGAATACATCTCCTGGCTTGATTGCATTTCCACCAGGCATATTCTCCGCGATCGCAACAATTCCAGTGATGTGAACCGGGAGCTTACGCCTTGCTGCCAGGGCCAGAGCATGGATGACGATGGCCGATCCGCACATGTCATATTTCATTTCATGCATTTCACCGGCCGGCTTGAGAGAAATTCCCCCCGTATCAAAGGTGATGCCTTTTCCCGCCAGAACGATGGGTTTCTTATTCTTTGCATTCTTTGGTTTGTACTCTAGAATCATCATTCGTGGTGGAATTCTGGATCCTTTGCCGACGGAAACAATCCCGCCGCATCCCATCTTTTCCAGGTCTGATATCCCGAATACTTTCAGGCTAACTCCATGCTTGCGAGTGAGCTGCTCCGTATAAGTCTGAAATGCCTCCGGATGAAAGAAGTTCCCAGGCAAGGATTCCACATAACGCATGCTATGCGAGAGCTCTCCAACTGCGACACCACGCGCCACCGCATCCGCGAGTTTCTTTTTCAAATACTCTGCTTCCACATACACTACGGTCTTTTTTTCAGCCGATTTCTTCTTTGACTTGAGCATTTCCATCGAATCGGAACCTGCAAGCAATGACGAGACGCACTGCGAGAGAAGTTCTTCGTCGGTCATGGGCGCAAAATAATCCGAAAATGATTCATCGTCTTCTGCGGGCTCCACCTTCCCGTCCCTGAAGCCCTTCAGCGCCTGCCAGACCTCTTCCGTGAACCTGAGAACGTAGGTGCTTTTCTCGTACTTCAGAAGCTTCGGGGCAATGTGAATCATCTGCCCTGCGATTGTATCCGGGTGAAATGCTTCTTTCGCTCCCAGACCAAATACAATGAGCCCGCGCGCAGACAAATCGCAAATTTCAGAGGACTTTCCCTGAAACGTTTTGGATTTTACGAACTCTTCCAGGAGAGACTTTCCTTCTCCCGACAGTGGCAAAGTCTTTACTGCCTGGTCTTTGAACATGGGCATTACTAGAATGGCGCCGGCAGGAGCTTTTCCCACCTTGATTTCAAAGGCAGGCTCGGTGATTTCAAAGGGCAATGTTTTCTTTTGTGTTTTCACAGGCCTGAGAGATCTCCAGCGATCGCATCTGCATGTCCGTCCGGTTTCACTTTTTCATAAACTTTCTTAACATTCAACGACGGATCCAGTACCAACGTAGTTCGCGCCACGCCCATATACGATTTTCCGTACATGCTCTTTTCCTGCCAGACTCCGGCTGCTTCGCACAGCGAATGATCTTCGTCTGCGATGAGCGGAAAATTCAAATGGTACTTTGCTGTAAACTTCTGGTGAGCTGTGGAAGTATCCGGAGAGACTCCCGCAATCTTGTAACCCATGGCGCGGATCTTTGATTCCGCATCACGGAAGTTACACGCTTCTACCGTGCACCCTGGAGTGTCATCCTTGGGATAGAAATAGAGAACGAGTCCTTTTGGACCGGACAAACCCGAAAGGCTCGATGTGCTTCCGTCTGTAAGTCGCACAGATCTGTCTGCGATTTGATCCGGGTAGCTGACTGCAGGTGCCTGTGGAGCTACTGGAGTGGGAACGGCTGTTGTCCTGGAAGGTGCACTTACGGCTGGCGCTTTCTTTGCCGGTGCTACCTTCGCTGGAGCCTTTCTGGCAGGTGCTTTCTTGATGACTTTCTTTACCGATTTCTTAACCGACTTTTTGGTAGACTTCTTAATCGATTTTTTAACGGCCTTTTTTGCCGATTTCTTGTTTTTGCTCGGGGCGGACTTTTTCGCGCTTTTCTTGGAGGGGGAAATCTTTGCTTTCTTTGCCATAGCACTTACTACAAAATCGCACCGCACGAGTCCTGAAAATTTTTATTTGATCGGCAGACGGTTTTTGTTTTCTGACTGCATGAGCGCGATTCACTCAGTTGTCATCATTGGAAGCGGACCTGCCGGACACACGGCGGCCATCTACTCTGCCCGGGCCGGGCTGTCTCCCGCCATGTATGAAGGATTCATGGCAGGTGGAGTTGCCGCAGGCGGTCAGCTGACCACAACTACAGAGGTGGAGAACTTTCCAGGCTTCCCGGAAGGAATCACAGGCCCGGAACTCATGGATAGAATGCGAACTCAATCTCAGAAATACGGCACTACTATCTTCACAGAAACCATAGAAAGAGTAGATTTCAGCCAGAGACCTTTCAAGATCTATAGCCAGAACGATCCAGACACTGCCATACTCGCCCATACAGTCATCATTGCCACGGGTGCCACTGCGAAAACTCTTCCGATCGGTGGCTTCCAGGATTACTGGCAAAAGGGAATTTCAGCATGTGCCGTATGCGATGGCTCACTGCCTATTTTTAAGAACGTTCCTCTCTTCGTTGTAGGTGGTGGAGATTCTGCATGCGAAGAAGCCACCTATCTTTCAAAATTCGGCTCGCGCACGTACCTGGTCCATAGAAGAGACAAACTTCGCGCATCCCAAATCATGCAGGAAAGAGTTTTGAAAAACCCGCGCATAGAGATTCTGTGGAATTCAGAAATTGTAGAAGCGGCAGGAGACGGAAGAAAAATCGGAAGCGTGGTAGTGCGCAACATTGCAAGCGGAGAAACACGCAAGCAAGATGCAGGCGGTTTGTTTTTCGCAATCGGCCACAAACCAAATACGGACGTTTTCAAGAATATCCTCAGCATGGACGAAGATGGATACCTGATCACAAAACCAAACAGCACTGCAACCAACATAGAAGGTGTTTTCGCGGCCGGTGATGTTCAGGATAAGAAATACAGGCAGGCAATCACAGCTGCAGGAAGTGGCTGTATGGCCGCTCTGGAAGCAGAAAGATTTCTCGCAGCCACCGGCGCGCACTGATCACTTGATTTAGCTTGCGTCGCTGGAAGAATCAGGCGACAATGTCCGATCGCACTTTTTCTTATGCGACATAATCACGGATGAGACATAAACAAGCATTATCGGAGACATCGGAACGCAGATGGAACATCGTTCTAGATGAACTGAGAAGGGAAATTCCTCCTCCACTCTTTCGTGCGTTCATTGCACCCGTTTCGGTTTCCTGCGAAAATGAAGATCTTCATATCATTGCGCCGGATGAAAATAAGAGACGGCACCTGGACAAACACTACCTGACTCTACTGGAAAGCGCGTGGAGAAAGCAGGCGTCCACAGGCAGAATCAGACTTCTCACTCTGGAAAAAGAGAGAGAGCAACTTCAGGAAAGAGCGCAGCCCATCCCCGTTTCCTCTCACTTTGATTTCTTGATTCACGAACGTGTTTCCCCTCTTGTTTCAGAAATGCTGAACTTGAATTTCAGAGCTCCGCTTTACTTTCTGCACGGAGAAACATCGACGGGCAAAACTGAGCTCATGCGACAGATTGAAACTCGTGCGAAGGCAGCGGGTCAGACTGTCCGGCGAACAGGCCTGGATGGATTCATCGTTGAATTTGCAGCAGCGTGCAAACGCAAGTCCACAGTAGACTTCAGAAAATCCTGGAAAGATTGCCGTGTCGTCATGATTGATGATCTGCAATTCCTGAAACCAGGCGCAAAACAGACACGCGAAGAACTCAGGCACCTGGCAGAGCATTCTCTCGCAGGAAATCTCACACTGATTCTTGCAGCGGATGTCCCGCTCAGGCAAATCCATATGGAAGAAGATCTTCGCTCTCGCCTGGCAGCGGGCGCTCACATTCAACTTCCTCCCCCGGATCGCTCCATGCGAATCAGGCTTTTTGAACGATTCTGCAAAGAGGCAGGAGTGACGCCGCAAGAGAGCCTCTCCGCCAGAGCGGCCAGATCCTACAAAGATCCAAGAGCCCTTCGAAGCCTGGCCCTCCAGCTCAGCGTGGACCCGGCGGCAGGGGATCGAATCCCGGCACACGAACCGGAGTTTTCCTCCATTTTGAGACATACGGCCGCCTTCTGCGGCTTGCCTGAATCCGAAATCATGGGAGACGGGCAAAGCAGACGGACTGTGGGGGCCAGGAGAATGGCCATGGTTCTTGTCGCAGAATTGATGAATCGCACTCCTACACAGATCGCGAGGCTATTCAATCGCAGCGGCCATACGAGCGTCCTGTACGCGATGGCCAGAATGAAGAAAGACCTGGAAGAAGATTTATTTATTGCGAACCAGCTGGCAGAGCTCAGACGTCTTATACTTGCAGATTGAGTTTTTTCTGCAATTACCGATCATCATATGGTGAAATACACCCTTTTGCTCTTACTTTTGCCTTTCCACCTCATGGCCGCCATGCCTCCTGGCGTGGCTCCGGGGGCCACATTTGATTCCCGCGGACATGTATGGGTCCTCACCGCAAACAACCAGCAAGTGATCTGGTTTGAGAACGGTGTGAAGAAGGCAGAGGGGCCTTTTGAGCACAATCAGAAGCGCGGAGTCTGGACTCATTATTATGAATCGGGCAAGATCAAAGGGACAGGCGCTTACGAAGCCAATTTGAAACAGGGCCCGTGGAAGATCTACCACCCGGAAGGGAAAGTGGAATCAGAAGGATCCTTCAAAAACGATGCGCGCAGCGGTAAGTGGGTCTACTACGACAAGATGGGAAACAAAAGCGCGGAAGGCGAATTTCGCGCAGGAATGAAAGAAGGTCCGTGGGTTTCTTACTATGGAAATGGCCAGGTGGCCAGCCGAGGGAGCTATCGCGCGGGTGAAGCTCAGGGAGCATGGGAATATTTTTTTGAAAAGGGACAGCCATTCCAGAGTGGCCAATTCGATGGAGACGTGCGCATTGGAACCTGGACCATCTGTGTCGCTCCTCAAGGTCCTTGCGGAAAGGAAGTGTACAACTCAGCGTCTAAGTCAGGCGCGCCTGCAGTATCCGGCCTGAACCCCGCAGAACTCACTTCGCAGGAAATCAGAAATGCAAAGGGGAATCCTGCCCGCGTTCTGGAATCCATGGAAGGAGATGTGCCAGACGCAGTGCCCTCTTCGATCAACCAGAAGTGGAACGACTAGCTTTTTTCTAGCAGGTGATTTTTCACTTTTCTTCGTGAGCCTGAATGGCTCAGTGGACTCGTGTTCAGCCACCTGCACATCCTCGACGCAGATCAGTTTTCGCGCGAGGATCTAGAGACAGTACTGAGTTCCACTGACAGAATTGCCCAGCTGCTCAAAGAAAACAAAACGTTCGGCCTGCTTGACGGCAAAATCCTCGCATCTTTATTTTTCGAATCTTCCACGAGAACCAGACTCAGTTTTGAAACAGCGATGAATCGTCTGGGTGGCCGCGTAGTTACCACCGTTGGTTTTCAATTCTCCTCCATCAGCAAAGGAGAAACTCTCTACGACACAATGAAGATGATTGAAGCGTATGCGGACATTGCCGTTATTCGCCATCCAGTGGAAGGATCCAGTCGCATCGCCGCGGCCGCGGTAAATATCCCCGTAATCAATGCCGGAGACGGAATCGGACAGCATCCAACACAGGCTCTTCTCGATTTGTATACCATCTTCAAAGAAAAAGGTGCAATTGAAGGACTGCGAATTGGATTTGTGGGTGATTTGAAATTTGGAAGAACCATTCACAGCCTGATCAAGATGCTGCGCCACTACAATGTAGAGATTGTCTTGATTTCGCCTGTGGACCTCGCATTGCCAGAATCCTATCGCAAAGAACTGCGACGCGAAAATGTAAAGTTTGAAGAAACAGAAGACCTCAAAGCTCTCTGGGATTGCGATGTTGGATACATCACGCGCATCCAGGAAGAACGCTTCGCGGACAGAAGCGAATTTGAACGGCTCAAAGACTCCTACAATGTCAATCGCGCCTTCCTTCTTGCTTCTAGAAAACCAACCACAATCCTCCACCCACTTCCTCGCGTGGCAGAACTTTCAACAGACGTAGACGATATGCCAACAGCGGCTTACTTTCGTCAGGCAGGCTACGGAGTTGTGATTCGCATGGCACTCCTCATGCTCTGTCTCGGACAGCCCATTCCTTGAATCGTCAAACTTACTAAAGAAAATCAACCAATCATGTCTTTGAGATGATCGAGGATCACAGTGTTTGCTGGAGATCTGCTGAGCGCCTTTACAAAGGCACGCCGCGCCCTGTCACGATCTCCCTGTCGAGCAAGCAAGATGCCCAGAGAATCCAGATAAGCAGGATGCTCCGGTTTGTTGCTCACTGCGATGCGAAGGTGCTCCATTGCCTCGGGGTAATCCGCCGGAGTGCCATGTTCTGCAAGCAAGCATCCAATGGAATTGCGGCTGTTGATATTTCCAGGATCGATTCCAATGATTCGCTTATGAGTGGCGATTGCTTCCTGAATGCGGTGCGTCTTCTCCTGAACATGAGCAAGCAAACCCAGAAGAGTGGTATTGGAGGGATCGCGCGGAATCCTCTCTTTGAGCAAAAGCTCCGCCTCGAGTAGCTCCCCCTCCTGAACCAGGCAGTAGCACCGCAAACTCTGGACGGAAGCAATCTCAACGTAGTCTGGATACTTGCCTGCAAGCTCCGCCAGGAACTTAGAAGCGGATCTGAAATTCTCTATTAAATAGTAACAGATACCCAGTTCGTGGAGCTCGAGGGGCCCGCCCCTTCCTTCCTGAATCATCTGCTTGATGGTCAGGATTCTCTCCAGCACTTGCTTTTCGTTCTTTTCCGATTTCATAGCGCTCCGTATAGCCTTTCCTGATCCGTAGTGTCTGTTGTGATGGGAGTCAGAGAAATCCTGCCTGATTCAAATGCATCAAAGTCAGTTCCGGGTTCCATCTTGCGACCCATCGTAGTCTCGAGTAGTTTATAAATCCGTGAGCCTTCCCCTTCAGACAAAAGCTCGTAGCGATCCTGGTAGATGCGTCTGCCCTGGCGAGTGATGACCACTTCCGGAAAACCGTTGGCACCGGTACCTTCTTCCGGATAGTTGATATTCCACAACTTTCCAGGTTGCAGTGCTTTGAGATTGCTTTTGATCCACTGAGCAAGCCATGCAGCCGGCCTTCTGAAATCTCCGTCATGACCGCGGATCGGACAACTCATCGCAATGGCTGGATGACCATGTAAGGTCGCATGACGCGCGGCTCCTACGGTTCCACTGTAGTGAATGTCATCCCCGAGGTTTACGCCGTGATTGATTCCAGAGATCACGAGATCAAAACGCGGAAACTCTCCCGAAAAAAGTGCAATGTTTACGCAATCGGTTGGATAGCCGTTTACTGTGTATCTCCTATCTGAGATCTTTTTCAAGAGAAGAGTTTCTCTCAGGCTGAGTGCCTGGGAAGTAGCGCTTCGTTCGCGGTCCGGTGCTATGCACCACACTTCCGCCCCATCGCGCAATGCCTCTTCCAGATGCAGCATCCCGTTTGTAAAGAGACCATCATCATTTGTAAGGAGAATTCTCATCTACTGAACTAGAGGAATGCGGCCAGGCGAACGAAAAGAAGGACGACCAGGGCGGCCGGGAACGCCAGAGTGATGACGGAAGAAATCACGAGCTGCCTTGCTATGTCACGAATGGAAAGCTCATAAAGATACTGAAGAGAGCGAAGTGCAGTGATGAAAGCCCAGGCGTACAACAACAACAAAAGAGGAACAAATACGAAACCGGGCACAGGTGTTATATGCGCGATGGTAGCCGCCGGAAATGCGAAGATCAAGGGAAGAAGAGACTGAAGCAAGACTCGTCTGGCTTGATGGGCTCGCGGAGATCTTCCGGACTGCGTCTGCACGCGCGCATCGAGGACAGCAGACGTGAGAGAGGCAAACAAAACGTAGACCAGAGTGAGGACAGAGGCGTGAAAGGAAATCGTGAAAAGAAAAATGCCTTCGTAGTAGTCACGCAGCAAATAACCGGCGGCCGCCAGCGAAAAAGCAGAGAAAGCAGGTATGATGCTACTGAACGGTCCTGGATTGTTTGCGAAACGAACAGAGTCCTCCGGTTTCTGAAGGATGGCCGCCGCAAGCTCTACAAATTTACTCAACCAATTCATTTTGCAATCTTAACCAGGTCCGGCCCCAGAATCATCCTGGCCACAGTCGTTGAATCAGGATACAGATAGTATACACGGCCACTGCTCAAATCGTAAGAACGACCGGACAGCCCAGTAAGAAACTCTTCGAAGAATTCTTTTCTCGGCCGAAGCAAAGGAAGATCGTCTTTTGTTTTGATAAACTCCGTTTTCATAGACAAAAGTGCTTCCGTTTCTCCGCCAAATTCATCAATGATCTGCTCCGCCTTCGCAGACGTTCCGGAATATATTTTTCCCTCTGCCCACTTTCGCACATTGGTCTCCGGTTGACGACGACCCTCGGCTACATCGCGCACAAATTGTTCGTATGCATCGTCCACGAGTTTCTGGTTCATGAGTCTTTCTTCTTCTGTCATCGTGCGAAATGGATAGGACATATCTTTGAATCTGCCCGCTTTGATGACGCTGACTGTGAGGCCGACTTTGCGCAGGAGTTCTTCTGCATCCGGGTGAATCATGATCACGCCAATCGATCCGATGATAGATCCGCGATACGCATAGATCTTGTTGGCAGCGGAGCAAAGGTAATAGCCGCCGCTGGCCGCTATGTCAGTCACATAGCAGACGATTGGCTTTTCTTTTCTAAATTCAATGAGTTTGTCGTAGATCTTCTTTGTGGCGCCTGTGGTTCCACCTGGACTGTTGATGGATAGTAGCATTCCGCGAACAGCGGGGTCTTCCTGTGCAGAGCGAATTCGCTCTACGATGCGATCTGCTCCCTGACCACCCGGTCCGCCTGAACCGTCCTCGATAACACCGCGAACTTCTATGAGTGCAATCCCTGCTTTACCCGCGTTGAAGAGCGCACCTGCGGGCGCAGTGAAGTCCTGCGATTTGCGGGCCATGCCGATTTGAAGCAACCCCAGGAGTAAAGATACAGTGGCCAATCCGAGTGCCAGGGCCACAGCAGCGCGTGAACGATCCATGGGTCCAGAGACACAGGAAGCTGAGTCTGAGCGAGAAAAATTCGATAAAAGGACATATTTCGAGAGAAAAAACCACTACAGAGACCGGGTCCACTGATCGAAAAACTAAGTAGACGGAACTCGGCGCAAGAAACAGCCTGTGCGACATAATATTATTAGAGGAACATCATCATGCAGATCTCCGGCAAATACCTACTGAGTTCAGCAGAAACTCTGCTGAATCGCCGCTCAAACCGGATCGCCTCTCAGGGGACCGGACCGGACACGAGCCGGGAACTCCAGCCAGCACTCATGCATTCCAGGCTGATGCAGATTCAGGGACACCTGGCTCACGTGCAGCATGATTACAGCCGCGAACAGGCTCGTCTTGCTTCCGTGGACGCGGTAGAAGGAAGAGAGAATCTCCAGTTTGATGGTGCTCCACTCTTCCCGGAAAAGGATACAGGCGATCTGCGCGACAAGATCACGGACAGACTGGATGTTCTGGGAAAACAACTCAAGTCTCTGCAAGTGGAAATGGAGAACATGGTGGCGCTCGGATTCAAGCCGGAAGAATACAAGATCGATCCTAAACTCGCACACGACACGTCCATGCGTCCCATCGATCCAGACAGAGTGGCCAGGCTCACTCGCAGTGTCCCTTCAGAATCTTGAAAGACTGAAAGCGAGGCTCGAACAACTGGGGCACCCAGAAGTTCGAGTGGTCGCCATCAGCAAGACTCATCCCGCCGAAAAAATTACGGAGCTTCTTCGCGCAGGGCATCGCGACTTTGGAGAAAACAGATTCGCAGAGGCACGCGACAAAATCCCGGCCGTGGACACAACAGGTCTTGCACCTGAACAAATGCCCATCTATCATCACATCGGCCCCCTGCAATCTGGCAATGCTCGCCAGATCAGTGGCCTCTTCCAGGTTGTGCACGGCGCCTCTTCGCTCTCCGGAATCCAGGCGTTAAACAAAGCATGCCATGGAAGAAGCGAAAGCCTTAGATACTTCATTCAGCTAAACCTGACCGGCGAACAGAGCAAGATGGGCGGAATGACGATTGAAGAACTGGACTCCCTGGGCGAACCGCCCGCTGGACCTGGATTTGAATTCGCAGGTCTCATGACCATGGGGCCGAGCGACTCTGAGCCAAAAAAGACCAGAGAAGTATTTAGATCCCTGCGCCGCATCCGCGATGAGCGATTCAGCGGAATGGAACTGTCCATGGGAATGTCCCAGGACTATGAGATTGCCCTCGAGGAAGGGTCGACCCTGCTTCGGATCGGCAGTCTCATTTTTGGATCACGTTAGTTTTTGAGTGGCACGACGAGCTTCAAAATAGTAGGAAGACAATTCAATGGCCCTGGACCCAGCAAAAGCTCTACAGCAGGCAAAGATCCCTGCCGGAACAGTCTTGTTCGAAGCCGGCAAAGCGGCCACCATGCTCTGGATGGTTCATGAAGGCGAAGTTACACTCCGCGAACCATCTGGACGAAAGCTCTACAACCTCGGGCCAAGCAGTGTGCCCGGATTTTCAGCCCTGATGCTACAAAAGCCTTACGCGGCCAGCTACACCGCATCCAAAGATACAGTCATCAGCGCCTTTCCGGTCAATCCTGCGGGCAACTACAACTCCCTGGTCCTGGGCAAACTCAACGTTGGAATCGCAGCTGCTCGATCCATGGTGCAAGAAGCAATTCTATCTCGCAAAACATTCGTCGCGGCTTCCGAATTTGGCGGAGAAATTCAGAAGGCAATCGACAATCTTTCCCTCGCATACTACAAATTAAATCCGGGTGCATTCCAACAGGCTCCAGGCGGCGGAGGCCAGGTCCTCGATCCTGTCGTGCCGCAAACCAGGGTGCTTCTCGAAGAGTTCCAGTCCAGCGGCGGAGAGATTCCTGACATCATCACCGCGGGCTGGCTCGAACAGGATCATTCGAGTTTACTTAAGAAACATTATGAAATGGAATCGGAGTTTGATGAAGAAGAGTTCACTTTTCTTCGGCGAATCCTGAGTCTACCGGCGGACCTGCAGGGAAACATGTTCAAAGCAGACCCGGCCCTCCTGCAAATTATCTCTGCGAAGCTTGCCACCATCGTGTATGCTGGAATCGGAGAACTTCGCCAGATAGAAGAGACCATTCTAGAAAGCACAAACGCAGTGTTATCTGGCGAATACAGTTTTATTGAAAAGTTCTTCCTGGTTGCAGATGTTCAGGGAGAAGAAGGGCGACCCAACGTAATCGGCGTTGTCAAATTCCTGGTCACGTTCGCAGAAAAGTTGAAGTCCAGACACGAAAGCATGTTTGGAAAACCAATTGGATCGATCGCCGCTTCTCTGGACAATCTCAGAGAAATGGTGAAGACACAGAAACCAGAAGAGAAAGCGCAGGAAGCAACTGCCGCTGCCGTTGCCGCAGGAGTGGACATCCAGGCGCTCAAGAAAGAACTCGCAGGAAGCATTGGCAAGATACTCAACTTCGTTCAGCTCCCGGCAGAAGACGGGCGCAAGCTACTCGCAGATCTAAAAACTCTGAAGTCCTTCAATAACCCGCTCGATTCGGGTGGAGATCCACGTAAAGTACGTAGAGCCATCAACAAGACCTACTGGAGCATATACGAAAAGACGTTCTTCAAGATGAAGGAAACAAAGATCCTTCCGCTTCCTGTGGACTGGATGCTTCGCTTTGGTTTCTTTGATGAAGAAATGCTCGATGATGAGCACATTGCACAGCTCACTCAGTGCAAAGATTCCACGCGGGGAAAACCAGGATACAGCGTACTATCCGCACTCGACTGGTTGCCTTACGTGGGAGACAAGAAAGAACCTCCGTCCCTGGACGAAATGGGAATGGGTTTCTTCGAAAAACTCAAGCAAGAGCACAAAGACAAAGGCTGGAAAAAAGAAACAGATGTACCGGATGAGTACGCAGGATATGCGATTCGCGTGCGATATGAAATCCTGAACTTTCTGGAAATCAATGTTCGCCTGACGTCTGGTTCTCCCGCAACGTCCTTCCCTATTCTGACCAGGTACCAGATCAACACTCCCCTGGACAAAGCATTTGTGACCGCAGACAAGCTTTCCGAATGCATAGACAAAATTCTGGCCATTGATTACTCGCTGTTTCACCGGGAGATCCTTTTCAATGACGAGTCCAGAGGCATCCTCAAAGAATTCATCCAGCTTCAAGTCATTCCTTATTTCATCATTGTTCCTTCCATTGGAACCAAGGTGATGATGTGGCAGGATCTCGCGAGCCCCAACAAGAGAACGTCCAAAGGGCGCATCGCCATTCCGGTTTTCGCCACTGCCGATTTGTTTTCTATCATGGTAGATGCAATGGCCGCCTTCCGCTGGGAACTCACAAAAAGCATTCAGGGATTCGAATGGAACAACGTCGCCGTACCTTCCATTACTGCGGATTATACGGACTACGTTCAATTCTACAAAAAGAACAGAGAGCTATCTCCGGAAATCAAAGAGAAACTGGCATCAGAATTCAAACGATTCAGAAGTGACCGCGATCGCTTCGCAAATGACTATTCCAACTGGCTCAAGGGCGAAGCGGAAGGCAATATGAAGATGAATCGCGTGGTGAGAGCCATCTTCTATAGACACGTTCCTTTCGCAAAAGGTGTGCGCGACAAAGTGGCCACGCAGCCTGCATTCGCAGAACTTCACAATCGTTTTGTAAATATCCGCACCAAGAAGTTGCGCGAATTCGAAATGAAGTATCGCAAGTATTCAGAGCCTCTGCCAGACGTGCTGCAGAAGAACCTCGATTTCTACCGCGTCTAAGTTTTGCTAGCCCTTCCCTTTGAGCCGCGCCAGGGCTTCGCGGATGCGCGGCTGGATGGTCTTGCCGGAAGACAAAGAATCCGCCTTCTTCAACACCCGGATCGCTTCATCGGTCTTTTGCCCGGCTTCTAGAACCAGGGCAAAATTAAATAAAGTGAGAGGGTCGGACGGAGATAGCCGCACCGCCTCTTTCAGTTGCTTCTCGGCCGCCTCCAGATCCACGTCTGATCCAGTCTGGTTGTATCTTCTAAAATACAAAAGTCCCAGATTGTGCCGACTTCGGGCATGGTTCGGGTCCTTGCGGACCACTCTCTCATACAGAGACCGGGCGGCCTCTTCGTTGCCTTCCTCACTTTCCAGATTTGCAAGATTGTAGAGTGGTGTAACTGCATCCTTGCCGCATTTCGCTGCTTTCTCATAATAGCTGCGTGCTTCTTGCTTTTTCTTCTCCTGATAGGCAATGGTACCCAGATTGTTGAGCGCTCTTTCGTGGCAGGAATTAAGCCGCACAGTTTTTGAATAGTAGTCCACGGCTTCACGGGTACGGTTCATCTTATGGTAGAGATAGCCGAGCCGGTAGGTTACATCTTGATTTGTCTTATCTTCTTCGTACGCCCGGGCCAGGAGTTCAACAGCGCGCACATCATCCAGCTTCAGAGATGTGCGATACATTTCGCGCGCGCGATCCGGGGACAGAAGAAGAAAGAAAAGTAGATTGAGGAACACTAAAACTCTTCAACAAAATAGGGCTTCGTGTATTCGCGAACCAGCTCAATGATGAATCGTCCCCATGTCTTTGGCTCTGAGATATCGATCACGATGTGCTTCACTTTCGTAAAGTAAGGCTTTGGCTTAAACGCGGTGTGAGTGAGTTCAATGACGCGCATGTATTGATCAATCTTGCGTGCACGCAGAAAGTTCATCTGTTCCACATCCAGCCTGTCTCCTGGTAGATACCCAATGATGACAAGTCTTGGAAACAATGCTTTCTTGAGCAAATTCAGAAAATCAGAAAAGAAATCAACGCGGTCAATGAATGCCTCGTAGGCACCTCCGCCCAGATTCATCACCTGCGTCACAAGATCCATGGAAAGAGGAATGCCCTCTGCTGTGGACATGTCACTGATGATTACAATGCCTTCATCCGGTTGGAATGTTTTGAGGATCTTGTCTCCCTGAAAATGGCGGCGCATCAGCTTTGCCCGGGAAATATCTACCTCCGACCGCTTTTGAACAATCGTTTCACCGGCACTTGTGATGATGTCCTCTCGAGAGAGAACATACCGTTTCTTGAGTGCCGTCTGATTCATGATTCGGAAGGCTTTCACCTTCTCTTCGAGTTCGTCCAGGCTGCAAACGCCAATGCGCAGAGGATTCTCTTTTTTTCGGATTTCCTCTTTACTGGCCTCATCCTGCTGCGAATCATCGAGCATATTCCCTTATGGCGGCCTATCCACAAGGGTCAACAAATTCAGAAAGCAATGCTCTTTCAGCGCGCGAAAAGAAAGTATGTCAACACCGCATTCCAAAGGAAAAGTGCGCCAAGGAACACTGTTAACAGAACGGATCGTTTGCGCAACTTCTCGTTTTCCTGGGCCACAAGCTCTAGATCGGCCATAATTTGTTCCCATTTGGGACGATCTCTCCACGCAGTAAATACGTCATATGCAAGTGGAGCCAGTGTTCTGATATAGGTGATGATGCCTTGAGAACTTTCTTTCGACCCTTTTTTGGCCATGGAGCATTCTGCGGGCCTGGCGTGCGGCGTAAAATACTATTCGCCGCAATATTTGCGCTCGCGTCCTGCAGATCGGTTGAATTCATTCCGGATGCTGAATATGCAAACAGGCGCAAAGATAATCCTGAGTCATTCCATCTGTATGCCCGTAAGCCGGACGTGAAAGTGGAAGCGCTCGGACGTCTCATCTTTCGCAATTTTTACGGAAATCCAGGCTCAGAGGAATTCCAGAGAGACGTGGCCCTGGAAGCCGCTGCGCGGGGAGCCAATTGTGGATATGTGTCTAAAAAGCAGATCAACCACCAGACCCAATTTAGAACCAATGCAATAGACAGTCAGAACAAGCACGGCGGAGTTACAGGGGAAGTTCAGGCAGAAATAGAAACAGTGGAAGTGACATTGTTTCAATGCGAGCGAAAATGAAAACCAGGCCAGGGATTCTCATCGATGAAAAAGATCGCTGGATCTACCAGCAGGCAGAACTGATTCAGCCTGACATCCTCGCTTACTTTCGCCAGAATTTACACAGGTCCGATCGCACGTATTTCATTCGAAACACATTTGGCGAATTAGTGGAAGAAGGAGAACTCGACGCGGTTCTTGGATTTCCTCTTCACGCAATATCCGCTGTCCCGCAAACAGAAGATGTACATTTCCTTGTGGACTCCGGCGAGAGAATCACCATCCCCTTTTCTGCCATTTATCTGGATCGGGACGATTGCTTCTTCTTTGAAATGCCTGGAAGAGGAGTTCCGGTTCGCCTGACCGCAAGCGCCATGACTCACGTATCAGATACTCTCGTAGACACAAGCCCACCGCGCTGGAGCGCAGGCGTTCCGGTCTCTCGAAAGTCCCTTTCGGAATATTTTATAAATCCGCCGGCGCGTTAGACTTCGTCTTCTGAACGACTTGATCCTAGTAGTTCGTCCGGCACGTCCTCAATTGCATCCCCGATCTGAACACACAGACGATTCCCGATTCGACCTGGACGGCATTTGAACTTCTTGCGATCTCCCACCCGAATCATCATGTCTGATTTGATGTGAGTGCCACCGAGGCGAACCACATCCCCTTCGCGTACATTGATGACGTCCGCCATAGGAAGATCCACTTCTCCAACTTCGCAGCGCAAGGGAATGTCCACCATATCCAGACGTTCCTGGATGATGGCCCTGTTTTCATCTGACTCACCGCGGCGAATGGATGAATACCAGTACTGCGCACTCAGTTTTGAAATGATTGGTTCGATTGTAATGTATGGGATACAGAGGTTGGTCATTCCCTCTACGTCTCCCACCTTTGTTTCCAGTGTGATCAAAACCACCATGTCATTGGGCGGTACAATCTGCGCGAATTGAGGATTTGTTTCAATATTTCCGAGTCTGGGTCTAAGATCGATTACGGTGGCCCACGCTTCCCTGAGGTTTCCGAGGATGCGCACAATGATACTTTCCATTACAGACATCTCGATGTCTGAAAGTTCACGCGTAATCTTCGTAGGTTCCCCTGGACCACCAAACAATCGGTCTATGATGGTAAATGTGATGCCCGGGTCGATTTCAAGAACGGCTGAACCCTTCAATGGATCCATGTTGATTACAGCAAGTGTGGTAGGATTCGGAATGGATCGAATGAATTCTTCGTACGTCAGCTGATCCACGGAACCAACGTGCACACCGACGAGTGCGCGCAGCTGAGCGGAAAGCGCGGTTGTAGTCAGACGGGCAAATGTTTCATGCATCATCTGCAGAGTACGAATCTGGTCTTTTGAGAACTTATCCGGTCTGCGAAAGTCATAGATCTTTACTTTCTTTTGTTCGCCTACATTGCTGTAGTCTTCCATTTCCACTTCGCCCGTGGAAATCGCGGAAAGTAGAGCATCTATTTCATCCTGGGAAAGAATCTCAGTCATGCGCCGGCCTCATCTCAGATTGAACGTGTGGAACCATTGTGGCAATCCTTTTTCAGCTCTGGCCCTGACGAACCACTCGAGCAGATACATGGATGATTTTCCAGAACCCCTCTTGCTCTGCTCTTTTGAGAGTGTACACATATTCGTAGCGGACACGAAACCCTTCCGTGTCGCGATCCGCTTGAACGGTGACCCTGGCATTTCCAGTGGGAAGGATTTCCCCGGACTTGTCTCGATCCAGATCCGTACGCAGGATGCGAAAACGCTTCAGGTCGTCGCCGTCGCGCCTGGTCAGATACGTAGAAAATTCGCGAAGCACTCCCGGCCTCTCGAGGTCGGATGCCTGAGCGTATTTTAGAGCAAAACGATCATACGATCCCACGAACCTGGGCAAATCTACATGCTTGAGATAGGCAGGCCAGTTGTGTTTGATTTCAGCAGACAGGAAAAGGTAGACTGTTTCTTCCGGAGAAAGGCCTGAATCAGAGCTCACTGCTGCGTCCTGTTCTCTGGCGGCCGGAGCTCTTTCCATCTTACTCACTCGCACCCTGGCCCAGTTTTTTGAGCGAATGGCAAGATCTGATTCCTGATCTGGCACGAAATACGCACACACTCTATATTCCTGACCCGGAGACAGATCATACATTGCATTCAGGTCCATTGTCTTTTCAAACGTTTCGCCAGGATGAAGAAGGATTTCTTTTACTCGATTCCCCACCAGGTCACGCACAGGTTGCTCGGATGCATCTTCGGGCCTTTCGCGCGGAGCCACTTCCTTTCCGGCCTTGTCTTCTACCAGAAACTGAAACGTGCGGCGCGAATCCTCGTGCGGAAAAATGCGAAAGATTCGATAACCCTGATTGGTAATGCGATATCGCACCATTACCTTCTGCCCCGGCTGAACAGCCAGTCGATCCAGGTCCAGACGCACGTCCAGGTACCTCGACACTTCTGCAGACGAAATATCCCCGTGAACATCACGGTCGGCGAGCAATGGAGCCAGCCATAGGAATAAGAGAATACTGATGAGCCGATTCACGCTATCTTTAGTATCGATCTTCTCCGGAAAAATTTCAGGAAAAAACCGGAGCAACTACGGTTCCGCGCATGGTTGCGGACGTGACCGATTCAATACGGACGGGCACAATTTCCCCGGGCTTCGTGCCGGCTGCCGGAAAAATGATCTTCTTACCCGAGTCAGATCTGCCTGAGTTGTCCGCTGCAGATCGCTTGCTCCTGCCTTCCACCAGCACCCGATGCACCTTGCCGATTTCTTCCTGGTTTTTTGCAAGGGAGCTTTCGGATTGAACGGAAATGAGCCGGGCCAGGCGTTCCAGCTTGACCTCTTCCGGAATATCGTCCGGCATTTTCTTTTTGGCAAACGTACCTTCGCGCTCCGAATAACGGAACATGTAAGCGACGTCGAATCTGCATTCTTTCACAAGACTGAGGGTATCCTCGAACTCAGATTCCGTTTCCCCGCAGAAGCCAACAATGATGTCCGTGCTCAGTCCGACCTCCGGAATTCTGTCTTTCATTTTCGCAACCAGAGCCAGATACTCTTCGCGCGAATAATCTCGTTTCATGCGAGAAAGAACAGAGGAGGATCCGGATTGAACCGGTAGATGAATCTGAGAGCAGAAGCGCTCTTCCGATGCCATCAAGGACAGAAGATGATCCGGAAAGTCATGCGGATGAGGAGAAGTAAAGCGGATACGCGCGATGGAAGTAGAAGAAAGGAGCCTTTCCACAAGAGCCGCAAAATCATGGCCTTCGTATTTATAGGAGTTCACATTCTGGCCAAGAAGCATGACTTCGCGCACGCCCTCTTCTTCGATCAGCCTGCTGACTTCTTCCACAATGGAATCTATCGACCGGCTTCTCTCTCTCCCTCTCGTGTAAGGAACAACGCAAAAGGAACAGAAGTTATCGCAACCGCGCATGATGGTTACGGATGCCAGAACTCCATTTGTAACGGTTGGTTGGATGTCGCCATAGGTTTCATCCTGAGATAGCCTCGTGTGCATTCGCTCGCTGCTTCCGCTCTGGCTAGACTCAATCAATTCAGGGAGATTGCGGTAATTGTCCGGGCCGGCGATGAAATCCAGAGGAAGACCCTGCGAAAACAAATCCTCTCCTAGATTCTGTGCCATGCATCCCAGCACTCCGATGACCAGATCCGGGCGTTTGCGTTTGAGTATGTGAAAGGATTCGAGGCGGCTATAGACCTTCTCGTGCGCCTTTTCGCGAATGGCGCAGGTGTTGAGTAAGATGAGATCTGCCTGCTCTGGTTCACCCACGGCAGAATAGCTTCCTTCCAGGATCTTACGCACCAGACCCGAATCATATTCATTCATCTGGCAGCCATACGTCTCCAGATACACTTTGCGCGATTCCGCCATGTTCCGTCCAAAGAACAAAAAGCTCGCACCCGTTGCTATCTTAATTTACAGGGAA
>JAIBBM010000113.1 GCA_019694685.1 Leptospirales bacterium
TCGTATGGGATACTCGGAGCATAGAGAACAGAAGAAGGGGGCAGAGGTACGGACATAATTTTCCCGCTCGTCATGATTTCTTCTCTATCCAGGAACCACAGATGAATCCAAATAGAACAGCGATCCCTCCGAAGAACACCACTGCCAATGAGTGAATCAACAGCCCCGCCTCCGCCGGATCTGCAAAGGTCCACCAGTGGATCACCAGGACAGAAGCTAGAGCAGCCAGGAAAGAACAAAGCACTGCCCTTCTCTGCACAAAGTCGCGAACGCTCGCAACTTTCTTCCAGATCATCAAGAAGACAAGAAGCAGAGCAGGAATTCCGTTGGGAATGAGCCCGAACGCAACCACTGCCAGCGCAAAGCCAACGACGCTCTCCTCAGTCCATGTATCCGGGTGATGCATGAAGAAAGAAAGAATGGCCGCAGGCAAAAAAACCAGAAAAAGGGCGGTCAGAAAAAATACAGAGAAGCGCAAGCCTCAGCCTTCCCCCTGAGAAGATGCAGGCAACCAAAAAATTCGCCCATGGAAAGGGGTAACGTTATGCGGCATACCGGAGACGGAAACCCCCGACCCTCGGATTCGCAAGCATCCGGGCCCGGAGTTTCGCGTGACAGACAATCTGTCTGCGCCTACGTGGGCTCATGCGACTGTGTGTATTTCTACTCTGCCTGTTTCTTACAACCTGTGCTGCGGCGGAGCCCGCGGACTCTCACGATCCACTCGCAGCTGTCATCGAAGTATCCAGGAAGTATCAGGTTCTTCCAAACAATACGTATCGAGTGGTTCAGGGCCGCGAATTGAAGCTGGATGTATTTCGTCCGCGCAAAGACGGCCCTCTTCTCCCTGTCATGGTCTACATCCACGGCGGTGGCTGGGTCTCTCATGACAAAGAAAGAGCAACCCTCCATACGCTTCCTTTTCTGGCACGCGATCATGTTGTATTCAATATCGATTACCGCGTGGGAAAGGGAACCGCACCTGCGGGAGTAGAAGACTGTTTTTGCGCTTTGAAATGGATCCGCGCGCATGCCGCTGAGTTTCGCGCAGATGGTTCAAGTGTAGTGGTCATGGGTCATTCTGCGGGAGGACACCTGGCACTGATGATGGGAGTGGGCAAAGACAACGGTGCCTGTCCAGGGCCGCTGCCTGTAGTTCGCGCAGTGGTAAACTGGTTTGGGATCTCAGACGTTCGCGATGTGTACGAGGGAGCAAATAGCCAGCAATACGCGCGCGAATGGCTCGAGGGTAAGCTGGACCCGCGCGCTCTCGCAGACAGCGTATCGCCCATTCGCCTGGTGAGGGCGGACAATCCCCCCATCATCTCCATTCACGGAGATCATGACCCCGCCGTTCCCTATCCGCAAAGCGTTCGTCTTCATGAAGCGTTGAGCAAGGCGCACGTGAAAAACCAGCTGATCACAATCAAGGGTGGAACTCACGGCGGTTTTCCAGAACCCGAATACCTTCGCGCGTACAGAGCAGTGTTTGCGTTCATAGGCATTCCCTGACAGTACTTCGCAAAATTCTACAATTCGAGGCTCAAATGAAAACCAGACTGGCCGTCGGATCTTTTCTAGTTGCATGTGCGATTTTCGCGATCCTCAGGAATGCAGAGGCAGACCCGGCGATCCTATCAGAGACGGCCTATCCTTCTGTTGCGTGGAAGGACTTTTCTCCCACCATCGACTTGTCCTCTCCCCCGGCACTCAGACAAACTGAGTCTATAGATCTCTGGGATGGTATGATCTTCGCAAAAGATCGCGTTGTGCTTCCACTCAGAACTGCAGGCGGACGCGTGCTGTGGTCCTGGGAGCCAGGCAAGCTTCCAGTCCGCTCTGAAATTCAGGGAGATATACAAAGCATCGCCTATGACGACGGCAAAGATGAGATTCTAATACTTACCACGAATAAACTATTGTTTCTTCGCAGATCCAGTCTGGCCATACTGCGCGAAACTCCGACCAGCATTCAAGCCTCAGACATGGGGGTATCTGGCAAGTCTTTGATCGCAAGGAAACGAAACGATTTCACAGTCTATTCTCTTCCCGATCTTCAGAAACTGCGCACATTCTCCGGTCCACAGGCACAATTCACACAAAACAAGGATCCACAGAGAGCCATCTATCTGGCGGATGGCACCATCTTACTGAACTCCACTTACTGGGGCGCGAAACTGCTGCGATTTCATCCAGATCGCCCGGAAATTGCCAGAGAAGAATCTATTTCGATTCCACACAGAGCTCTTCTTCGGTTTGCTTCTACCGGAAAAGAGGACTTTGTTTCCTTTGACCCACTGACCTCTACCTATGCCGCCTATCGTTATGCAAACGGTCACTACTACGAGATGACAAAAGGCATGCAGGAATTCGAGAACTTCAGCGCAGTTAGATGGGCGCCGAGAGAGCAAAATCTCAAAATAGAAGTGGTGATTGAAACGGATGCTTCCGCAAAACTCGCGGAGCTTCTGGTGCTTCTACCTCCGTTGGAAACATATTCACAAACCTTGTCCGGGGAAGCACTCGTTCAAGGATCGGAGATCATCCGGGATAGACATGGAAACCGTTATGCGAAATTATTCGTCCGCCTGGAAGCCGGAGTTTCCCGTGTGATTGTGTATGCGGCTACCCTTCGCCGCTACCTTTTCCAGGCAGATCTGACGCGATTCGAAGACCAACTTTCCAGAAGACAGTATCCTGGCTTCTTAAAGAACTACACCGCAGACTACAAAGAATTTGAAATACATAACCCCATCGTGGAATCAAAGAAACAAGAAATCCTCTCTCAGGCCGGCGCATCGAGCAGACTCTTTCTTGAAAAGACTCTTTCTGCGGCCGCGGCCATCCCATACAAAGGAGACGGCAGGTTTGATCCTGCCCCAGTCATCATTTCGCAAAACCACGGAACATACATATTTCACAAACGCGATTTTGCGCGCAAACGATCTACCCGGGAGAACCGTTTGGGTCTGGCTGCCAGTGGAGGCAGACATAGAATTCAATCACAAGATAGCGGAAACGTGGCTTCCTGGATTTGGCTGGATCCCGATGGAATCGCTCAGCCCTCCGCGCGAAGCCGCAACCACATACGCTCGATTTCTGGTTTTCGGTGCCTTTGATCACGGGGCAGAAAGTCTAACGTCAGGCGGCGATACTCTGGTCAAGCTCACGGAAAACGGAAAGCGCTTGAAAACAAAATCTCTTCGGGTTCAGATCACTCTCGATCCGGCGGAGCCAGGAAAATCAAGAAAGATCAGGAACACGGAAGAGAAAGTAGAATGAAACTGGATGCAATCGTCATCGGGGCGGGACCCATTGGCATTGAAATGGCGGCCGCCTTAAAAAAAGAAGGATTGTCTTTCGCACACATCGAACGCGGACGGATTGGAGAAACTATATTTCACTATCCGCCGGCCACTCACTTCTTCAGCTCTCCAGAAAGAATCGCCATCGCCGGAGTTCCACTTCTCACTCAGGATCAAACCAAAGCAACGCGAGAAGAATACCTTTTGTATTTACGATCTGTGGTCACCCAATTGGATCTAGAAACAAGACTGTATGAGTCTGTAGAAAGTGTGACCCAGGCGGCCGATTCATTCCAGGTGCAAACTCGCCATACTCTAACGGAACAGAAAACTACGTATACGGCCCGGAATGTAATTCTTGCCACAGGAGACATGCACAAACCTCGCATGCTTGGAATTCCTGGAGAAAGCCTTCCGCACGTCAGTCACTACCCGGCGGATCCTCA
>JAIBBM010000061.1 GCA_019694685.1 Leptospirales bacterium
GCTGCCATCATCCGTGAAATAGATTTTCGCGCCAGTAGTTGCAGTCGTTATGCTGATGGTCTGCGCACTGGAATAATATGCCGCGGCAGGGTTGAATGCAGGAGTGGCGACCCTCCATCCTATCGCGAGGCTTGCTGCAAGCGCTTCCGTATTCTGCGAGGTATCAAAGACACTCGGCTCAAGCCGCATGCAAGAAGCCGCAGTACATACAAGCAAGACTGCACTTGTTGAAGCGAAAACTTTAGAACAATGAGAAGTAACGCCTTTCATCAAGATTCCCCGGAGGTCCACTTGTTTATGTTCTGCATGCACAGCCAGAGATTAAAGAACGAGAACACCCCCTGAACAGGGGGTTTGTATCATCGTCTATGCGAAGCGTCAAGAGAAGGAAGATCGCCTAACGTGCGCGGCGCAGATATTTTAGGGTTGCTCTCAAAAAACAATCGAACCAATCAATCCGATGCCGCATGCAGAGGTCCCATTGCCGGTTGTGCTCTTCGTATCGATGACAGCCATAGCGCCTGAAGTCGAGTCGACGGAAAGAGTGCGCAGTGAAACAGGATTTCCAGTGCTCGCCGTATAAAGAAAATTTCCGGAAGGATGGCCTGCGGCGGATCGAAACGATGCGCCCTGAGTAGACACCGGACCGCTCAGCGCCCCAGTCGATGTGTTTCTGCCATACATGAAGTGCCCGGCTGTTCCTCCTGCGAACACGAAGCGATTGCCTGGATGGATCCACACCTGATAGCAAAAATTTCCGCAGGAGATGGAGGACACCGCACCAAGAGATCCGTTTGCCTGGATGGGGAACCAGTATACGTTTTCGCCTGCGTTGAAAGTGGGTGCGTAGAGATATTGACCGGTGGAATCGATTGCGATCTGAGAAGTTCCGTTTGTGCCCGCCGTGGTGATCGCTCCCTGGAGCGAGAGGGATCCATCGGAAGCTCGCGTGTGAAAAGACACAGTGTTCGACGCTACGTTCCCAGAGTAGAAATAGTTATTCGTTGGATGAATCGCTCCAAATCTTGCCCCGCCTCCGCCTGTAGTGTTCGAGATCGCAGTGTTCGTCAGCATTCCAGTCCACAGATCTATAGAGAAAACAGATATGGTTCCATTTCCATTGACTTGATACAAGAAACGATTCGATACATCTACGGTGGCCGCTTCGCGCGAATTGGAAAGCCCTGATCCAGTGACTGTTTGTATCAATCGTAGATCGCCGCTTGCATCGTCTATCCTGTATACCTGAATGGCTGCGGACGTATCATACGACACGTACACGGTCCGTCCTGTTCTATCTGATGTGATGCCACCTGGCCCTGCAGGTAATCCCGAGTAGGATTTTTTATAAACAGGAATTCCATCGTCTCCGACCCTGTACTGGCCAATGTCGTTGCTGTCGTAATGCAGAACGTACAGATTGTAAACTGTGCGCCTCTGGTAGGCAAGCACGCTCAACAGAGGCGAACACTTCTGATCGGAATCGCCGCAGGCTACTGTGGAACCGCACTGAAGGATGCAGCCGCACAAAACAATCATGGTAAAGATTCGGGCCGTCATTCACCTCAATGAATGATTTCGAAAATTCGCGCGCGCAAGCTTTTAAGTTCGCTTCTCTTTTGCTTTTTCGCAAAACACTCCGTAATTGCCGCAGAAAATGAGCCGGATCTACGTAGGAACCGCAAAGCCGGGTATCTATTTTCCCAGTCCTTTTGCGATGCGCGAAAAAATTGATAACTTCTCTGGTTCAGTCGTTCTGTTAGGCGTCGCAGGTTTTTCATCCATCAATCGTTTCTTCTGCCGCTTGATTTCGCTTGATTCCAATTTCTGTTCCTCGATTTCCTTTAGCCACGCGCCCGTGAGTTCTTCATTCGCTTCCGCGAGTTTGCCCAGAACATACATCCTTTTCTCTGCATCTTGAGCACCTCTGGTTAATTCCATGCGAGCTTGAAACGCAGGCGTCAGCTCCGATCCCCAATTCTCAAGCACGCTGAGCGCTGCTTTTCGCTTCAGTAATTCCGGATTATTTTCCACGCGCTCTGAAAGGAATTCGAATGCAGCCGGGCCAACTGCTTTGAGTGCTTCTGCCACAATACCTGGTGACCACGATTCCTCCCACGCATTGAGTAGTTCGTGAATCCCTCTAATATCTCCCAGAGTGCCCAGGGCTCGTGCCGCAGTGCGCGCATCGTCCGGATTTTCTGACCGCTTCCTGAGCATTTCAAGGAACGTGGGCGCGGACTCAAAATCGCCGAGGCAAGCAAGACAGAACGCTGCATGTGTCTTCGCTTCGCCACTTGCCTCATCATAGAAAGCGGTCCTCAGATATGGAATGGCCGAAGTCACGCCGCTCTGCGCGAGCTCAGTCATGCCTGACATTCTGTGATTTCGATCTCTGGCGTTGATCATCCTGTTTGTAAGCTCTGCAATTTTTTCTGCTTCTCGTGGATCCAGAAAGGACTTGCCTTTTCCCTCTCGTGTCACCTGGACCTGGCGCGCCAGGTTACCGGCGATCGCCGCAAGTGCAGTTTCAGGAAGTCCAGAATAGCGTCCAACTTCGCTTGCACTCTTCAAAAGCTTCTCTGCTTCCTTCGTGCCAACTGCTGCCAGTACATGCAAAGCAGTCAGGCGAACCATCCGCGCTCCCCATCTCTTTTGCAAAAGTCTTTCACAGATGGCCACCGCTTCCTTCGCGTTCTTCGCAAGAGCTCTCGCAACATAGGGTGTTGCAGTCCCGTCTGCCCAAGCCGGATATACATTCGCCATCAGTTCTTCTGCTGGCATGGATTCATAAAAATGAGCCAGATGTAAGGCCGACTCGTATCGATTCATTGTGCCCTTCGCCTGCGCTTTCGCAACGTCGCGTGGCGGCAGAAGCGAAGGTGGTTTTTGCACGAACACACTTTCAAATGTGGGAACTGAAACGAGTTGCTTCTTATCAACAGTGACGGCACCGGACAGCCTGGCCAGGGCAATGCCGAGCACATGAAACAGCTTCACAGTATCATCCAGTTTCTCCTCCGGGGTTTTGCGCCGCGAAATATTCTCCAATAAATTTGCCTGTTTCTCAAGACCAATTTCCTTGAGACGCGCCACCAGTGAATCCGCCGCGCGCCCATCGAGAGTAGCAAGGCCCGTGAATAAATTTTGCGCCAGTTCATCGCGGATTTCTCCAACAGAAACTGCGGAGGCTGATACGCCTGCGAGGCGAGCAGTCTCATTCCAGTCCACCGTGTTGGATCCTGTTCTAAATGCCGATGTGATCGGCTTGAGTTCCCACATATCCGCTGACTTAACAAGAGCTGCCATTGGAATCAAAGTGGGAAGCGCACCATCTAGAATGATATCACCGAAAAGTGCGTGGAGGGTGGTTCCTCTAATTGCAAAGGCGAGTGCATTCTCGATTCCTTCGTGCGCGGGTAGGAAGATTGCGGAGCCTTTTGCATCCACGATTTGCATTCTACCTCGAACAAAAATCGCGCTGACTCGCATTGCAATCGGCATCGCATCGGGAGCAAAGACGTCCGAGTTTCTTTCCTGAAAGGCTCCAAGCGCGGTTTCTACATCCGGCACAATGACTTTCAGAAGTTTTTCGAAGGCGGAAGCATCTGCAGGCACTCTGTTTCCTGGATCTTCAAGATCAATACGAATGGGTGGAAAGCCAGGAAAACAACCAACTGTCGCATTCGTCAAAACCACTCCACCGTGGCTGTCTTTTGGCTGAGTTTTTTTTGCAAGGAATGCAGGCAGAATTTGTTTCTCGGAGTAGTGCGCGCCACTCTGAAGATCAACAAAACGACTCTCTCGAATTACGAAATCATCTGCAGTCGTATGATGGATGTAGGCGTACTCCAGGAGGTCCAGTCCGTTCTGCGATTTTCGATCTTTCTTTCCCCAGTTCTTTCCGATTAGCTCTTCCACGTATTTTGCTTCTAGCTCTTCTCCCGCGAGATGCTTTTCTAATTTGCGAACCGTGAGAACTGCATCTGAATAGAGTTGAGCCAGGGTCACAGCGGATTTCTCTATGCCTGACGATTTAGACATTTGCGCCGCGAGCGTTTGCAGGCGTGCGGAGAGTCTACGAAGTTTTGACTCGCGCAGGTTTGCGCCAAGGCTCTCCACCTGTTCCAATCTCTGGCGAGACAATCCAGACAGACCACTGATCGCAAGTTCGCCAACGAGTGTGGCTGCCTGCGCAACCCCTTCCGCCATCAGATTTTTCGTGTTTACCTTGCTGGTTTTTACTTTTGCCTTTTTAGTTTCGCCGGGCGTACCCTGTGGCGGTCCCTCACTTACAGCAAAGGCCTCCGGAGCAGAGGACCACGCCGCAAGAAGTGCAACTGCATGTTTGCAGAACGGTCGCGATCGTGCTGCCATGCATGAACAGCGTCCTTTGAATTTGTTTTCTGCTTCATCATAAATGATTTGAACTTTGTAAGGCGACGCGCCGGAACCTTTTGCGTCTGCAAATAGTTTGTTCTCAAAACGGGCCGGATGCTGGAGGCCGCCATCGTCTCTAATCCGAATTCCTTTGCTCAGCTCTGCTGGATCTGCAATGATGTCCGAAAGCTCTTTGGGTTTGATGTTGCGAACGCTCATGATTCTTTCTCCGCCTTCTGATAAGCAGCTACATACTCTGTGACGTCCTGATTTTTCATGATTCGCTCCACAACTCCAATGAGTAGAGCCGGAGTGCATCCAAAACAATGAACACCCATTTCCGTTAGGGTTGTTGCCAGTCCGTGGTCGTAGGAAGGTTGTCCCCTGTCTGACAATGCGAGGAGTACCATAGTCTTCGATCTGCCGTCTACAATCTGTCTCATTCGCATTACGAGTTCTGATTGATTGCCGCCTTCGAATAGATCAGTCACGAGAATGAAAAGTGTCTTTTCTGGCCTTTCTATAAGATTCGCCTGCGCGTAGGCAACCGCTCGATTGATGTCCGTGCCTCCGCCGAGCTGTGTTGAGAATAAAACTTCAACGGGATCCGTCAGATAGGAAGTCATGTCCACGATTTCCGTATCAAAGAAGACCAGCTTCGTTTTTAAGACATCAAGGGATGCAAATATAGCCGCCATCACAGAACTATAGACCACACTCGTTGCCATGGATCCTGATTGGTCTACGAGCAACACGACATCCCATTCATGCTGCCTGCGTTGATTGGACCAGAAGTAGATTTCTTCCGGAACCAATCGCTTTGTTTCCGAATTCCATCCGTGTAGATTTTTGCGAATCGTCTTCTTCCAGTCTAGATTTCGCAGCACCTTTAGTGGACTTGGATTGTTTCTTCTTACCGCCCCGAGTATGGCAGTGCGAGTCTGCGATTCCAATTTTTTGCGCAGCTCCTCTACAACCTCTCGAACGATTTGTCGCGCGATCTCTTTTGCCTTTTCCGGAATCAGTCCGCGGGCGCTGATCAAAGTGGAAACAAGGTCAACGTTCTTTTCCAGAAATGGGAGTGTTTCTGGCTCAAAGAGTAGCTGCGTAAGCCCGCGTTTTTCAATCGCTTCTTTCTGAACAAAAGCCACTACTTCCTGCCTGAAAAAATCGCGCAGGTGGCCCAACCATTTTGGAATATATGGCGCCGACGCGCCCGTGCCACCGGCCCCTTTCTCTCGATAAACGAATGAAAGCGCATCGTCCAGATCCGATAGTCGCTCTTCTGGCAACCCGAGTCCCTCTCGCAGATTGAATTCGCTGGATGTTTTTTCTGCGCCTGGCCCCAGGGCGAGTCGCCATCTGAGTATCGCTTCCTTTGCGTCTTGCTTCATAGCAAATCATCCAGGTCTTTCATGATTTTGCCCATTTCTTTGCTGACCGTTTTAAGTTTCTCTTTGTCCTTTTCCTTCAGCATGGCAAGCGATTCCGCCGGAGAAGCACCTGTTAGTTTCAAAATGTTCTCAATGAGATAGCGACGTTCCGTAGCACCCAGTTGGACAAATGCTCTGCGCAACATGGGCAGTGCGTTTACGAATTCATCTGCAGACAATTCGAGAATGAATTCATTTAGTTTTTCAACAATTCCGGCGTCGCGAACAATGATGAGAGCGTTTACTTCAAGGAATCCTGCCACAAACCCGGCTGCCTGGGCAGGTTGCGACCGAAACGTTAGGCGCTGTTCTATGATCTCCTGTGCTTCTTTGTCTGAAATTTCTCTGGCAACGTAGAGTAAGCCTGCGATCGAACCCGCGCAGAGTGGATGAATTGTGTAGTCGCGGATCAGCTGACGCGCTGTTTCAAACCAGAGTTGCTTATCCACCAATTTTTGCGCCAGAGCAATCTCGTGAATTGCGAGGATCGCGTTCTGGATGGACGGTGCTCCGTCGTCATCTGTCTTACATGCATCTGGAATTCTGAGGCTTACGCGCGAAAATGTCTGCGAGCACAAAGCTTCGATAGCTGCTTTAGCTCCTTCCATGGATTTCCGTGACGTTCCATAGCTTACCAGGCCAGAGAGAGTTCTACAAGCATTGGCGAGCGAAATAACATCTCCGTCGTTAGCCGCGGATTTGTTGCACACTTCCAGCGCACTCGATACGATTCCGTCAATATCCGCAACAACTGCTTCTAACAAAATCTGGGCCGCCTCCGCAGTCCTGGGCGCCGATGAAAGTGAATCGCGCAAACGCCGCGCGCATACGCGTTCGAACGAATCTCCCAGCACAACTCGCTCCGCAAGGGCCAGTTCTGTTGCCGGAGTCCACTGTGCCTGCCACGTTTCTCTGACGCGCGACAATGCATCTACGCCGCCCGCTGCTTCCCTTTCATCTTTTCCAATGAACGATCCGTACGGAACATCGCTGATTCGAAGCCTGTGGAGAAATACAGATGCGGATACATGGTGGGGATCATTGAGTTTTAGAACAAAGCTCTCTGGATTGTCGCTTTCCGGGAGTCTGAACTTTCGCACTTCGTTCCAGAATTCTTGCTGGAGAGAATTTTTTGCGACCGCTGCACCTACTTTCCCGACAGCGCTGCCAACCACGGTAGACCATAGGAATCCATCAATATGACTGAGTTCACCGCGGCATAGAGTCGCGGCGGCCGCATCGCGTACCTCATCTAGCCCGGGGGCAGACTTGTTTCGCATTTGAGCGAGCATGTTTGCCAGGCGATACGCTTCGATCGTATCTGCCAGGGACACAGCGAATCCACGCAAGCGAAGGTGGCTGCAAAATTCGATCAGCATCTCAAGGCTGGCCGCTTTAAAATCGCAGCCGCGCTGGTAGGCTCTTTCATAGTACCTGGGCGCTCTATTTCCCGCACCGTACCCTGTTTGTTCTGCAAGACGCGTGAAGCTGTAGGGGATCAAGGTGACTGCGACGGGGCAGGCTGCGGGAAGCAGATCGATTTTCTCCGGCGCTACGTCTTTTGCCATAAATGCAGCAACGTGAGCCGCTCCTGCCACGACGAGTGTTCTGGATGGGTTTGCGCCGCCCTGGATTTTGTCCTGGATTCTCGCGGCCATGAAAGCATCGCGTGCGCGATGAAAATCAAGATCCGCTCCGAATTGCCGGCTAACGTCTGAATATGCGACTATGACTGCGCGAAACGTGTCCGGATCATAGGATGGTCCTTCAAACTGGGCTTCCCAGAACTCTTCAAACGATCTACATCCAAAACGATCTGCAAGTGTTTTGTAGAATAAAGCAGAATTGTTTTCTGGCTCCATGTCTTCAGATGGATCTTCTTTTTGATGTCGATCGTAGGCAATGGATTGTTCGAATGGAATGTCGATGAAGTCAAAGTCAACTTTGTTGGCGAACGCCCAGCGAATTGCCACATACTCGGGAGAGTAAGAGGCGAGCGGGTAAAAACTCGAGCCAACCTGATCATCTGTTCTATATCCAAGAATTGCAACGGGCGGCAAAGTATCACTGGCGGCCACTGCTTCGAACAAAGGTCTCGCATCCGTCGGTCCCTCTACCAGAATGCATTCGGGGCGCATCTTTTCAAGGAGTGCAAAGAGTGCGCTCGAGCTGCGCGGAGAATGGTGCCGAATTCCAAAAAATGAAACGTCCGGCAGCACTATTTCAGGCTGCTTCTTTTTTGAGGCCATGATCAGTTCAATTTTTCGGTTGCGGCTTTATAGAATTCCTTCCAGGGACCAGTCCGCGTCTTGACGACTGTTTCGCAGTACTCTTTCAGCACCTTCAGGTCTTCCTGAGATTCTTTAGCGACAGCTCCGACCAGGGCGCGCGCAATTTCTGCGCCCGTGACCTTGCCGGATCCAAAACTCTGCGCAAGAATGCCGCCATTGAATAAAACAGAAATTGCTTCTGCTGTAGACAGAACTGAATTTGGTGATTTGATTTTTATTTTTCCGTCTCTAGTGATGCCTTTGCGCAGCTCTTGAAAGACTGTTACAAGCACTTTGCCGAGTTCTTCAGGGGGCTGGGCTCCCACGGAATAATCGGATCTCAGTTCGGACTCTCGTTTTAGAACAATTTGGATTTCCTGCTCCAGGTCATCTACAATAGGAATGTTTACGAAATTGAAACGTCGCTTCAAGGCCGCGGACATTTCATTGACGCCGCGATCTCTTGTGTTGGCTGTTGCGATGATATTGAATCCGCGTTTAGCATGGATCATTTCCCCCAGCTCGGGGATGGCGATTTGCTTTTCTGAAAGAATCGAAATCAGAGCGTCCTGAATCTCGGAACTGGTCCGAGTGATTTCCTCAAAGCGTGCGAACTTTCCTTCTTTCATTCCGCGCAAGATTGGAGACGCAACCAGGGATTTGTGCGAAGGCCCTTCTGCCAGGAGCATTGCGTAGTTCCAGCCATACTTGATGTGTTCTTCGCTGGTGCCTGCCGTGCCTTGAATTACGTATGCGCTCGTCCCTGAGATCGCGGCAGACAAATGCTCTGAAATCCAGCTTTTCGCAGTACCCGGCTCTCCGGTCAACATCAGGGCGCGGTCGGAGGCAAGGGTTGCGATCGCTACCTGGATGATGGAAGCGTCCCCAATGTATTTGGGAGTGATTTTGACCCCACCGACTGGTTTGTCGCTTCCCATCAAATACGTCTCGGCGGCCCGCGGCGTCATGGCCCACCCTGGAGGCTTTTCGCTTTTGTCCCCTGCAATGAGTGCCTGGATCTCTTTCTCGAATTTTGATTCCGCTGATAAGCGCACTGCATCCATCTATAAACTCTCCGCTGGGCAATCGGCATATAGATGAGGCGAAGTGGCAATTCAAAAATCGGCGTTTCTGGTTCCGGCTGGCTTCCGGGCTCTGGAAGTCAGGATCGTTTTTGCGGTGCGAATCTGGAATCAACGACACGAAATTGGTAATGAACAACACTTTCAAACGTTAAGCGATCTTTCTTGAAATTGTTTTATGTTTTTATATAGTTTAGATGTGGTTATTCAATGAAAATGCATTGACCCGTTCTTGCGGCGTTCCGGTTCTGGAGATGTACTGATTGCTGATTCGCGGGGCGTCAGAAGGAGTTTACAATGTTCAAACGCTTCCTGATCTCTCTTTCGGTTTTGCTCGTTGTGTTTTGCGCGGAAAAAAAGGAGGAGGATAATTCCAGCCTGCTTCTACTCGGGTTGCTAGGGGCCGGAAGGGCAAGTTCTACGAGCTCTTCGGCGACTTGCGGTGGTGTTGCCCTCACTTCCGCCACTGCGTTGACAGACGATGCTGCCGCAGTGACAAGCAGTACACTTCCCGGAATCTACGCCGCCTAACGTTGGACGTTTTGAACGAAAAGTCACAAATTTTTGAAGAGTGCTTGCTATTTTTCCCGGTGCGAGTTATGCCTACTCAAAAGTGGAAGATCTACCAGAAAACGGGAACAAGACGGGCTTGGTGCGCGAAGGCTCCACGACGGATCTGGCTCCTTCGCATAACTCTGGTAAGCTGACCTCGGCAAATGGGGGTGGGCGCGCCCCTTCGTATCTTTCCCCCGGTCGCATCTATCGCGACATGGGTTTGCGGTACAAAATGATCGTCTTGATCCTGGGGGTGGTATCCGTGAGCGTCATTCCGCTTTCACTGATTGTGCTCTATCGCAACCAGGCGGTGGTCCTGGACAAGACGTATGAGGTCTGTCTCAGCGTAACCAATCACATATCAGGTCTCGCAACCGAAGAGCTTCTTGTAAATGAAACTTATGATGCAACGCAAACAGCATTTGCGAGGCTCAGGCAATCGAAAGTAACAGGTCTCGAAGACGCTTATATCATCAACATTGACGGAGAGTACGTAGCGGAATACAACAACGCCGGAAGAATTCATCAAAAAGCCAGGCAGGAGACGGTGCAACTCATGCGAAGTCTCGCTTCGCCAAAGACAGAAACAACCACCATCAACGGGAAGCCCACGATTCTTTTCAGCTTCCCCATTCTGATTCGAAGCAAGAGTCAGACACTGCGCGTTGGGGCTGCGTTTTTCGAATTCAATCGCGATGAAGTGTACGCACCGGTAAACCAGATTCGTAACACGATTCTGGTCGTGGCCGGCATTCTCTTTGTGTTTGGCATTGCTATGGCTTACTACGTCGCCTACTTCTTCAGTCGGCCCATTCAGAAGCTCTCAGAGGGCGCGCGATTGATTGGGGAGGGGGATCTGAATCATCGGATTCGCCTGTATGGGAAGGATGAGCTGGGTCGCCTGGCAACCACGTTCAACCAGATGACCCAAAAGATTCAGGATTTTACTCACAACCTGGAGGCAATGGTAGACCAGCGCACGCGTGAACTCAACGAAACTCTGGCTCAAGTGCAGGCTTTGAAGATTCAGCAGGACGGGGATTATTTCCTGACTGCAATTCTCGTGGAGCCGTTGCAACCCAATAACAATAAGTGTGACAACGTCCGTACGGAGTTTCGCATCGAGCAAAAGAAGAAATTCCATTTTCGCAAATGGAACTCCATGATTGGAGGTGATGTCTGCATCACGGATACCATCACGCTTATGGACCGCGAATACGCCGTTTTCATCAACGGAGACGCGATGGGAAAGTCTCTGCAGGGAGCCGGCGGCGTTCTGGTTTTGGGGGCGGTATTCAACTCAAGCCTGGTTCGCACTCATCTCCAGAAAAACCTCAAGATCTATCCTGAAGGCTGGCTTCGTGAGCGGTTCATGGAACTACAGGCCGTATTCACGTCGTTTAACGGTAGCATGTACATATCCGTGTGCATGGGTCTTGTAGACAATTTGACCGGAATGCTCTACTACATCAACGCAGAGCATCCTTTCACGGTACTGTATCGCAAAGGGAAGGCAACGTTTCTCGAGCAGGAGCTCGAACTGCGAAAGCTGGGTATGCCAGAACAGGAAGAACAGTTTCGCGTTCGAACCATGCAACTTCTGGCAGAAGACGTATTGATCGCCGGATCGGACGGACGTGATGACATCGTCATTCGAAACCCACAGACAGGCGAAGAGAAAGTAAACGATGATGAATTTCTCTTTCTCAAGCACGTAGAACAGGCAGATGGTTTGCTCGATGGGATTATTGACAGGCTCAAAGCAAGCGGCACCGTTCTGGACGATATTTCTCTTCTCAGGCTTTCTTACCGCGAAAACAATCCCGCCCCGATTGCTCACATTCCTGTCGAAATCAGAGAAACAATCGCAGATGCGCAGAGATTGGTGGAAGCCGGAAGGCATGAGGAAGTACTGGCGCGTCTCGAAGATCTCTTTGCAGCCAATCGATCTTTGCCCGAGCTCTTGAAAACTCTGGGCGCAATCTATTTTCACAAACAAGAGTACGCGAGAGCCGCTGAATGCTTTGAAAGTTATCTCGAAGAAGTTCCTTCGGACAACGAATACATCTATGCACTCTCAAACGTGTACAGACTGGGCGGGTAACTGAATCGCTCCGCGGACCTCGGTGAACGTCTCTTTCTTCGCGACAGAAAACACCTACTCAATCTCCTGAATCTGAGCGCCGTCTATTTCGAAATGGGAGTGATGGCTCGCGCGCTCTTTATGGTCACGCGAGCACTCGAAGCGGACGCAGACAACTCGCAGGCAATGGCACTCGAGGCCAGGATTCGCGAGGCACAATCTGCGGACCCCACTCTGTCAGGCGAAGGAGAAACATCGGCCCGCATGGCAGAGGCAGAAGAACTCTACGCTAAGAAGAAATACAAGCAGGCCATTGATTTATTTCTGGATGTCGCGCGTATGGATGCGAGACAAAATCGCGCACTCTTTCGTGCAGCAAATTGCTATGTGTTTCTTAATCGTTTGGAGAGCGCGGCACACTACTATCGGAAGAGCCTGGCAGTCCATGCAGAGGACGTCCACGTTTTGAATAATCTCGGTTCTGTGTATTTTAGACTCAAAAAATATGATGAGGCACGTGAATCATGGAATGAGGCAGTGCGTTTGCAGCCAGGATTTCAACCAGCACGCGTAAACCTGGAGCGGCTGGACCGTTTCACTTCACAGATGGAGACACCCGTATGAAAGCATGTGTCTTTTTTGTAAGTCTTCTGTTGAGTCTTTCTGGCTCTCTACGAGCTCAAGCGGGTACCATTCCTGTAATTCTGTCATCAGAAAGCACGATTTATGAAAGCGTGCTTTCTGGGATTGGTTCCGCGATGAATCGTCGCCTAACGGTGCAATATTTGGACGCAATCATCGCCAGATATCCAGATCCCGCCGCTTACTTCCAGGCGCTCGAAGCGCAAAAACCAGAGCTTGTAATTACCATTGGTTCTGCCGCCAGTACTCTTGCGCGCGACAATCTAAAGCAGACGCCCATTGTATTTTCTATGGTCAATACGCCGAGGCTGCTTGGCGTCGGGTCGCGCAACATTTGCGGAGTGGGGATGGGCATTTCCATCGGCGAGTTCTTTCGCTCCATCAGGGATATCGCTCCCACGGCACGATTTGTTCACGCCTTCTACACCACGGATGCCGGTGAAACAGAGGCGATGGAAGGGGACTACCTGGACTATCAGAATAAACTGGTGTTTGTTCGCCATAGATTGTCGGGCCCGGCAGAGCTTGGAAGCGCGCTTGAGAAAATCAAAGGGCATTCGGACGCCATTTTGATTGTGAATGATCCTTTGTATTCGCGCACAGCGTTTGAAAAAGTATCCAGCTTCTCCAGCCAGAATCATATGATTCTCGCCGCACCGTTTCCTGCCCTTGTGAAACTCGGAACTACCTTTGGAATCAGCCCGGACTACAGCAAGATCGGAGTGCAGACCGGAGAGATGGCTCTGCGTGTTTTGTCTGGGAAGTCCACCTGTTATGCGGAGCTGGTGCAACCTCCAGAGCACAATGCGTTTTACTTGAATGAGGATTATGCCGCGAAATCTGGAATTGCGATTCCGCCCAAGATTGTGGCAAGAGCTAAACTAACGCAACAATTCGCTCTGGGCGTGGATCTACTGAACCAGGGAAAGCTGAAGTCTGCTCGACTGGTTTTTGAAAACATACTCAAGGCAGATCCATCGAACAATGCAGCCTCTTCATTTCTGCAAGTAGCACTGGAAAGACAGAGTGGCACGCGTGTCACAGAGCTACTTGCTCAGGCGGACAGGTACATGGCAGAAAAGCAATTTGCTCTGGCGGTGAGCGAATACAGGCGCGTGTTGTCCATCAATCCGAATGTCCCTCAGGCACGTCTCGGATTGGATCAATCTCTGCAAGGGCAGAGTGATCAGGAGCGAGAGAGGGCACAGGCTCTTGAGGCGCAGGGAAGACCGTTCGATGCAATTCGAACCTACATGCAGGCACTTCAGACTCTTCCCGGGAATCAGAATGCGATTCAGGGTCTAGCGGCGCTGAGAGCCAGGCAGGCCCCGCAAATGCAGGAACTTGTACGACACGGCGTGCAAGCATATGACGCTCGCGACTACGGGGAAGCGATTTCAATATTTGATAACGTACTGCTTGTAATTCCCGGCCAGAAAGAAGCTACAGAGTATCTGCGACTTGCGCAGAAGAAGAGAGCAGCACTCAATATTTTGCAGACTAAAGACGCCGAGGTGCGGCAATGAAGTCGTTCCTTTCTTTCCTGCTGATATTCACCTTTGTCTCGATTTCGAGTTTGAACGCAGAAGATGCAGTCGTCGTGGTTGTTGAATTCCAACCGTTTGATTGCCCACCAAATCCCGGACTCGCACGCGACCTGCGCACAGCTGTTTCCGGCAAGCTCACTGGATCTGGAGTTGTAGTGGAAGAAGCTCCGAGTGCTGTTTTGAATGATGCTCTTGCGCAGGCGCGTCAGCGAAAAGCTGCCTTTGTAATTCACGGTTATTACAACGTGAGTGGTGGCTCCGTCAACATCTATGGCCAGATCTACAATCCAGAGACAGGAGTTGTGATCGACGCGCTCAATGCGGTGGATGAATCGCGTCAGATTGAAGGGCTCGTGCTTCCAGAGGACGAGACGCGTACTCCGACTCCCAGGAGAATTGAAGATTTCTCAATTCGCCTTGCAAATCGCATCCTTTCAAACCCGCGTCGAACGGAAAGAAGAGATAGCATCAATGAAGCGATTCTCAGTCAGCGGATTGGAAAAGAGATTCAATTTCGCCTGGCTCAGGAAAATGTTCAGTCTCAGGCCGATCAAGCGTTCAAAGTAATTTCCGAACGAGATCAGATTGTGGTCGCCGTTTCGAAATTCGCACAAAAGGCTTCTGAAGCACCGGCGGACGTTCAGGTAATCAATCGCTCTCAAATTCGTCGTTTTGGATACCGGAATCTGAATGAAGCTCTAAATTCGATTCCGCAGGTTTACAGTCACTATGTGGGCCAGAACTGGTCCGCTGATTTCCGCGGTCTGTTCATCAACAACCAGATCGAAAGGCGTGTGCTGTATTTGCAGGATGGAAAGAAGTTGAACGACTACTTTCACTTCGGTGAGTTTTATTCGGATCTCTATACGGATATGGATCGCATTGATCGCATTGAAGTGATCAAGGGCCCTGGTGCCGCGCTCTACGGAAACAACTCCATCACCGGCGTTGTCAATATCGTGACGCGAAAGCCTACGCGAGAAAATGAAATCGAAACATCCACGGACTACGATGCCGGAACAGGGACTTTCGCCGTGCGCGCTCTTTACCTGTCGAAGTTTTCAAATGATCTGAGCGTGACGGCAGACGTTTCTCATTTCGAAGGAACTGGCGTTTATCGCAGCGGCCAACCGAGCTGGGGGAGCACGCGATACTACGACTATCGACTGGGTTCTAGCTCGCAGACTTCAGCGTCAGGCAGAGAAGATATGCCTTACTACACGGGACAGAGGATCTGGTTGGCCACGGGTTCTCAAGTGGACAATGGTTCTCCATTTCCCAACTTCAATTTTGATATCACTTACAAAGATTTTTCCGTCAAAGCCCTCTATCTTTCTAAACGCGTAAGCTGGGTCGATCCAAGAACAGACGGAGGCGTCTTTGGTAGCCAGACAGAGTTCGGATCCGCCATCAACGATAGAATCTGGGGAGTTGGTTACGCCATGCTGGAATATCGTCCTTCCTATCTGGAAAAATACGAACCTTCCATTCGCGTGTTTCGCCAGCTTGGCATCAATTCGGATTTTCGTGAGAAGGGATTCGAGGGATTTGCCGGAAATACCGCCGCCTGCTGCGGCACTTCTGCTACCGCTCGCCTTGCATCATCGCAATACACACAGTTCATGGCGCTGAACGGAGGCAGTATGATCAAGGCGTATGCTTCCACCGCTTACGCAAATGGAATGGAATTTCAATTCACGCCGTTTCGAATGGAATCCAGCCAGAATTTCGTGAGAAAGATCCATGCACTTGTCGGTGGCAACGGCGCGGAAGTAAATTATATCAACTATCAGCGAATTGAAAATCAAAGAAATGAAGTCTATCTCTACAACCAGGGAATCGGTGATGACGGTAGGCAATACGGAGCATTCGGTCAGCTAACGCTTGGTCTGGCAAGCGGCACGTCAGCCATCGCCGGCATGCGTTACGACTACCAGAAAGTGAACCGTGTGTACAGACATGAGTATGGAAATGCTGCTTACACGGCCGCAGAAAATATCAGCAATCCAATCACAAAGACCAGCGTGCCGACGGACACAAATGCGGATTTCATTCCTTTCTTTGATCCGGTCACCGGTCAGGTGAGAGTGGCCCAGTACGTTCGCATGCTCCAGGGCTATCGCCAACCATTTCAGCGCAAGAATGTCGTTGCACAGGATTCGACCCCTCGCTTTGCCCTGATTCAATCGATTGAGCAGACTGCGACAACTCTGAAGTTGATCTATTCAGAAGCATTTCGCGCGGTGACGCCGCAGGAGCTCATTCGTCTCCCGAGCGACCAGGGAAATGCGGAGTCCGAAAAAGTGATCAATCGCGAAGTGAATTTGATCCAGGATTTGTTCTCCGGTCGAGTGAGTGTATCGCTCGATCACTTCTGGCTTCGCGGTTCGACGTTATACGCTTTTAATGCCGCCACAGCTACTTTCGGACAATCTCCTGCATGGTCTAACACCGGAGGCTCCGTGGCCATTTCTGTTTCGCCGGATGATCTCTGGAAATTTGGGGGAAGTGGAACCAGCTACAGACTGCGTCGGGCCAGTGATGTGAGTTTTCTGGATAAGATTGATACTCCATCCGATCAAGCGCTCAGCTCTCCGACTCGCCTGTATAAAGCGAACGTATCGCGCGGATTTTTCGGGAACAAGGCAACCGTTGCCATTGAGTACTATTACAACGGCCCCATCTACTTAATGGAGAGACCTCCTGCCACTTTGCAGGATGTTCTGGATAGCAATCTTGAGTTGAACGCTTTGCCTCCTCTGCCTGCAGAATTGGATCGAAACTCCCTGTCCGGGAAAGGAAATATTCGCAACTATCGGATCTACAAGGTTCCGCCATCGTGGTTCTACAACTTGACGATTTCTTCAAACCTGGACAGCGAGTTGTTCTTCGTGTTCTCAATTAAGAACATACTCAATCGAGTGGTTCTATACCCACTCGATTTTGATAGCGAAAGCTTCAGCAGTCCTAACTTTGCACCGCACCAGTTGCGCGGATTCGGAAGAGAATTCTTCCTGAAGGCAGGTTACAGATTTTGAGCGCGTTTCGCATGCTTGTCACGAGCGTCTTTGTGTTGTTTCTCTCTGGCTGCGGAGTTTTTGCAGATGTGGGATTGAACCCTTCCACTGTTTCCGGCGATGAAGCTCGATCTATCCTTCAGGATCGTCTGGCAGGGTTTTTTGTTAAAGACATCTCAGATCAGAACGCGACGAGTCTTGGCCTGGATTTCTTTATCGCAGATCTTGCACAGATCAAGCCTGGTTCGAATTACTGGCGTCGCGACGTGGAGCACTGTGCGTCTGTGATTTATCTTGTGGCCCTCGCAATAGACCAGCCGCAAATTACTGCGCGTACTGCCAGTTCGCCGGATAGCCGTTGGCCGGGGCCGTTGTTGTGCTCCTTGAAAGAAGTAGGAACGTGGGACTTGAAGCAGTGATGTCGCTCGCTTCACTTAATATCCAGGCAGATCACGCAAACGTCGTCTTCGAATGAGTTGCTACCATGAAACCGGGCCAACGCGCGGTGGAGGTCTTCTACTGCGGCCGCAGAAGTCTGTTGCCTGGTTGCCACCAGGTTTTCCTGGAGTGGACCCTCCTCAAACATCAGATCTCCGTTCTCGCAACGTGTTTCTGTGAGTCCATCGGTGTAAAAGAGTATTCTCGAATCAGCGATCAGGTTGATCTCAACATTTGAGAAAGCTCTGTTTCGCAGACGAAGCTCGTCGTTGGACCAGAGTCCCAGCGGGACGCTTTTTACTCCCTCCAGTTCGCGTACGCCTGTCTGATCTATGACGTAAGGCGAACAATGTCCCGCGTTGCAGTACACAATGCTTCTGCTCGATTTCTGGAAGCTCGCATAAAAGGCAGTCACGAAATTCCCCGCGGTTCGACTCTGGAGAGTCTCGTTGATGTAGGACATGAATGTTGCGGGATCGGACGCTCGGTGTCCAGCCTGAAGGACGATGGTCTTCATCATCGATGCGATCAGTGCAGCTGGAACCCCGTGGCCGGAGACATCGCACAGAAAAATTCCGATCTTCCCATCGTGTTCTATGAAATCAAAGAAATCTCCGCCCACCTGGTCCATTGGCTTGTAGAGAAAGGCGATAGACTCGTCTGGACTTCGCGCCGGAATCAGTTTCTCTTGAATGCGGCGGGCCAGAGTAATCTCTCTGTGCATGGCGTCGTTTCGCGCTTTCAGTTCCGCGCGTTCCGTGTGTAGATTGCGATAATTGGGCTGGATGACCAGGTGAAGTATGATGGAATACAGAATCATCATGATATTCGCAAGTATGATTTCCGCCATCGTAGATTCCGATCCCAGCCCATCCGGGGCCAGAACGTTGATGCGTGGCAGTATGCCCTCGTGAACCAGAAACAGCATGGCGTTAAAGAGCGTGACATTGGTTGCTATGGAAAAGACACCGAATCGCTTTGAAATGTAGAGCGACGCAAGACCCGTTGTCCCTGCGTATGTCACGATGCCCGGAGAACTGGCCCCTCCCGTGATGAGGATTCCAATGGTCAGGCCGCAGGAATCAATGATGAGGCGCAGGTATCGTAAATTTTCTTTATAAATAATTCCAATGTTTAGCTCGATCAGCGTTGTCCACAAAACAATGTAGGCCACGATGATTGTAGTAATCCGAAAAACAATCTCGTGCATTCCGATCTGATGGAACCATATCAGCGCCCCGAGTCCCGATCAGCAGCCTTGGGATATTGTTGCTTCTGAATCTTTTTCTGCGCTGGTGCCGGTCTTCGTTCACGATGGATGCATCCTGTGCCGATTTGCCGGCGATTGCAACCAAAACAAGCGTGCGGAGAATTAGGAAACATCCGTCCGTTCTGCCTTGACGTTTTGATCGTTTCCGGGCACGGGTCCGAAACAAGACTGCGCATGGATTGGACAAATCCATTTGATTTTAACGCTGTTCAATACGGTGTGCGCGTCACGATGTCGGAGGACCTATGACTCTACAGGAATTGTCTCAAAAGCTGGGCATGAAATGCGCCGGGAAGGCGGACAAGGAAATTTCAGGAATCAAAGACCTGGAAAGCCCGGGGGA
>JAIBBM010000114.1 GCA_019694685.1 Leptospirales bacterium
GCCGGCGTATACTCGGATGCAAAGATGAGCTTTAAGACCAAATGGTTAGAAGGAAGACTCGTCGACAATACTGGCCCGAAAGCTTTTGTTCTGCTGTCCGACGTTGACTCGTGCCCAACCGGCAAGGAAAGAAGCTGGGTGGAAGATTTCAAATGGAAGCACAAGGAGGCCTTTCGCGTTCGGCTTAACGTTACGGGACGTCCGGCTCCGTAGCGGAAAAGAGGGTGCCGGGGCACATCATGACGGGTCCCCATGCGTTGTTGCTCAAGATCGACATCGGGGATGATGTGTGCCGGCGGGACGAGCGTCACTACGGAGAAACCAAACGTCGGATTCGCGAGACGTGCATAAATCCGGTGAGACCACTCTTGGTGCGAACTCGCCAAAATTCTCCCTGTTGTCGGAGAGTCTCGAAAACCTCGCCTTTCTTGACGGTGCCGAGGATAGGGCTTGAGAGCGATGGGCCATTTCGCACATTAGTAAAACCATCAGGATCGTCGATCACGGCTTCTTGCCAAACGTCGGAATCTCGTCCCGGCAACCTTTCAAGATAGCCCCCAAAGGCCCAACCCGTGTGCCCCTGATACTCAATGGAACACCAACGCGCCTGTAATCCGTCTACACTCTGGAGCGGTCCGTTACAGGATTGGACCTTCACTTCCGCTCCTGAAGGGAGTAGCAGTGTCTTCTCCCCCTCCACGGAAGGGGATTTCCTCAGCAGCAAACCGTTAATGGCGGTTACTCGCGATCGGCCTGAGCTTGGCAACCTGGACTCAGCCGCAGTGGTCGGGGAGGGCGGATTATCAGATGTCGAGCGCGCAGTCGCATCATCGTCCTCCCGCGCCAGGACTATTTGATTGCTTTCGGAACAAGTTAGAGGGTAAGGAGACACTGTGGGCTTCGCAAATCCCCGTCCAAACATAGTATTCTCATCCATATTGAAGCAAAGAAGCATTGTCGTATCGCTCGTTGTGGTAAGAATCCCGCTAACAACTACAGCAAACCACGGATGCTCTGGGAGATAGTATCCGTCGCACTCGATCCGCTGCGGGGTAAACCTGTAGTCAACGACGCAATCCCAATCGAGAACCTGCACACGGCTCTTACTAGGCCCTCTCAGAAAACCTTTCAATCTGGCTGCGGCGTGCGAGCTGGCGGACCGGACCCCCAACAAGAATTCTAAAGGTTCGCCATCGGAATCTGCACCCGTCCAACTACTCGCAAATTCCTCCGCGGCGATGCCATCCGCCAAGGCGATCCAGAAAAACAAAACTAACCAGCGTGCGGCTCTTTTGTAGATCCATCGGTCAAGAATCCCGGTTGACGTGACCCTCTGCTTGTTTGGGTATGTTGTCTTATGAATCTCCGATTCTTGATCGTCGCGTGCGCAATGATTGAAAGTGCCGGTTGTTTGATCAAGGAGAGCAAGGGCGTGCCAAGCCTGCTGGGCTGGATAATGTTCGTCGCGGCTCCGATCTATCTGATTGTCATGGCTATTGACAAAGCTCGAGAGTCCTCCGGTAAGGAGAGCGTCCTCGGCGAAAAAGTGAAGTTCACCAAAGTTCTCTCGGTTTTGGCGGCTTTCTTCATTGGATAACATCTCTCAGCTCCAATTACTGGAAGTTGCTGCGGTCACGTATTTGCCGCTCTTTGGCCCTGTTATCCGACGCACAACCCCTGTTACAGTTCGCTTCTTGGGCCGAACAGCTCAGCAGATACGGGTCGCCAGTCTCGACGCAGGATCTCCGAGCTTTTGCACACTGAGATTTGCAATCGGTCGCTAGGCAACCGCGAAAGAACCACGGGCTGCGGACCATGAACACGATGAATACTGCGAGAATTGCAAGAATTGATCCAATCGATTTGGTTTTCATAAGAAGGAATCCTCGCCGTCAAAGCGCCTGTAAAGCTGGGGTTCTGCGCGCGGGCTCTTCCGTCCAAACATCACGGACATTCCTCCGCCGCAATTCTACGCCATTCAGCGCTTTCGTACACATAGTGAATTACAAATACAGCCTGCGAGGACTGCCGTAGGGTTGCCGTCAGTGTCGAGAAACTGAGCAGTTGAAGGGTGGCAAGGTATCCGCCATCCTTGCGGCACCTCCGCCTGATGCTTTCGCGAGGACACCGCTCCACTACGCCCGCGCCCTGAACTTCCGGCCGAAACTGGGCCCCCTCTGGCAAACCATAGATCTCGATGCAGACTTGCCGTGGCCCGTAGTCATACAAAGCTAGTGAGGGTTGTCTGAGCGTGAAAGTGCGAAAAACATCATCCACTCTCTGCAGCCCCAGCTGATTACCTGCGATAGCCGCCAAAAGAGGGAGCATCATCGTAAAGAGGGGCGCTCCCAAAGGCAACTGCTTCTTTTTCGCACGGTAGGCAGCCCAAATTCCGAGCGCTGGACCCACAAGCCAGATCAGAATCGAGAGCGTAATGGCGTGTAGCGTTTCTATGCTCAGTCGGGCCGCTACGTAGGTCCTAGCAAAAGCCCACACAAAAACTGGGCCACAAAGAACAACATTCGCGAATGCCACACCATCTCCTCGCACTTGCTGCACATAGTCCGCTATCGAACTTCGGAAAGGCGCGCTGACCGCGACGACAACTTGGCGAGCCTCCTTGATACTGGTCGAGGGAGGCACCAACGCTAGTCGGACGCCAGTTGAGCGAACTCGAAGCGCGAAATGTTGACCCCGCCGGGCTGCCAATAAGATGAAGAATGCTACCGGCTCAATAGCCTTCGCGCCGCGTAGCTTGCGCAGATCCTCGCAACGAGTATCAAGGGCGGCTGCCCGAGCTCGCAGATCCTCCAAACAGCGTTCCAATGCCTCGGTAGCCAAGGCTGACTGTTGCCGCAAGACCTCCATCCGTGCGTCAAGTTCATCGGAGGAATTCTTAAGAATTTCTCTGGCTGCCTCCGACTCCGGTCCATCATTCAACGCTGCAATCCGCTTGCGGACGGATGTTGATCGGGATTGTAATAGAGCGAGGACAAATCGACAACGCACAAGTTGAAGTGTTTGCTTGAGCTCCACGAGAAGACCCACATTGTTTAGCTGCGGACTCGCCATGATATTATGCCCCCTCAAAGCACGCAGCGCGCATGCAAAATTTGAAAATCCCGTCCTCAAACGGGAGGCATTCTTCGCGCGTGCGGTATGGAGGGTAACGATAATCCAGCACGCACTGGAACTGTTGGCCACATCTCAGGGCACCCGGAAAATGATCCCCGTCTCCCACCGGCCGGAACTCCGCGAGAACCCACGAACTACATGCAGGAGTCCCCTCGGTCTTCTTTGGATCCTTTGCATGGATCGCAGAGACCGCAATCGCCAGAAGAAGGCCAAAGCAGGCTTGGCCGAGAATCTTGATACGCATGGGGAAGAGGCACGACCCCGGTCGCGTTTTGGCAATACATTTCCAGCAATCCGGGATTCATGTCCTCTCGGTCAACAACGTAACACCCGATTAGGTAGGAGGGCTGCTCCTTCCCCAAAGAGGAATCGGTTAGGCCCCCTAATTTCCTTGCCAGGCGATTGGAATGGTTAGCGATTGGCGCAACCGTAGCGCTCCCAGACAGAAAGGAACAACAATGAAAAGAATCTCGGCAATTTTGAGCATACCGTTCTTTGCATTCACGACGTGTTCGCCAAAAGCGCGAGTCACGACCCTTGACGGATTCCTTCAGCGCTACTCACAAGAATTTT
>JAIBBM010000016.1 GCA_019694685.1 Leptospirales bacterium
TGGGCATTTTCACGACGCCGTTTCCCTCACCCGCTAGTCGACACGCGCACTTCCGCTTTCGGCACAGGACTAGAACCACCGTCCGCTTCGCGTTCGGCACGTCGCTCCCCATGGGTCGCTCCGTGGGTTCAAGTCTCACTGTACCCAGCACTACAACGCCCGCACAAAACCCGAAAGTCTCTCAGGCTGTGCAGTATGCTGCAGCGCCCGGGTGCAATCCACAGCGGCGTTCGGAGCGTCCGAGCGTCGCATAAATGTGTGTCCGTGGGTTCAAGTCTTCACTGTCCCTGGCAATGCATCTCCCGCACACAACCTGAAAGTCTCTAAGACTTTGCAGTTAGCTGCAGCGCCCGGGGTGCAAGCCACAGCGGCGTTCGGAGCGTCCGAGCGTCGCAACGGCGTCGCGAGGATGGCTTGCATCCCGGGCGTTGCAGTTTCTTACTAAATGAGTCGCGAGAGACGTGAGGATGGACTGCATCCGGGCGATGCAGTTTTCACTGCACGACGTCGCAAGAGACGTGAGGATGGACTGCATCCGGGCGTTGCAGTTTCTACTACCACTCCCAGGGACGTAAACACTCGCTGAATAATTGACTGATCAGTATTCTCTTAGGAACCACTCTGCTCTTATGTATGCAAAATTGCCTATTCCTTCCAGAACCTAAAACGCATTGACCTTTGGCAGCAAGGCTCCAGACTCCATTCATGAAATGGCAAAAGCGGCGGATGCAGGCAGTCCCACTTCTGCTTCTCCGCACCCTCTTTGTCCATTGCGCAACAGAAATCCCGCCGGCAAATCGTAACTGCAACGCCGCGCAAGCCACGGCCGATCTGACGCGGCTCGAGACGGATCCGTCCGCTCCCGCGGACAATCGACTGGGTGACTACTTGCTCGCGCAAGATCCGACGATCGCTCGCCGTGCTCGTGATATTTTAAAAAAGCGAATATTTATCGAAAACAGACAGTATCTTGTCCCACCCGCGTCCAACGGTCCGGCGCCTACGCGCCGTGACGGTCTCTTTGGCCTGAGCCATCTTGCGGAAACGAACGGACTGGATTCGCAGACGCAGGTCGCTTTCGGGCATGGCCTGAATGATGGCACGGCGGAAAACAGATACCGCACCATGCAGTTTCTAGATGCGCTCGGAAGAAAAGCAGAACCCCTCAAAGAACAAATTGCATCACTTTTTCGAGACCCGGATTCGCGTGTAGCAAACCTGACCGAATTTATGACTGCGCGATTCAGTTCAGAGAGATTCGTCCCGCGCCAGCGAATTCATGAAATCCTTGGCAAATCGGATGACCACGTAATCGTCTACGGCACGACGTGGTGCGGGTGGATTCAAAAGCAACTCGCTGGATTGAAAGTGGGAGGCATCAAACATGAGCTTCTGGATGCGGCAAATCACGAGCGCAATCTGGAAGCGACCGTGCTTGCTTTGAACTACACCGAGACGAGCACCGGGAGTGAGGATCAGTGCACAGGATATCCAACAATCGTATATAAATATAAAGCTTATGTTGGCTATCGCCCTGATATCGAGAAATGATGTTGCGTGCTGTGGCTTTCAGCGTTCTGGTGATTAGCGCCGTCAATGCTTTCGGATGCACGCACCACCAGACGATTATCGATCTGACTTCGAAAGTTGAGGTATTAACGAATGAACAACCTGAACCATTCTGGACGCAATTGTCCAAACACGACAATGCATTCCTGGTTGAGAAGCCGGAACCGCGTATTCGAATATTTCGGGTCGCATTGCCAAAAAGCGTTCCGCCCGAACCGGTTTTGCACATGCCGCTGGTCCATCAAAGCTTCGAGATCTATCAGGACGGAAGATTAATTTACTCTTACGGTTCGATGAATGGCGCTGGAGTAATTCCGTGGCGTTCGCACATCGTACCCCTCCTCACATGGGAAGATCACAGCGAAGTCACGTTAAGGGTCTTCTCGAGAGTGCGACCCGTTGGCGCCGCGAATATATACGTTGGGAGCAAATCAGATGTTGTCCTCGTTATGCTTGAGCGCGATCTGGCAAAGCTTTTGCTGTCCGCTATTTACTTTGTTGTGGGGCTGATTTCCCTGCTGGCTTTCTTTCGCACGAACCACCAACCAGTATTCCTTGCGTTTGGCATTTTTACGCTGCTCTTCAGTGCCTATGCAGTCTCAAACCGCACAAACGAAGTCCAACATCTTCTCCTGGATGCCCCTCGGTTCTGGATGTATTTGGAATTTGCATGTCTGTACACGCTGGCGCCCGCGGGCCTGTGGTTCCTGAGTCATGTTCTCCCGCGCGTCAGCCGGGGGCTTCGCCTGATCATTGTTTTGAACCTCGCATTTGCCGCAGGATCCTGGTTCCTCCATTTCACCATTGGCCTCGATATCGTTGCGACTGTCCTGCCCGGATTGATGATTGCGCTGGCAACGTCCGCCTTTGGCCTCGCAGAATGCATTCGCGGAGCGATAGCCGGCGACCGCACGAGTCGTCTTCTCGTGCTCGCGATCACGTGTTTCGCCGCATGCGCAGTTTTCGATTCTCTCGTGTTTGCTTTTGCGTTCGCTATCAGTAAGTTTGTGCGCTGGAACGTACAAACCACCCCCATTGGCTTTCTGATCCTTTGTGGAACTCTGAGCTATATAGTCGGGAACCGCTATGTGGAAGATCGCAAGAAGGCGGAACTCATATTGATTGAAACGCAAAAGAACCTCATTCGGTCCTATCAACGCTTCGTACCCGAACAACTATTCTCGCTCATGAACCGCGACAGCGTAATCGATGTCCAGCTGGGGGACGCTTCACAGCGCGAAATGAGTATTCTCTTTTCTGATATCAGATCCTACACAACTATCTCAGAAGCACTCGGGCCAACCGAAAACTTTGCGTTCTTGAACGGTTTGATGCGCATTACAGGTCCCGTGATACGCAATCACGGCGGTTTCATTGATAAGTTCATCGGAGATGCAATCATGGCGCTTTTTCCTGGACCGGCGGACGACGCATTGAACGGCGCGATCGGCATGAAGCGCGCAATTGAAGGTTATAACGCGGAACGCAGGGCTCAGGGACAGCCCCCTGTCTCCATGGGAATTGGCCTCAACACCGGCAGAGTAATTCTCGGAACCCTGGGTGAAGCCGAGAGAATGGACAGTACTGTTATCAGCGATACGGTAAACCTGGCTTCGCGGGTCGAAGGACTGACGAAATACTATGGAGTTGCGCTTTTGATCACGCATCACACCCTCGTGCGGTTAAGCGATCCAACACGCTATCAATACCGGCTGGTCGATCGTGTCGTCGTTAAAGGAAAAACAGAAGCTGTTTCGATTTTTGAAATCTTCGACGGGGATGCAGACAGAGAGACAATTGTCAAGATCAATACCCAGGTCGATTTCGAAAGAGGTGTTCAGGAATACCACGCCAGGAACTTCTCAGTGGCCCGGGAATTTTTTCAAAAAGTAATCCGGACAAATCCGAATGACCAGGTTGCCAACATCTACCTCAGCAGGTCTGAACATTTTGCGAAGCATGGCGTACCCGTAGACTGGGAAGGAATCTCGATTATGGAGGGAAAGTGAATGCAGTGGCATTGCGCATTTCCACTACACGACGTCGCTAGAGACGCCTTTCTCAAGAAGCTGTTTCAGATTGCCCAGCGCATGCGCGGATTCGCGTCTGATTTTGAACCGCATGAAGATGGTGTTGGCCAATATCAGAAATGGACTGGTCATGGTGTAATTCAGAGTCCTTTTGAAGCGCGCGCCGGCCGAGTTCTTCTCCGTTTCATATTTCAATTGAATCGTGACGCCCTGGTCACTGCTTGCTGTGGCAACCCATAGACGAGGTCTGTCGCATTCTGTTACGATCCACTGGAGTTTCCCCTCTCTGCCGCCTGCTTTGATTTCTTCTGAAAACGTTTCCCCTTTTTTCAAAGGACGATCCGCTCCAGGAGCAAGGTGGCGAGAAGACGGATGCCATCTGGGCCATAGGCCGGGCGAGCTCACCAGATCAAAGACCATCTCCGGCGAAATGGAAATATCAATTTCATTTACTACCGTAGTGGTCTGTTTCATTTATAAGTTCTTCTACCGAGGTTGCAGGAAAGGCAAGCAGTATTGAAATGTCGGCAACCAATCAAGTCCATTGAATTACAAAATATATCATCTCCCGCACACAACCTGAAAAGTCTCTCAGACTCATGCAGTACCTGCAGCGCCCGGGTGCAGTCCACAGCGGAGTTCGGAGCGTCCGAGCGTCGCTTCAGCGCGTCGCGAGGATGGACTGCATCCGGGCGTTGCAGTTTCTAACACATGAGTCGCAAGAGACGCCGAGGATGGTTTGCATCCCGGGCGCTGCAGTTTCTTACTACATGAGTTGCAAGAGACGCCTACTTCACGACAAAGAGAGATTTATAGTTCTCTCTGTTCAGATATGCAAGGAAGCCGTTTGCAAGAACGAGAAAAATCGCAACTGGAAGCCCGGTGTGATCTAGAAAGATGTGCACGCACAAAATATTCACGATGATTGGTGCGATCACAACGCTTGCCAGAGTCACAAATCGACCTGAAAGAAACGCAATCCCGCAAATCAACTCAACGGATTTGACAAGAACCATCAAATATCCGGATGCATCGATTCCTTCGTTGAAGATTTTCAAGTTACCCGTGAGTTCGGGCTTTGGATACATGTGGAAAAAGAACGCGATCGACCCCCAGATAAAAAGTAATCCCATCAGCGTACGGACAACTATGCCAGCAATTTTCATTTCGAAATCCTCTACGGCAACCATTTGAAATGGAGGGCGTGCTTACAATTGTTTTGCGAGACGATTGCATGTTTTTTCCGCGTGATTCATGACTCGATTTTTCGTGCCCGGCGGCCGCCGCATAACACGCGTTAGCTTACAATCTCCTTCTCGATCACTCAAGGGGTGAAACCACAAGCAACGAGAACGCCCTGGAGGACTTTTTTTGATTGCACGCAAGGCGCAAACGCATGGCCAATGAAACACGATGACATCTCGTGCAGCCGCCGTTTTCCCCCTGTTCTTCTTTCTGCTGAAGGTTTATCAGTACAGGATGCCTGCAGATCAGGCACAAATTCTATGGTGGTGCACAATTTCCAATCTCGGACTCGGGCTATCCATGCTTCTCGGTTTCGCGCGAGGCGTCTGGATTTTTTCATTCATGTTGATACTGGGAACTCCCATCTGGCTTCTAGATGTATGGGCCACAGGCGATTTCACCATCTATTCCGTATTCACGCATGTGATCAGCCCCGCTCTTGGAATTTATAGCGTAAGGAAATTGTCGGTACCGCGCGGAATCTGGTGGCAGGGAATGATCTACTACTTCTCTCTCATTCTCATCGCGCGAGCCCTTACACCGCCGGCTCTGAACGTAAACCTCGCACACGACGTTTACGCCGCGGCAAAACCTTTCATTCAGAATTACTGGCTGTATACGGCGATGAATTCTATTCTGCTTGCTACGTCACTTTATGTTCTGGGAAGGTTAGCCAGCCAGAGGTTTCCTCTAGCGCGAGGCCCTCGCACATAACGTTAGGCGACTCACTCTGACTTTTCACCCTGACTTTATTTACAAATACTTACGTAATATTTCGCTGCCTCATCCAGGGGATTGACCGCGAGGACTTTGCCAAAATAAGAGCGAGCCTCTTCCAACTGCCCGTTCAAATGACTGAAGACACCGTGCTCAAAATCTGATCGCGTTGACTTTCGCAATTCAAACTCCGCGGCTGGAAGCCCATCGAGGATTTCAAGCAAGGTAACGTTGTTGCTCTTGCCTTTCATGGAAAAAGAACCAAGCAATCGGAGGGAATAGTCCTGAGGATTTGCAAGTTCGCGGAATGTTGTTTCACTGATGATGGTTCCAACGCCGTACGCCTTTGTGAGTCCCTCCATACGCGACGCCTGGTTCACAGCGTCCGAAATCACCGTCACTTCCATCCTCTCATCGCCGCCTATCGTTCCGAACATCAGGTTTCCTGTGTGAATGCCAATCCCGATGCTGATCGGTCGAAAACCTCTTTCCTCCCTGTGAAGGTTGAACTCATGCAGGGCCTTCTGCATTTCTACCGCGGCGCGAACCGCACCTTCCGGGGACTGCGGGAACAAAGCCATGATCGCATCCCCGATGTATTTATCGATGGACCCACCGTTGCGTTGAATGATGGGATTCATGCGCCGGAGATAGGAATTCAGGAAATCAAAATTTTCGCGCGGCGTCATGGTCTCAGAAAGTTCAGTGAAAGATCGAATATCAGAAAATAGAACCGTCATCGTTTTTTGAACGGAATCGCCCAGCTTCACTTCCAGAATTGAATTGCGACCGAGTATACCCAGAAACTCCCCGGGCACCATTCGCGCGTACGCGCGAGTCAAATCGGTCTGCCTCTCCAGCGAATGCGATTTCTCTTCCAGCAACTGCCTCTGTGCAGTCTCCGTCTGGCGCCGCATAATATTCATTCTGTCTGCCAGACCGAGCGAAAGAAGAGTCACTTCCAGTGCCGAACCCAGCTGCATTCCATACTGCGAAACAAACGTCACTGGAATGGCCCCGAATGTTTTTAGCGCGTAAAGTACCGCGCCAACGATGAGCAACAAAAAAGCAGTCATGTAATACCGCGCAGGACGAAATCCGGCGCGCAAACTCAAGCTACCCGCGACCAGAGCACACTTGCTTGCAGCAAGACCAAGACAAACGACCATCACGGCCGAATGAGTCAGATTCAGAAACAACGCCAGGGGAGACGCAAGACACGCCAAATAGATCAAGACCGTAATGACCTGGTCGAGGCGCGGAGCGTGAGCCCGAGTGTTCAAGAAATGACGGGTGAAAATCAGAGTGCTGGCTTCCAGAGCACCGGCGAGGACTGGATTCATTTTGCGTGCGAGAGTTGTCCAGTTCGGCCAGAGATATTCGTATGCAAAGCCATACTGCGAAAACAAGAAGAATCCAAAGACTGTAATGTAAATAACGTAGTAGAAGTATCCTCTCTCCCGGAGCGAAAGAAATAGAAAGAGGTTGTAGGCCGCCATGACAATCAAGATGCCGTAGTAAGCTCCGAGTGCCATCTGTTCATCATGATCGGCTGAGTGAAAAGCCTCCGGAGACCACACGGCAAGAGGGATCTGCATGCTGTCTTCGTTTTGAACGCGTAAATAGTAAGTCGTAGAAGCCGGTTTGATTTTGTAGACGAACGTGCGATGTTCCATGTCGCGAGTGGAAAACGGAAACTGAGTTCCAGTTTGTGATACGAGTCTCTCTTCTTCAAAGAGTTCTATGTGATCAATCAGAGGGAAAGCTACCTGCAGAAACCACAGATTTTCATTGGAACGATTTTCAAGGCGCGCCCGAATCCAGTATGTGGAATGAGTGAAACCAAAGCTCAAAACATCAGAGGAACCAGGGCGAAAACGGAGTCGCGCCGATCCACTTTTTACATCGTGGATAGTCAACTGTCCGGACGCATCCTCAAGCACGTCGACCTCACGACCCAGCTGACGATGGCGAAGATCGCTTGTAAGAATGATGGGGCGCTCCTCCGTAGAAACCGGATCAGCTTGCACCCGGCCAGCCAGAGCAAAGATGGTCAGTGAGATAACCAGAACCCTGCGAACCACACTTTGTGTCTAGTTCTAGAACATGAAGGAGCAACCAGAATTTCGGTTTCATGAATTTTATTTTGGTTCGCTGGTTGTAAATAATTCGAATCGAAAAGAAAATTCAAGTAATGAAATAGGTGTCCATCCGACTAAAGCCCGACGGAGTTCTGCTTGATACTCGATTGGAACCATAACGAGCCCGGTGTCTGAAAGATATTTGTATAGAAATATTACTATTTCATCCTGAGGCAGAACAGATCTCGCTCACAGAGCCAGACACGGTCGATCCAGATTCAGCCCCTGAAACATCAGGCTCCCCAGAGCATCTTCGCGCCAATGGCAACCGCGAAGACACCAAAAATGCGTCGCAGCATTTCAGGGTTGATGGAGGTCGCGAACCTCGCACCCACAAAGCCGCCCACAATGAATCCGCCTGCGATCCACATCGCCGCCGGCACGTTTACGAACCCTGCTCTGTAGTATACATACGCGGCAAGAGCTCCTATGGGAGGAACCATCGCGGCAAGAGTCGTTCCTTCCGCCTGCTGCTGGCTGAAGGCGAAAAAGAAAACCAGAACAGGTACAAGAATGATCCCTCCGCCAATTCCAATTAGACCACTGATCGTACCCGCAAAGAATCCAAGAGCCAGGAAAAGCATATTATCGTTCATGTAAGCTATACGGCTGTTGCCATGCGAAAGCGACAGGATTTTAGGGTTCACGCATCGACGGCCGGTTCGGTCGCAATTGCCACAGGGAAGCTGCGTGGCACGGCCTGAAATCCTTGGACAAAATGAACGTTCGCCTTCGCCTTACCCTCGCTAAATATTAAAGAGAGTCGTTGACTACCAAAAGTGCCCAAAGAGAAAGACGTATTCAACGGGACAAGCGAATGCCGTCTAACGCGAAGTTACTGGAAATCATTCACCTCCAAACAGAAATCGCCAAGCTAGGAATCGACCTGAGCCAGGTGATGGCCCTCGTGGTAGATAGAACTATCCCGCTCGTCAGGGCAGACGGCGCGGCCATTGAACTGGCAGAAGGCGAAGATATGGTCTATCGCGCCGTATCGGGAAACGCGAAACCATTTCTCGGTTTGCGAATCAAGCGCAACGGAAGCCTATCGGGCCTGTGCGTACAAACGGGTGAAGTCTTATTGTGCGAAGACTCCGAAACAGACCCGAGGGTGGATCGCCAGACCACTCGAAAGATTGGGTTACGATCCATGATCGTTATGCCGCTGCGATACCGCGATGCAACAGTCGGTGTTTTGAAAGTCATGTCCGCAGAAGCTCACAAGTTCCAGAAAGAAGACGAAATGATTCTGGGTTTGCTGTCTGAAGTCGTGGCCGCGGCCATGTTTCATGCAACTCGCCTCGAAAGCGACGATCTCTTACACAAAGCCACACACGACGCATTGACGGATCTGGCCAACCGTTCTCTGTTCATGGATCGGCTGCGAAATATCTTGAGCTCGAGTAGCAATCAAGCAGGCCTTCTCATGATCGACATGGATGGGCTCAAGACGATCAACGATTCTCTTGGGCACCGTGCCGACGAATTGAGTTGTCTTTTGAGCGAGAATTCACTTTTGAAGGACAGACCATTCCCATTCATGCAAGCATCGGCGGGGCAAGCTTTCCAGAGGATTCTATGGATCTGGAGAAACTCATTGAAACCGCTGACAGTAGAATGTATGCGGCCAAGCGAAGTCATAGACAGAACGCCGCATCCAATCCCCTGAACCAACCTTCGAAACGAAACAATCCAGACTAACTCCCTGGACTTCTCAGGACCGGAAGTGATTTGCAAATCCGGGAACAATCGATCCGATCTCAGAACCAAGAATGCTCGCGGCAGTCATGACTCCTGAACTCAGAGCGCTGGCTACTCCGCAAAACAGAATGTCCTGTCCCGTTACATATAGATTCTCAATCTGAGTTTGAGGTTTCATCCAGTTTTGTTCAAACCTTCCCACATTGTGATCAATTCCGTAAAGCTCGCCTCTGGAGTAATTTCCAAAATGCTCTGTGGACAGAGGTGTGGATAATTCGTAGTAGCTGATCTTACCTTCCGCCTGCGGGACATATTTATAAATTTTTTCAAGCAATTTCTTTGAAATGGATTCTTTGTAGTTTTCGTATTCATCTCCCCGCTTGTTCCATTCCGTTCCTTTCCATTTTTCAAACCAGGCATACGGCATGGGTGCAATCACATCGATGGTGGAACGGCCCGGATGATTTGTTTTCCAGAGCGGATCTTTCGCACTCGGAAAAGAAATATAGACGAGGGGGAAATCCAGATTTGGCTTTTCCAGGAATCGGGCGAGGCTCGCGTCGTGATCGTAGTCCTGGTAGACCCAGAGATTGCCCATGGGCAATTTCAATTCTTCGGCGTCATGCTTCATTCCGGTGTAGAGGCATACGTGACCGATCGACGGACGAACCGTCTTCAATTTGGAGCCACCACCTACCTTCTCTGCGGTTTCCGTGGAAAGGAGCTTACCGAATGTATTGAAATATCCAGCGCCGCTGATCACTCGGTCTGCCAGAATCTCATGACCATTTTCCAGGCGAACCCCCATCGCGCGGCTGCCGTTCACAAGAATCTGAGATACAGGTGCATTCACCAGAATCTTCCCGCCCGGTTTCTGGATTACCTTTTCGATGGTGCGAGCGATCTGAGATGCGCCTCCCGCCGGAAAATTTCCTCCATCCAGGTAGTGGTGAGCCACTGCCGCATGAATCATGAAGCTAGACTGTGCTGGAGGCAAACCGTAGTTCCCCCATTGCGCAGTGAGAACCCCTCGGAGTTTTTTATTGCCAGTCAAATCTGCGAGCACTTCGCCGGTGGTTCGTCGCACGTATTTCGCAAGAATGGAATCAGATAGACTCGATGCCATCTTGCCCACTGCGTCCGGAAAAATCTTCTGGCTGACGTAAAATGGAATCGCAAGTCGATTGGCGCTCTTGATCAGCTTGATGTAATTCTTGAGTGTGTCTTTTTCCCCGGGAAAATGACGGAGCAAATTGGCCATAAACTGTTCTTCGCCTGCCATGAAGTCATACCGTTCTTCACCGAAGAAAACGCTGTCGTACGTATCTCCCATATAAGACCATTCCAGCTTACCGTCCGTTACCAGATCAAACAGCAGTCTAAGTGGAGAGAGTCTTTTGTGAACTTCTCCAATGTAATGAACTCCCACGTCCCACTCGTAACCTTTGCGCGTGTAACTGTGAGTGAATCCTCCGGCAGTGTAGTGCTTTTCCAGCACAAGCACTCGCTTCCCCGCCTTGGACAAAAGCGCCGCCGTGGACAAACTGCCCATGCCTGAACCAATGATCACAGCATCGTAGTGCGAATCCACTTCTTCCTGCTTGTATTTCGTTCCAACAAATGACATAGGGCCTCCCTGTGCTCGCCAGCCTGACATTGCACAATGTAACCATTGGTAACATTGATGTTTCCCGTGGCAACATTTTTAATTGTAATTTTCCCTGGCGACCGACTGCTGGTTTGAGATGAAAAAGCCTTACCACCACGGAAACCTCAAAGAAGAACTCATTGCTGCCGGTATTTCTGTGCTAAAAAAGGAGGGAACCGGGGGCCTGCGTCTGCGTGAAGTGGCTGGCCTTGTGGGTGTAAGCCACGCTTCTCTTTACAGGCACTTTACAAATAAGGAAGAACTCCTGGCCGCCATCGCAGAACAGGGGTTTCGCGGGCTCATTGAAAACGTGGAGCTCTACAAGAAGCGCGCCGGCTCCAATTTCAAATCGCAGTTCATCGAGTCTGGCCGCGCTTATGTGGATTTTGCCGCGTCACACAAGGAACAGTTTCATATCATGTTCAGCGGAATCATTCCGGATCGAAAAAAGCACCCGGCCCTGGCGCTCGCGGCGGAAGAATCGTTTGGGCAGCTGGTGCAGATTGTGGAAGAATGCAGAGAGGCAGGAGTGATTCCCTCCCACAGAGATAGAAAAGTGCACACTCTGGCTGCCTGGTCCATGCTTCATGGCATCGCCACTCTCTTGATCGAAGGCCAGATTCCAGGGGGCAGATCGCGCACTCGAGCCATCACACGATCTCTTCTGATTTTGTTGACTGTGTGATTCGCACAGACGCAGAGCCTTACTTTTTCCCTCCCCATCCCCCGTTTTTATTGACACTTCTTTCTATTGGATGCGTCTCTCATCTGTGGGTGCAACAATGAAGATTCGATCGTTTCTCAACATCGCGGCTCTGTCTCTGGCGTTTGCCTTTTCAACGGCGTCTCTTCGCGCGGAGCCAGTCGTTCTGACGGAAGACGTTCTGAAAAGATACATGGCGATTTTTCCCAGCTATATGAGAATCACTCTGGAGCTAGACGGTACCTCTAAAATGCGGGAAGGTGCAGCAAAAGAAGCAAAGGTAACAGAATTGATAGAGAAGAGGAATGCCCTTCTCACTGCGAATGGATGGGAGGATTTCTCCGAGTACATGGAAGTGGACGCCCGCGTTGTGCGCGCCATGACTCCGCTGGGCATCCTGGAAAAACTCAAGAATGCATCAGAGCCTGACAGAAAGAAAGCGGAAGATACAGTTGCAGCACAGCTTCAGGATTACACTCCGGAAGAAATTGCTCTGGTAAAAAAGAACCTGGTAGGCCTTACAAAGATGCGGCGTGATGCTCTGGCTGGAAGGTAAAGCGCGCATAATCTTCTCTCCATAATAAAAAGGTCGCGGATTATAGACCGCGGCGACAGGCGCCAGATGATCCGCTATCATCCTGACTATGCGACCATGGATCAGGGCCTGTTTCATCTCTCTTTTGTCCAGCCTGGCGGCCCAATGCAACCAGAGCTCCAAATGCAAGGAGGCAGATGCAAGTTGCAACGTCCTTCCCCTGCTGCTTTATTCAAAGGTTGCCGTCGCAACCAATCTCTACGTTGTAAACGCCACGTCCGGTTCACTTTCAGAGTACTCCATTGACAGGGGCACGGGACTGCTCTCCTCCGTTGGAACCGCGACAGGTATGGCAGGCACGAACGGTGTGCAGGTGGATCCGCTCGGTCGTTTTGTCTTCGTGGCCGCCTCGACCACGCCCAGGATCCATCGTTTCGCCATCGATACGACGGGTGCGCTCTCGGTCCTTGGCACAACGACACCCAATTCAACATTTCCTATTGGCCTCTGCGCTGATCCCACGGGCGCCTATTTATTCAGCGTGGTCGCCGGGAATGGAACAGTGGAAGGTTTCAGTGTGAGCAGTAATTCAGTGCTCACAAGTACGGGAACCGCATTGGCCGCAGCGGGCGGAATCTCTCTGCGCATCCATCCATCCGGCCGATTTATGTATACGACGAACTCAGGAGCCGCCAATATTTCCGCTTACTCGCTTAGCGTCGGAGCTCCAACAAACATCCTTACAACCGCGTCCGGAGGGACTTCACCGCAGGGGATCGCGCTGGATCCTACCGGCAATTTTCTATATGTCGCAAATTCGGGCGGCACACCCAACATCGCCATCTTCTCTATCAATCAGAGCACAGGCATTCCGACCCTGCAGACTACTATCAACTCAACGAGCGTCTACGGTATCGTAGTCGATCCAACGGGTCAGTACGCGTACACAACCAATCAGGGTGCTTCCAATACTGTGTCCACATACAGACGCGACAGTGCGGGACTTCTCACGTTAGTCGGCACTGTAGCGGCCGGAACGGCACCGGCATTTCTTGCGATCGATCCACAGAGCAAATTTTTGTATGTGAGCAACAACAATACTGCAACGCAGTACGTTTCACAATATCGAATCGTTTCAGGCCTTCCTGTTTCCATAGGAACCATCGCAGCGGGAGACGGCGGGTATTTTGTAGATTTGCTGGTGAAATATTTCTACTGAGTAAAGGATGATTGTCACACGGCTGAAGCAAAGTCATGCCGCACATCCGGCCTTGCCCTGTATTCGCGCGGAGTCAGCCCCGTGACTCGCTTGAACTCTATATTGAAAGATGATTTAGATGCGAAACCAGAATCAAAAGCAATCTGCAGAATATTCAGATCACTGTTTGCCATCAGCTCTTTTGCTTCCAGAACTCTATGATACGCCAGCAACTTAGGAAAACTGGTATTCAACTGAGCATTGCAAATCTCAGACAACTGATGGGGTGTGATGCCAATGTGGCTGGCAAGTTCTGCAAGAGAGAGATCCTCCTTCTTAAATAGCTTCTCCGTTCGCAAAGAGTGATCCAGACTTTCTAGAATTTTTCCTACATTCACACCGGATAGTTTGCTCCTGGAATAACCGACTTTCTTCTTCGCGGATCGCTCGCGAGACTGAGAAGCAAGCTTCGCAAGAGTAGAATGCATCTCGCGCTCCAGATCCAGACGTGCACTCTCCATCGTTCTGTATCTCCTGTACAAACTGAGTATAAAGAAGAGAGCATCAAACGGAAAAAATGCAGTTTGACCGTAGAAAAAAAGCGAATGAAACGGGATGATGCGTCCTGCGGAAAGCATGTATAGAATTCCTGCCAGATACACTGCCCCCCAGACGAATGCAAACATCCACATATCAATCCGTCCTGGTTCGATCTGTCGCATGGTCAAAAAGAGAAAGATTGGAATCCAGAGCAAATAGATCACAGTGAGTGAACGGGAGAATATCACATTCTGGGCTGAAAACAATGTGCCGATTGCTATGATGAGAGAAAGAACAGTCACTGACGTAACAAGAATATTGAGCCTCGGCCTGCGTTCCGCAAGATCAGTGAAGGCGCGAAAGAAAGAAGTACCAAACGCAAGACTCAGAGCCTGCGCGAAAAAATACAGGTGATTCTGGATGTAGGATGATTCCGGCCAGAGGAGCCTGTAAAAAGAGGAAAAGAGTGCCGCAAACGCAAGAGTCTGCGATGCAACGTATCCAACATACAGCAAGTATACGAAGTCGCGCAATGCGAGAAAAATTCCAAAGGCAACAAGACAGAGCATCAATGTAAATCCGGCATAAAGCGCGCTTAAGAAAGTGCGCCTCTCTGTAAAGCCACGCAAGTTCGATTCAGTGCGCAGAGTCACAGGCATCATCAGAAGAGATGTGCTCTGCAAACGAATCAAATAGCTCTTACCAGATTCAACTGGAAATGTTGGATAGTCGCTCCACGGCACAGCCCAGGAAGATCGTGGATAGAAATCACCTGCCCTTGCAACAGCAGACTCCGGATTTTCCAGGGAATAGAGTTCCGCCCGATCCAGAGTGAGCGATTCAAACACAAGAAACATGCTCTGCTTGCCACTTGTACGAGGTGTGGAAAATTTTAGCCAGTGAGCTGCGTCAGAAAATCCTTCATCTAGAATTGCGCCTGCCACAGGTTTGAAATCTGCACGCACTACGTCTCTGGCCGTCCAATTTCGAGCGTTGTCTTTGAAGCCGGCCAGGTACGGAATGGCAGAGACTTCACCGCTTGCGGCATCTTCTGAAGCCACAGAACAACCCGAAGACAACAAACACAGCGTAAAGCAACAACCAATGGCGTTGGTTCGAATCCGGGGCATGCGGTGCAGTCGGCATGACGAGTCCAGGCCGTAAACACTGTTTTTGAAACGATCGCCTAACGCTATGATCAGCGGGCCTTCCGCGAGGCCCCGCGAGCTGTTCTATTTTTTGCGAACTTCAATCTCGAAGAGCGGATACGCATCGAGCACAGGATCGTAGTCCGCTCCTGTGTAGTGCTCTCCCAGAGTGTAAGAGCTAAAGTCCTCGAATCGCTGGAAACTGCGCGCGCGTCCCTCCGTCTTTCCTGCCTCGGGAGGCAGAATCTGGCGCACTGCAGTCACAACGGATCCTGGACTTCCACGACTGCAGGAATGTCTCTGCGACCCAATGACCACTGTGCAGTTTATCTTATAGCGAACGCCAGGTGCATCATCTAACTCCACCATCTGTCGGGCTTCCATTCGTGCGGGGAATCCTGGCACAATCTGACCCACCATCGGCGGATCAAAATTTGGATCGTATTTCAGGGTAAGAAATTTATGAAACATCGCACCCACTGTCACTGCAGGCTTTGGGATTTGAATGGAAGCATCGGCTTTCGAGGCACTGATTTCTAGAGACACGCCTTCGAGGGCCCCACCATCCGCTGAGCGCAAGCGAAAGCTCAACCGGGCCGGTACATTTAGATCTCCGTACGGTCCAACGTTCGGATTCAGATATCTACTTGCTCCCAGACGAAAGTCTGGATTGATCCTGAGACTGTCCGAATTCTCTTTCGCATCTGTGTCAAAGACCTGAACAGACGGCACTTCCATTGGCTTAATTTCGCATTCTGGACGAACGCACGCGTATGCATTCATAGACGCCATCAGAGAACCCCACGGTTTTTTCCGTAGAGAGAATGTAGTCTTTCGCATCCACTCTCCGAGCAACTCTGGTTTATCGCCCGCCTGAGTGCCGTAGCGGATCATACCTGTGAAGCGAATAACGGTATGGTTCGCGTCCGGTTCGAAATTCATGTATTTCACGGAGCGATACTCATCGCGAGCGCTACCGCCGCGCGAAAGACGGGCCACCAGATCATAGTGACTCTGCCATCCATTCTTCGCGACGAGCGCGTATGCGGGACGTAGTGTTCGAATGCCTGTATTCGCATTCACTACTTCTGGTCCGGTCCATGGCGATGCGGAAGCGAGTCGAGGTAAGCCAGGGGACAGAAGAAGCCGACCAGAGAGCATCACCATCCCGGATTTTCCGATCTCGTCTGTGTAACCATAGTCACGAAATTCGGAAGCATCTGGCCATGGATGATTCGGGAAATCCTGAAAAGGCATTTGTTTCAAGCGAATGCTGAAATCAGGTTGTTGCACCTGGAAACGAAGGAGGTAGTGTGTATTTGGATCCGATTCAGGCGTGCGCAACAGTGGATTCACTCGCGCGATCTTTGTGAACGTAAGCCATGTGCCGCCATATAGCATGCCTTTCTCGTTTGGAAAGCGATCACTCGCGGACTCAGAATCGTTCGAGAAACCGATCTCATAAGCTTCCAGAGAAATTTCTGCACCCTGAGGCGAACCGGTAAAACCGTCCATGCGAATCGAATAGTTGGATGGATGCGGAGCCTGGCGCGGCGCGCTCAAAAAGACTCCGCTCTGACAACAGGGGTAGTCAAAAGTTCGCGGTATAAAGTAGATTCGCACGCCCATGGGAATAAGCGGATAATTTCCAGGGCCCCATCCTCCAAATAACTGAGCATGATAATGATAGAGTTCATACTCTGCAAATTTATGTTGTTCCAGTGGCTGGAAATTGCTTTCGCTCTGAGCGTGCGAAGAACCAATCAGGCTAAAAAACAAAACAAGAAACGGAAAAGCGAAACGCTGGATTAGATGCATGCGCAAAAGCACATGCCAGGAGGACACATCTCAAGCAGAAAACGGATTCTAACTCACGAGAGGATGAGATGGATTCGCATTTTAAAACAGATCAGATAAATGTTCGGGGGAAATTCTCCCCTATCGTTTTACTTAAACAAGTAGCCTAACCTCATCAGGCGACCGTCGCGTACACCTTCCAGAAATTACCGTTAGGCGCTTTTGCATCCTGAGCCAGGGAGTATTCCTCTTTGAGCCCATTTACGTAGTACATGGCCACTTCCCCTTTGTTCTTCGCACTGACGTAGCCGCGAAACTCACAATCAAAAACATCCTTCACAAGCTCAAAGGTCGAACCGCTGATATTGATCCTGCCCGGAGTCCCCGAGGATTCCATGCGAGATGCGGTATTGACTGTATCTCCCCACACATCATATGCGAATTTCTTCTCTCCGATCACGCCCGCAACCAGCGGGCCAGAGTGAATCCCCAGCCTCAACTCCCAGTATGGAAGGCCCTGCTCTGTCTTGATCTGCTTCATCAGATTCATGAATGCCTGAATCTCAAGCGCTGCCAGAACACAATCGATCGCGTGCGTTTTATTTCTCCTGGGAATTCCACCGGCACACATATAGCTGTCTCCAATGGTTTTCAGTTTCTCAAGATTGAATCGCTCTGTGACTTTATCGAACTGAACAAAGCAAGCATCCAGATCCTGAATGAGCTCTCGCGGAGAGAGTGTCTCCGCAATTTGAGTAAACCCTTTGAAGTCTGTAAACATCACACTCACATTTTCATACAGTACAGGATCCGTGGCACCCTTTTCCTTCAGCTCCGACGCCACATCCGCCGGTAGAATATTCAAAAGAAGTTTTTCCGATTTCTTTCTCTCAGATTCAGCACTGTTTCTGGCCGCCTGCACTTCTTTGAAAAGAGCAGACCCTGTGATGATCCCCGCCATCTGTTCGCCCAGGATGGAAAAGCGCGTAAGATCTTCATCTTTTAGATTCAGAGGGCCATCGGAATTCGAGAAATTAAGCATCCCCACAGGCTCTCCATTCAAAAGCAAAGGAAGAAACAGATACGACTTGATTCTACAAGTATCGAGCACGTACCTCTCTTCGTCTGTAAGCCACCGGAGATCTTTCTCCCCAAAATCCTTGAAATAAATGGGGCGTTTGCTGCGAAGAGTCAACCCGTGTCCTCCGCGGGCTCCTTTCATGGGCACATGGAAATGGAAAATCCGATCTCTGTCTTCTGCGCTTACAAAGTCCGGCAATGCAGCGGCCACGAGGCGAAGATGAGTCTTCGCGGCATCTACGCACAGCAGACTGTAGTATTGGATTCCGAAATTCTCTTTTACGTATTCGTGCAGTTTCCTGGTGATCGTTTCAATGTCCAGGTCTTCGTTCAAGCTCTTCGTGAGGCGATTGAGCGCCGCCATGTCCGCCTTCTGCTTTTCAGTCTGTCGAAGTAAATGAACCGTGTTGACCACGCCCGCAATCTGCGCGCAAAAGGTTTCGATTGTGCGAATGTCCTTCTTGGACAGACGCATTGGTTCATGCACGTTGGTGAAGATTACCATGGCAACGCTTCTATCATTGAGAACGAGCGGAACATGTAGAAAGGATTGCGCGCCTGTGTTTTCCACAAGCCTGCGATCAAAGTCGAACTCAAACCTGCGAATTTGAGGTAAATATAGCGGCTTTCTGCGATTCCATACTACGTGCGCAATTCCGCCCGATGAATCGAGCGGGATACGGAGGTTCTTTGCGAATTCGTACAAATCATCTCTGATTTCGTGATAGCTGTACGCGCGAAAGCTAGTCAGGTGCTCTCCTTTCTCATCAGGGAGAAAAAGCCAGGAGCCCGAGATTCCGAAATTCTGATACACATACTGCGATATTTCTTTGAATATTTTTTCCAGATCCGAGTGAGAGTTCACAATGTGAGTAAAGCGACTGAGCGCCTCGATTTCACGACGTGCCTCTTCCGTAGCGTGAAGGGCTGCATCGGCACGGTCTTTTTCCTCCGCCAGGCGACGCACTGTCTCATCCATCTTCAAAGCGGTTGGCCTGAGAAAGATAAAGGAAATCATATAGAACGCAAGAGCAAGAGGAGACGCCACAAAGATCGTGTGCGAAAGAATCGCAGTCACAGACGCAGTTTCGCGCAGTCCAAGAGCGTAAAACAGAATGCTAATCGGCACAAATAGCAGAATCAGAAGAGAGACTCGATTTCCAATCGCTGTTGCTTCTCCAATTACAGGAATCACTCCGTAGTGGACGATCACGAACGCCAGAAGAAAGGCAGGAATGAATTGCAGCTCGCCCACAGGATAGATGGCGATACCCATCGTGGCCGGCAGATTGAACAGAATGAGAACATCGCCGATCACGAGCGACAAAACAACCAGACTGCCGAGTTTGCTCTGCGCTTCTTTCCGCACTTTCCACCAGCTAAAAAGAAATGCACCTGCGGCAAACAATCCGAGTGCACCATACGCGTTTAGTCCAGGACCTCCGGCAGAAATGCGACCAAAGCTGTATTCATGAAAGCCATCGAAGAAGTACGGAGTCCAGAGTACGACGCATAGCAGCGCAGAGACTAAGTCCACGAGTCGCACCGCTCGCGGGCTCTTTCTTCCGAGCGCAAGATAAACAAAGCGAAGATGGACTCCGGGTGTAAAAAGAAATGCAGTGTATAGGATTTGTTCAATGCGTCGTGTTACGATCAATGGCAGATTCAGTTTGAAAGAAGTCATCACGAGCATGAATGTGCCTGCAAGCATGAGAGAAGCTGCGGCCAGCATGTTGAGTTTCTGATCTGGATTGCTTCCCGCCAGAAAGATCGCCAGAGCGAAGGCGCAAACGGCAGAGAAGAGCGGCAGAAGAAAAAATGGGCGTTCGTATATGGCCGAGTGCGTTGCAGGAGGAAGAGTGACTGCAACTAGAACAGAGATTCCAATAAACCCGAACGTGAGAAGGCCCGCGAGAAATTTGAACAGCAGTCTCTTGCGAAAGAGTAGATCGTTCACATTGAGAAAGTCACCGCGAAAGATGCTATAGCCAAGAACGAGCATTGGCAAAAATGCAAATGTGCTCATGGGAAAAACTGGAATGCCCGCAAGACTGGGCAGATTCGAGATCACGAGCAGAGAAATCATGTGCATACTGAAGAACAGTGCCTTCTTGGTTGCGGCCTCCTGTGGATGCGTGCGAAAGTAGCGGACTGTGGCTGGAATCCAGGCTACGAAATATCCAAGTGCTGCAATCAGGCCCCACAGCTTCAGCGGCAATTGAGCGATGGGATAATTCCCAAACGAATAATGAAACCAGGACCCGGTAAAATCGTATCCTGTGATCAACCCGAACCAGCCAAACACAGCAGATGCCGCGGCGAAAATGCCCATGACAAGAAGTGGTTTGTATCTCTTTGCGGTTAGAAAGTACGCGAACATGTACGCACCCGGAGAAAGGCACACTACGCCGAAGTACAGGGCACGATTGAGCAGAAGGAGAATGTCTAGATTCAAAACGATGGCGCGAAAAGCCAGAAGCAATCCTAGAATCCCTATGCCAAAACAGAATAAGCTGAAGGTCACCAGAAGTGGACGATTCTCGTTGCGACGCAGGGAAAGGAGTCCAATCACAGAGAGAGACAAACCGACCGTAAACGTAAGCATACCAGGAACGGCCCACGGCAATTGGTACCAGAAATACTCGACGGCCCCAGGATGATCAGACAGTGGCGGCAAGGGTAGCATCGTGTAGGGCGTCTAACGTTCACAAACAGCAGTCAAGCAAGAGCAGATCCTTTTTATTCAAAAACCCCCTGTTCAGGGGGGTTGCGGTTTTCTTTTTGTTTGATCTCCGTCAGGTCACACCAGTACTGTGTATGGACATGAATTTGGAAAAGTGGAACCTCGGAGTAATCGAAAACGACGAGCTCTTTCGAGAAGAAGTGATTCGCCGGCTTGGAGATCTGCCCGCAGCACGTTCCGTTCGTGCGTGGCCTTCTGCGGAGCAATTTCTGCGGGACCCTTCCCACAAAGGGATTGAAATCCTCTTTCTAGACATCATGCTGTCCGGGATCACTGGAATTGAACTCGTGAGGATCCTTTCAGAGAAGGTCCCTGAAATGCGCGTGGTCATGCTAACCAATATGAATTCAGATGTGATGATTTTCGATTCCATAAAGAACGGGGCGCTTGGCTACATTCTAAAATCAGAAATTGGCAATCTAGAGGAAACAGTGGATGTCATTGGTCGCGGAGGAGCTACGATCACTCCTACGATCGCACTTCGAGTGTTCTCCACGTTTCGCCGTGTAGCAGAACCCGGTCCCGATTTAACAGATCGAGAGAAGCAGGTGCTTGGACTGATGGTCAAAGGAAAGAGCATTCATTCTGTGGCTACGTTTCTCGGGCTCAGCGATCATACAGTTCACGGCTACGTTAAGTCCATTTACAAAAAACTCAATGTGCACAATCGCGCGGAACTGGCTGCCCGTGCGCAGGAACTCTCTCTAACCTGAGACATTCATTGCGCACTCTTGCTTTCCTCATTCCGCTCACACTATGCATTGCGTGCGCGCACACAATCGAACCTTCCGGACCCGTCATCCTGCTTTCTCCAGGAGCACTCGACGGGGACATTCCATTGTCGATTTCCGGTCCAGTGGAGTTCTACTGGAGCAGACTCATCGCACCAGAAGAGTTTCGCTTAAAGGATCGTCCTCAACCAGACTCCATCCTTCAACAGATGGGCCCGTGGAAGGCAATCGCTCCCGCATCAGGACGTGCCACCTACAGGTTTCATCTACGCTGCGAACCAATGCCTCACAAACTCGGTCTGTGGTTTCCGCATCAGTTTACCGCGTCTCGAGTATTTGCGAATGGAAAACTCATCGCGGAAACTGGAATCATTGGCAAGACACTCGGTGAGGACGTGATCGATCGATCGGATACTCTTACTTCTTTTGATGTGAGTGGGCCCGAGCTGGAACTCATCTTTCACATTAGCAATCAGGACAGCTACAGAGGAGGAATGCGAGGTTCCCTGGTGATTGGAAAACCAGAAGTCGTGTCGCGCTATGCGCAACAACGCATGCTCATTGAGGAGATTGTACTGGGAATCATCCTGGGCGTTGCGGTCTACCATTTGTTCTTCTATTTCATGCATCGCACGGAGTATTCATTTCTGTTCTTTTCCATTCTCTGCTTCTTTCTAGCTGCGCGAATGCCCTTTCAAGGATCAAAGATCTATCACATTCTACTTGGACCCATATCCTGGGAAAGTCAGTTACGATTTCTCGCTGTCATCACCATAGGCGCACCACCCATCGGCGCAGCCCTCCTTCGAGGATTATTTCCCGATCTGGTTCGTCTGCGTTCAGTCTTCGCATATTCCGCTGTGGCTGCCATTTCGCTTCTATCGCAGGCAGGTGATTTGAATGTGGTGTCCATCGCAACCATGCTGTATGCGATTGTCGTCTACTCCTTCTCAGGTGCGCACATTCTCTTCACAACGTACAGGGCCACTCGGGCCGGCGCTGCTGCCATCCCCATGGCACTTGGCGTAGGCAGCCTCTCGATGTTAGGCATCCTTGCGTTCGTGCAAAATTTCAGAGGACGCGACGGCGGCTACTACGCCCTGGCCGCGTTCTTGTTCTTTGTAATTTTCCAGGCTCTGGCCCTCAGCCGTTTCTTCCTGGGCGCAGTGCGTGCGCGTGCTGAAATCGCAGTGAGCCTCCAGGAAAGCCGTCAGGCGCTTTCGCAGCAACGCGATGATCTGCAAACCTCTCTGCATGATAGTCTCGGAGGAGCACTGACTGATTTGCAAATCCATGCAGAACGAGAAATGCTTTCTGCCTCGGGTCCATCCCATGACGTGCTGGCGGGAATCTACAACCGAATTGTAGACGCGGTGAAAATGTTTCGTTCCCAGCTTTTGTTCATGGAAGACCTGTCCATGACTGCAAACGATCTTCTTCCAGGCGTGCAAATGACCTTACTACGCCGTTATGCGGACGCCTCTCGCGAAATCGACTTTGACTTCACGGATGAAGCAGCCACCTGTCTATCTTCACAGACGGAGATTTCTTTTCCATTGAAGAGAAGACTGGATCTGTTTTTTCTGATCGTTGAACTGTGTACGAATGATCTAAAACACGGGAAGGGAGAATCTCTCTGGAGAATCAGCACCCATGAAGGGAAGCTGTGCATTGTTCAGAAGAATGGAAAAAGAACACCAGAAGAAATAAGTGCCGAGAGCCCCGCCAGCGCAACAGATCGAGTGCATCGCCTGCGAGGTACGATCAAAGCCTTAAGCGGTGTGGACGAATACAGCATACGAATTGAGATCCCGCTGAACGGCTAAGTCCGTTGAAAAAATCAAAAGCATTTTCAAATTCATCCATATTCTGATTTACACCGGGACATTGGAAGACACCATACATCATGTTTTTTCTAGATCGAAGACGCAGAAAAAAAATACCCGTATCATTGCTCGTGTTCGGATGGCTGTTCTTACTGCTGCCGGTCTATAACTACTTCGGGGCCTCTCAGAGACTCCACGTTCCGATGAATTATCCAGAAGCAATCCTGCTCCGCATGTCTGTAATCGAAGTCATTCTACTGTTCGCCGCCTGGCCCGTGGCCTGTGGTTTCCTTCTGGGAAAAAAGTGGGGATGGTGGAGTTTCCTCACCTATGGGGCAGCCTTGATCGCGCACAACCTGACCGCCGTTCTCTACTGGCGCGCTATCGGAGGAGTGTCTGCCCTCGTGCAAACCATGGTCCTCATTGCAATCATACTGTACGTAACCAGGCCGGATATTTCTGCTCCTTTCTTTCGCACGTATCCTCGCGGCTGGCGTCTGCAAAAAAGGCGACCTGTGAAAACTTCAGTGCTTGTGGAAGGTAAGGAATTGCAAACACGGGATATTTCCCCTCGTGGCATCTACATCACAGAAGCGCTTGCAAATCAGTCGCCGGGTGCCCCGGTCAACGTTCAGTTTGTGGTCCATGGTCCTGTTGTGAATGGTGCCATTGTTCGAATCGATGACGCTGGAACCGGAATCGCATTTCGAGGACTCAACTCATCGCAAAAAAAACTTATATCGGAATGGGTGAAGCAGGTTACCGAACAGGGCGATGCAAGCCCCCGGAACCAGGCTGCGTGGAATAGCGAAAGTTAGGTTGAACTGTTCCCAGTCCTTCTTTCGCAGAAAGACGCACCAGAACATCCAGCCCCGGATCTTTTTCAAATCGCAATAGATAGAGACCTGGTTCCACGCGCGAAACGGATACGGATCCAGTGGAACTAAACGCGCGCTCCAGTTGCTCAATTGACTTTTCAGATCGAACCAGATATTCACCTGGAATCACCTGCCCCATCTGGGCTGCCTGTATAGACAAAGACATGAATGCCCAGCAGAGAAATTGTCTCATTGAGCAGTCAGGCTGATTCCAGTCGGTGGAGCAACGTAGCGAATTGCATTGTTCGCATCTACAGATTTGCCTGTCTTACTTTTGCCATTGAGAGCTGTCTGCGCGTTTCCGCTGTTGAGAACTGCATTGAGAGCGTCCAGGTATGTGTAAGACGGATTGTAGCTGAGAACCAGGGCCACAACACCGGCTGCGGCGGGGGAAGCCATGGAAGTGCCGTCTTCCACTTTGTACTGAGTCGTCGCATCCACGTCCATGCCGATGAGAGAAAAAAGAAGAATCCCGGGGCCATAGGTTGTCCCTGATGCATTTGTCACCAGCCTGTAACCAACGCTGCACTGGCTCTGCCCTGCACAGTTCTTCAATTCATGACCTAGAAAAACGGGAGAGCCGCCGGTTGAAACGTTTGTATAGGAGGCCAGCTGTGTGCCGGAGGAGAATGGTTCGCCGGATCCGCTTTTGTAATGAACAGAGAATGTATCCCCGCTCGCCACATCGAGAAACAACCCGTATGCGACGGATACCATATCTGCGCCAGAAGGCACATTGAATGTTTTGTAGATTGTGTCGTTTGCGTTGTTTGCGTATTGCCCCAGCGAACACCAGGTCGTTGGATTGCCGATCACATCTACGACCTGGCCAAGATTGCACGCACTGTAACCCCATCCAGAACCAGTCGTAGACCAGTTGAGTGTTCCAGATGTGTTGAATGTATCATTCACAGTGGTTGTTACTCCTGCGAAAGAACTCAAAATATTGGTGCCCGGAGCACCTACATCCACGTTGTTCAAGGCAACGCTAGTGGTGTCGTAATTGGAAAACGTAGCCAGCGAGTAGCTCTGGTCCAGGGCTGCGACACAAAGGACGTTGTCCTGACTGTATTCGCACGGGTAGGTGTTGGCTGAATTCAGATTGCTTCCGTCGTTTCCTGCAGCGACGACGATAGCAACTCCTGCCGTTCGAGCATTGGTGATGGCAGTTGAAAAAGCAGAATCAAAAACAGAGCCACCAAGACTCATGTTTACAACCTTCGCTCCATTTTGAACTGCGAAATTTAGACCCTGAACAATATCAGCAGTCGAACCAGACCCTGACGCGTCGAGTACTCGAACCGCCATGATCTGTGCACTCCAACAAACTCCGGCGATTCCCTTTCCATTGTTACCCGCACCAGCGATGATCCCCGCTACATGAGTGCCATGACCGTTGTAATCCATAGGATTGTTGCTTCCAGTACCAACGAAATCGCATCCATGAATCGAAGTCTGCGATCCCTCCGGACAGGAAACAGATCCATTCCACATGTTTGCCGCAAGGTCTTCGTGATTGTAGTTCACCCCAGAATCTACAACGGCTACTACAATAGAACTGCAATCTGTGGAAACATCCCACGCACTCTCAAGAGCCATATCCTTGCCCGATGTGCCCGGATTGTTTGTTGCATACGTAGCAGACGCGATCGTCTGCGCGTTGTTCTTTGCCATCCACTGTTGTGCGTAGGATGAATCATTAGGAACGGACTTCACGCGATGAACAAAGTTTGGCTGTGCGTAAATCACACCGTCTCTGGCCTGCACTTCTACGACAGCATCAAATACTTCCATGCCTTCCTTCAAGGCGATCAGACTAAGATTGACACCCAGATTGCGAACAATCGAACCAAAATCGCGCACAACAGTCGCGCGCGCTTCTTCGCTCAGATCACTGCGAAACTGAACGATCATCTCGCGAGAGACAAATTGCGCCCCCTCTTCCCCGGGTTCAGGCAGGTGACGCTGAAAGTCAGGTCCAGCCCATACTGCGGTTACAAAAACAAGAAAGACGATGATTGCAGTTCTTTTCATATTAAACTCCTTTTACGGCAGTACCAGTGCTGTGAATTCAGTAGAGGCCGCGCTACCCGTTGGGTTCAGATTGGAGTAACCATACACTTTGATGTACCAGCGGCCGGTCCCCGGATGAATGCTCACACTCGTTGGCGCAGTTGGACCGGACACGTAAGGGACATCCTGGCATGTGCCGCCTGACGTGAAGCCCTGAGTCTGGCTGTAGCAAACACGATATCCGCCACCTGCCTGATTCAGAGCTTTTTCTTTGTTCGCCGTCCATTGTACCAGAACGTTGCAGTTGCCAGTACAGGTAAACGCTGGATCCGCGGCGATTGTGACTTTGTTGTAAGTAAAATAGGATGAATAACAGGTAGATCCTTGCGGACAAACAGCTACGTAGTACTGAGATGCTACTACTGCTGCAGCCGGAATCGTAAACGTTACCGAAGTCTGGCCCTCATTGATCGTTGTGCTTCCTACGGCAATGTCGGGACCATCAATGGTGGTGTTGAGAGACAAATAAATATCCGCCTGTCTGGGGGCTCCTGTGATTGGATAGGTCGAGGCCGACACAGACATGGATTGATATCTGCCCACCGATGAAGAAGACACACTGCTAATAGAATAAGAAACTGGATACGTTGGCGCCGCAGGTGTCCCTGCAGTGGATCGACCGGAGGCTGCCGCACCCGCCACAGCCAGAAGACCAATGTTTTCCATTCCAGAGTCGGTGGTTGTTTTCTGACATGAAATCAGAGTGATGCAAAAAAGGAGAATAAGAATGCGAGTCATGAGCCTGATCCAATCAAAAGATACACCTGATCCTTTTGTTGGACGTTAGTTGTCAATGAGTTACGATTTTGAAGCTATTGATCCGATTTTTTTTTAAACAGCATGTTGTTGGTTACCATTTTCATGCAGTTCATTCACCGTGCGTGTCTTAATAGCCTGTGTACCCAGGAATGCTACAATCATGATTTTGGCGGCAAACGATCGACGCAGGGGACCAAAACGCGACAGAGTGTGATAGATCCCTGAATTCATCATGAGATCATGATACCGATCCAGACTCAACGCGTCCCATGTTTTCCATAAAGTTTTGACAGTAACGAATCTGAACTATCGGAAAAAGAAAAAGAACTCACCTTAAATCTACTCGACGCGTACTAACATCCCGCCAGTCTATCGTTTCGCATGATGAGACCATTTTCCCTACTCTGCATGCTTGGGTGGCTGGTGACCGTCAGCTGCACCGTCAGCGCCGATTGCAGGACAATGGTATCCGGGAGCGGGTACTGTCATGGTCTATTCGATCAATCGTCTCACCGGTGACATCACTCTCGTGGACACAAAAGCGGCCGCCGCTGGTTCCCAATCCATTGCCTTTTCCAATCGCTACACTTTCTAAACAATCTACTTTCTGCCAGTTCTCGGAGGAGGCCCGCCTGATCCGGGAGTGCGAACATAATCTGGCTTCTCCGGTAAAAGCATGGCGCGTTGAGCTACCTGAGAGTCCATCATCTGAACGTTAAACGACAGCGTTTCGCGCCCACTTCCGGTCCAGAAAAACCAGGTTGTATCCAGCTCCCAAACATTGTCAGGACTAAGAACCGCCACATCCTGCTTAGGATTTGCGGCCATCAGTGGAACGTAAGAAGGATCAATGATACCGTACTGCGAAGCAACTTGAGGATCATGCGGAAACCACTGTCCTGTGCTCGCATCATAGATTTCGAGAATGGAATGAGGAAGCGCGGGCGGCGGATCCGTCCATGGACCGATTCCGTACAGTCCTCTGACCGGAACCTTGATGGCACGAAGCATACCGATCGCAATGTAGGTAAAGTAGCCGCAATCTCCTGTGCCCTGCTTTAGCCAGCTGTGCACTGTATCTCCTTCCACTCGCTTTCCGTATTTGAAATTTGCGCGAAGATAATTCAAAAGTAGATCCGCTTTCTCTCCAGTGGTTCTGCCCGGACGTGATATCTCTTCCACTTTCGCGATGAATTCCGGATCGTCCTGAGAAAAGAGTCCGTCCTTGTTTTCCACGGCCCATTCATAGTTCTCATCTCCCACACGGGCAGGCTGGAGGCCGGCAGGGCGAGCGACCATGTTCTTCAAGTTCTGTTCCACTTTCACTTTTAAAACTACTTCCGCAGGCCATTCGTCTTCTTGAGCTTTCTCCAATTCCAGAAAATTATTGCCGCGTCGGGCCACTCTTCTTGTTTTTAGACTATCTCCCAGTGAACTTGTCAGAGAAACAGATTTGAGTGATTGAAAAGGGCGGTCGATTGGCAGACTGAGCCTGATTTTATCAAACGACGTTAGGCGCCATTCTTCCAGCAATTTCGCAAGTTGCAGTCGCCATGTAAACTCAATGGTTCGCGGCGCAAGTTGGGATCGAACCCAGCTCCCTGCCGGTGCAATTGCAAGCGCTCGCGTTGTATCTCCCTTCTGCCAGTAAAGCCATGCAAGGTTCTCGGGATACCACGAGCCGATAGTCTTTCGCGCTGCCTTCAGTCTTTTTTGCGCGTCCTGATTCTTTGCGATAGCAGCATCCCACCTCTGCAATTTCTCCAGACACTGGATTGTCTCTTTATAAGGAAGTTCATCATTTGCATCATTGAGAGCCCAGGCCCTGTTCAAAAACGGCAGAGCTTCCGACGGCTGATTGAGATACGCGTTTAGAGTATAGCCAATCATGAACGGTCTGCTCCAAACGTTCGGATCCAGGCGATACGCTTCTCTAAAGAATTCGAGCGCTCTGTCTGGCTGTTTCTGGTTGTAGAGTGCGTCGATTCCTCTGTCATAGGCCGCCTGACTCTGAGGCTGCGACGCGAGTGAAGAGAGACAAACCAAAAGAAGTAGAAGAGCAACCTTGATTCTGATCATGCGATGTTTGTAGAGCGCAGCGCGTCACCATGCAAGTCAAAAACGATGAATTTCACGCCCGCGATTTTCGAGCATTTTAGCTCGACCGGAGCGAAGCACCCCGTAGAAAGAAGAGATCATGAAGGCGTGCGATCGTAGGATACCGGCAATCAGCCACCGGGGACAACTTCTGGCCACTTCACTCTACCATTGCCGGACGCGGCACTGTGCCTGATCTGTTCTCGCTCATGGCGTCCGCCGTGTACAATGGAGACGCGGTCCGCGCAAAACAACTATTAGACGAAGGAGTTCCACCCAATCACATCATGCCCGAAAACCTCGGACATAGCTTTCTAACATTCGCCTGTCTACAGGGACACCTGCCAGTAGTCCAGATACTGATCGAAGCGGGCGCCCATATAAACCGAAAAGATTCGTTTCGCACTTCGAGCGGTACCGATGCGGGATACTATCCACTAATGGCCGGATGCAATGCGCGCGATCATGCACCAGAAATCGCCAAATACCTTCTGGAACATGGTGCAAAAGTCGACCTCGCCCATCCTTCTGGTAGAGACGGCGCGATTCATTTTGCGGCCATGCGTGGCGACTCGGCAGTCGTGAAACTGCTGTTAGACGAAGGCGTAAATGTTAATCAGCCGGGTAGCTATGGATCGACTCCTCTGACGCTTGCCTTGCACATGAATTCGACATCCAACCTCGTAAGAATGCTTCTAAACGCGGGCGCGGAGATCGATTCGTCTCCCAATAAACCAAACCCACTTTTCGAATTGATTGCGGGCTGGCTGGATGAAGCGGACCTGGCCCGTCTGTTCATCGATCACGGAGTGCCGACCACAGACGCTTCGGGCAGCGCTATCGTTCAAGCGGCCTCGCGCGGCAAGACTGCCATCCTGAAGACTTTGCTTGAAAACAAACCATTGTCATCACCCGACACCACGGATGCTGTGCTCGCAGCGATGAAGGGGCAGCATTTTGATGCAGTGGAGTTTCTTCTGCGCCACGGCGCCGATCCGAATGCAGCCGAGCGATTTGAGGGCACACTCCTCAGACAGGCCACCAGAGCGGGAAATACAAAACTTGTTTCTCTGATTCGTCTCAAGCAAAAAGAAAAATCGGAAACCAGAAATACCGGCGCTATGCTTGCCGCGGCAGAAAACGGCGATCTTGCGATGATGCGTTTGCTCTTCGAATCGGGACTTCCGATCGATGAAGTTCACGATGGTGAAGTCTGGGGTTCGAAAAAAGAAACTCCACTGATGAGAGCCGCTGCGCGCGGAAGAATGGAAGCAGTAGAGTATCTAATGTTGCACGGAGCAAGCGTAGATGCAGTCGACGAAAAAGGAAACACACCGCTCATGTATGCGGCCGCGGCGGGCCAGACAGAAGCCATAGGATATCTTCTCGATCACGGCGCTTCCATCGACTCAACCAACCATTTAAACTGGAATGCACTCATGCAAGCGTGCTTCACCGGAAAAGAGAGTGCTGCAAGACTGCTGCTCGAACGCGGTTCGAGGACAGATCCAATCGATCTGGAAAAAGGGGCTACAGCACTTTCCCTGGCAAGGATGTCAGAGAACACCAACCTTGTGAAAATGCTCGAAGAAAGAGGAGTGACGGATAGACTCCGGCGAAGAAGAGCCTCGAATCAGCAATATGCGGGCATTGCTGATTGCGATATTTGCACCTACATGGCGCCCCGCCAGGAGTTGACTCATTCCTACACTCCGGAAAAAACAGAGGACCTGCTCATCATTCACGAAGAAGGAAGCGTGGACTACAAACAAGAAATCACGCGAATGATAAAGAAATGCAAAGAATGCGGCACCTACTACTATCACTATCACTTCATTGATACAGAAGATTCGATAGGAGGCGCGGGACCGATCTGCTCGCACTACCTGATTCGACTCAACCTGCTCTGGGCCCTGGATTTGTTTTCGAAATTAGAAAAGACCGGGGAACTGGGCGAATTGAATCAACGATACAGTCAGCTGATTGAATCGTTCGCCATTCTGTTGCGGGCAGAAAACCATATCATTCCACCCTATGTACTTCCAACGGTCGTGGAATCGCTGAATGATTTCTACGTCATGAAAAGTTCCTGGAATTCCATTGTGACTTTGCTTTGCCATCCAACCATCGCCGTGCTTACTCTTGAAGATATCTTGCGCGTTTTCGGAGAGAATGCGCGCGATGACACTTACCCACCTTTCACGCCTTACAGAAACTTTACGAAAGATGCTCACGATAAGATGCGAAAATTGCTGAGGAAGAATCAGAAGGAGTTCAGAGAGCACTTGAATCGAATTGCGCGAAGCTGCGATCAAAAGACCTCCGACTTTTTTCTGAGAACTGCACAAGCATACAAAATAGGCTAGAAATGCTGGACGAATACTGCGACACACTTTCCGATCCCGCGCTACTTGAGATCGCACTTCGCCTGACAGAACTTTCTTTGCCAGTCTGGGACAAACACTTCTCTTCCCACCCGGAAGAAGAGAGAAAACTGGCTCGAGCAATGAACGAAGCGACCCGCGTGCCCGGCGCAAGAACACTGGATGCACATTTTCCAGAGACAGCTCTCTCTATGATTGAGAAATGCTATGCCGATTCTAAAACCGGGCCCTCCGCGCTTGAAAAGCTTCGCGGCAACCCTGAACTCATTCATCTTTTGTGCACTTCCATGCAACCTCTGACGAACCAGGAGTGGGATGAAGCATTCCCGCGATCCGTTCGACTTGTCTTTACGTCAGTCTGGAACATACTGAGCTGGCTTGTGTATACTCAGTACAGCTCATCAGATGAAAACCATATCTATGTGGCCATCAATCAAGCAGCGGACGCGTTGTTGAGCGAAGGACTCTTCTCTGTGGAACAGATCAATGCGATTCTGGCAGAGTACAAAAACAGAATCTATCCAAATGAAATCAATCTGTACCCGTCAAGGACCGACAGAAGCAAGAATTCTTCTGCAATGCAGGGATTCGCTGAAAACGACGCGTATACTTTCATCGCAACCGGAGAGCGCGCTCCGGGAAATGCTCCAGCGGATTCGCAGCGGCGCCTGATACTCAGGCAAATGAAGGAAGAAAACAAAAGCATCTGGGATTCTGATTATGAGTACTTCAACGGAATCTCAAGGACCTATTCGTACAATCACGAACAGGAAAGCTACTGGATCACCGAAATAGACATCATAGCAGCAAGCTTCTGCAACGAGCGCGCGCTCACCGAAGAGGAAATGCTGGCCGCTCTGAGCGATTTTTCGCTCCATCATTTACGCGAAAGTGGTTTTACTTTCTGAGGCCTCTATTTCGTGGAAGCACGATAGAGTTTGCTCCCGGAAATAATGAACAGATCATCTCCGATCGATGCTGCGCCTTCCACTTCAGTCCAACCGCCTCCGCCGATCTCTGTGTACTTTCCTGCGCGGTCAATCTTATACAACTTGTTGCCGTCCACAGCCCACAAAGAACCACCCGCAGCAACAAAGGCAGAAGTAGAACTCCATCCTCCATCTCCGAGCTCAGTGTATTTTCCAGTCTTGTCTGTTCTGTAGAGCTTGCCGCTGTCTATGATCCAGAGTGCTCCGTCAAAAGCAACCATCGCACTGCTCTTACTCCATCCGCCTTCCCCCACTTCTACATATTTTCCATTCTTGTCTACTTTGTAGAGAGTGCCGTTGTCAATGATCCAGAGTGAGCCATCGAGCGTAGTCATAAGCCTGGTCTTGCTCCAGCCACTGGCAACCTCCGCATACTTTCCATTCTTATCCACGCGATAGAGTTTCCCGCCGTCTATGATCCACAGAGCTCCGTCCATCCCGCACATCGCAGAAGTTTCACTCCAGCCTCCGTCACCCAGTTCAGTGTATTTTCCGCTCGAGTCTGTTCTGTAAAGTTTGCCTCCGTGAACGGCATAAATGGCGCCGTCGAGTGCAGTCATCGCACGCGTACCATCCCATCCACCGCCAAGCTCTTTGTAGTCCCCGGGCTTTGCGATCAGACCTGAGAGAGATGCGAAGAATAGAATGCAAATGGCGGATGCGAATTTCATTTCTCTAGTCCAGACCAGGAGCAAGAAGGAGTCAAACGGGTTTTGATCACCTGGAATAAATCCCGTATCTCTCGGAGAAAGCCGGAGGCAGAGACATCTCTTTTAAAAAAGCAATTGTCCGGGAGGCCACTTCCGGCGAAAAGGACTCAAATGCGTCCCACCATATTTGTAATGGACCTGGAAGGATGCTTGATCCCGGAAATCTGGCTACACATCGCAGACAAGACTGGAATCGCAGATCTCAGAAAGACAACCAGGGACGTGGCCGACTACCGGGAGCTCATGAACGGCAGGCTTGCGGTTCTAGATCGGCACAAAATCAAACTCTCAGACATTCAGGCCATGCTCGCCGATCTTGGAATTTTAGAAGGCGCGCGTGACTTTGTAGAATGGGTGCGCGAAAAAACAGAATTCATTATCCTTTCAGATACGTATGTGGAATTCGCAAAGCCTCTCATGAAGGGCCTTGGGAACCCCACTCTATTTTGCCATCGCCTCACTACAAACGCAGCAGGACAGATAGACGGCTATGCTCTTCGCAGCGAAGACAGCAAAGCGGACATTGTGCGGGCACTTAAAGGAAATGGATTTCGCATTATGGCCGCTGGCGATTCTTTCAACGACTCCAACATGCTGATCCAGGCGGATAACGCCAGATGGTTTCGCGCGCCTGCATCCATTGTAGAGAAATTTCCGCAGTTCCCCGCGCTCACTGAATACCAGGATCTTAAGAATGCGATTTCGCAATTCTTGCTTTGAGTGCAGGATCCATCATCCGCAGAACATCCCCAACAATCGCCACAGCAGGAAAACGAACAGACCTGGATACCTCAGGATCCCTGGCGTGCGAGATTGTAGTGAGAGTGACTGACTCTTCCGGTAAGCTGATATTGGACACAAGTGCGATGGAAGTATTTTCTTCTCTTCCGGCCTCTATCAATGACTGACAGATCCGGGAAAGATGATGCTGACCCATATAGAAGACAAGTGTCAAAGAGGAACTGGCCAGGTACTTCCAGTCATGATGTGGAAAGCCATCGTCCGATTCTCTATCCGCACGACTGTATCCGGATAAGAAAACAACAGACGCCCCCAGATCGCGATGTGTGAGAGGGCTCTGTAAGAGCGCGGAGGCCGCGGTGGCAGCGGTGACGCCGGGAATCACCTCAAGCTCGATTCCGTGCTCACGCAAGAATTGAATCTCCTCACCACCTCGCCCAAAAATAAACGGATCTCCACCCTTGAGCCTAACCACCGTGTGATGCTTCGATGCTTCTTCCAGAATCATCTCATTGATCTGGTCCTGCGTGTAACTATGGCTATGCGCTCTCTTACCTACAAATATTCTTCGCGCATTGGGGGAAGCGAACTTGAGAATCTCGGGCCCGATGAGACTGTCGTATAAAATCACATCTGCAGATTGAATGATCTTGCTTGCCTTGATCGTAAGAAGATCTGGATCACCGGGACCGGCGCCCACGAGATAAACCTTTCCCTTTGGATGTTGTCCTTCTTCCAGGCCCACGAGTGTAAACTTTTCCAGAGGATCACACCACGCACTCACTTTTAAGAATCAACCTGATTCACTCTGACTTGACAGGCGGCCCAAACAAGAACGGATGCAAGGATGGGTGAGAACCGCACTCCGTTTTCGGAAGAGCAAATCAAAGGAGTCTATCGCGCCATCCACGAGCGCCGCGATATACGCGCGTATCGCCCTGAGGCAGTCGAAGACGGAGTACTCCAACGCCTTCTAGAAGCGGCTCATCATGCGCCATCGGTTGGCTTCATGCAGCCGTGGAACTTCATACTCATAACAGACAAAGCGAGGAGACGCGCCCTCTATGAACATTTTCTACAGTGCAATGAAGAAGCATCTCAGCACTTTGAAGGAGAACGAAAACTCAAATACGATTCCCTCAAACTTCAGGGGATTCTGGATGCACCGATCAACATAGTATTCACCTGCGATCGATCTCGCGGAGGAAAACACGTACTGGGAAGAAACACGATCCCGGATACGGATATATACAGCACATGCCTTGCCATTGAAAACTTCTGGCTGGCTGCGAGAGCGGAAGGTTTGGGCGTGGGCTGGATGAGCATCCACAAAATCGAAACGCTCCATTCCATTCTAGAAATTCCAGCGCATGTTCTGCCTGTGGCCTATCTCACCCTGGGCTATCCAGTCAGTTTTCCAGATGCACCTTTGCTCGAGTCGACCGGGTGGAGGGCGCGCGAAGACCTGACAAACCTGGTGTACGAAAATGTCTGGGGCCAGCTCAAAGAGTTCGCGCCCAAAGAGCAGCCTCCGAAGGCCGGAGGCCACATTCAGACAAGCACGGAAAGCAGTGCCGGTAGAAGCATCGGGCGCGAGGCAGAAACAGTGCGCCATCGGCTGGACCATTTGACCAAGCCCAGAGGCTCTCTGGGGGATCTCGAAGATTGGATTGTGCACCTTGCCGCGATTCAAAAGAGAAATGTGCCGTTATGCGATCATCCCCACATACTGCTTTTTGCGGGAGATCATGGGATTGCAGCACACCATATCAGCGCCTACGGGCAGCACGTGACCGCACAGATGATGTATCAGTATGTAGCCGGCACAGCTGCTATCAATTCTATCGCGCGTGCAAATGGAATTGCTCTGTCCATATATGACGTCGGAGTGAACCACGATTTTGGAAATGCGGAGGGAATCCAACATCGTAAGGTGAAAATGGGAACGCGCGACTTTCAAATAGATTGTGCTATGACCCCGGATGAATGTAGAGCGGCCTACGAACACGGACGCAGCTCGGTTCTGGAACTACCGGACACATGCTCTATCATTGGCCTGGGTGAAATGGGAATCGGAAATACTACCGCAGCATCTACCATCGCCTGCGCATTGTTAGGTGATTCTGCGGAAAACCTCACGGGCGCTGGCACTGGAATCGGACCAGACACCAGAAAGAGGAAAATCGAAATCATAGAAAAAGGACTCTCACTTCATAGGCAGCAAATTGCCTCCCCGATGGATGCGATTGCCCGCCTCGGAGGTTACGAAATCGCAAGCCTGGCCGGAGCCATAGAGGGCGCCTTCGAAAAGAACATACCCGTGGTCCTGGACGGATTCATCACAGGTGTGGCAGCACTCGCCGCCGTGCGACACAGACCTGAAGTGCATTCTGTTTTGATAGCCGGACATTCTTCAAAGGAAAAGGCACACGCGCAAATTCTCGCAAAACTGAACCTGCGACCCATCTTGAATCTAAACCTGCGGCTCGGCGAAGGCTCAGGAGCAGCCCTGGCCATGGGACTCATCGCAAACGCATGCCGGCTATATTCGGACATGAAAACCTTCGAGGAAGCGAATATTATCTTTGCTGAAAATGAACAGGCGCGACTTTAGAGCGTCAGAGAAATACATGAAATCATTGAGCACCCCCATCCAGTTCGTCGTCGCAGTGCTTTGCGCCGCGTGCGTGACATCTCTCCAGGCTCAATCCGGGCTCAGAATTGAGGCAAGCTATGCGAGCATAGAACACTCGATGGATTCAAATTCAACTCATGAGACGTTCACTCTGGCAGGCAGCAAACTCACCTACAACTACGAATACGGCGGCTATCACCCCGGCCCGAACTTTGAGAGAAAGAGAACGGACAGCAAGAAAGTAAATCCTGAAGATCTGCACAAGTTTGTTATGGAAAAGAAGCTCAATCGATCTCTCAACCGAAAGGTTGTTTCTTCGAGCCCGCATGCCAGGGAGGTTCACCTGCACCTTGACATTCGCATGGGTGCAGAGACATTCGTTTTGAACTTCGACGGAACAAGACCGGATGCGGGGGCAGACAAAGACTTCGACAACGCTCTTGCATTCTGCGATCTAATGCGATCCATCGTATCCAATCCTTAGTATCGAAAAACTATTGCGCGCGAAGACGTGCAAGGAAGCGTCACCCATGCGAATTCTAATCGTGGGCGCCGGAAGTGTATCAGGCAAATCGGCATTGCAGGCAGCAAAAGCGGCCGGGGCCACAGTCATAGCCACCACCAGCAGGAAAGAAAACCTTCCGGGCGCCGATCACACGATTCATGGGATAGACCTGGAAAATCCAGCGGCCGTAGATCTGATTCTCGCAGATCGATTCTTAACCCAACAACCACTCGATTACATTGCCTACATCCCGGCCAGAGGTGCAGTTGGAATTTCTCTGGAAGAAGCGGAAGCGTCTATGGTGGAACCAAGCCTTTCGTATTCTGTGCGTCCCTATCTCAAACTGCACAAGGCCCTTCATCCGAAAAAGACAATTGCGCTTTCCGGTTTCATTACGATGGAACCTTTGCTGAAGATCTACGGAGCCATGTGCTTCACCAAAATTGCCATGGAACAACTTGCAGTGGATCATCCAAAAGATCTTCAGATCATTCGAATTGGAATGTTTCACAGCAATTCAGTCAGAGGCATCATGATTCTCGCACAGAGACGATTTATGCGAGATCCTTCTTACCAGCCTGAATGGCGCGCAGAATGGAAAGCATCCGGAAAGAAATTCCCGGAGTTCTTCTACGCGAAGAACTACAAATGCGAAGAAGAAACGTACAGAATCCACGGACAGGGAAAACCATTTCGCCCCACGGAACCTTCTGATATCGCAGAGGGCTTTCGCCTGGCATTCAGTGGAGAATCTAAACCAATCATCAACGTGCTTGGGCCGTGGCTCTGGACAGAAGACAGCATGCCAGTCCTGCCAGAAAGCATACAGAGCAGGATGCACTTTGTTCCGACAGATTTGAATCTGATCTGAGTCGCAGTCTTACAAAATCAGTCCAGTTCAAGAAGAGAAGCAGTGCGAGCGCGGCTCTTTTTCACAAGTGCGGCATTGCCCGCCAGGTTTTCGCCATAAGTCGGAATCATTTCTTTGAGCTTTTTCTTCCAACCGTTAGACGCCATTTGTGCAGGAAAACATTCTTGGAGTACTTCCAGAATGATAGAAACAGATGTAGACGCGCCAGGGGAAGCTCCGAGCAAAGCGGAAAGGCTACCGTCCTTCGCAGATACGATCTCCGTGCCAAACTCGAGCACTCCACCCTTTTCCTCATCCGCCCGAATCACCTGCACTCTCTGGCCTGCCACAGCAAGCTCCCAGTCTTCTATCTTCGCATCCGGTAGATAGACGCGAAGTTCCTCGATTCTATCTTCTGGCGTCTGCAGAGCTTGCTGGATCAGATACTTCGTCAGCGGAAGATTGTGCATCCCCGCAGAAAGCATGGGGAAAATATTCTCCAGTTCCAGAGACGCGGCCAGATCCAGATAGGATCCCTTTTTCAAAAACTTGGTGGTAAATCCCGCATACGGTCCGAAGAGAAGCGCTTTTTTTCCGCCAATCATCCGAGTGTCCAGATGAGGAACAGACATGGGCGGAGATCCAACAGACGCCTTACCATACACTTTTGCCTGGTGCATATCCACAACGGCCTGATTTGTGCACTTCAGCCATTGTCCGCTGACTGGAAATCCAGCAAAGCCGTCCGCCTCCGGAATATCTGACTTCCCGAGCAACGTGAGCGATCCTCCGCCTGCACCAATGAATACAAAATCTGCTCTTGTTTTGAATTCTTCCTGCGTCGCAAGATCGCATATCGTTAGATTCCATTGCCCGTTCTCATGACGAACAATGTCGCGCACTTCGTGCTCCATATGCAGATCTACTCCTTCCATCAGAAGATGATTCAGCATCGCTCTGGTAAGAGAGCCAAAATCAACATCTGTACCAATGTCCATCCTCGTGGCGGCAACGTTCTCTTTTGCGCGAGACTGCATAACAAGCGGCATCCAGTCCGAAAGGAGAGACCAGTCCTCAGAATAATTCATTCCTGAAAACAGAGGAGAGGCGGACATGGCCGCATAACGTTTCCGCAAAAATGGAACATTTTCTCCCCAGACAAAACTCATATGTGGAATGCGATGAATAAAACGTTTGGGCGAATCTATCCGTCCTTTCTCGATCAGGTGAGACCAGAATTCGCGCGACATTTCGAAAGAAGACGCAACCTTCACTGCCTTGCTCACATCTACACTGCCATCCGCTTTCTGGGGAGTGTAGTTCAGCTCACAAAAGGCAGAATGCCCCGTGCCTGCGTTGTTCCAGGCATCTGAACTTTCGCGCGCAGCCTCCGGAAGTCTCTCAAATACGTGAATTCGAATTCCGGGATCGAGTTCTTTGAGCATCATCCCGAGAGTAGCACTCATGATTCCCGCACCGATCAATACTACTTCAGAATGTTCCGGTTTGCCCATACCTGTTGAAAGCGACGGAATGTAGCGTCGTCAATCCCTTTCCGAAAAGAACTTGCGGCGATGCAGTGCACCGCCATATCGGATGGAATGGCACTTCAAAGACAGCTGGGATTCATAACCGGAGCACTCGTCGTAGTCGCAAGTATGGTTGGATCTGGCGTATTCTATCTTCCCCAAATCATCCTCGGACTGACTCAGAACGGCTGGGTTTTCATGCTGACATTTCTGGTTGGCGGTCTCATTGCAATTACGGGCAGCCTTTCCTACGCGGAAATGGCCACCATGTTTCCAGACGACGGCGGGGAGTACCAGTATCTCAAGAAAACATTCGGATTTTTACCAGCGTTCTTGACCGGTTGGATTTCACTTCTGGTGGGATTCACGGCTTCGATCACCGGTAGCGCACTCGTTCTCAAGATGTATTTTGTTCCATTGATGGACCAGATGCTGGGTGCAGAGAATATTTTTCACAATGCGCTGTTCATGAAATTCTTTCTGGCGTGCATCATCATCACACTGGGGACTCTGCACATCATCGGAGTGAAATTCGGAAGCAGCGTGCAGAATGCTCTCACAGTAATCAAGATGACCATCGTGATCTCATTCATTCTCGCGGGACTTTATGTTCTTAAAGGCGCAGACTTCTCTCAGGCTCTGTCCTGGGTGGGACCAAAGGCGGAAACATCAGGGCTTCTGATTTATTCTGCAGCACTGATCAACGTGATGTACATCTATTCTGGCTGGAATGGCGCCACCTACATTGGCGGGGAAATGAAAGATCCACAGAAAAACCTGCCCAGAGCGCTCTTGTCTGCTGCAGTTCTGACAACCGTTCTCTATTTGCTCTTGAATCTGGTCTTCATCGCGGCGGTAACTCCGGAGAAGATGGCAGGCAACCCTGGATTTGGTGGCATGACGGCCGCGCGTCTATTCAGCCCTGGAGTTTCTACACTCTACGGTGCGTTCATTGTTGTGATTCTTTTGTCTTCCATATCCGTTCAGCTGATGATTGGTCCTCGCGTTTATTTCAAAATGGCGGAAGACGGTGTACTGTTTCGATTCCTTTCCACTGTTCCGGGCAAATCATCTTCTCCGGTTTACGCGATTATAACTCAGATCGCTCTGAGCATTTTCTACGTGTTGGTCTTCGACGATGATGAACTCTTTTCTTATATGGGCTTCGCTCTCAGCGTATTTCCCATTCTCACTGTAATCGGCGTAATGTATCTGCGCCGCACCCAGCCAAACGCTGTAAGACCGTTCAAAGTTCCAGGATACCCCGTGGTTCCGGCCATTTTCATTTTGCTTTCTTCCGCAATGCTCGCACTTTCCCTTGCAAACGCGTTTACCAGCGAAAAGAAATTCGGATACATCATGGCACTCGTTGTGGTTCTCGGTGGCATTCCTATTTACTACGTATGGAAAAAGCTGGCGGCATCGCAGAAAGCCTGATTCTCGAGCGCTGCCTTGCGCCGACTTCATTCCTGGACTCGGATCATCCCGCAGTTCAGGAATATGCGCACACTCATTCTGGAAGTGGATCGGCGCTCGATCGCGCAGTGAAGCTTTACTACAGTGTGCGCGATGGCTGGAAATACAATCCGTACAAAGTAAGCACAGATCCTATCAAATCGAAAGCAAGCTGGGTGTTGACTCAGACGAACGGATATTGCACCACAAAAGCCCTTCTGCTCGCAGCTCTTGGCCGTTCGATTGGAATTCCTACACGGCTTGGTTTTGGAGACGTGCGAAATCACCTTTCGAGTCCCAGGCTGATTGAATATCTAAAGAGCGAAATCTTTGCCTGGCATGGCTTTACTGAATTCTACCTGGAAGGCCACTGGGTTCGCTGCACTCCAGCGTTTGATTCGGCACTGTGCCGCAAGTTTGGTGTAGCAGCTCTTGAATTCGATGGAAGAACAGACAGTCTCTTTCATCCTTTTGACGGCGAAGGCAGAAAGTTTATGGAATATATACAATATAGAGGTGTATACGAAGACCTCCCTCACGAGGAGATGTTTCGGTCTCTTCGCGAAATCTATCCTCACCTATTCTAAATTTTTTGCTTGCAGCCGCCCGTCACCGGGACGGGGTCTTTGCATGGTTCTCCACATCCAGGTAGAAAAGAAAGGGAACGCTTCCATCATTCGCGCGAAAGGACAGGTAGACATGACCACATCCGTGGATCTTGCCACAGCACTCGAAGCCGCGATGGAAACAGACAATCTGATTCTGCTGGATTTTACAGCAGTGCCGGCCATTGACTCATCCGGGATTGGAGCGGTTGTGCGAATCGCTGAAAAAATAAAAATGAGCGGCAAAAAGCTCTGCATCTTTGGTCTTTCTAATCAGCTCAAGAAATTGTTCTGGGTTTTGAAACTCGATAAGAACCTGGCGATTTTTGAAACAGAATCGCAGGCAATGGCGGGACAAACTAAAAAAGCGGCCTCTGTTCAAGACCGCTTTCTGCTTCTCGACGCGGAGATGCTCTTAAGGCGTCCTCAAGGAGTCACATTCATTGCCTTCATGGCGTCCTCATACTGCTTTCTACGAGCATACGCATCTGCCTCTTCCTCTCCCATGTATTGCGAACGCAGCTTCTTGAGGGCGGCTTCCTTTGCGTCCCCGGTCAGATTTGGATTTTCCTTCAAGAACTTTGCTTCCGCAGCTTCGTAATTCTTTTCCGCCTGATCTTCCGCCGCGAGTTGCTTTTCCACTGCAGCCATGCGTGCGGCACCTGCCTCTCCGAAGTAGCGCACTCGAATTGAATTAGTTAAAGCGGCCTGTTCGGAAGAATTCACTTTGCTGAAATCCGTGTCTCTCAATGCAATTTCAGTTTCGTAACGGTCAAACGAAGGCTCATCTTTCACAAACTCATCGTAGTAGCGACCCATCGCTTTCTTGCGCATCTCTTCGTATGCTTTGACCCTTTGATTGCCGGATTGACCGGCAGTTTCTTTGAAAAAGGCGGCAGACTTGTCTGCCAGATCCATTTTCGCTTCTTCCATTCCAAAAACCAGAGCCTCTTCATCTGGCTGAAAAATTTCGTGGCGCTTTTTGCGCATGATGTCGTATCTTTCGCGCATGGTCAGATCGTCTGACATTCGCGTGATGCTCATCACTTCTTCAAACTCAAGATATCTCTTCACAAGGGTGGCCAGCTTTTCTCCGCCAGCGCCCGGATATTTACGCATGAGATACGCGAGAATCCTGCTGTTGCAATTGTAACGATCCATCCCCTGAGGACACTGTCTGCGCAGTTCCCATAGTTTCCAGACCATGTTGATTTTCCCGGATTCGAGACCCTTCAGGAAAACATCAAATGTGGCTGGCATGTCTTCTTCATCGAACATGGCGAATACCTCATCGATCATTTCTTTCGAAGTAGAAAAAGGGGCATCCCAGTTCTCTGGTTTCAGTGCGACGGTCTTTTCGCGCCCTGAGTTTCCAGCTACAAGGAAATATACTATAACACCTATAATAACCACGCCGACTGCGGCGCCCGCGATCATGATTTTCTTTTTGTCCATATGCTTTACGTTTCAGAGTTGTTGGAAGGCCGTGCAAGTAAAAAAGAAAAAGCGGACGCAAGCGCCCGCTTTCCCAAAATGATTCTGGTCTAAAGTCTTACTGATTCGCTTTTGCGTTTTTCGCAACGCCCAGGAAGAATCCAGATACGTCGAACCAGGTTTGTCCAGAATACAGAGTGTTTGAAATCTGCAGGTGGTCTACACCTGTGATGAACCAGCCTACAGAAGGCTCGCCCTTCCATGTTCCCCAATGTGCGGAAGAAACTGGAACCAGTCCGTCGCAATCAGCTCCATAACCGTTGAGCAGACCAACAGCAGAGCAGATTGGCCATGTAAGAGCCATCAGTGGATGCTGGATTGGATCAAGCAGATACATGTGTCCGCTGTAAGAGTAGTATTTTACTCCGGAAGCGTTTGGTGTGGCAGCATTGAATGCAGCGACGCCTGACTTTGTAAGAGAGCTGAGAGCTGCCAGAGCGTTTGCGCTGGTCTTTCCATACACAAGTGGAACGAATGCGTTTACGATGGTTGCAAGCGCGTTCTTAATAGAAGTTGGAAGACCGGCAACCACGTCAGCTACTGGACTGCCACCATGCACGCCAGCAAGTGAAGTGAATGTAGAAGTCTTGGATGCCATTCCCAGGTTTGCGATTGTGTAGCGAGTATCAAGGCCGCCCTGTGAGTGACCGATGAAGTGCACTTTTGTGTAGCCGTTTGCAGCCATCCAGAGTGCAGTTTTGGTTTTGAGTTCTCCAGCGCGAGTCTGGTTAGAAGCAGTCGGGCTCTTTGTTGGAGCATAAACGATGGCGCCCTGAGAACGGAGGTAAGAGTCCATTCCACCCCAGTAACCGATGATATCGATGATACCTGTAGAATCACTTCCCCATCCGAACAGACCGTGCGAAAGTACGATTGGATACATTCCTTGCAGTGGTGGCACAGCGAAAGCCGGTGCCGAGATGCCCATCGCGAGGAAGGCAGAGATTAGCAGTAACTTCTTCTTCATGACTTAATTTCCCCTCTTTTAATTGTTCTTACTGTAATTAGCCGCCCCACGGCATTCACATTACGCTCCCTGTAATGCAGGAGTCGTGCCAGGTCCCTTCCTGGCCTGTATTTGAGATTTTGCGTCGAATGGGCCGAATGGATTAGAATTTTGAAATGCATTCCAACATTTCAGATTCCAAAACCCCGGAAAATCCAGAGTTCTATACACTAAACAATGTTTAGTCGTTGGATCACTTGCAGACGCCGGTGAGCGCATCTACGCTGCAGTCGGCCAGGCGAACCCAGGATCCACCTGTCTTCTTGATCAGGAATCCGCGCTTCGCACCGCCGTGAACATAGCGGCACTCTATGGTGTTGGCATCCTTCCACGCAGCGCGAAATTCGTCCCAGCCGGGCAGATCCTCTTCATGCATCGCAAATACGTTCCGCGGTACGCGGCCGCTTCCGATCTCGTAAACATCCATATGAAAACCAAACATTCCGCCATTCGCGCTTTCGAAATACGCGGTGCCCGCCGCATTGAAAGAAGGAACGTCATATTGCAGGCGGTGAATCTTTCCGGTCGTATAATCTACGAGCGCATAATCAGGTGTATCTTTCTGGCGAAAGGAGATAAAGCCGGCGGCCGGATTGTAGTCGGCTACGTAGTATCCGCCAGAGCCTCCATCCGAACTCCCATTGTTCTTCCATAGAGTGACCACTTTTCCACTCTGCAACTTTAAGGAAACGCTCCAGTGTGTATCGTCTGTTCCCTGGTGCGTCACTACAATGCCATATTGAGCCTTAATGAAATCTTCGCGCAACTCCACAGGGTGCTTGCCTGGTTCGCGAAACAGGAAACCACCAAACGCAAACCCTGAAACGGAAGGTCCACCGGAAGGATCCTGATAAGTCACCTTCATCCAGTTTGCCTGCTTTCCCTGTATGTTTTCAGATTTGGAGAGAACTTCTTCCACTTCGACTTCGCCGCCCGTAACCACAGTCATAAGCACCTTAGATTTAGTGTCTGGCTTTTCCCGAATGTTTAGACCGCTTTTTGCGCTTACGATGGCGGGGTCAGCAAAGAGAGGAGCAGAGGCAAACAATACGATAGCGATGAAAGATAGCTTCAAAACAAAACCTCCGAAGGTAGACGATTCATGCAACTGCTGAGTTCATCGGCTGCAACCGATTTTTTGAGAAGTTTAACCAGGTTTGCGCCAGATTCCTTCCACAAGTCCATCCCTGGACACAAAATGCAGTGACTCAAACCCTCGCGCACGGATTTGCTGGTCCAGGACAGTCGGATCGATTTTCAGCTTTCTGTAGGAGCTTACTTTTTGCTGCCAACCGCTCCCCGATTTCTGGTGAATGAGATCACTCACGATCACATGTTCGACTTCGTGCGTAAGCACACATGTGAAGATTGTATCTTCAGAACTCCGCACCGGGATAAAGCGAATCTCCCCTGGAGTCCCCTTTAAATCGCGAAAGGTCAATATCATCCTACCGCCTGGCCCCAGTTCACCGTAAATGGAATCTAGAAGAGAGCTGACGGCATCCTGTGAAGGCAAGTGAGTGAGAGTGTCCCCCATGCACACAATCAAAGAAGGGGAGCGACCAAACCAGACGTCTTCGAGAATGTCCGCCTGCAATGTCTGGATGTTTCTCTGGCCTGCTCGCTCATGAAGCTCGTCCAGGAGTTTCGCGCTGAAGTCCGCTGCTGTCACTGAAAAACCAAGATCGCACAGTGCGATGGATTGATAACCGGGACCTGCCCCGAGATCTATCGCATTTCCAGGTCCAACGATTCCGTGCATTTCAAAGAAATCATGATTGGCGCGCAACCTCGCATGAAAGTCTCCGTAGATCCAGCTATAAATATCCGCCAGATGATCTTCGTAGTGATTGAGTACATCTCCCATCAAGCTTTTTCCATCACCACGCGATTTCGCCCCGAGTTCTTTGCTTCATAGAGAAGTTCATCCGCACGTTTATAAAGAGACTCGGGAGTATCCGTTGGCCGCGCAAGAGCAACGCCCATTGAAATTGTGATTACCTTTTCACCGTTATTCGGCATTGGTATGGGGTCCATTTGAACAAGTCTACGCAAGTTTTCTGCAGAATGATAGCTATCATCCGGGCTCAGTTCAAGAAGTACAACGCAGAATTCTTCTCCACCAATTCTAAAGACACTGTCATCGCGACTTGAGCGCATGCAATCTTTCAATCTCTGGGCGACAGTGCGAAGAACTGCATCCCCACCATCATGTCCGAACTCAGTATTTACTGTTTTGAAATGATCTACATCAATTCCGATCAGAGTGATCTTACCCCTTTTCTCGCTGGCAAACAAAGTCTCCATGTATTCATTGAAGTACTTCCGTGTGTACACGCCTGTAAGTTCATCGAGAACAGCACGTTCGTTTAACTTTGCAAGAACCTTCACGAACTTTGAGAGCTTCACAAAACCGGTGGCCGGGTCCATTCCGGTGAAACTCTGAAACTCCCCGTCATCCAGAAAGATCCCTCCGCAGCCGGTACAAAGATCGATTTCCACTCCGTCGATGGCGCGTATTTCCATATTGGCAGAACACTTTGGACAATTCATAAAACTCTCCTGAGCGAGCGCACTTACAATAAACGACTAAAGAACCACTGGCATTTCCATCAAGCCAAACAGAACCTTTTGCGCATACTGTGAAGCGTTCAGTCAGCTTCAATTCCAGCCCGGGGTCGATTAATTTGCTTGCGGATCAAGCAGGTGACGTTATGCAATATCAATGCTGCCTGCGCGCCGTTCTCGAGCCTGGTCCGAGTTTCTTGGCGTATTCTTCAGCCTGAGCCTGGTTCTGATAACATGTGCGGTTCAGTGGGCGTTCTGGCAGTACATCCAGCCAACGCGATGGCTTCTCTTCTTTCCTGCCATGCTCTTCTCCGCTCTCAGGTGGAGGGCCGGGGGCTATACTTCTACTCTTGGCGCAGCAACGCTCGTTGCCATTTTCTTCATGCCGCACACGGACACATTTCCATTCATTGGTCCCCATGATCTCTTGCTCTCCGTGATTTTCACAGGAGGAGGTCTGGTTACATCCTACACTCTGAACGCCGCACGCTACATAAGAATGGAGCTCAAGTTTCATAGCGAAGTCTTAACCAATCTGGCGGAAGGAGTCATGATTGTGGACACGCACAATTCTAAGATTCTTTTCACCAATCCCCGCTTTGATGACCTATTCGGATACAGCGCAGGAGAACTGCTCGGCCAGCACGTTAGCATCCTCAACTCGAAAAGCAATGGTGCCCCGCGGGATCGAGCCCAGGAAATAGACGATCAACTGCGAAAAGACGGCAAATGGAGCGGCGAGGTACTGAACGCGAAGAAAGACGGAACGCCCTTCTGGTGTTCTGTTCGCATCACTACATTTTCACCAAACACGGCAGACGAAGTCTGGATCGCAGTCCACGATGACATAACGGCCGCGAAGGCTGCGTCAGAAGCTCTGGCGCTGGCGGAGAGAAAATTTTCGGATCTGGCAGAGACCATCGATGAAGTCTTCTGGATGGTAAACAAAGACAAGACTCAAATGCTATACGTCAGCCCCGCATTCGAACGTATCTTCGAGCGTACATGTGCAAGTCTATATCAGAATCCGTTGGAATGGATAGAGTGCATCCATCCAGATGATCGACGCCGCGTGCTCGAGAGTGCGATGAATCAAGTCTCATCCGGTCACTACGCAGAGGATTACAGAATCGTAAGACCGGACGGACAAATTCGCTGGATCCGCGACACTGGATTTACTCGCAAGAATCGCAACGGAGAAGTGATTGGTTTCGCAGGCGTCGCTCGCGATATCACGGACCAAAAACTCATGGCAGAACAGATTTTACATTCGCAGAAGATGGAAAGCATTGGCACACTTGCAAGCGGAGTAGCTCACGACTTCAACAATCTTCTGGGCATCATCATGGGTCAGACAGCCTGGCTGGAAGAAAATACACAGGGAGAAACCAGAAGGCGAATTGAGTCCATCCAGCAAACTGCGGAAAGAGGCGCAGCGCTGGTCAGACAAATCCTCACCTTTGCACGCAAAGGCGAAACTCTCCGCCGATCTGTGGACATCAATGCTTTGTTGCTCGAGTTTCGGCCGCTTATCAGTCAGCTCTTTCCAAAAAACATTCACACCGAATTCCATCTCGACCAGAACCTGCCTCCTCTCTCGCTCGATTCAACGCAGCTTCACCAGGTAGTCATGAATCTATGCGTCAACGCTCGCGCTGCGATGCCCGAGGGCGGAGATCTCATTGTATCCACTCGCCTTGTGGACCAGAGCGAGGTGCGCACTCACTTCATTCATGCCGAGGCTAAGCAATATGTAGAGGTCTCTGTCAAAGACACGGGGTCTGGAATGAAAGAGGAGATTCGTTCCAGGATCTTTGAGCCCTTCTTCACCACTCGCCCGGGCGGAGAAGGGACCGGACTTGGACTGGCAGTAGCTTCCGGCATCGTTGAATCTCACTCCGGCTTCATACGCGTTGAGAGCGAACCTGGAAAAGGGAGCATCTTCTCTGTGTACCTGCCTGTACCTCTTGCACCTGGAAGACGGGAGAATCCAAACACTGCGCCCGAAAAGGCCACTTCAACAACCGCGAATCATACTATCCTCGTTGTGGAAGACGAGCCTCACCTGCTTGAGATCATGAAGAGTGTGCTTTCATCGCATGGATACGAAGTGATCACGGCTGAAAATGGAAATGCGGGGCTTCAATTGTTTCGGAATGGACAATTTCACGCGGTCGTATCTGATCTCAGTTTGCCTTTGATGGACGGATACGCTCTGGCTCGAGAAATGAAACGAATCGCACCGTCTATTCCCATCATCATTGCAAGCGGATTCTTTGATCCAATCCTGAAACTGGAACTGGAGGGAGCGGGAATCAAGCACTTCTTACAGAAACCTTATCGCGTAACTGACCTCATTGAAACAGTACGATCCGCGATAGAAGCTTCTTGAGAAGTTCTCAGAATCAATTCCGCTGCCACTCTCCGTCTTGGAACCAGACCGGACGCATGATCAGTGATCTCATAGACGTAGACGCTGCCTCCGAATTGATTGACGGCGTTTTGCACAACAGTCAACCCAATGCCCATGCCCAGCTCCTCGGAGCGAAAGCGTTCATCATATGTATTGTGAATGCGAAAGAAGGGTTCGAATACAGCATTTTCCATTTCGCGCGGCACACCGGTGTTTCTGCCCGTGGAAAATTCAACATCGTTTAGAACCACTAGCGAAACTGAATTTCCTGTTCTGTAGGAAGTGATGTGGATGTTGCTCCCTTCAGGCGAATACTTAAAAGCGTTGGTCAAAAGCTCGCGAACGCACAGAGCAAGTCCTTTCTCTTCCGCAAGTACGGCCACGGAGGGTGGTGTTTCGCAAAATATATTCTGATTCTTGATCTTTCTCAGTTTTTCCACTTCCTCCAAAGAGCTTTGGACAATGCGGCAAAGTCCTTCGCTTTCCAGTGGTTTTGAATCGTAGCAAGCTCCAAAGGCTTTCGTGATGCTTTCGAGAGAATCGAACCACTCGCGAATCACATCTCCCGTTTGAACCAGTTGATGTCTTCCTTTGAGAAGTGACAGGGAAGCCACGAGTAGACCGTGAGCCAGACGCAGGTCTCCCAGACGAACTACATCCACGCACAGCGCGGCGAGAAACGCGGCGTACAACAAGAATGGCAAACTGAAAAGCCGGGCCATCCCCGGAAGATTATCACATTTGTTTTCCGGGTCAAGGGGTAGACGTACCAGTGTGACCAGGTATTTTTACGGACAAATCCTCATAGAGCAGACAATCTGGCTTCATGCAAACGTACTCCATGGACTTGAAGTTCTTCCTCGCAGGGTTGATCCTTTCGGCCGCACTCATTGCAATCCACGTAGCCGTTCAGTGATCAGACTCTGGCCACTCAGGAAATCCATTCGGGAGCGTAGGCGGATAGCCGGGCCCGAAGCAGAGTTTCTGCATGTCTTTGCAAAATAGAAAGATCATTGCGAGGGAGAGCAGAAAGGCCGGTTGGAATTCGAGAACAGATCTCCGCGTTGTCGCCTTCTCCTTTGCTATCGATAGAAAACCAGATCGCACGTTTTCCCTTTTCCAGATGAGTCAATCTCTGGATCTGCATGCCGCGCATCTGTTCCATCATGATGTCCATCGTGCTTTCAATGGCAAACACACCATCCCCCGGTGTTTCATTTCTTCGAAGAGGAGCGCCCGCATCGCTCACAATCAATAGATCTAGATCTTCCTCGCGAAGAAGAGAATGAATTCCCAGGTTGTCATACACTCCACCATCGACGAGGAAAGTGCGCGCAGGCGAATATTCGCTTGAGGTAAGCTCCAGAGGAGACAGAAATACAGGATACGCTCCGCTTGCAGCCACTGCACGTGCCACAGAAAACGAATCAGCGCTTACAAAACCAGTTTCGTATTCACCCAGCCGCGCCTTTGCATTTCCACCTTCAAAGTAGAAAGGATGACCCGTCGTTGCACTCACAGAATTGATGACTGTTTTGAATCCTTTTAGATCCGAAAGTCTAGCGCCGTGATAGAGTGCCTCATCGTATGAATCAGCCAGTTTGTCTGTACGGGTATGCGAAAAATCAAAGAGGCCACGGAGAAAGGAACTTCCCAGTGGCGAATGATTCATGAGATAGACTTCTAGAAGATCAAGGACCGTGCGATCTTGATTCAGTCCAATCGCCGCGCCTACAATCGCACCTCCGCTTACGCTTGAAACAAATCGAATAGAAGTATAGAGACCAAGATCGTATAACGTTTTGATTACGCCGATATGAAAAGCAGCAGCCCTGAATCCACCGCCAGAAAGTGCCAGGCCTATTCGAGGTTGGGAGCGGGCCATCTAAATTGAGTGAGGAATATCGGAGCGGCAGTCCGCCGCTCCGTGAAACAGTGGTTACGCGAACCAGCGCTTGATTGCCTCTGCCGGCAGAGCCTGACCGGAAAGACGCGCTCTTTGGACAATATTCCAGAATCCGCGGTAGGTAGCGCGGTCATGGAGTTCGCCTTCATGCTGGATTGGCCCCCAGCTTGCGTCTTGAGCCGCGAGAAGCACTGCGCATCCCTTTTCCACTTCTGAATGATCCGGCTGCATTGCCTGAACAATCGCGTCAATTTGAGTAGGGTAAATGGACCACATGCGCATAAAACCAAAGTCATAGCGCGCGCGAGTTGCATCTGATTTCGTTTGCTCAAAGTTCTTGAGATCCAGAGTAACGTTGTGTGCCGGAATGATTCCATTTGCAAGAGCTGCCGCAACTACGTTTGCTTTGGCGCGCGAAATCAATCTGTGATCAAACTGACCGGGGCTTTTCATGTTGGAAAGAGTGATGGCTCCAAAATGGCCTGAGATGAAATCCATCAAACCAAAGTCGAGAACCTGCATCCATGGCATGGCTGCAATCTTGTCTGCATCCCGAAGTGCACCATGAGTTTCCACAAGTACGTGAATTGGAATCTCGCGCTTCAGACCCGCTTTGGAGGCGGCGTTGCGAATGTAGTCGATCATCTCTTCCACCTGGGAAGCAGCTGTTGGCTTTGGAATTGTGATGTAAGCGAGTTTGTCTCCTGCACCTGGTACCAGAATATCTACATCCTGTTTCCAGTGTGGATTGGAGTGATCATGGATGCGCACACCTGCCATGCCGAGTTTGTTTTCAGAAGAGTTGGTGATGCGTACGATCATTTTCGCATGTTCCACTTCCTGGCCTTGAGGAGCGCCGTCTTCACAGTCCTGAGTAATATCGAATACTGGTCCTTTCTCCTGCTGCAGCTGGAGAGCCTTGCCGATCATCTTTTCGTTTCCTGCGAAATGTTCGCAACTTGGGATCACTGGAAAGGGCTTTTCGCCCGAAAACAATGCCTGATTGGGGTGAGTCATTTTTGAAGCCTCGATGTTTGTTCTTCCTTCCTGATTTTGGAAAGGAGGGCCCTGTGTCCATAAAAAAGGATTCCAAAGTCCGAGCCACTTCCCATGAGTGCATTCATATGGAGAATTCGGCTGTCAAACCCGACATAATCATGGAAGAGGATGCATTTGCGCATTCTGCGGGGCCAGTGCATGTTTTTTTCGAGCATCTGGCTACCTACACGTATCCCATTGTGTTTACGAGCACTCTTGCTCTTTCGGTGCTTGAGTTTAACAACGCGCGAAATCTCTACTGGCTACTCTTGCTAATGCCTCTGGGATGGCTGGCGGCAGACTGGATCACAGGAATCATCCACTGGTTCTTTGATACATACGGATCTCAGACTATGCCAGTGCTTGGAAGATCGTTCATCAAACCATTTCGCGATCATCACATAGATCCAAAGGGGATCACCACTCACAGCCTTACAGTGACTATTGGCAATACATGCATTGCTGCCGTTCCCATCACATTCTGGATTCTTTATCCGTTGTTATTCGGTGATCCAACAGATGCGTATCGCATGACTGCTTTCTTTTTGAGTTTCACCATTGGCGGGACAGTTCTCACCAATCAGTTTCACAAATGGTCGCACCTGGATACTCCGCCTCTTTGGATTCGCACACTTCAGAAAGGGAAGATTATACTCGGCATTGTGCATCATGACGTTCACCACACAAAGCCGTTTGATACTTTCTATTGCATCACCAACGGATGGATGAATCCGATTCTGGATCGAATCAATTTCTGGCGCGGTATGGAGAAACTTCTCGGATGGTTTGGCGTCAAACCCTATCCCGGAATCGCAGAAGAACGAGCCATAAATGCAGGCGTTGCCGCAAGCAGATAACTCGGTCCAATGGTTCCATCCGGGAACAGATTGATGCTTTTGCTTGTGGTGCGATCAAAGTCCCAGTACGTTACTTCCATTCCGTCCACGTTGTAAACCGGATTGTCCCTGTAATGGGATTCTGGAATGCGATCCTTTAGCACATCCCAGGTTCTGGTTTCCCCAAAAAGCTTTCGCAGAACCAGACGACGAACTCCTATGCTGTGAGCTTCCAGAATGAAATCATCCAATTCGTGCACGTTATGCTCGTTGATGACGCAACTGACCTTCACCGGGATCCGTGATTCCCTGAGAATGGAGCGAAGATCCGGGACAATCCTTGAACCCATCATTTTCTCATATGTATCGGAACGAAAGCTTGGGAAAGAAATGCAGGCTCTGTCATAGGAATTGAACGCTTCGAGTTTACGAAGAGCCAGCACTCCGTTTGTGTGAACAGAGAAACGAGCGTGAGGCAATTGCCTTCGCATCTCAGACAACAGCCTTTCTTCATGACGATAGAGCTGCGGATCTGTAGTGGTCCCAGTCATCACGATTTCTCTAATGTCCAGTCTCTGTACTTCGCGAATGAATGCGTCCTGGTTTCGAAGTGGATACAGATTCAGATTCTCTTCATTGGCCCGATCCGGAAGCTCCTTACCAATGCAGAAAGGACAGAAACGATTGCATGGCCCGGCAAAAAGTATGTTTGCGAAATCGTGGCTCATGCTGCGTCGTTTTTATCCGCCACCAGTTGCGCAGATGCCGCATGACGGTGCATGTCTGCCTGAGACTGACGATGGATCAGATAAGACTGAACGGATGGCGCAAAGAAAAGAGCAATGGTTCCGTTGAAATTTCGGGCACCGTGAGGTGTAAGAGAGAGCGCGCGACGATCCAATTCCGGGATTTCCTGCCCATTTTCGGAAATGCTCCAGTGCATGAGACCTTCTTTCAAAGCAAATTCGATCTCACGCGGAAATGCTTCCTCAAGAGAAACCTTGAACTTTTTCTCAAAAGCGTCCGCGCGAATCTCACCAAAATAGAAACTCACAGCAATCATTTTGGCCATCATATGCTCCAGAGGCAGATGATACAGATCCTGAATCGGCAAACGGCCTTCCGCGATGCTCTTTGCGTAAGGAGCAATGGATTTGGAAGCGGCTCCGTCATTGTAGGAAATGGTGGTATCTGTGAATGTCTGTGCGCCAAGCCCCAGGCCAAGGTAGGTAGATCCTTCTATCACGCGACGCGTCAAATACGCGCTGGTCCCCGTGTCTTTTGGAATTCTAGAATACGTGTTCTTGCCCGGATTGGCAATGTAACCCGCAGACCTGAGCATTTCACTGGCGAGTTTTGCCTGACGCAGCACAGGCTCAAGAGTGACATCCGCTGCTTCTGCGGAAATGCGAGTGAGCTTGTATCGCATGCGATAGAGAGTAATGTAATCCGGCTCGAGTGCAATCGCATGACGAAGAGTCGCTTCCCAGGACTGGTCACTTTGCTTTGCGAATCCGTACATCAGATCAATGTTGAATTTCTTGAAGCCTGCCCCTCGAATGTGGTCACACGCTTTTCTATGGTGGTCCAGGCCATTTTCAGATCTTCCCAGATGCTTCAGTAAATCCGGCTGCACCACCTGGATCCCCATGCTAATGCGCTCAATTCCCATGTCCGCGTATGCTTTCATCTTCTCTGGTTCTGTGGACGCAATCCTGGGAGTGGTTTCAATACTGATGGCAAAACCAGGAGCAGTGCGAAAAGCTTTCCGGACCTCATCCACATGCTCTGCCATGAGTGGCGCATTTACAAAAGAAGGAGTTCCGCCGCCTATATCAAAGCCAGATAGACTCCGCTCTCCGAGTAGACTGCGAAACATGGCAAGTTCCCGCGAAAGAAGTTTCATATAGTCAGAGGCGGCATCGAGCTCCTTTTTTCCGACCACGGTATACTCGCAAAAATAACACCTGGTCTCGCAAAATGGAATGTGGGAATAGAGCGAGATCGTCTCCGCGTCCGCAAACGCTGATTCTACCAGGCTGGCGTTAGCATTTCTGTCCACTCGATATGGCTTCCAAGTAACGTTATGCGCTATTGGATAGGCTGTATTGGATATGTGATGATTTCTGGTGCCTGCGGCAAAAACATTTTCCGGATCTTGCCGGTTTACATCCGCTGGCGCGGGCTTATTCCAGGGAATCATCAGAATTCAGAAAGCCTCGCTCCGCCCAGAATATTGACGGCCGGGATTTCGTGTGCTGCAAGAATCCTCACAGCCAGATGACCTCGCCTTCCTGTTTCGCTCAGACATGCGATCTGTCTTGCTCCCGATTTAAGAAGTGCGGACCTGATTTCTTCGATTTTGCCGCGCAGCTCTTCTAAAGGGATGTGCAGATGAACACTCCCGCGCGCTTTTTTTCCAGTGTCCACGATGCAGTAGTCCTGGGTGCGGGCCTGGAGATCTGCCGGTTCCACAGTGGCCGTGCGCCCTCGTTCCGCCTGAACTGCCACGGTGGCCGCTACATTGAGAGCGTCTCTGGCTGTTCCCAGCGCCGGACTGTATGCCAGATCAAGTTTCGCAAGCTGCTGGATGGTCAGAGAACCTGCAATCGCCACTGCGGCCGCGTCCAGACGTCTCTCTACGCCTGATCCAGCTGCCTCGAGTGCGAGGACCTTGCCCGATTCCTTTTCATAAAACAGCTCGAGCATCAAAGGCTTTGCATGAGGCATGTATGGCTCCACATCATAGGCATGAACAAACGCGCGACCCAGCCTGTTGCCAGCAGCCAACCCCAGATTTCTAAAAGACGGACCAACTCTTCCCGCGGACATGTTGGGAAGGCGAAGCAAGAGAGACCCAACAAACGATGCGAGCTTTGCATCCCCACCGGCCGCGTTTTCTCCCGCCACCTGCGCGGTCTTATCCGCCACGGAAGCCTGAGGAGTCCAGGAAAAGCTTCCGGAATGCGGAACACTCACACACACTCCGCAGGCATACACGTCCTTTAGAGTTGTGGCGCATGATTCATTGATCACCACTGTGCCATCCGAATGAATGCCGGCGCCCGCCTCTTTCAAGATATCTGTGCGGGGAACGATGCCCATGGCGGAAATCACATAGTCTGCTTCAATTCTGCGGCCGTCCACAGTTACAGACGTTATGCGGCCTTCATGAATCTCAAACGATTCATCTCTCGCAGATGTAATGACATTCGCGGAGGTTTCTAGAATTCCACGCACGACTCTAGAAATCTTATCTCCGAACGTTCCCAGAATCTGTGGACCTTTTTCTACAATAGTAACTTCTGCGCCGGCGCGGATGAGCCCGTCTGCGGCCTCAAGGCCAATTGGCCCTCCTCCAAGAATTACAAATTTCTTTTTTCCCGAATCGAGAGCGGAGCGAATCTTCACCAGATCATCGAGCGTGCGAAATACAGTCTGGTTCTCCACTCCCTGGATTTCCAGAGGTGCAATGCTCGATCCACCCGCGGCAAAGATCAGTGAATCATAGGAAAGATCCATTTCCCCCTTTGATTGTTTGACTGTGAGGATTTTCTTAATGCTGTCGAGACGAATGGCTTCTGTCTCCGTCCACACCTCAATGTTGTATACCTGTCTGAAAAAATCAGAACGCTCGTGATTCAAATCCTCAAGAGATTGAACCTCTCCCGAAAGGTAATAAGAAAGACCGCAGGCCGCATAGCTGACGCGTGTTCCCTGCTCAATCAAGATGATCCGCGCATTTTCATTGATTTCGCGTGCACGGGCAGCCGCAGTTGGACCTGCCATGGCACCACCCAGAATGACAATCGTACCGGACATAGACTCCCCCGAACTATAAACTTTCTTAAAGATTGACTATTTCTTGTGACGCGAGATGAGCTCAGCCTCGATCGCGCTCAGCGGAACTCCCTTTTGCACGAGAGCAACGAGCAAATGAAAGATCAAGTCCGCCGCTTCATGAGTGATTTCCTTCGCATCGCTATTCTTTACTGCGATGATCACTTCCCCGGACTCTTCTGCCACTTTCTTCAGGATGCGATCTTCCCCGCCCTTGAACAGAGTCGTAGTGTAGGAACCGTCCGGCAATTCGTGCTTACGCTGGTAGAGTAATTTCTCAAGATCTTCCAGGAATTTCATACTCTGACCTGCACTCCACGTTCTCTCATGATCTTCTTCACGCTGTCCACTGTTGTTTCTCTAAAGTGAAAAATGGAGGCAGCCAGAACTGCGTCTGCATGGGCGTCTTTTGCTGCTTCCACAAGATGATCTGCGTTCCCGGCGCCGCCGGATGCGATCACCGGAATTCTAACTGCACTACGCACAGCCGCAGTCAGCTCAATGTCAAAGCCGTCTTTTGTGCCATCACGATCCATGCTGGTGAGCAAAATCTCACCGGCTCCGCGATCCTCTGCTTCTTTTGCCCATTCGAGGGCAGACCTGCCTGTTGCTTTTCTACCACCGCTCAAATACACTTCCCAGTCCTGGCCCGACTTTCGCGCGTCAATGGCGCACACAATGCACTGACTACCAAACTTTCGCGCGCCCTGCGAAAGGACTTCTGGATTCAAAAAAGCGGCAGTGTTCAGAGAAACTTTGTCCGCTCCTGAATGAAGGATGCGGTCCATATCCTCAAGAGTGCGCAATCCCCCGCCAACGGTGAACGGAATGAAGATCCTCTCCGCTACGCGACGCACGAGATCGACTATGATATCGCGGTTTTCGTGACTGGCTGTGATGTCCAGAAAACAGAGCTCGTCTGCTCCCGACTTCGCATAGTAGTCTGCCTGCTCCACCGGATCTCCTGCGTCCTTAAGATCTACAAACTGAACACCTTTGACGACTCTGCCGTCTTTGATGTCCAGGCACGGTATGACGCGAACGGTGAGCACACGACTATCTTTACCCGCCTCGATTTGGGGCAAGCAAAACCAGGAACTCGCCGAAATTCTAATCATGGGCTTCGAAATAGATCCTGGGTTTCAGAGAATGATGATTCGCATGTCGCTTGCCGCGCTGTGCGGGCTGGCGATTGGAATGGAGCGCGGTTACCGCGGAAAAGCGGCGGGAGTGCGAACGAATCTGCTCATCTGCCTGGGCGCGGCACTCTTCATGATCGTTTCAGAAGAGGTGGCCTACGAAGCGAAGTCCAATGGATTTCCAGGACCAGACCCTGCACGCATCGCAGCCCAGGTGGTCACTGGCATTGGCTTTCTGGGTGCAGGAGCGATCCTGACCAACCGCGGAACTGTCACAGGTCTCACAACGGCCGCCAGTATCTGGTGTGTTTCTGCGATCGGACTGTGCGCCGGCGCCGGGCTCTACAGACTCGCCATGGCTGCCACTCTTGGCATCCTGTTTACGCTGGAGTTTTTCACGTTCTTTGAGCGCAGAATTCGCACCACACGCTTTCGCTACATGCGCCTCGAAGTAACCATTAAGAAAGAAGCCCGTGTGCAGGAAGTGCGTCGCGTTTTAAGAAATCTAAAAATCCAATTCTCAAACGAAGAAACGCGCAACATACTCGGCGAAACTCACTATATAGCAACATTGTATTACAAAGGCGAACTGGAAAAAATGATCGAGGATGAACTGATGCTTGTGTCCGGTGTGCGCGATGTGAATTTTCTCGGAGAAGGAATGGACACTTAGTCCTCTCTGGCCTTTGCGAAACGACATGCCCTTGCCCAACCGGCGCGAGACGCGGTCGTCCATGTCCGACTCGCGCCGGGGCTCTGGCATCCTGCCTCCGCAATTGGGCAAGACATGCCGGTTCGTACGCTGAGAGGCTAAGTGTCGGCAAGGTTCTGAGCCTTTCGTGCCGCATATCAACGTAAAAGTACTCGCAGCATTTCGTTTGCGACGAACTGGTTGCCCGTGTCATTTGGATGAACTCTGTCGTACGTTAGAATTCCGGATTCGCGGTCCAGAGGATTGTGAGAGCCCACATACTTCAAAAAAGCAGCTCTCATATCCACAAGATCGCAGTGATATTGAACTGCAAGGTCGCGAATGAGGGCAGAGTACTGATCGAGTTCCTGGTCGAGCGGATTTGCCAGATTTCTTTTTTCCCCCACACCCATCGGTGTCACCAGAATCACTCTCATATTTCGCGCCTGCAATTTACGAATGAGCGCGACATAGAATCGCTTAAACTTGACTGCGTCTGTGCCTGTATTGTGTATTTGCTTGTGCCAGACGTCATTGACTCCCACCCAAACCACAACTACCTGGGGATTGCGCGCAAATACATCATCTTCCAGACGCAAGTAGAGATCATAGATTTTATCTCCGCTCACTCCTGCTCCCATAAGCTCAAAGCGATCCGAAAGTCCTCTCTCAGATAGAATGGTCTGCATGCGCTGGATGTATCCACCTTGCCTCACGCCGATTTCAGTGATCGAATCGCCGAAAAAAACAACTCTGGTAGATGGCGGGACCGCAGCCACACGCGCGCAGGAAAGGACGAAGCAGAAAGTGAAGATTACGATTCGAAATCGCATAGCGATCGCTCAATACTAAGCGCGATTCAGGTGAGAGGACAGATCCGATGGTTTGACATCCGTCTGGTCCCCTGTTGCAAGATCTTTTACTCTCACAACTCCTCTGGCCAGTTCATCTCCACCCATCATGAGCACAAATCTGCGGCCTTTCTTATCCGCCGCCTCCATTTGCTTTCCAATCTTTACAGATGGTTCAAGAGATGTTTCTACCAGCACGCCCGCCTTTCTCAAGTCAGATGCGATTTTAAGGGAAGCGTCTCTGCTTTCAGGGAATAGTATAAAAAAACAACCTTTCTTGGGTGACGCATCTGCCAGAAAGCCACGGCTGCGAAGGAACTGTTCGAGTGTTACGTCCCCCAGACCAAAACCAACAGCCGGCAGTTCGTTTTTTCCCATCTGTCCGAGCAACCTGTCAAACCTGCCGCCGCCGCAGATGGCCCTTCGATTTTCCGGGTTCAAATCCTGTGCTTCAAAAATCAAACCAGTGTAATAATCAAACCCGCGAACAATTCCAGGATCAAAGGAAAGGAAAGCAGACTTACCCTGCGCCGATAGTATATCACTGACTGCAGAGAGATGGCCGCCCACGGCTGCATCAATTTCTCCCTTCTGGCCCAGCTTCTCCAGATCTTCAAGCCGGATGGACAGAAAAGAATTTACGCGATCCACGAGCGGACCGTCCGCCGTGCGACGCAATTCTTCCTGGAACGCTTCTTCTCCAATTTTTTCTCTCTTATCCAGCAACCTGCCAATCGATCGCCTGACTTCTTTGTCCGTGTGTTGCACATAAGAATCAAACAATCTACGATCGCTTACGCGAAGAAGAAAGTCTCCCTGCTTCGCACCAAACGCAGTCAATATGTCAATTAACAGACTCAGGATTTCAGCGTCCGCCGCGGGCGTGGCCGGACCAAGCAAGTCCGCATTCAACTGATAAAATTCGCGCAGCCTGCCCTTGCCAGGTCTTTCGTATCGCATGAAGTTCGCGATGCTGTACCAGCGCACAGGACGAATCAATTCCATGCCGCGTGCGGAAACCATGCGAGCCATCGTAGGAGTCATCTCAGGACGGATGGCGACTTCTCTGTCTCCGCGATCCGTAAAGCGATACACCTGGTCGTTTACGATTTCTTCCGATGATTTAGACTGGTAGAGGCTGATTGGCTCAAGAAGAGGAGCCGAATATTCCAGATAGCCGTACGATTCGCACACAGAACGAATCACAGCAAACATTGCATTTCTAAATTGCATGTCCTCGGGATAGAAATCCCGCGTTCCCACATAGGGCCCAGCCATTACTTCGATTCCGAACGAATCAGCTGGATCAATGTGCCCAGTCGTTCCTGATTCGACTTCCTGTATTCTGTGTGCCCCGTTCCCTCAATGTCAATTCCAGCAAGCAATGTCTCATCCCCTACTGCTGCCACGTGGCAAATCTTTCCCTGGAATCTGAGCGGCGCCTGCATCTTAAAAATCAAATCAAACGTTATGCGATCACTGACCGGGAGGTATTTCTTCAAATCGCTGTTGTCGATCTCAATGCCCACTCCTCCCAGCGAGATATCACGGACTTTTTGCTTTTCCTTGATGGTGACCATGTTCACTTCGCGAATGCGTTCAATGATCAATTCAGCTTTTTCGCTGAGGGTCTTGAGTAGCGTATCAAAATCGGTTCCAGTATGCTTCAGAGGGAGATACATGTGTGCTATGAGATATTTCTTTCCCTTTTCTTCCAGGGCAATTGGATAGATTACAAGGGACGCGGTGTCTCCTAGCTTGAGACGAACCTGTTCGAACGTCTTTCCGAGTAGCTTGAAGTACGTTGTGTCCCCTACCGGGATTTCGTATGCGTGAGGATCATTGGTATCCTTGATGACCAGAGTTTCCGTCATGTGCTCAATGGGGCGAAGCCCCAATGGCCGATCTCTGTCCGCAGTCAGAAACATACGTAGGCCTGGGAATTCCTCCGCAAGCTGCTTCTCCTGATCGCGTAGCACAACCTGCGCTGCGATCTGGAGTCTTGCAATGTCAGCTCCCAGCTCATTCTTGCTTACTTTGAAATTCGTAGCGTATACACTTCCTTCTGCCATGGCGAAACGCGGATGCGCGCGCACCACTTTGCCAATACGAGCAAGTGTTGGCATGAGAAGCCAGCGATCGTCCTGAATGTTTTTTACTTCGAAGTCCACTTCAATGTGGCGATTGAGAGTAAGATACAGAGTGACCTGGGTCTGAGCCGATTGCTCGGGAATGGTAAAAAACTCAATTCCTTCAGGCAAGATGTTGCCCATGATGAATTCGACGGGTGGCTCAGATCCTTTCAAATAGAAGGGTTTGCTTCTCAGCTTGTCTCGGAGGATATACTGGATTTTATCTGCTTCCCGCAGCAAATCCCAGTCACGTTTTTTGTCGCGAAGTATCTCCATAGCTCAATTAGACGAATCCGTGGCCTGCGGCGATAGTGCTTGCACAGAGTTATTTATCAAGACTTAATCTCCTGAACTCGACGCGCCTGTTTCTGTCACGTCCGGCAGCTGATGTTTCTGACTCTTCTGGCTCGAGATAGCTCTTGCCCACTGTTATCAGACGCCCGGTGTCAATTCCACCCTCTACAAGAGCGCGACGAACAGATGCGGAACGAATCTCCGATAACTTTTGATTGTATGCCATTGAATTCTGTTCGGGTCCGCGGAAAGTGCGGTCCGTGTGTCCGCGAATCTCTATTCTAAGATCTGGATTCTTTTTCAAAATGCGAATCACCGCATCGAGCTTTCTCTTTTCACTCGGGGAAAGATCGGATGCACCAAGTGCAAAGAATATTCGAAGATTCTCAATGCATTCCGGCAGGTCTCCCTTGCATGGATCTCCAGAAGATGGTTTGAGACGCAGTACAATTTCTTTGAGAGTCTCTTTTTCCTCAAACGATTCAGTTGTTTGTGTGTAGCCCGGAGCATCCGCTCGCAAAGTGAACTTCTCCCCCTTCGTAAGACGCAGCTCAAAATGTCCTTTGTTGTCTGTTGGAATCGTTTCTATTTTTTCTGCGTCTTTTCCTGCCGTTACTTTGCGAAGCCGCGTAGAAGATAGAGGTAGATCTGTAGCAGCATCCACAATTCGCCCGCGGACAATTCTGGATTCTTCTGGATTGGTTTGCTTCACAGGTTCCAGATAAACGATTCTGTGATCCTTTTTGCTGGATGGAACACTTCCGCGATAGTCTAGAAGAATCTCCTGTGGGTAAAACCCAGGTGCGGAGATTACAACTCTATACTGCCTTCCAGTAACGAGAGACTGTTCAAAATTACTCTTTTCTAAATCCTTTGGATCTTTGTTGAATGGCTTGCTATGACGGACTATGGAGTCTTTCTCCCATTGAATCTTCACGGTTGCTTCCAGACCAAGAGGCAATCTGGTAGATGCATCCATGATGAGCATGGAGAATGCAACATCCACTGGATCGCGAAGCCAGTCCGGCAGAGCAGTGCGATACAAATCCAGTCTGCCGGCTGCATCTACGTGCTGGCGCTCGCTTGCGAAATAGGCCCAGAGTCTGTCTTCTGTTATGGTGAAGTATTCATCGTCTCTTTCAGAATTAAAAGGACGACCCAGATTTTCCGCCGCTTCAAAGGAATCTTCTCTGAAACGACTTACGTAAATATCAAAATGCCCCAGACCACCTTCTCGATTCGAACTGAAGAAAAGCATCCCGCGATCTGGAGAAAAGGATGGTGAAATCTCATCCGCCTCAGAGTTGATCTTCGGTCCGGCGTTCACGGGCAAAGACCACTTGCCTGTTTTTGGATCGCGATCTGCGAAATACAAATCGTAGCCGCCATACCCGCCCGGCCGGTTCGAAGAAAACACAATGCGAAGGCCGTCTTTAGAAATCCAGGGCATCCGATCGTCAAAATTAGAACAGAGAGTATCTATCTGGATTGGTTTGGACCAGCGATCGTCGCGAAAGCGAGTGTAATAAATATTGAGCCCGTCGTAACCTTCCCCGCGCGCTTTCGCATCCGACGTGAAATACATTTCAACAGGACTGTCGTTGCGCCAGAGAATCGAGCCGCCGCCATCAAAGCCGTCGGAGTTCACACTGAAGAGTCCTGGCTCTACTCCCACACTTCCCTGAGGACGAAGGATCTTCATCGTATCAGACGCTTCGCCGGTTAGAGGAAAGCGAAGAGGCACAGGAATCGTCCACGAGGAAGCGCCCGTGCGATCCGAATGATTCTTATTATAGGAGAACCAAAAGTTGAAATCTTCCAGGGAGCCCGGACGATCGGACTGAAACACAAGGAAGCTTCCGTCCGGCGATGGAAGCGGATTGGTATCGTCTCCCTTCCAGTTGGTAGTTAGATTTTCAACGGCCGCCTCTGGCGGGATCGTTTCAGAGAACAGGGGCTGCAGCAGGAGGATGCAGACTGTCCATGTAATTGCGCCTTTCTTCAAATCCAGCATCCAGGTTCTTCGCAGATTCGGGCACGAATTGGAACACATCCTCCCACATCCGCTTCGTTTCCATGCAAAGATACAGGAAAAGCTTCGGGTCCACAGATTGGACCTTCGCGCGGATGGATCGGTACATTTCTTCTCGTATCGTCTTAAAATAACGGTACTTTCCGTCCGGTCCTTGAACCATTTCCTCGCGAGTCAGCGTGTCTTCTGGAAAACGTCCCTGAATTACGGTCTTTAGGCCGGGTAAATAGCGAAAACTGCCCAGGGAAAGCCAGGCAACACTGTCTGCCCTCACTGTGGAGAAGATTAGATCGATCAGGTCGTGGTACTGTTTTTCCCAGCCTTCAAAATGAATCACAGGATCCAGATGAAATGCAAGTCTATATCCGGCAGCCTCCGCCTTCCTGGCCGCGGCCAGACGTTCTTCCAGGGTGGCTGTCCCGGTTTCCACTTCCGAAACGATTCCAGGCGGATTGACAGACCAGGAGATCACTGTGTGGCCACGATGATCGAGCCCGAGCAAGCTATCCACGTTTGAGGATTTTGTTTTTAGTTCCAGAGTGGCGTTCGGAAGTTCCGCAAAATGATTCACCAGTATTTCCGCCATCCCTGTGAGCGGTTCGAGCGCAAGAGAATCCGTGGTTTCTCCGGTGCCAATGCGGAAGTGAAACTTTTTTCCATGAATTTTTTTATCAATTTCCGCAAACAAATCATTCGTATTTGCAAACATGGTCAAAAGAGGATTGTTCAGGTAATTTTGAAGAAAACAATAGTGGCAGTCATAGAGACAGCCATATCCAAAATTGATCACAAAGTAGTTACAGCAGACCATGCCGTCCGAGCCAGGGCAGAAGGACATGAACTTACCTGGAAAAGGATAGAGCAACAGAGTGTGTTTGTCTTCTATGTTTCCGTTTTTTCTGAAGTGATTTAGAATCTCCGCTGACTGACTGGTTGTTTCAATTTCCACTCCTGGAAGAGCGCGAAGACGCACGTTGCGCGCGAGAGGAGAATCTGCAACGGATTCATCTATGTAAATTTTCCTAATGAGATCAATGGTTCGCATAAACGACCGGCGCTCACATAAACAAAAGACTGGGTTCAATGTTCACGGTTGTCTTCACAGATTGCGCGATGAAGCAATTTACATGCGCTTCATGAATGAGCCTGATGGCAAGTGCGCGCACCTGCTGGGTGTCCGCGCCACGAAATTTCACGATTGGCTTGAGTGTAACGGTCTTCATCCAGAATTTTCCGGCAGATTCGCGCACCAGTTCTCCCTCGGCATGATCTTCGTAGGATTGAATTTGGAGTTTGTTCTTAAAACACAAGAAGAGATACGTGAGCATCTGGCAGGAAGAGATGGCAGAAACAAATAGCTCTTCAGGGTTCAGGTTGGCCGCGTTTCCCGCAAATGCAGGCGCGGAGGATCCGTGAATTTCCGTTTTCCCGGGAAAACGGATCACATGATCCCGGCTGAAATTCATTCCCTCTCCGCCTGAGAACTCCCAGAATGTTTCTACATCAAAGCGATGGTCCATAGGTCAGTTTATCTCCGGGTTAGGCGAGCGCAACCGATTTGCACTAGAATCGATCCAGACCGACAGATTGACCTGCCATGAGTATGTGAAATCGCGACCGATCCATTTTCTTTTTTAAAATCAGCTGCTCCATGCGCTCTGCTGGCTCATGCAGAGCTTCCTCTGCCAGGATAAACGTTCCCCAGTGAATGGCAAAAAATTCAGACGCACCCAGATCCACAAAGGCCTGCATTGCTTCCTCTGGATCCACATGCACCTCCCGCATAAACCATCTTGGCTTGTACGCGCCGATTGGAATGAGAGCCAGATCAATGCCAGGGAACATTCTGCCTATTTCGGAGAAATGTTCCGCATAACCGGTGTCACCCGCAAAGTAGGCTTTCCATCCATCGTGCTCAATGAGGAAGCTGGCCCACAGCATTTCATTCCTATCCGTAAGACCTCTGTTCGAAAAATGTCTGGCCGGCAAGCAATGAAACGTCATGCCCTCCGCACTGACACTCTGCCTCCAGTCCAGTTCTATCACGCGACGAGCTCCTGCTGATCGCATAACGTCTCCATTTCTAAGTGGCACTATGAATAAAGGATCAAACTTGCCCGCCAGACGAGCGATCGCATCCGTATCCAGGTGATCGTAGTGATTGTGAGAAAGAACCACAACATCCACTCCGGGGAGGTCTTCGATTTCAATGGGCAAATCCACTTCTCTTCTGGGACCTGCAAATGGGACAGGACTGGCACGATTTGCAAAAACTGGATCGAGTAGAACATATTTGCCGCCAAGCTTGAGCAACACAGTAGAATGCCCAATCCAGTGAGCAGATCTGAGATCTGGATGATTGGCTACAAAGGAGGGATCCATGGGAACAGAGAAAAGAGGTAGATCCTCTCGCTTTTTGAATGCGAAAGAAACCATCCATCCCAGAGCATCGAGTGGGCCCGGCTTTGGTTCTTCCATTTTCCACGGATTGCGAAACCCGTTTTCAGTGTGGTGACTTGTATTGTAGTCAGGATGCGTTTGGATTTCAAGATCAGGAGACAGAACGGTGGAATTCACTCCAACAGATTACTGCGCAGTCCTGCCTGCGGCGAGCACATATCCAAGGCCTTCGGCATGAAGACTCTGAATGTAGAGGCGATCTGCTGTCTCTGTTACCCCTGTGGTATCTGGATACTGGCCTGCGGGATCCTGAAGATCCGCGACAATGCGTCCGGATTCATCAAATGCGAATACATGACCGTACGGTTTTGGAACAGGCCAGAGAAAACGTGGGAGCCTCAGTGTGATCTTACGCAGGATTGGATGAGCAGCCGCAAGATCTGCAAATTTACTGCGCGGCCTCGGAAGACCCACCCAGATCTTACCGGAACTGCCTCGCATTAGATTGTCCGGGTAGCCCGGAAGTTTATCCAGGAACACTTCTTTTACACCTTTTCGCGCACCAGAAATCCAGTATCGAAGGATGCGCATCTCACCCGTTTCTGCTACAAATACACTCTCCTCTTTTGAATCGAGCGCAAGACCATTGGCAAAACAAATTCCAGAAGAAAAGACCTTCGCGCGACCAGCCTCCACTTCGATGAGACGACCGGTACAGGAATGCTCCAGTGTATCGAGAATGCTTGCCTCAAACGTTCCGCCGCGAGCGGAGAAGCGCATGCTTGCATCTGTGAAGTATATTTTTCCTGATTTTGAAACTACCACTGCATCCGTAAATTGAAGCGGCTTTCCATCCACCTGGTCTGTGATCACATGAATTTCTTTTTTCGCAGTGACCAGGAGCAGTCCTTTCACTGCATCCGCGATGATCAGGTTCTTCTTTGCATCGAATGCAAATCCAAGAGGACGTCCTCCTGTTTGTACAAATTCTTCCAGACTCGATCCATCCGCCCGCATGCGAAGGATCGCACCTGAATCCACTGCGGCATAAATCCAGCCAGAGTCCACAACCACATGTTCGGGGCCATGAGCGCTGATGGGTAGCATTTTGATATCTGCCAGTTTCTGGTTGGGCGCAAAGGGTCCAGTGTACCCCACATCCGCCTGGGCTACATAGGGGCCTGGATCAATTTTGACTGGAAAAAAAAGCAAGTAAGCAAGAAGGATCACCCCGATCAGTGCCGCATAACGGTATCGAGAAGGTTTCTCCTCTGTTTGCGGTCGAAATGGATGGAGCTCTTCGTAGTTCACGCTTCTAAGCCATTCCATGGTCCTTTCGATTCCTTCATCCAGGGTCACGCGTGGAACAAATCCAAGTGCAGTAATGGCTTCTATAGAGACAGGATGGGGCCTTGTAACAAAGGGAATTGAATCAGCGGACACCTCGGGCCTGCGCCCAAACAGTTTGTACGGGAGAGCGGCCGCCCATGCAACGGCTCTAGCGACATTGTAAGGAAGAGACGGAAGCCGTCCGCGACCTGCTTCTCGGGCCAGTCTTTGAAAGTATTCCCGAAACGTGGTTCTGCCTCCGTCCGTAACGTTATACGCCCTTCCTGTGGCGTTCTTTTCCACAAGCAAAATGACCGCGTCTATCAGGTTGTCTATGTAGACGTGATTCATGGTGCCGTTCCCACCATCCACAAGCATAAACTGGTAAGATTTCATCAGGCGAAACGGACGAATCACCCAGGGAACAGATCCAGGGCCATACACATCTCCTGGGCGAACAATGCATATGTCGAACGTGCCCGGCCTGTGCATCTGCAGAAGTGCAAGTTCTCCCTCGATCTTGGTTTGACAGTATGGATTTTCATTTCCGCCAAACGGACCAGTTTCACGAACCATGGCCGGATAATCAAACCCGTAGACCATAACACTTGAAAACTGAACAAAGAGCTTGATTCCGCTTCTTCGCGCACTTTCCGCCAGTCGAACCGCTCCCTCTACATTCACGCGGCGAAACAATTCAAACGATCCACCCTCTTGCACTAGAGCCGCCGCATTCACAACCAGATCTACGCCTTTCATCACCTGATCTACGAGTGCGCGATCCGTCACACTACCCTGCACATATTCAAACTCGTCGAATCCTCGCGAAGGCTTTGGCCCTGCGTCCAGAATGCGAACCCTGAGACCCAGTTCATGCAATCTGCGCGCCGCATGGGATCCGATGAAACCAGCACCACCCGCGACGAGAGCCGTTTTTCCTTTGAGATTCATCCGCCAAATACTCCGAGGATGTGATCGCGGGCGTGCAATAGATCGTCTGCCATAAAATGTGCCGGAGTAAAATCCTGGTGAGCAGTATGTTCTGACGGGACGGCCACAACATACGCACCCGCTCTTCGCGCAGAAAGGCATCCATTGGCAGAATCCTCAAGCACAGCGCAATGATCTGGCTGGATCTTCAACTCATGCATGGCACGCAGATAAATTTCAGGACTTGGTTTGCCTTCGAGTATTTCATCCGATGGAACAAGTACATCAAAACGATTTCGAATCCCCAGAGTGTCCACGGCCAATGCCAGAAATTTTGACTCTGCACCTGTCGCAATGGCCAGCGCATAGCGCCCGTAAAACGATTCGAGGCATTCAAAGAGCCCTGGCATGGCAGTCAGATCCTTCTCCATGCGCTGCATCATCAGAACATCTCTTTCATGGAGGAGATCGGCCGGTGCATCCACAAGCCCCAGGTCCTCTTTGTAGATTCTCATGGACTCGATTGGTTTTCTGCCCATCATTCGAGCGATGGTTTCGCGGGTAAGAATGGCGCCTCTCTTTCGCGCCATTTCTGTTTCCGTTTCAATGTAAAGGCGCTCCGAATCAATCATCAGCCCGTCCATATCGAAAATGACGGCAAAACGGCGCATGTTAAGCGGGGAGAGTGATTTCGTCCAGGCCGCCTGCTTCTGCAATCACTGCCTGCACTGGTCGCACGGATGCGAAGATGCCATTTTCAAGTACGCCAGGAATGCAGTTGATTGCTGTTTCCATGGAAATCGGATCTGCCACATCCATGGTCGAATCCAGAATAAAATTCGCATTGTCTGTTACAACCGGGCCATCTTTTCCAGACTTGCTCATCCGAATTTCACAGTGGGTTGCGCCAAGCGCCATCAATCTTCGCATCGCATAGCGAGCCGAACACGGAATCACTTCCACCGGCACGGCAAATTTCACTCCAAGCTTTTGCACTCGTTTAGACGAATCTGCAATCACAACGAAGCGGCGACTCATTGCATGAACCAGTTTCTCGCGCGTATGAGCGGCACCTCCGCCTTTGATCAAATACAGGCGAGGATCAATTTCATCTGCCCCGTCGATAGAAATATCGAGGTCATCAAACTGATCTATGGGCAGAACTGTGAGTCCCGCCTTCTCTCCCAGCACCTGACTGGAAAACGAAGTGGCCGTGCACACGATCTGCAAGTTCTCCTCTCTTTTGCGGCGACCGAGCTCTTCTATCAGAAAGGCTGCAGTGGAGCCTGTGCCAAGACCGACTCTCATGCCAGACTGCACGAAAGAGGCAGCGCGAATTCCTGCCGCCTTCTTAAGATCTTGATTTGCGTCTGCCTGCTTCATTGAGAAATCGCTTTGAGTATTTCTTTGGCGGTGGAAAGAATGCTCGATCCAGGTCCAAACACAGCGGCCACTCCCGCCTTTTTCAAGAAATCATAATCCTGCTGTGGAATGACGCCTCCACAGACTACCTTGATGTCGCCGGCGTTTTGCTTTTTTAGTTCCTGAATCAATTCTGGAACGAGCGTTTTGTGACCGGCGGCCAGAGACGACACTCCTACCACATGAACGTCATTTTCCACAGCTGACTTGGCCACTTCCTGCGGAGTCATGAACAAGGCTCCAATGTCCACATCAAATCCAAGGTCAGACAGAGAAGTGGCCACTACATGAGCTCCACGATCGTGACCGTCCTGGCCCATCTTCGCAATGAGAATACGGGGTCTGCGCCCTTTGTCTTTTGCAAATTTCTCCACTTCGGTGCGAATGAGTTTCCACTCTTCATTTTCAGCAAAGTGCGCCGCGTACACTCCAGAAATAGCCTGAATGGGTGCCGCATAACGTCCAAAAGATGTTTCCATGGCGTCTGAAATTTCTCCCACGGTAGCACGAAGCCTGGCGGCGTTGACAGCGAGTTCGAGAAGATTGCCTTTGCCGGATTTAGCTGCTTCTTCGATGGCACCGAGTGCTGCTTTGACAGCTCCTGCATCGCGCGAAGAACGAATCTTTTCCAGACGAGCAATCTGCTTGCGCAGAACATCTGCATTGTCTATTTCAAGAATCTCCATTGGATCCTGCGTCTTCGCGCGATACTTGTTCACACCTACGATAGTTTTATCGCCTTTATCCACCTGGGCCTGATGCCGAGTGGCACATTCTTCAATCTTTCTCTTTGGCATTCCGGAAAGAATCGCCTTTGTCATTCCCCCGAGTTCGTTTACTTCTTTGATCAAAGCCTCGGCGCGATCGACCAGGTCCTGCGTGAGTTTTTCCATGAAGTAACTGCCGCCCCATGGATCAATCACGCGAGGAATTCCAGTTTCCTCTGCAATGATGAGCTGCGTGTTTCGCGCAATTCGAGCGCTAAAATCAGTGGGAAGAGCGATTGCTTCGTCTAGAGCGTTGGTGTGAAGACTCTGTGTGCCGCCAAACACTGCGGCCATGGCTTCGATTGCGGTGCGGATCACATTGTTGTACGGATCCTGTTCTGTGAGGCTTACCCCGCTTGTCTGACAATGCGTGCGAAGGAGAAGAGATTTTTCTGATTTCGGGTTGAATACTTTCATGTGGCGCGCCCAGAGAACGCGTGCCGCACGCAGTTTCGCAATCTCCATGTAAAAGTTCATTCCGATTGCAAAAAAGAAACTCAGCCTGGGTGCAAACTCGTCTATATCCAATCCGCGCGCGAGCGCTGCTTTTACATACTCAAGACCATCTGCGATCGTGAAGGCGAGTTCCAGTTCACAGGTCGCTCCTGCTTCCTGCATGTGGTAACCTGAAATGCTAATCGAATTAAACTTTGGCATGCGATGCGCTGTGTATTCAATGATATCAGACACGATTCGCATGGAAGGATCGGGTGGATAGATGTAGGTGTTTCGCACCATGAATTCTTTGAGGATATCGTTTTGAATTGTGCCGGCGAGTTTGTCCGGACCCACTCCCTGCTCTTCTCCTGCGACAATGAAACAGGCGAGAACTGGAATCACCGCACCATTCATGGTCATAGAAACTGAAATGTCTGCCAGAGGAATGTCGCTGAAGAGGATCTTCATATCCTCGACTGAATCGATCGCAACGCCTGCCTTTCCAACATCTCCTTTCACTCTGGGATGATCTGAGTCGTAACCACGATGAGTGGCCAGGTCAAACGCCACGGACAGACCCTTCTGCCCCATCGCCAGGTTTCTTTTATAGAATGCGTTCGATTCTTCTGCAGTGGAGAAGCCTGCATACTGGCGAATCGTCCATGGGCGATGGCTGTACATCGAAGTGTATGGGCCGCGAAGAAAGGGATAAAGCCCGGGTAGAGATCCTACAGCTTCCTGATCTGTGGCCGCCAGATCCGCCGCAGTGTAAAGGGGCTTCAGCGGAATGCCTTCCGGAGTCATGGTGGTCAGGTCCTGGTCGGTTGTGCCTTTTAGATCTTTTGCAAGTTGCTTTTGCCAGTCTGCGAAATTCGCCATGATGCAGGGATTCTCCCGCGCGTGCGCAAGAAAAGCCGAAAACAGCACGTGTGACGAAAGTCATCATCGAGACCTGACGGGCGTCAAAGACCTGGAGGCGCAAATGTGACAGAATCAGGAATGCAAAGAGCCCGGGTCATCAAATGGCCGCACAAAGAAACTCCAACAAAAGAAGCGGTATACAAAGAACTAGAAATGCACGGATTCCAGGTATACGATCTGCAGACGATTCCGCCCTGGTGCGAGCGTAGCCTGCACACTCATGACTACCCTGAAATTCGCGGAGCAGTGGCTGGTGTAACCACGTTTCATTTTCCGGAAGGTCCGGTTACCATTGAAGCAGGAGACATACTTTTTATTCCAGCTGGAGTTCCGCATTCCCTTAGAACGCACAACGGAAATGAATTCACAGCATACAAAGGCTCGATCAACGGTATTCGCAAAGTCACGGAACTGGGTGACGGAAAAAACAGCGTAGAGTATCTCGCAAAACTAAAAGACGCGCAGTGATTCACTTTGGACAGACAGAGACTTCTCTGATCTGAAGATCATCGTTGTATATGACTCCACTTGAAATCGCGGGCGGAGCATACAATCCAAAATGAGCCTGTTCGAGTACTCCGCAACCTCCCGAGACTGGTGCTGCAGACACAGGCACATCATTCATCCATGCTTTGGCCCAGCCCGTCGCCGGATTTAAGTCCAGACAGATGGAAACCTTGACCCACTGGTTCTGCGGAAACTGCGTTCCACCGTTCGTAGAGCCTGCCTGATACGTCCAGCCGCTCTCCCCCTGGTTTGGTACGTGCATCAAGTGCATGTAATTGCCGCCCCCTGTGCGTCCCAGGTTTCCAACATTCACGAGCACGGTGCGACTCCAGGCATCTGAAGAATCAGGAGTAAGAGTTGCCAGGCTCAGCCACTGTCCGTCGTTGATGGTCATAGTAACATACACATAGAACTCAGTAAAAACAACACCTGACATTCCGCCTGCGGCGGTCTTATGAAGCTGAATGGTTGGGTATCCTCTATGATTGCAGTTTCCAGTGCAGCTTGTTGCAGCGTTGGAAATAGTTGCTAGATGAGAATTGCTTCCGCCATGCACCTGGGCTGTGGAAAGTCCGTGAGTCACAGCACCCTGGTAAGGCGAAGGCGTGATGTAGAAGCCGTTGAAATCGCTTACCTGTTCGAATCCAGTTGTAAACGTTCTGCCTGCCTGAGCACGAGCGGTTCGGAGTCCGCAGGCAGCCACCGCCGCAATTCCGTAATCCTGCGCTAAATCCCCCGCCGTAAACCCGCCTGTTGGACTGCAAGTGAGGAGGAACGCAAGGCTCAAAGGGACGAGCACTCTAACGAAAAGGAAGAACGAACGTGGCATGGTTGAAGTTTGCGACGATCTGGCGAAATGAGTCAAACCGTTTTGTCCGCAATTGCGCTTAACGGGACGCGGTCTCAATCGGATAGAACTGAAACGCAAGTTCGATGTGACGAATTTCTTCTTCCGCGATCTTCGAAAAAATTTCAGCCGTTGTAGGATCAATGTCTTTTAATACGTCATAAAAACGAAGGCCTGCGCGCCTTCCTCTTTGCTCAGAATCTGCGATGTAATGACAGAAGCTCCGCGCGTCTTTACACGACATGAGCGAATTCCAGAGGGAATCGCTTACGGGTCTTTCTACTATGTCAATGTTCAATTCTTTCATGCGACCCAGCAGCCAGTTCATATGGCGATTCTCTTCGGAAGCAAGGTGCAACCATGCACTTCGCAGTGATTCGGGCGCATCTGAATAAATTTCAGCGGCGCGAGCAAAAGCACGCTCCGCCTGCATCTCTGCAAAAGCAGCCGTGCGAAGACGATCTCCGATTCCGTCGATTCCAGGAAGTGGTCTTGGTGCGATGATCGCGCCTGTTTCGACGCGAAAGGGGGCCCACATCAGGCTGGCTTGTCTCTCTTGCGCTCCATGCTCGATTTCTTTTTGTAGAACTGCACCTGCTTCTCCAGTTCTAGAAGATCCATGCAGATGATTTTTCCTTCATCGAGTTTGAGCCAGCGAGACTTCAAGAGTTCCATGAGATAGCGTTCGTCTTTTTGCGGGTCCAGACCAACCATCTTCAGTAGATCCTTTCCGCCGATTTCGTAAGTGTATGCTGCCTTGGCCGCAATCTTAACGTGATGCTTCTCTGCAAGAGTGAGCAGAGTGTCATACAGACGACCCACCGGATCTGTGATCATCAGGTTGGCAAGTTGTCTGTATGCCATCCAGATTCTTTCTGAAAGCAGAGTGATCAAACGCGTGGCAAGCTGTGGCTGCTGCTGCACCATGGTTTCAAAGTTTGCTTTGTTGATGGCAAGCATGGTAGTATTTTCAGATGCGATGGCAGACGCACTGCGGGGCTTGTTGTCCAGAAGCGCCATCTCACCGAATATGTCACCGGTTTGCAAAACTGCGAGCATCACTTCCTGACTATCCACCATCTTTGTGATCTTCACTCTGCCGTTCTGCATGATATACAGTTCACGCCCGGGTTCGTTTTCGCAAAAGATCATATCATCCGGTTTGTACGTACGATTGATCGATGTCTCCGGAATGACTGGAGCTTTCAGAGGCTTATTGAGAGATTGAAGATGAATTTTGGCCTGGCTGAGTTTGTCGCCCTGCGGATTCCACTGTAGATACTTCTGAAACGCGTAAGCTGCGTGATTTGTTTTGCCTTCGCGCATCCAGTGTTCGCCCAGAACAAATAAATGCGAAGGATCTTCCTCAACTGCGTTGCGAAATGAAAGACGCGTAATCGTGTTATCAAATGATCTGAGCTTTACAGAGAAAGATCGAATGATCTTCATCGCAACAGGCGCGTTCTTCTGAATGAGAAGTCCGAATTGATCGTTGTTTACCTGGATGAGAGAGCAGTCAGACAGTGCGACTACAGTTTCAATTCTGGAGTGGCCGGACATGGCGCTCTCCACGCCAAAGAAATCCCCAGGACCAAGGATCTGGGAACTGTCCTCGCCAATGACGGGGTTCTCTTTCTGGGTCTTCAGCTTGCCCTGACGGATGATGAAGAAACTCAGAGCTTCGCGTTTGCCCTCTATGACCACATAGGAGCCCGCTTTAAAGTTGACCATTTGAAAGGACATGGCTTATCTCAGGGGTGTTTCCGGTGGCACTAGTGACAACAAGAAAATCAAGGTTCCTTTGCGTCAAAAACGCCCTGTCCAGGTAATTCCTCTTCCCGAATTGGCTCCTTCTGTTCATTTGTCGGCATTTCGTCTCTATTTCTTTGCTCATTAACGGCAGGCTCAGGCTGATCTGGCGTGTTCTGCGATTCGCTCATCAAACTGAGCTCCACAGACGCCATCCTGGC